>JAGHRS010000045.1 GCA_018066285.1 Candidatus Treponema caballi
TAATATCACAGAAATACTTTTATCTTACGAGAAAAATGAATTGTTCAGTTTTACCAGATTCAGAGGAAGGTATTCTTAATCCTGCACATTCCAAGTGTGGCAGCCGCTCTTCACGTATAAAGGCTCATCCTTCCCGGGAAGCCAGACAGTTCCCGTACATCCTGAAGGAACAGTGACTTTATAAATCAGCGCGCTACCGTTCTTTTCCCAGCAGCTTGAAACCGTTCCGCGGATTGTCTTCACGGCCGCTTTTGCGCGCTCAGCCTTATCCGGAACCTGCGGTCTGAAAATGATGTTCTTCCAGCCCGGGTTCTTTTCATCCATCTGAATGCCCGCAAGATAGCGGTACAGCGTCACGACCGCGCCCCCATTCATCGGATGGCACATGGACGCCATTGCAGCCTGGAACGAGCCCTTCTCTACCTTTTCCCAGCGTTCCCACAGCGTTGTCGCGCCGTTTTCAAGCATGTAGCCCCAGCTCGGATAATCCCTGTTTGTCAGAAGCTGCCAGGCGACATCTTTCTTTCCATACATGAACAGCACTTCAACAGCATAGCGCGTGCAGATGTTACCTGTCGTCAGATGTCCGCCATGACGGGCGATGTCATCAGTGAAGTTTTTCAAGACACCAGGGACATGCTCTTCATCCACCATGCCAAGGAAAAGCGGCAGAACGTTCGATGACTGCGAATTCGTCGCGTAGTATTCACCATCAGCATGGAAGAACTCCCTGTTGAAAGCAGAGCGGACTTTTTCCGCAAGCTCAGACCAGCGTGCTTCATCTTCAGTTTTTCCAAGAACACGGGCCATGCGCGCTATCTGAGAGCAGCCGTAATAGAGGAAGCCCGTACTCATAAGGCGTGGCGGCGTATTCAGAGAAAGGGCGCCACCACCCGTGCTGTCATGATCCGTCTCGCTTACCGGAGGCGCCCAGTCACCCATACTGGTAAAGCGGACAATCATGTCGTCAGAGTTACGGAGCATATATTCAACCCAGCGGACGACAGCGGTATAGTTTTCACTCAGGATGCGCGTGTCGCCATACTGCATGTACAGATTCCAGGGCAGGACGATGAGGCTCGCACTTACAGGATCTGCCGGACGGAAGCCATAGCGCATGAACGGAGCCGTATCCGTAACGGCGCCAGTCACTTTTCCCTGCGTATCACGGATGTCGCGGAGCCACTTCGCATACAGCTGATATAAGCGGAAGCTGTAGAGAGCCGCATCGTTACGTACAGTCATGTCGTTCAGCCAGCCAAGCCGCTCATCACGCTGCGGACAGTCAGTCGGAAGGCCGTGCAGGTTGCATCCCTCAGTCTGAAGGACAATGTCGTAAAAGCCCTGGACAGTTCTGTCACTGCAGGAGAAACTGCCCGTTTCAGTCACATCACTCCGGACTACGCAACCGGTGAACATATCAGTTGAAGGTCGTTCCTTAAGGCCCGAAATCTGCGCATAGCGGAAACCGTGGTACGTAAAGCGCGGCTCCCAGACTTCATGAACCAGAGAACCGTCCCCCGGTTCCCCGACTAGAGAACCGTCCCCTGGTCCCTTCAGGATGTACACATCCTCAGGATGAGCGTTTCTGAGGCTCGTCGGATCAACGCTGCCGTCGGGTTTTATTTCCTCTGCAGGCTTTATGGTGATGACATCACCCGCCTTCCCGGAGACACGGATTCTGACCCATCCTGAAAAGATTTTTCCGAAATCGAGTGTCCAGCTGCCATCCTTTACGTTGATTATTTCCTTTACCGGCAGTTCTTCCACCACGCGGATGGGCTCAAGAACCTGCGAACGGAGTTTTCCTTCAGGCGGTTCCTTTTCTATGCACGTTGCCCAGGCACTGTCATCAAAGCCGGCGGTATCCCATCCGGGCATTTCCATGCGGGCATCGTAGACTTCACCGTTATAAATGCTGTTTTTCCGCACAGGGCCGTCACACGTGAATTTCCATGCTTCGGGGCCTTCTGCAACCCAGACGATGCTGCCATCTTCATACTCCAGCCGGACAAGCAGGCTGAAAAGGCTGTCACCCCAACCAATGCCATCCTCAGCTTTCCTGAGACTGTGCCAGCCAAGGCCCGTCAGAACGCCGGCCGCATTTCTGCCTTCTGTCAGAAGCGCCGTTATGTCATAAGTCGCGTAATAAAGTGATTTCGCATAATCTGCAAAAACGTTGTTGAGGACGGAATCATCAGCTTTCCGGCCGTTTATGGTAAGACAGTTGTAACACGGAGAAGAAAGGAACGCGGCGGCAGAAACGAGCCCAGCCTTTACGGAAAACTCAGAACGGTACTGGTAACTTTCCTGATCGATGCGGATGCCGCCGATCCAGGGTGCTTTCCAGGAATCACACGGAAGCAGGCCCATCGTAAAGGTGGCTGTCTCAGAACGAAGCAGGTCACCGCCACTGGAAAGCTCAACGAGCCAGAAGTATGTAACGCCGCTTGAAAGAGGATCTCCAGCATAGATTGCGGAAAGCGCGTTTTTCTCATGAATGGGGCCACTGTCCCAAAGCGGGTCAGAAAGCGACTTATCTCTGGAAACCACGATGCGCCAGCTGTCGATGTCATCATCGATGCCTTCAAGACTCCATGAAAAAAGGGGCTTTTCCATATCCAGGCCACAGGGATTTTTCATGTACTCACACAACACAGAGACTGTCATTTTCATCCTCCGTCTTATAAAGGATTATCTATTGTGAATAACGTCATCAATCCATCCGGTGACACCACGCGGCAACTTTTCATCCATAGGAGTACCGTCATCGAATTTCAGGTTTGCATGAAGCGGATTGATGATGCAATGCTGTCCCATTTCCAGATTGACATATATTGACTGGATGCAGTGATCACCGCTGTAAGTCCAATCAGGCGTAAAAAGCACACAGTGTTTCATCCGTCTGAGCCGGCTGAGACGAGGTCCAAGCTCAACATCAAAATCATGCAGTTCATCATGCATGCTCATGGCAATGAACAGGTAAATGCCCTTTTCATCATAACGATCAAGGATTATGTCATCAGGAACGGCACCACTTCCTGCAGGAAGAAGCGCATCAAAAGAATCCGTGTACTGCGTGACCATTTTGAATGCCATAAGTCCGCCGGCTGAATTGCCTATGATTATTTTCTTTCCCACACCCGGAGTCTTTTCCTTGATGAAATCATGTATCAAATCATAAAGCGGAACCGTGTATTCATCGCCCCAAAAGCCACGCATTCCTTTATCATCGTTTTTTTCATTTGCAAGAGGGACAAGAAGATACGCGCCACCAAAATCAGCCTGATATTCATCGGTTGCAAAAAATTCAGCACCGGTATAGTTGATGCACACATCCCCTTCCAGCGAGTTTGATACACCATGCAGGAATATGATTAACGGATAATCCTCCTTTTCCGGATATCCGTGCTCTGTCGGGTCATAGAAATAATACCTCAGGTCACCGGCAGAAGTTCCCCTAAATACATCCATATGAAATCTGTCAAAGTATTCACCGACTTTAAATGTCGGTCCTTTTGTGATGAATGCACCAGCAGGAATTTCATCTGCCCACGGTACTTCAGGTTCATCATTTACCATTTTCACTATCCTTCCAGATTATTCCAGAAAACTCTCCTGACACGGTAAAAGTATACCACAACATTTTAAAAAGACGGTATACTTATTTCTATGGAAAAGCACATATCCAATACATTTACACTGGGAGACCTGACCGCCCGGTACATCATTGAAGAAAATGGACGACCTGTCCTGGACCTCATCCCGACTTCAAAGCTCGGTGATGTTGTAGAACTAAAAAAATCAAACGGAGACTGCCTTGTCCAGTGTAAGCTGATCGGTGACCAGTATCCGACCGGCTATTCGGGCGGCGTTACGCTCAGAAACAGCGGCACCGTGGACCACATGCACCTGGTAAAGCAGGATGTACGTAAGCTCACGGATGAGATAAGCGGCAAGCCCCGCACCGAGATTGACACCATCCTTGCAGATGACGCGCATCACACATGGATTCACACACTCGGCTTCACGGAAGGAGAGCCGTGCGTTGATTCAAAGACCACGTTCATTAACGGGGAACTGGGGGACGGTTCTCTGGGACCAGGGGACGGTTCTCTAGTTACTGGACCAGGGGACGGTTCTCTGGTTCACGACATCATCCCCGCACCAGGGGACGCTTCTTTGGAACTGCTCTCCAGTTTCAGTCTCAGCAACATAACGCCTTTTTCTGAAGGCGAATCACATAACAAGGTGAAGATCCACCGCATCCGCAGCAAGTGGAGTGACGAAGGCTGGCTCATCAGTGAGACCGCTGAGTCGCTCCAGCTTGAACCTGCGTGGGCGTACTGGCCCGCAAAGTCAATCCGCTACGGACAGATCGGCACCATGCCGGTCCGCACCTTCGCCCCGTTCGGCGCACTTGAAGACACAGAGGCTGGCGTCGTGTGGGCGGCATCTCTTGCCATTGAGTCTTCCTGGCAGATGGAGTTCTACCGCCGTGACGCGGGCTTCAACTTCTCAGGCGGACTTGCCGACCGCGAATTCGGACATTGGATAAAGACCATTGCCCCAGGCGAAAGCTTTACGACGCCAACTGCCATTCTGACAGCCAGCACCCGCGGCGTTGATGACGCCTGTCAGCGTCTGACTTCATGGAACAAAAAGTTCCTCGCTCTTAACCCCGCTTCCGAAGAAAGCCTGCCTGTCATGTTCAACGAATACTGCACGACATGGGGCACACCGTCTGAAAAGAACATCACCGACATTCTTGATGCGATTGACGGTCACGGCATTGAGTACTTTGTCGTAGACTGCGGCTGGTTCCTTGAAGATGGCAAGGACTGGGGCAACTCGATGGGCGACTACATCCCGTCTGATACGCTCTTCCCGAACGGGCTCGGCGCCGTGACGAAGAAGATTCACGACAAGGGCATGAAGGCCGGCATCTGGTTTGAGATAGACAACATCGGCAAGTTCGCCCACATCTACAATCAGGAAGAACTGCTGTTGAAACGCGACGGCCTGGTGCTTGAGACACAGAACAGGCGCTTCTTCGATATGCGGAAGCCTGAGGTAAAAGCATATCTCACGGAACGCGTGAACGGCACGCTCAAAAAGTACGGCTTTGAGTACATCAAGATGGATTACAACGACACGTACGGTCTTGGCTGTGACGGCGCGGAATCACTTGGTGAAGGATTGAGGCAGGACAGGGAAGCATCGCTCGACTTTGTGCGTGCCCTGAAAAAAGACATTCCAAACCTTATCATAGAAAACTGCGCTTCCGGTGGCCACAAGACAGAGCCGCTCATGATGTCGCTCGTAAGCCAGGCCTCGTTCAGTGACGCGCATGAATGCACGAACATTCCGGTAATCGCCGCAGCACTCCACAGGACGATACTGCCCCGCCAGAGCCAGATCTGGTGCGTCATCAGAAAGACCGACTCGCTCAAGCGGCTCGCCTACTCTGTCGCGGCTACGTTCCTGGGCCGCATGTGCTTTTCTGGCGACGTGACTGAGCTTACAAAAGAGCAGTGGGCAAAGATTGATGAGGGCATCACGTTCTACAAGCGGATTGTACCGGCAATAAAAGATGGCTACACCTGGTTCTTCGGCGACCGCGGCCCCGCTGCCCGTAAGCTCGAAGGCTGGCAGGGCATTCTGCGGCAGGGCGGCGGCGTCACGTACCTGACGGTGCACGTGTTTGACAACGCACCGCGCTCGTTTGCGATTGACCTGCCGGAAGAAGTTGCCGCATCACTGAAAGAAGGCATCGTCGGAGAGTACAAGGGCACCGGTATAAGCGCAATGCTTTCAGACAGAACGCTCACCGTCACCCGCGACGAGGATATGGAAGCGCTCGCCCTCATACTGCGATAAAACTGGGACCAGGGGACGGTTCTCGCCGGTAGCCAGCGTCCATGCTGGCTACCTTCCCGAGTATTGAGCACAGCAAGTTGTGCTCAATACTCCTTGCTTTTCAGGGCCATCCGTGGCCCTGGATTTTTCTGGGACCAGGGGACGGTTCTCTGGTCTCAGCCAGGAGGAACAGATGGACAGCGGTATACAGACCTCAGCACTGACAGAATCGCTCATTGATTTCATGATGGAAATGAACGGGCACGATGATCAACGCAGCTTCTACTTTCCCGATGACAGGGATGAAACTGCTGCACTTGTCAGAGAAGGAGCTGTTCCTTATGTGTTGTTTGATGAAATGCATGAACTGTCAGCATGTGCTATTGCTGATTCTGTAGCAGATAAGCAGACTGTTGAGGTTTCAGGACCGTTCGGTTCAACAGAAGCCAGGCTCAAGCTTATCCATAAGATTAAAGAAGACTTCCCCGGATATGATGTCCTTCTGTTTCTTTCCCCAAAAAATGAACTGTGTAAGCACTTCACTGTACTGAGTGAAGAGTATTCCATGGAAATATCTGTTCCACAAAAAACTGACGCTGCTGAAACAACAGGAAAACAAGAAACGCATAAAACCGCTGTCTACGACGCAAAGACAGATTCACTTGCCCTTCACGACAGGCTTTTTCCAGATGCATACGCCAACGCAGCGCGTCTTCCAGAAGAATATGACATCCTTGTACACAGAGATGACGGTATGGTTACCGGTTATATTGCATATGAGAAGGAGGAAGGTTACATCGATTTTATCGCTGTTGTCCCTGAATACAGGGGGAAGGGAATTGCACGCACACTCATCCGGGCTGCGTTAAGCAACATGGCTGGAAAAACAGTCAGACTGACCGTATCCAGTTCCAATTCAAACGCAATTGCCCTGTACGAAGCGCTAGGATTCACACTCTCTCATCATATGATTGCACTTAAAGTATGAGAGAACCGTCCCCTAGTCCCAACTTCCTGCGTCCTCTGACATTTTCTGACATCCCGTGACATTTTATTTATTTTCTGTTACTATGCTCACATCCATTTTGCACAAATACTACAGATAAAGGATTTCCACATGTCAGATTCAGCAGCAACTCAGCTTCAGGAAAACAAGATGGGCACCATGCCCGTCGGAAGACTCATCTTCTCAATGTCCATCCCGATGATGATTTCAATGCTCGTACAGGCACTGTACAACATTGTCGACAGTATCTTCGTCGCCCAGATTTCAGAAGATGCGCTCACCGCAGTTTCCCTCGCCTTTCCTATCCAGAACCTGATGATAGCCGTTGCAGTCGGTACTGCAGTCGGTGTCAACGCATTGCTTTCACGCCGCCTTGGTGAGAAAAACCAGGAGGATGTCGATAAATGCGCAGGAAACTCGCTGTTCCTTTCTGCCGCAAGCGCAGTAGTATTCATCATTCTGGGCTTTACCATTCCGCGCTTCTTCTTTGAAACACAGACAGACAATCCGGCAATCATTGAGTACGGCGTCACCTACCTTTCTATCTGCATGATCTGGTGTCTTGGCGTTTTCTGCTCAATCACACTGGAACGCCTGCTTGCCTCAACAGGACGCACCGGCCTTTCCATGGCGTCACAGCTTGTTGGCACCGCGTTCAACCTGGTGTTCGACCCGCTCCTGATTTTCGGTTACTGGGGCTTCCCGAAAATGGGCATTGCCGGTGCCGCAATCGCAACCGTCATGGGCCAGTTCGCCGCAATGATTACATCGCTTATCCTGAACCTGAAATACAACAAGGATATCAACTTCAAGCTGAAGAATCTGCTGCCTGATGGCCGCATCATCAAGGGGATTTACTCAGTCGGTGTTCCGTCAATCCTGCTGCAGTCAGTAGGTTCCGTCATGGTCTACATCCTGAACATGATCCTCGGTACCTTCTCATCAACAGCAATCGCTGTATTCGGCGTCTACTTCAAGCTGCAGAGCTTCATCTTCATGCCGATTTTCGGTCTGAACAACGGCGTCGTTCCTATCATCGCCTACAACTTCGGTGCCCGGAAGAAGAGCCGCATCAAGCGAGCTGTCCTCGTGGGAACCATATCCGCATTCTGCATCATGTCAGTCGGAACGCTCATCTTCGAGCTTCTTCCAGGCTGGCTCCTCGGCTTCTTCAATGCGTCAGAGCAGATGCTTTACATGGGCATTCCGGCCCTGCGCATCATCGCCGTCCACTTCCCGATTGCCGCAATCTGCATCATCTTCGGTTCAGTTCTGCAGGCGTTTGGCGAAGGCGTAAAGAGCATGATCGTAAGCTTCATCCGCCAGCTCGTCGTTCTGCTGCCGGTCGCATGGCTGCTCTCACTTACCGGCAACGTAAACGCCGTCTGGTGGGCATTCCCGATTGCAGAAACTGCGTCACTCACCTGCACGCTCATTTTCTACAGCGGACTCAACAAGAAGTACCTGAAGAGCATGCAGTAATCAACCGCAAACGGTTGATTTTTGAGTTTTCCTTCGGAAAACTCAACGGGTTCTATCTGCTTTTAAAAAACATCTGATTTTCTCAATGAACGGAGGGGTGGGAACCTGCCTGCCGTCTGTGTCTATGCGTCGTCCTTCCGGCGCAGCTGTCCTGTCACAGTCGGCGGCAGGGTGAACGCGTATACCTGCCGATACTGCGCCATGCCAGCAGCGCCTCCGGACGCCACACAGCCCCAGCCGTACGGCAGTCTCCCACCCCTCCTTTCTTTAAATAAGGCATATCTGCTTTTTTTTACGGGGATGCGCTCGGGCGGGGATTGCTTTCTGAACGCGTAGATTTTACACTTCGATTGCGTAGTACTGGCTGACTTTGCCTTCCTGGTAATTCTCGTTTTCTGCAATCAGGATGCCGCCGCATTTTCTGATTGTCGCACCGGATGCGATATTGTCCTTGTAGCAGCCGAGGATGACTTTCTTCATGCCCTTCTCTTTGCAGACAGAAAGAGCGTACTCGAGCATTTTTGTGGCATATCCCTTTCTGCGTTCAGAGGGCCGCACGCCGTAACCCACATCACCTATGCTGTCAGATAAATCTTTCGGAAGCTCGTAGCGCACGCTCAGAAGGCCGATGATTCTATCCCCTTCAAGGCACACGAAAACAATGGATCTGCCCCACTCAGGAGTGCCTGAATCCGCATTCGAGCGTATTTTAGTAAGCCAGTCAGCATACTCCATTACGGGAAGGCCCATACTCGCGGATATGCCCTGTTCGCCATTGTCGTAATGCTCCTGCACGTACTCCTTGAGCGCTTCTTCGTCTTTTTCTTCCGGCAATCTGAACTGCATACTCTATCTCCCCTTTATTTCCGCCACAGGATAATCCCACAGTTCCTGCAACATCACTGTTTCCTGGCTCGCTCTTTCAGATTCATATCACGTATATAGTGTAACCAGGGGACGGTTCTCTAGTCCTCGAAGTGAATCGGGGGGGACGGTTCTCTAGTTTGCTCCTGTAGCCCTGGGAACAGGAGTTTGCATAACTGGACAAAAGTCCGCAACCAAGAAAGGGAATACAGGAGATATGAAGATGAACTATAGTAAAATTGAAACAGAACAAATACATAATCTGTGGCAATTACAACTGGCATATAAAGAGGAAATCGGTGAGGAACAACCTCCTATGGAAGCAATTGACCGCCTGACGGTAGCCATGCAAGAAGGCTCCATTGAGTTTTACGGCGCATGGGATGATAATAAACTTGTCGGATGTTGCTCTATATCAAAGGGATTCTCAACTTTTAATTATGGCATCAGCGGAGTTTTTGAGGACTTTTATATTCTTCCAGGATACAGACACAAAGGAATTGCCCGCGAACTTGTTCATTTTGCTTACGAAAACAGCGGTGTGGAATCCCTGACCGTTGGGTGCGCCGACTGTGATCTAGAGATGTATGGAAAAATAGGCTTTACAATCAAACTGGGAAATCTTCTTGCGTTTAAATAACAACAGGAACTAGGGGACGGTTCTCTATATATATTCGAACAGGAAAGGGTGAAACATGGCAGATACATTGCAGCAACTGATTGATTTTTACAATTCTGCGGACGAAAACGGTGTGACAAATCTTGAAAAGGTTCGTACGCATCAGAAAATTCTGCGGCGCGTGGAAACGACTGACAAAAACAAGAGCGTGGAAGCTGTAGACAGCACAGCAGCGGAAGACGGTATTCCGAGCGGAATTGTTACGGAGAACGGCAAGATCATCGGTTTCGGCATTCACATTTTCAACGAGGACGTGTATCCGCTGAAAAGCTTTGAAATTTACCTCCGAAGCTGTGAACTGACTGGTGAACTGAACCTTTCCGACTGCACGGATATGGTCTTCCTCGATGTGTACCACAACAAAATCACTGCGGTGAAGTCAAAGAACATGCCTGCAATGCGTATTTTCGGAGTGCAGGACAATCTGCTTGAAACGATAGACGTCTCTGAAATGCCACGCTGTCAAGGAATTGACGCCGGAATGAACCGATTGAAAGAACTGGACGTTTCAAAGAATCCCGAGCTTGTGGAACTGTATATCAACGACAATAATTTTACTGAAATTGACCTTTCCCATAATCAGAAGCTGAAGTATTTCTACTGCCACAACAACCGGATTACCAGCCTTGATACGCGGGCAAATCCGCTGCTCCGCCACCTTAACGCGACAGGAAACCCGATGAAATCAATCCGCTCTCTGGCGCCGCAAAGGGATGAGCCCCTTCCGCTTGAGGTGTACGCAGGAGACGGTGGAAGCGTCGGCCTGAAATTCAATCCGGTGTATAATGCACAGTGGAAGGAAACGGGCGAATGGCAGCAGACATACTACGCATATCCCGATGAAGGATATTGCTTTGATGGTTGGTATGAAAATGGCGTAAAGGTTTCCGAAAAAGAAAACTGGACAGATGAATACGGCTCGAGTAGAGTTATAGAAGCGCGATTTAAAGGAGGATATCAACGCAACGGGGACCAGGGGACGGTTCTCTAGTCCTCCTCTAGTCCGACTTCCGTTGGAGGATACATTGGCAAACATATTGACCGGCATCCGGATACTCTGTGGTCTGTTGATCCTGTTTTTTCCACCATTTTCTGGATGGTACTATGCGCTGTATCTGCTTGCAGGATTTACGGATGCAATCGATGGAACCGTTGCCCGGAAAACAGGTACAGAATCGGCTTTTGGCGCTAAATTTGATACTGTCGCAGATTTTATTTTTGCAATTTCAATTGCCGTAAAACTCCTGAACGCCTTTGTTTTTCCATTATGGTTGTGGCTCTGGATTGGCGTCATTGCACTAATAAAAATCGGAAGCCACGTCGCAGGATATATAAAATATCATGAACTGAAGACTGTTCATTCTGTATTGAATAAAGTGTGCGGTGGAATTGTTTTTATAATCCCCTTAATAATTGGATGCAGTCATGTATATCAGGTAAAGTCTTTGATAGTCATAGCAGCCTGCATTCTTACAACTGTTGCAGCAATAGCAGAAGGAATGGCCCTTCTTAAAAACAAATAAAAGCTGGGACCAGGGGACGGTTCTCTATGCTCACAAAAAACAAATACTCTCTACAGTCTGCTCATAGTCATCGTCTATCAGAACAAATGGCAGACCATTGTTCATGCACCCCTGGCGGAATCTTTCGTTTTCACGTTTCAGTAAATCCTGAGTGCAATACCCGTCATCAATACGGTTTTCAATGATGCCCTCATATTTCATGATTTCTTGATAATGCTCCGTGATGTATCTTTCGCTGAAGCACAGACAGATAAACTTTATTTCCTTCAGGTATTCTTCATCAAAGTCAGTCTTCCATGTGAAAGGGATATAGCACCCCTCCACTATCAGGTTCTGTTTGTTCTCAACAGCGGTTTTTATGATTTCTCTGGTCACAGGCCAAAGGAATGCCGTCATATCCGCATCAGACGAGTCCGGCGACAAGCTGGTGTAGCCACTCCTGATCAGACCCATCTTGATGTGGTCCTGCGAAATGTACGGGATATGAAGCTTTTCCATCAGCTTCTGGGCGTAGCGGGTCTTTCCTGTATGTGTAGTGCCAGTTACTATGATAATCATTTTTAATCATTCCTCCGTACAAATTCCACACATTTTTCTTTCATATGGATTTTTCTCACTGACCATCCAAACTCAAGAAGCTCTATCTTATAAGTCAAAAAGGAATGATCTATAGCCACACCGGCAATCTTTTCAATTTCATCATAAGATGCTTTCAAAGAATCGCTTTCCTGAGATTTTACATATTCCCATAACTTTGAATATTTGCTCATTCCAATTCCTACCTTTCCAGCCTCATCTTCCGGAAACTTCTACACTCCATTCATTTTAACCTATATAAACGATATTCTCAAAAGAATGTTGTTATGTATACTTCAAATTGTAGTGGACTGGGGGACGGTTTTCTATGCGAAGAAGGTCCTCTGTATGGACTAGGGGACGGTTCTCTATGTACACAAAAAAAGCCCCGCCCAAAGCGGAGCTCTTAGCTAACCTTAATCTTAAGAAAAGCGGTTTATCCCGAGAAACGATAGGTTATTTTGCGTAGCAAAATAATGCGAGCCCTTTGGCGAGCAATCGTTTCTCAGAAAGAAAGTCCCATCGGGACTTTCTATCATTCCCACTCTATTGTTGCTACTGGCTTTTCTGAGATATCCCAGAGAACGCGGTTGATGCCAGGAATCTGGACGATCTTGTCGCGCATTGCACAGAGAGATGTGAACGGGATTTCAGGAACAGTTACCTTTACGGCGTCTGTTGTGTTTACGGCGCGGATGACGCAGGCCCAGCCCATGTAACGCTCGCCCTTTCCGTTCACGTACTTGATGCCTGTTGACTGCATGTCAGGAATAGCGCAGAAGTACTGCCATGGTGTCTGTGGGAGCTTCCCAATCTCCTCGCGGACGATTGCATCAGCTTCGCGGAGTGCTTCAAGGCGGTCACGTGTGATGGCGCCTGTGCAGCGTACACCGAGTCCCGGTCCCGGGAACGGCTGGCGGTAAACCATGTGGTCTGGAAGACCGAGTGTCTTTCCTACGACGCGAACCTCATCCTTGTACAGGAACTTGATTGGCTCAACAAGCTCGAAGTTGAGTTCTTCAGGAAGACCGCCGACGTTGTGGTGTGCCTTTACGCCGTCACTTTCCAGGATATCCGGGTAGATTGTGCCCTGTGCCAGGAACTCAATGCCTTCCTGCTTAGCGGCTTCCTCAGCGAAAACGTTGATGAACTCGCCACCGATGATCTTTCTCTTTTTCTCCGGTTCCACAACATCCTTGAGCAGGTTGAGGAAGCGGTCTGTTGCATCAACATAAACGAGGTTTGCGTTCATCTGGTTTCTGAAAACCTCGATAACTTCTTCCGGCTCACCCTTGCGGAGAAGACCGTGATTGACGTGAACGCAGACAAGATTCTGTCCGATAGCCTTGATGAGAAGTGCTGCAACGACTGATGAGTCAACGCCGCCTGAAAGTGCGAGCAGGACTTTCTTGTTTCCTACCTGTGCCTTGATGGCTGCAATCTGTTCGTCGATAAATGACTTCGCCAGCGCTTCATTTGTGATGCGCTCCATTGAATCAGGTCTCTTTTCCATGTATTTTTTCTCCTCAGGAGATCTGCAGGATGCAGATGCTCTTCCTTGATGCACCGCATTTTATCACAAAAAAAGAGCGGAATTCAATAACCTACCGCAAAATAATGCACTAAATGCGAGAAAGCGCAAGAGGGACTAAGGGACGGTTCTCCAGAACTCTCACCGCTGGGGACTAGGATGGGGACCAGGGGACGGTTCTCAAAAATTTCTTTTTTTTCTGAAAAAAAAGAAATTTCCATTAAGTGACCACACATAATAATTATTTGAGGATTAATTATTCATCTTCAAGTAATCATCAGTGGAGTTCATAAATGCCAAGAAAAGCCAGGGTCCTCTGCGATAGCAGGACATATCACGTAATGATCAGAGGTATCAACAGACAGTCCATCTTTGAAGACGAAGAAGATAAAAGCACATTTCTTTCATTGCTGGTACGCTATAAACAAAAATGTCATTTCAAGCTGCTTGGATATTGCATGATGGGAAATCATGCACATTTACTGATAAAACTTGGGGATTTTGAACTACAATCCGTGTTCAGACGAATAAATACAGCGTATGCGTATTATTTCAATTTGAAATATGACCGTACCGGGCACCTTTTTCAGGATAGATACAAAAGCGAACCTGTCACATCTGACAAACAGCTTCATCAAGTCTTGCGATACATCCATCTGAATCCCGTCAAGGCAGGAATCTGCTCAAATCCAGAGAAATTCAAAGACAGCAGCTATCAGGATTACTTAAAAGGAAAATCCTCACTGGTTAACACCCACATGATACTTTCGATAATGTCAAAAACGAGGCTGAAGCAATTCACAGCAGAGCAGAATCAGGACTGTTTTATGGATAATGAATCCAGACGGATTTTTCGGGTTACCGACAAGAAAGCAAAAGAAATAATATGGATGACATTCGGAGGAAATTCTGCAGCGGATTTCCAAAGACTTGGAAATCCATGGAATTATCTTGTTCTGATGAAACTCAGAAAAAAAAGGACTGTCAATCAATCAAATAAGCAGATTAACAGGAACGTCGCGACGTATGGTCATTGAAGCTGGAAAACGATTGGTGTCATGAAGAACAGATTTTGAAAGCAAGAAACCAGTGGAAACCAGGGGAAACCAGGGGACGGTTCTCTAGAAACTCACTCTAGAAATTCACGCTTTTTTGATGTAACACACACGCGTAACGTCATCATTTTGAACTGAATACATGTCAACCTTGCCGCAGTACGCGAAACCGCTTTTTTCAAGCAGCGTGCGCATCGGCTTATTGTTGGGATGGGTGTCTATTCTGAGAGTCGGACACTGCTCAAGAGTCCAGGCGAAGACCGACTGCCCGACGCCGCGAACGGCCCCTGACGACGCCATCATGTGCAGGACGCCGTAGTCGTTGTTGTCAGGCCACGCGCCGTCATAGATTGTGTCGTAGAGCGGATCGTGTCCGCGCGTGTAACAGAAGGTGGCCGCTACATCGTTTTCCGACTCAAGCACATACTGTGTGCCGGCTACGATATTTGCTTTCAGAGCCTCTTCAGACGGCCAGAGTTTCTTGCCGGGAGACGGCAAGCCCCACTGGCTCTCGTTTCCCTGTTCCTTCATGAATTGGCGGGCGTGCGCGTATATCTCAAGCATTACAGGCAAATCATCAATAAGGGCTTTTCGAACAACAAACATCCTTTTCTCCTGAGGAAAGAGAACCGTCCCCTGGTTTCTATCAGATCCAGGGCCATGGATGGCCCTGGAAAGCAAGGAGTATTATGCACAGCTCCTGTGCATAATACTCGGGAAGGCAGCCAGCATGGATACTGGTTACCGGCGAGAACCGTCCCCTAGTCCCTCCTAGTCCCTCGGGTCAAACCGCTCGAAAATCGGGATGCTTCCGGCGGCGCGACAGGCGTCGAAGTCTGCTTTTGACGCAATCGTCCAGGAAAACTCCTGTGCGCCCTTCTTGTCAACAGAACGCCGCACCCACTTGTCGGCACGGTCTTCAAACTTGTATGCCATGAAATCTGGCTTGGTAAGCACATTGAACCAGAGTTTCGTTAACAGACCGCGCTGCCACTTGGGCAACCCTTCCGGACGCAGAATAAAATTCTGTGCAAGCTGACCACGCATAACATCAGGGCAAAGTTCACGCACATCTTTTATGACACGAGGATCAAACGATTCAATGCAGAAGTCGCCCTTGTACGAAGCAAGGCGCGAGAGCACTGCTTCCGTAAGCGGACGATGGTTGCCCCGGAATGCCTTGAGTTCGATTATCAGCGGATAACGGCCATCCACAAGATTCAGGACTTCATCAAATGACGGTATCTGCTCTTCAGTGCCTTCAAGGCGGAGCGCGCGGGCTTCGTCAAACGTCAGATCCTCAAGGAAGCCTTCCGCGCCCGTACAGCGCTTGAGCGTCTCGTCGTGAAAGACCATAAGGCTGCCGTCTTTCAAGAGGTGTACGTCGAACTCCATGCCCCATCCATTCTCAATGGCGCGGCGGAAAGCAGGAAGCGAATTTTCTGGAATTGCAGGTTTGTCGTGAAACCCGCGGTGTGCGAATATCTGGCCTCGGAACGTCTCCAGAAGCGGATGTCCCGTGCGGCACGAAAAATGCTCTTTCAAATAACAACTCCTCCCGGGACCAGAGAACCGTCCCCTAGTCCCCTAGTCCCCGTCCTAGTCCCCGTTTTTAATCATCCATATCCTCGTAAGCAGCAAGTCCCTTCTTTGCTTCAGGGATGGAATCACCGTGCTTTACGAAAAGCATCGTAACAAAACTCAGAGCAACGAACAGGGCAGCATACGGGAAGAGTACCTTGTAACTGACTTTTCTCATAAGTGTTCCGGCGAGAATCGGGGTGACTACCTGGGCAGCCATTGAAGCTGTGTAGTAGTAGCCAGTGAACTTGCCGATATCAGAGCCCCTGCACATTTCAACGACCATCGGCAGACTGTTTACATTGATTGCAGCCCATGCAAGGCCAACGAGCGCGAACACGATAAACATAACTGTCGTAATGGATGAAGATGTTGTTGTCAGGATATAGCCAAGACCAAAGCAGACAGCAAGCAGGATACATCCGCCCATGATTGTCTTCTTGCGACCAATACGGGATGCGAGCATACCGATAGGAACATATGACACGATTGCGCCACCAGTTGCTATCAGAAGACAGGTACTGGCTCCTCCAAGTCCCTGACCCATAATCTGATCGACATACGTCGTAAACCAGGTGGTAACACCGTTGTAACCGATGAACCAGAGTGCAATGGAGGCAAGCATGAAACCAAGCGAAACCTTGACCTGCTTTGGCAGCACTTCCTTTCCGCTTCCATCGTCTTCAGCAAGATTCCACTCAGGATGCTCATCCTCAAGCTTCTTGTTTTCAGCTACGAGCTTAGGCTCCTTTATTGTCAGGAACAGGACAAGCACGCTTACGAACATGATTGCCGACACAACGATGAACAGCGGCTGATAGTTGACGTGAGCAAGTCCCTCTGTTTTTGCATTAGGATACATGACAGCCGCAACACCCAGATAGATGATGCCGCCAACAGCTCCCATCAGGTTGATGATTGCGTTTGCCTTTGAGCGGAGTGGCTTAGGTGTTACATCCGGCATGAGTGCAACAGCTGGAGAACGGTACGTTCCCATGGCAACAAGAAGAAGGCCGAGACAAATGACAAACAGCACAAGCAGGCTTGTAGACGGAGATACAGCATATCCGTTGTCAAAGAAAGGAAGCAGGTTCACCAGCACAATGGCGACCGCAGTTCCCATAAGGATGTACGGCATACGCTTTCCGATTTTCGTGTTTGTCTTATCCGACAGACCGCCAAAAAACGGCAGCAGGAACAGAGCGAGGATGTTGTCCAGCGCCATGATGGCACCTGAATACGTCTCGTTCATATTGAACGTTTTTGTGAGGATGAGCGGTACTACGTTGTCATACATCTGCCAGAAAGCGCAGATAGACAGAAACGCAAGACCGACAAGCAGCGTCCGTTTGTTGTCAAGTTCCATTTTTTCTTCCATGTTTTTTCCCCTTTTCAAGCCAGCCGTTCATCCGGCAAGCAGCATTTTTATTTTACGATAACAGCACGTGCGGTAATTACCTTTTCCCGTGCAGGACCTGCCTTGTAGCCGATGGCGGCAGAACCGTACACACCGTGGTTATCCGGCACACCGTACTCGTGAAGCAGGTGGCGCACATCCGGGTCGTCATAGCAGTCTTTCAGCTGATTAATCCAGACGCAGCCAAGGCCTAAAGCCTCTGACGCAAGGTAGATGTTCTCCATTGCGCAGGCGTTGTCCACCTCGCGGAATGCGCTTTCCTTGTCATTTGACGTCAGGATGAGGACTGCAGGCTTATACATGTCGTAGCCTGCATCCCGTCCGAGCGCCTTCGCGACCGCAGCAGCAAGCGTCTGAATCTTTTCGCGGTCAACAAGTGCCGTGAACTGCCAGGTCTGTCTGTTTATGCCGCTTGGAGCAGCAAGGGCGCAGTCAAGGATAGTCTGGACATCCGCCTCTGAAACTGACTGGTCTGTGAAAGAGCGGCATGAGCGGCGGCTCTTTATGAAGTTGATGAATTCGTTCATGCTCAGTCGGCTGTTGCCGCCTCCAGTGCAATCTTCATCATCGTGGTGAATGTCTTCTGTCTTTCTTCTGATGTCGTTGATTCGCCTGTGACGATATGGTCTGAAACAGTCAGGATACCGAGCGCCTGACGTCCGTATTTCTTTGCGAGTGTGTAGAGTTCAGCAGTCTCCATCTCAACGCCTGAGACACCATACTTTGCCCAGAGCTTCCAGTTCCCGTTCTCATCATAGAACAGGTCGCTTGAAATGACGGTGCTTACAATCGGCTTTATGCCTTCCTTACCGGCAGCGGCGTATGCTTTCTGAAGCAGATCCCAGTCGGCGGTAGGAGCGAAGTGCAGGTTTCCGAAGCGCTGGTTCATCAGGCTGGAATCAGAGCAGGCGCCCATTGCAAGAATAACGTCGCGCACCTTTGTCGCCTCATGGATTGCACCACATGTTCCGATGCGGATGGCCTTCTTTACGCCATAGAACTGGAACAGCTCGTTTACGTAGATTGAAAGGGATGGCTGACCCATGCCGGTGCCCTGAACGGATACGCGCTTGCCGTTATAGGTGCCCGTATAGCCGAACATGTTGCGGACTTCGTTATAGCAGACGGCGTCCTTCAAAAAAGTTTCTGCGATGAACTTTGCGCGGAGCGGATCTCCCGGCAGCAGTACTGCCTCGGCAATCTGTCCGTCTTTTGCAGCGATATGTGTACTCATAAAAATCCTCCAGAATTACAGTAATGGTAATTATACCACACATTCTGGCGGATATGGGAAAAATGCTTTCAGGATGCAGATGTTGCTTGCGAATGAGCAGCAACTACATGAAGATGATGCCGAAGATGGCGCCCGCAAGCACGACGATGACAGGACTCAGTTTCTTCACGGTAAGCAACAGCGTCAGTGCAACGGCGAAGAATATTGTGCCGGAGACAGACGTGAGCGCCAGCGGGAAAGCGGAAACGGCCGTACCAGCTTCTGAAACTGCAGCGGCTCCATCATTCACGGTGACGACGGCAATTTTCAGGACGTTCCAGGCGGCAACGGCAATCAGTCCAGCGCTTACCGGGCGGACGACATTGAACACCGTCTTCACAAGCGGCTTTTCCTGGAAAGCAGTATATGAGCGCGCGATAATCAGGATGATGATGAGTGATGGCAGAACGGTCGCGAACGTGACGAGCACGCCGCCCATAACGCCGTACAGCTTGCAGCCGATGTACGTCGCCATGTTGATGCCGATGGGGCCCGGCGTGCTTTCGGAGACAGCGACCATGTTGTAGAACATTTCAGGTGTTATGAGCCCGCCACCGACAACCGGCTCGTACATGAGCGTAATGGCTACCTGCCCGCCGCCAATCGTGAACAGTCCTATGTAGAAGAAGCGCCACATCAAAGCAAGAAGGCTCATTTTGTGTCTCCTTCGCTTTCAGTGGATAGAGAACCGTCCCCTGGTTCCAGCTCCTGCGCTCGTTCTGGAGAACCGTCCCCTGGTCCACCGGCAACTGGCGGACGGCGTTTCAGCGAGAACGCGTACACGACAAGACCGAGCACGAGAGACGCGACAACAACAAGCACAGTCGGCGCCCGGAACACGACGATCGCGGAGAAGGCAGCTGTGAACAGCAGGAGCTTCCACCAGACAAGGATTTTCTTTATGAAGGTGACGACCGCTTTGCACAGCAGCGCGGCTACCGCAATATTAATACCCATGAGCGCTTTCTGTACCCACACTATCTGGGTGAAGTTTTCAAGGAAGCTTGCGATTACTGAAATGATGATGAGGGAAGGAGTTACGACACCGAGCGTTGCAATGGTGCCGCCCAGAACGCCCGCCTGCGTGTAGCCGATGAAGGTAGCCACGTTCACCGCGATGATGCCGGGCGTCATCTGGCCAATGGCGAAATAATCAAGCAGCGTCTCTTTTGTAACCCAGTTACGCTTGTCCGCAAGTTCGCTTTCAAGAATAGGCAGCATGGCAAGACCGCCGCCAAACGTAACGGCACCAATCTTGAAAAAGACGGCAAAAAGCTCAAGCAGCCTACAGAACCGTCCCCTGGTATCTTTCTTCTCGTTCATACAGAACCGTCCCCTGGTTCCTGACTCATCCGTCACCACAGAACCGTCCCCTAGTATACTATAGAACCGTCCCCTAGTACACTTGAAAAAGATACCGTCTCCCGCTATAACGGTACAAAGTATGAAGACCACTTCAAAGACAACGGACATAACCCAAGGCGTCATCTGGAAGCAGCTTCTCGCCTTCTTCTTTCCCATCCTGTTCGGCACCTTCTTCCAACAGCTCTACAACACAGTCGACGCAATCATCGTGGGCCGCTTTCTCGGCAAAGAGGCGCTGGCCGCCGTCGGTGGTGGAACGGGTACCGTCGTCAATCTGCTTGTGGGTTTCTTCACGGGACTTACCGGTGGCGCAACCGTCAGCATCTCGCAGTTTTACGGCGCAAAGAACAGGCGCGACCTGCACCGGGCAGTACACACGGCGCTCGCCTTCTGCATTGCAGGCGGCCTCATCATCACCGTTCTCGGCATCTTCTACGCCCCGTGGATGCTCCGTCTTTTAGGCACTCCGGATGAAATCCTTGAGCCTGCAATCCAGTACATCACGATTTTCTTCATGGGAATCCTGCCGTCCATCATTTACAACATGGGCGGCGCCATTCTACGTGCTGCAGGCGACTCAAAGCGCCCGTTCTACATCCTGATAATTGGAACGTTCCTGAACATCATCCTCGACATTCTGTTCATCGCCGTCTTCAAGCTGGGCGTCGCAGGTGCCGCTTATGCCACAATCGCATCCCAGACAGTCACGATGATTCTCGTCATCATCATCCTGATGAAGACAAATGACATCTATCGCCTGACGCTGAGGGACATCCGCTTTGACGGTCCCATGCTCAGGACAATCCTGCACCTGGGTCTTCCGACAGGCTTTCAGTCAGTCATGTACACGGTGTCAAACCTGATAATCCAGAAAAACGTGAACGCATTCGGCACAAACACGATTGCAGCGTGGGCTGCATACGGAAAGGTCGACTGCATTTTCTGGATGATGATCAACTCGTTCGGCATTGCAATCACGACGTTTGCAGGCCAGAATTACGGCGCAAGAAAACTCGACCGCGTCCATAAGGGAACAAAGCAGTGCCTCTTCATGGCGGCGATAGCCACCGTTGCAATGGCCATCATCTTCATCGTGGCCGGCCGCTACATCCTCTGGCTCTTCTGTGATGATCCCGCAGTCCTTGAAGAAGGCATGAAGATCATCAACTTCCTCGCGCCGTCATTCATCACGTTCATCTGCATTGAAGTTCTGTCAGGCACCATCCGCGGCTGCGGCAAGACGCTCGTCCCGGCGCTCTTCACCTGCGGCGGCGTCTGCATCCTCCGCATCATCTGGCTGGCGGTGGCAGTGCCTGTGTGGCCGACAATGATCACCGTCTCAGCGTCCTACCCCATCAGTTGGACGCTCACAAGCGGACTGTTCATTGTATATTACAGATATCTTAAAAAAAGGGACTTCGGCGCAGCGCCCGTAAAAGCAAACAAATCTTTCATCTGACAACTCCGCCCGTAAACGCAGACTGAGCGCTAGCTTCTGACAGGCGCCCACTCAGGTTCATACTCGCCCGGATACACGCGGATAGAGCATGCTTCCATGCACACCTCATCAACAAACTTCTGGATATCCTGGGCGAACGGCGAGAAAAGGTCGTCAGGCGAATATGACAGATCGAGCACCGTCTCCTCGCCCTCGAAAGCAGCCCGTGAAAAAGCACCCTGAAGAGAGACCATGTCTTCAACCGCAGGATACACATGCGGCATCTTCTTTTCCTCGTACTTGAACTTCAGGAATGCGAGCTGCATTTTCTCAAGCTCAGCGTGTGACGCGCCTTCAAGAGAGAAACCTGATGACAGACCACAGTTGTTGCAGCGCTGCCACTCGGCAAAGTCTGAAAGGAACGCGGATGGCTTCAGGCGGAGCGGATGAAGCACCGTCAGAAACCACGGCACGGCGCGGCCTTCGGTATAGAAAGCGTCTGAAGCAAACGACAGATTCTTAAGAAGCGTGATGTCCTGCGTTGAAAGACGCGGGCCGGCCTTGACGCCATCGAATGAGAAATACATGTGGTTCGGATACTGCTGAATCAGGAAATCGAGGAGCTCGCGGAAGTTCTTTACGCCGAACGTTTCGCTGTCAAAAGCGGAACAGTCCGCATCGAAACCGAACACAAGCCCCATGTCATTAAGGAGCGCGCACTTTTTCTCAAGCGATTTACGCTGGTTCTGCCAGTCTGCGCTCACGTCGATTGAAAGCGAGCAGTACAGTTCCGAGGCAGTCTCTGCGACCTGGCGGTCAATGACCATGTGCGGCAGATGAATGTCAAACAGTACATCCGGCGTTTTGCGCGCGGCTGCTTTCATGAAGCGGATGAGATTATCTTTTGAAGAAGTAAGCTGGCGGTCGTACACCGTGAACTGGCGGATATCCTTTTCCTTAAAGGAATCAAGCGCCTTTTCAAGTGAACCTGCCGCAAAATCGAAATGCCTGTCTGTACCTGAGTTCATCAGAGCAAGTTTATGCCCTTTTTGCTGCACAGGTCAACCATGTCGGCAGGCCAGGTGCTGACCTGGGTTTCGCCGATGTGTGCTTTACGCAAGAAGTACATGCAGAGACGCGACTGACCGATACCGCCGCCGATTGAAAGGGCAAGCTCTCCTGCAAGCAGTCTCTTGTGGAAGTAGAGCTTCTCGCGTTCGGTCGCTCCGCGTTCGGCAAGCTGTGCCTTAAGCGTTTCCGGTGATACGCGGATACCCATTGAAGAAAGCTCGAATGCGCGTTGCAGAACCGGGTTCCAGACGAGCAGGTCGCCGTTCAGTCCGTGGTGGCCGTTACCCGTATTGGTAATCCAGTCGTCGTAGTCAGGAGCACGGCCGTCATGCTGGGTACCATCCTTCATCTTTGCGCCGATTCCGATGATGAACACGGCACCGTATTCCTTTGCAGCGAGGTCTTCCCTTTCTTTTACTGTCTTTCCGGGATACTTTGCAAGAAGGTCTTCTGCATGGATGAATGTAATGTCATCCGGCAGAATTGGTGTAATTGCAGGATATCTGTCGTAAATGTAGAACTCAGTACGCTTCAGGCAGCGGAAAATCTTACGGACAACATCCTTCAGGTAGTCGATGGTGCGGTCTTCAGCGGATATGACTTTTTCCCAGTCCCACTGATCAACGTACAGCGAGTGGATGTTGTCCAGCTCCTCATCCGCGCGGATTGCGTTCATGTCTGTATAGATGCCGAAATCAGGAGGCAGTTCCATATCCGTGATTTTCACGCGCTTCCACTTTGCAAGCGAATGGACAATCTCCATCGTCTTGTCGTTCATGTCCTTCACAGGAAAGGCAACTGCCCGTTCGACGCCATTCAGGTCATCATTCAAGCCTGTTCCCCGCTCAACAAACATAGGAGCGGTGACGCGGGTAAGGTTCAGCTCAGTTGAAAGTGCGAGCTGAAAGAAATCTTTGATCATTACAATGGCATGCTCAGTCTCTTTGACTGAGAGAAGGGACTTATAGCCTTCTGGAATAACTGTGTTTGACATATGAATATTTATACGTTTTTTATGCATAAATGTCTACATCATTTTGTAAACCTGTAGTTTATGAGTTGTTTTTTAGCGAAAAGGAATGTATAATTTAAAGTATGAGTCCAGCGTCATACGCGACCATTGATATTCTCTGCATCATCATTCTTGGTGCACTTCTGGTAAGGCAGAAGCTTACACATAAAAAAGACGATGCATCCAGACAGTTTCTGCGTCTCCTTATCGTTTCCATACTTTTCTGTGTAAATGATGCCATCTGGGGGCTTCTCTCTTCCGGCATACTGCGCTGGAAAAATGGCGGTCTGTTTGCATTTTCGACAACATTTCACTGGCTTGCCGGTCTGACCGCATGGACGTGGTTCCGCTACATCAAGTACTACACCCATAACAAAAAGGACCTCAACCCGGTAAAAATCATTCTCTGGCTCATTCCTTTTGATGTACTGACGATTCTCCTCATCATCAATTTCTTTACGCCAACAGTATTCAGCATCATCACTGAAAGCGGATTGCTTGTTTACAAAACCGAAATGGGACGTGTCATTCCCTTCCTTCTTGAATCATTCTATTTCATCATAGGATTATTGGAAACGCTCATCCACCTGATAAAGGAAAAAGACACCATCAAACGGCAACGCTACGTTACCGTGCTTATCTTTGCAACATTGCCCATCATTACCGGTGCCATACAGTATTTCCTGCCTTTCGCACCTGTTTGTTCAACAGGCTTCATGCTGTCATGCCTCTTCATTTTCATTTTCAACACAACTGCAGAAAATGAGATTTTCACCGTTCTGCTGCACGAAGCAAGCAATCTGGAAAAAATCTCATCATACGAACAGCAGCTTAAAAACGCATTTGAAAATGAAGTGTATCACGAGATACTGCAGAAACAGGGTACTGGTGTCATAGCCGCAAACATGGAAGAAGAAATTGTCTTCATCAATGATGCGGCTGCAAGAATGTACAATTATCAGGACGCTTCATCATTTACCGGAAGTGCTGATGAGCTCATCATGAAAAGCGAATCTGCCTGTGCAGATGCAATCCTTCACAAACTCCGTGACATGAAACGGACCGGCGGTCACTTAAGTTTCGAAGTAACCACACGTCAGAGTGAATACAAACTCAAGAACATTCTTGTTGAAGCACACGTTGTAGATATTTTCGGCGGAAACAGGCTTTCCATCTTCACTCTGGCAGACATCACCAATAATAAACTGCTTGAAAAAGAACTGCTGCATCTGTCCGAAACCGATCCCCTTACAGGTCTTTCAAACAGAAGAAGCGGAGAGCAGCGGACAGAACTACTGCTTCTGAGCAAAAAAGCCGGCATGTTCTGTATTCTGGACGCTGACCATTTCAAGACAATCAATGACACCTACGGACACTCTGTAGGCGATAAAGTTCTTGTCGGCATTTCACAGTGTCTGAAGAAAGCTTTCCGTGAGCTGGATATCATCATGAGGATGGGAGGAGACGAGTTCTCAGTATTTGCAGTAAATATTGATACAGAAGAAAAAGCCCGGATTTGTCTCGACCGCCTCGTGGATGAAATCAAGAAGTGTGAAATCCCTGAACTGAACGGAAATCACTTCTCTATCAGTATAGGTGCAGTTCTCTGTCTTCCTGAAACAAGAAAGCCGATTGACGAATACTTCAAAATGGCAGACGCAGCCCTGTACAAGAGCAAGGAAACCAGGGGAAATCATTACGAATTCTACGATCTTTCAGCCGAACAGCCTGCCGTTGAAGAAGTTGAAGAACTGTAACACATTTCTTTCCATGTGATATACTTTTCCCATGAAACACAAAACACTCCGCGTTTTCTATATTTGTCTTCTGCTCTTTTTCGCAGCATGTCTGTCCGTGAACCAGGGGACGGTTCTCTATGCCCAGACTCATGTGGACCAGGGGACGGTTCTCTATGCTCAAAATGAAGCTCTCGTTCTCGGCGACGACATCCAGCTGCCAGTCTGCCCTTCCACAACAGGTGCAGGCGTTGAAAGCGGCCATGAGTTCAGAAGCTTTTCAGGTTACACCATCTGCTACCGTGAAGAGTACGAGCAGCCGGAATGGGCCGCTTACACATTGACGGCCGAAAAGCTCGTTAAGAATGCCTCCCGCGAAGACAACTTCCGCCCTGACCCGAAGATCAGCACAGGCTCAGCGTCCCTTGCTGACTACAAGGGTTCAGGCTATGACCGCGGGCACCTGGCCCCGGCTGCTGATTTTGCTTACAGCGAAGAGGCAATGAGCGACTCGTTTTATTTAAGCAACATGAGCCCGCAGAACGGCAGCTTCAACCGCGGCATCTGGGCAAAGCTCGAAGCCGCCGTGCGTGACTGGGCCGGTGAGACGCTCATCACGTATGTGGTGACAGGTCCCGTTCTTGAAAAGCCCGCCAGCGGGTACGGCTTCATCGGAGCGAATGAGATCAGCGTTCCCGAGTACTATTACAAGGCGCTGCTGTTTGTGTACGAGGATGGCGCCGTTGCCGCTGCTGGAGGCACATCCGGTGCGGCTGACAGCGCAAAAACGCCAGCTGCTTTGACGACCGCTGGCGCATCCGCTGAAACGCTCATCAGCGCCACGACAAGCGACGGTCAGCAGGTGTGGCTCTTTGCGACCGGCTACCTGCTTCCAAACGAAAAGGGCAGCGCCGACCTCGCGTCGTTCACCGTGAGCATAGATGACGTCGAATCGCGCACCGGCCTCGACTTTTTCAGTCTGCTGCCTGATGTATATGAAGACGCGCTCGAAGCAGCGAGGTGACACAGCAAAGCATGATTACTGAACTCAAATACGGAAACACAAACACGTATCTCATAAAAGAAAAGGGGTCGTATATTCTTTTTGATACGGATTGGACTGGAAATTGCAAATCTTGGTGCAACAATCGTAGTTGTTGATATCCAGAAAGATTTCATCCACTTTTCTGATCCCATTTTCAAAAAAGACAAAAGCCGGTTCATCCCCATTGATGAGACAAAAATCAAAACAGTTTCAATCAAGGAAAGCCGCAAATTTCTGTCTGAAACAGGAATCACAGGAGAACTCATCCACACTCCCGGGCATAGTGATGACAGCATATCCCTGTGGCTTGATGAAGGTTCCCTGTTTGTCGGTGACCTTAATCCACTCTATGAACTTGAAGCATACAAAGGAACACAGATTGCGGAAACATGGGAAAAGCTGCTTAAGCTGAATCCAAAGCGTATCTATTACGGACATGCAAAAAAACTGGAAAAAAACAAAACAGAAGAATAAGCAAGTACACATAAAAAAAAGCGGATGTGCCATGAAAGCTCCATCCTCTTTTTCGTGCTTATTTCACGCTCTCGAGCACTTTCTTGAGCACAGCGAGTCCCGCGTCAGCATCCTTCTTTGTCAGGACAAGCGGCGGCAGGAAACGGAGTGTGTTCGGTCCGGCTGTTGAAATGCAGAGACCGAGCGGTTCTGCTTCAAGGCAGTTTTTCTGGATGGCGCCGGCACTCTGCTCAATGTCAATGCCGATCATGAGGCCCTTTCCCCTGACATCCTTTACGCACGGCAGGTTCCAGCCCTTCACCGTCTGCCTGATATACTCGCCGGTTTCTGTGACATGCTCCAGAAAGCCCGGCTTTGTTAGCTCGGTGATGACTGCAGTTGCGGCTGCTGTTGCAAGCGGATTGCCGCCGAACGTTGACTGATGATCTCCTGAAACGAACACGTCCTTCACGATGCCCTTGAAAAGGCAGGCACCCATCGGAACGCCGCCTGCAATTCCCTTTGCAGTGGTAATGACTTCAGGATCAAAGCCGAGCTGCTCACTTGCAAACAGTGTGCCAGTTCTTCCCATACCTGTCTGTACTTCATCAGCGATGACGATTGCACCTGCTTTTCTTGCAGCGTCTGCGGCGGATTTTGCCCACTCAGCGTCTACCAGGTTTACGCCGCCTTCGCCCTGCACGCACTCCAGCATGAAAGCGCAGACGGTGTCGTCGAACGCAGTCTTTATGTCATCGTAGTTGTTGGCGCGGATTGTCTTGAATCCTTCCGGGAACGGCGCGAAGCAGTCCGGATGGAACTTATCCTGTCCCGTTGCCATGAGCGTCGTGATTGTTCTTCCGTGGAATGACTTTTCGAGCGTTACAATGACGTTCCGCTTTTTGTCAGCCTTTGCAGCCGGCGCGCCTGAAGTTGAAGCAATCTGGCCTTCTGAAACAAGCCAGCCATACTTGCGGGCAAGCTTGATTGCAGCCTCGTTTGCCTCAGCACCGCTGTTTCCAAAGAAGATTCTCTCATAGCCTGATGCCGCGAGCATCTTTTCGACGTAATTCAATGCCACGTCTGAATTATAGTAGTTTGAAATGTGAATCTCTTTCTTAGCCTGCTTTGCAACAGCCTTAACCAGAGCCGGATGAGCGTGTCCCAGACAGTTGACGCCGATACCGGAAACAAAATCGATATATTTCTTCCCCATCACATCAGTGAGGGTGCAGCCCTTTCCCTTAACAAACACAACCGGAAAGCTACCGTAATTATTTGCAATGACTCCTGCCATAGTAACTTAATCCTCCATCAATAAATCATCGTTCCAATACCACGATCGCTGAACATTTCGATGAGCAGACTGTGCGGAACGCGGCCGTCGATGATGTGCGTACGTGGAACGCCGCCGTTCAATGCAGCAAGACAGCACTCAATCTTCGGAATCATGCCGCTTGAAATAATGCCGGTGGCCATCATTGAAGGAATGGCGACTCTGTCTATCCGCTTTATCAGAGATGCAGGATCTTCCACGTTGCGGAGAACACCCGGCACGTTTGTCAGCTGAACGAACTTTTCTGCTTTCAAGGCAATCGCAATCTTTGCAGCTGCAGTGTCCGCATTGATGTTGTAGCGGCTCTCATCCCCCTGTTCCCCAAGAGCAACGGTAGAGATAACCGGAATAAAGCCCTGGTCGAGCAGTGACTGTACTATCTCAGGATTAACTTCTGTCACTTCACCGACAAAGCCTAAATCAGCGCCGTCCTTCTCAATCTTCTTTGCGCGGAGCAGGCCGGAGTCAACGCCTGAAAGGCCGACTGCCTTGCCGCCTTCCTGCAGCAGAATGCCGACAATGTCCTTGTTGAGTTTGCCGGTCAGAACCATCTGGACAATCTCCATCGTCTCAGCGTCCGTGTAGCGAAGTCCGTTGATGAACTTGCTTTCCTTGCCGACGCGCTCAAGCATCGCGTTTATTTCAGGACCGCCGCCATGTACCAGTACAACATGTATGCCGATGGTATTCAACAGCACAATGTCTTCCATGACGGCTTTTTTCAGATCTTCATTGAGCATGGCGTTTCCGCCGTATTTTACGACGACAGTCTTGCCTACCCAGCGCTTGAAGTACGGGAGCGCCTGTACCAGAACTTCTGACCAGGTTTCACTGTCCATCGGGTTTTCGTCTTTCATGTTCTATAGTCTCCGTTAATCTTTACGTATTCGTATGTCAGGTCGCAGCCCCATGCAGTTCCGGCCGCGTCGCCGTCTTCAAGTTCAACCAGAATCTGGACAGCGCCTTCTGTCAGGACGATTTTCGCCAGGTCCTCGTCAAAATCAAGCGGAACACCGTGGTCAAACACCTTGATGTAACCGCCAGCGCTCTTTCCGCCTTCCGCTGCGTCTGAACCGCGGCCAGCCTCGACGTAAGACGCGCGCTCTTCTTCAGTCAGTGCAGAACCGCTCTTGAATGAGACGGAACACTTCTCTGGCGTGAAGAACTCGCCACTGTAACCGAGCGCGCACAGGATGCGTCCCCAGTTTGCGTCCTTTCCGAAGAACGCCGCCTTCACAAGGCTTGATGAAATGACTGACTTTGCAAGCTTCCGTGCAGTGTCTACATCGACAGCGCCGGTGACGTTGCATTCAAGCAGATGGCTTGCGCCTTCACCGTCAGCGGCAATCTTCTTTGCCATCATGGTGTTCAGCATATTGAGCGCGGCAAGGAACGCGTCGTAGTCAGCGCCCTTTGCTGTGATTTCCGCATTGCCTGCCATGCCGTTTGCAAGAACGAGCAGCGTATCGTTGGTACTTGTGTCACCGTCAACTGAAACGCAGTTGTAGGTGCCGGCAATGCTCTCGCGCAGCGCCGCCTCAAGCATTTCCCCGCTGATGGCGCAATCTGTCGTAATGAAGCCGAGCATTGTTCCCAGGTTGATGTGAATCATGCCTGAGCCCTTTGCCATGGTTCCAAGCCGGACTGTCTTTCCGCCAAGCTCAAACTCAACGGCGACTTCCTTGAAGCGGGTGTCTGTCGTCATGATTGCGCGACGTGCCTTTTCGTGACCTTCTTTTGAAAGCCCCTTAACAAGCTCATCTATGTTTTCTTCAATAACTTCTACAGGAAGCTGCTGGCCGATGACACCAGTTGAGCAGACGAGAACATCATCCTCGTCAATCTTGCCCCACTCAGCGTCTCCCGCAGCAAGACCGCCGGCTGTTGAAAGCGAAACGGCTGCAGCGTGCGTCATGCGGACTGCAACATTTGCGCCCTGATCGCCCGTGCAGGCGTTGGCGTTTCCGGAGTTGGCAATGACTGCCTGTGCACGATGACGGCTTACACGCATTTTTGAAAGCTTAACCGGTTCAGCCTTAACCTTGTTCTGAGTAAAAACTCCGGCTGCGGTACAGGGCTTTTCAGAAACGATAAGCGCAGTATCTTCCTTAGTGCGTCCAGCCTTTATGCCGCAAAGCATGCCGTTAGCATAAAAGCCTTTTGGAGCAGTAACTCCACCGTCAATAAACTGCATAATAATACACTCCGTGTAAATAAATATGCATTTATTATACAGAAAATAAGACCATAATGCAATAGATTTGTATATTTTTGCATAAAAATGAAAACTTAAAAAGGGAGACGCCTGCCTACCAGTGTAACCTTGTCTGAAATAAGCAGTTTATGGTATTGTAAGAGCATGCGGAAGGACTCCGCTTTCATTACGAGGAAATACACAATGAAACATACATCATTTACAAAGACAGTTTTTATTCTTCTGCTTACAACAGCCATCATCCTTCTTTCTGCATCCTGCCAGTCAGTTCCAACAGACGTACCGGAAGACCTGACAAAGGCTGACCTCATCCAGCTCGCACAGGACAGCTATGATGATGGAAACAAAGCAGCCGCTAAATACTACTACGAACTCATCATTGAACGTTACGGTGATGACGATTCATCACGCATAGTGGCACAGTTTGAAATTGCCCACATTCTCATTAAGGATGGAGATACAGACAAAGCCCGCCCTATGCTCGAAGAAATAATCACAGATTTTGATAACAATCCAGAGCTTGCCTACATCATTCCGGAGTATCTGAAGCTCGCAAAGATTGACCTTGCGAAATGCGAGTAAAAAAAAAGAGCCTGACAGGCTCTTTTTTTTTATTTCTTCCTTCTTGCAGCCTTGTCATCAGGCGTGATGATGGCGTCAATCTTCACATCTTTCTCAGCTGAAAGCTCATCGATAAGCTCTCTCGTGCAGACAATCGTTGTTCCGCGCGGTTTCGGATGCGGCTCTGCGTCTCCAATAAGGATGACCTGCCGCTGTGCTTCAGGACGCCAGTCATAAAACTCAATCGCGCCATAAAGGGCTTCGTACACAGCTTCTGGGATATCGCCGCCCTCAATACCGATTATCTTGAACGAGTTCAGGTTCTTCAGGAACTCAGAAGTGTCGCGTGTAAACGGGAAATACTTCAGCGGCAGTCCGCGGTAACGGAAGCTGTCGACGTAATCGCGGTATAAAAGCAGACCGTAGCGCACATCCGGACACTTGGCGAGTTTTTCCATCATGTTCGGAACAAGTTCCTTCCGAAGCTGATCGATGTCATCCAGCATACTGCCCGTTGCATCAATACAGAACACAACGTCAATGATGTCTTCAGTATCAAGCTTGTCAAACGCATCCATAATATCCTGAATGATTGTCTCAGGACCTTTTGAATACGTCAGGTTTTCCGCAATCTCAGAGAACGCAGCCGCCGCCTCAGGACTGTAATCATCCGTCAGAACTACCTCAGGCTCCGGTTCTGGTTCTGGCAGCGGGATACGCGTCGTCTTGAAATCAAACATGAACGGATTATCCATAAAGCCGCCAGTGTAATCGCCATACTGTTTTTCAAACGTGCGGATGTTGATGAACGTGCCTTTGGAAATGAGGATTTCGCCGTTACGTGACCACGGATAGCCATACAGCAGTTTCTCAGGGATGTATATGTGAAAAGCGCTGCCGAACTGTTCGTCACTTTCAGGAGTTGAGTCCATAAGGCTGTACTTGCCGTATTCAGAAACGAGGAATTCTCCGTTCAGGATACGCTGCTCATCACCATTTATTGCATTCCAGCTTTCTGCCCGGTATGCATAGTTGGACTCCTTTCCTTCCGGGTCTTTCGTGGTTTCAGTGAGCATTATCGAGTTGATGTCCGCCTTCTTCCTGATGAACAGGTGATATCCGCCTGCAGGATCGCTTTCCAGCCGGATGTCGGAAACTTCAACGATGAGATCAGCAGCTGAAAGTACTGCACAGCAAAACAGCAGCAGAACCGCTGCAACAAACTTTCTCCAGTCTTTTTTTGACGCCATATCGATACTATCGGTATTTTTTGCACGAATTGCCATAGTCTTTTTTCTGAAGTTATGATACACTTTCTTTAACAATACTTAAGGAAAAGCGGATATCGGGTAGAGCATGGCATCTGAAGAAATTGAATTTACATCAGTCGATCTTTCAGAATTCTACGATGAATCAGAGCTCTCGCAGAATGAGAATTCGACAGACCTCGTCGTCCTCACGGAAAAGGAGCGCATCCTCGTCAACATTATGTTTGACCGACTTGCTGAAATCTCTCCTCAGAAAATGAGCATCATAGCAGACCGTGTCGCCGACCTTGAACGCCTCACCCGCAACATTGCACACTTTCCATCCCTTCTTGAACGTCAGGAAGGCCTTTTTGAAAACCGCGACCAGTTCACTCTTCTTGAAAACCTGCTTTCCCAGCACGGCAACGACAAGACGCTGCACGTTCCGACAAAGGCCCTGCTTGGCAAGGGATTTCTCGTAGCAAAGTTCCATCTGTTCATGACGATGGCTTCCCTTTCCGCAAAGCACGAGTTCCCGCGTCACGAAATACAGGAATACAGAAACACAGCCCTGACGCTCATGTTCACGGTCATGGCTGAGGATGTCTATCTGAGCCTTCTTGACAACACGGATATATCCGTAGACCTCAGACAGCAGGTTGCGGGTGCCCTGATCATACTGTGGGAACACAGAAGTGACCAGAACGTCGCTGATATGGCGCCTGTTCTTGGATCCGTCTGGAAAGCCCGCCGCAAGATTGCTCCTGTTTTCGGAACAATGGTCGGTACGAGCGAACTGCTGCTGCTCTCAATGGAAATGGACAACGCATGGATAGAATTCATCTCTCAGAAAGCAGGAGTCCCTGAAATTGCAATGTCTCTTGAGGAATTCCTGTTCGGTCTGACGTATGAAGACATCCAGCGCGTCAAAAGCATATTGAAAGACAAAGGCATTCACGCCATAGGACGCCAGGAAGTTGCATCCATTCTGGGTGTAACACCTGAAAACCCGGATGATGAAAAATCTGATCCACGGCAGTTATACCTGAATTACTCAATCCGCAGGGATAACGCGAAAGCCCGCTTACGCATGAATCTTCCAGGCCCTCATCACACACTGGAAGACCACTACATGCAGTTCATTCTGGAAACAAACAAGGAGAAACAATACAATGACGTCTTCGCAAGATAAGCAGATTCCTTACCGCTTTGGAGAAAAGCTCAGGTCAGTCCGCGAACGTAAAGGCTATACACTCAAGGTGGTCGCTCAGCAGGCTGGCGTCAGTGAAAGTCTTGTCTCACAGATTGAGCGCAACAGGGTTTCTCCCGCCATAGACACACTGCTTACACTCGCAGATGTCCTGGACATCAATCTGGAATTCCTTTTTGAAGAATACCGCCGTGACAGGCCTGTCAAAGTCATCCGCTCAGAAGAAAGACGCAAGACACAGGAAGATGAAGTCTGGTACGAAGAGCTTGCAAAACCTGTAGAAGCAGACGGCGAGCATGCCATGGAATCATACCTGATTACCATTCCAGCAGGTGAACAGACGCACAGAGGCTCATACGGCCATCTTGGACGCGAATTCGGCTACATTATTGAAGGAAAGGCCCGCCTTCAGTACGAGTCAACAACATACGACCTTGACGAAGGCGACAGCATCAGCTTCTCGGCTTCTTCACCGCACACGCTGCTCAACAGAGGTGACATCGCACTCAAGGCACTGTGGGTTGTCACGCCGCCGCAGCGTTTCTCCTGATTCATGCATTTTTCGATGAACATCACACAGCCGCTCAGAAAAAAACGGGCGGCTTTTGTTTTTACAGCCCTTCTTCTGGCAGCGTTCAGCCTTTCTGGATGCGCCACAATCCGCTCAGCCGGAGCCCCACTTTCCTACAATGAAGTCAGCTCAGAAACTGTCCTTGTCTCGGCGGCAACACTGCATCCTGCCATCACCGTAGAAACGTACAGGAACGAAAACTATCCGCTCACGTACCACCTGGTGACGGTTGATCTTTCTGACAGCAGCATTTCGCTCGTGTCAGCGCCGCTTCTGGCAGCGTCTTCCGCTGACAGCGCAGAATCCGTCTGCGTCACAGGCGAAACGACACAGAGCTTTGCACAGCGGACGGGCGCCATTGTCGCCATAAACGCAACGCCGTTTTCTATTCCCGGGAATAAACCGCTTTTCATGACGAGTCGCAGACTGTTCACCGGTCTTGTCATTGAAGACGGCACACAGCTTTCCGCCCCGGAAGAACGGTATGGCGCCCTCGGTTTTACGAAAGACAACACAGCTTTCATCATGGAATCGCAGACTGAGCCACTTCCTGAAGATACGGTGTCCGTTCTCGGCGGCTTCTGGATCATTCTGAAAGACGGAAAACATACAGACGACTTTGCCGACATCCAGAACTCGCGCACGGCCGCCGGAATTTCCGCTGACGGAAAGACTCTTTTCCTGCTCTCCGTGGAAGGCGAACGTTCCGCTTCGAGCAGGGGACTGAATTATTACGACTGTGCAGAAATCTTGAAAAAAGCAGGTGCTCGAAGCGCAATTCAGCTTGATGGCGGTGGTTCCACAAGTCTTATAATACAAGGAAATAACAAACTTTCATATTCCAAAAAACGTGCAGTAGCCAACAATTTTGGTATTTGCGTTACTATCAGTATTGATTGACTTAATGGAGTTAATCAACTATCCTATATAAGTATGGGTACAGCTACCAGTCAGCAGATTGCGAATTACTACGATTCCTACAGAGACACTGAAATTACTTTTACAAAGGAAGTAATCAGAACCCTCAGTCTTGATCCAAGACAAGTCTACATCAAGTGTAATGGTTCACAGTGGCCCTGCATCATTAATTCTACATCACTCATGACAGCCCGCATAATCATCGGCAACAAGAGCGGTGCATTCCAGCACCTTCACGAATTAGGCACTACAGCCCAGATCCGTTTCGGTTTCAACCAGCAGGAAGGTGATAAACTCTGCTTCTTTGTCTCTGCACGTGTACAGGAAGTTGCTCCGTACATGTCATCAAGCGACCTTTCTGTCGTTACACTTGCCTTTACCCAGCGTCCGCCGGATGACCTCATCGAAACAATCGGACGTGTTCTTGAAGCAAATGCAAACGCTGTCCGCCGCCGCGAAGAGCGTATCATCATGTCGGAAGAGTCAAAGCGCCGCCTTGCACTCCAGAAAGAGGAAACTGTCGTCTTCATCCAGAATGTGCCTCGTAACTGCATTATCCGTGACCTTTCTTTCTCCGGAGCAAAAGTAATCCTTCTTGGACTTGCCCAGTTCGTCAAGGATAAAGTCGCTGTCCTCAGATTTACTTTTGAAGATACACAGGAAGTGGTTGATGTAAAAGGTACTGTTGTTGCAGCAGATCAGGTTGAAGGAAGAAAGGAACTTGTTTCCATTTCAATCAGATTCGATGAAGCAACCGTTCCTATGTCTTACAAGATACACATCAACAGCTACCTCACAACGATGAGAAAGAAGCAGCTTGATTCAGTTCCCCAGCAGATGGCAGCTGCAGCATCACAGCAGGATCTGTCTGATAAAGCCCACGAGCAGGCAAAAGCTGCGCTTGGACTTGCTCAGGCTGGCTTCATGCCAAATACACATCGTTAATATAACTAATTAAGGAAGTTATCATGTCTCAGTCAAACGCCCTGGATACTATTGTCTACATCAATCTCCCGGAAGGTTTTTCCCTTTCTAAAAACGCAATGCACATTGATACGACCATTCCTCTGCCTGTGCAGCTGCCTGTAAAGAACGGAGAAATTGCAAAGAAAGATACATTTGACATATCCGAGCTGACGCAGGAAATGATTCTGGCCGGTATCCTTACCGTCATGACGTACGATAAGGATAACAAAAACATCCAGTACTACAGAAGCGTCCTGAATGAAGCCCGGCCAAACCTTAAGAAAGAACTCACAGAAGCAGCCATCCTTAAGGCACGCAACGAAGACTGGGATATAGCTGAAGAGATTTTCCAGGCACTGCGCGGCCTTGATCCTGAGGACATGGCTATTGTGCTCAACACAGCCCTGTTCTTTGATCAACGTGCTGAATCGTACAGAAACTCAGGACTCAACGATGATGCAGACGCATACGATGAATCTGCACTGAACTTCTACAAGATTGCCATGGCTGCAGAGCCTGCAATTCCGGACGCATTCTTCAACGCAGCGTTCTTCTTCCTGCGGCTCAGAAACTTCTCCCGCGGAAAGGAGTGCTTTGAAACGTTCCTGACTCTGACTGCAGACCTTTCTGAAGAAGAGCTCGGTGAAAACGGCAAATACAAGCGCGACCGGGCAAAGAAGGTTGTTGAAGACATTACGAGCCGCAACCTGGACGACGAGCTTTTCAAGACTGCGTTCGATTACATCTCCATGGGACAGGAAGAAAAAGGTCTTGAGGCCATCCGCGAGTTCATTGAGAAAAACCCGGAAGTCTGGAACGCCTGGTTCATGCTTGGCTGGGCACTGCGCCGGCTTGAGCGCTACGATGATGCAAAGTCAGCTTTTGAAGAAGCAATAAAACTCGGCGGCAACAACTGCGATACCTACAACGAACTCGCCATCTGCTGCATGGAACTGAATCTGTTTGAGGAAAGCCGCAAGAACCTGACACAGGCACTGCAGCTCGAGCCAGAAAACACGAAAATCATGTCAAACCTGGGATTCCTCGCACTGAAGGAAGGAGACATCAGCACAGCACGCCAGTACTTTACGGCTGTCCTTGAGTTTGATCCTGACGATCAGATTGTTAAAACTGCTCTGGAAGACATGGAATAGTGTCGCCGACAGTGACGCCAACTCTCTCAAACCAGCCCTGAGGAACCTCAAGGGCATATCTGCATGACACAGAACTTATCGTAGACGCAACGCTGTATGGCTTCATGTCAAAAATGTCGCGGATTTTTCCACGTGCATCAATAAACGCAATGGAAAGCGGATGCGGCGTATTCTTCATCCAGAAGGAAAGACGCTGATCTCTGTCAAAAACGAAAAGCATGCCGGTTCCGTCAGGTATTTCCTCACGTTCCATAAAACCATGATTCCGCGACTCTTCAGTATCAGCTATTTCAGCCTCAACAGTGACAGACGTGCCATTCTGAAGCGCAATTTCAAGGGATTTGACCGGGAGCGCATTACCGCTCTTGCAGGAAATGAAAAGCAGGCATGCTGCAATCACAAAAAAAGGAAGCTTGTTCTTTCTCATAGACTGTCCAAAAAGTCCTTCCGGGCCTTTTCTTCAGAGGCCGCTTCTGTCTGGGCCTTATCCGCAAGCTGGGAAGAAAGGTTCACGTCCATATACTTGATACAGAGCGGCTTTTCAAGCGTCATAATGACTGAAGAACCGTTCCAGGAGCAGCGTTCTGGCGTGAGTTCGCCTGGATTGCCATATTTGTCGCAGAGTGTGCTGAAGACAGAATAGTAATCCATTCTGGCGGTATTTATATTGATGGTGATTGTGTACAGTTTTCCTTCGGTAAACTGGAACCAGCAGTCTGCAAGATAGCCGTTGCCTTTTGTCTCAATGAGGTTTCTGTCGCCATCCGGCAGCATGGAAACATCACGGTCGCCGCGATAGCCGAACTCAGCATCACGCAGCAGCGCAGACTTTACCTGATCAAGCGTCATGCCAAGCGTAATGCCACGATAGCCTGACGGCAAGCTGGTCTGCGAAAAAGCACACAGTGCTGAACAGAGGAAAATGGCTATGAAAACGATTCTTTTCATTGCGGGCCTGAAATGATTAACGCGCCTTTTGTTTTCTGTAGAAGGCAGCCTGCTTAGACAGTTCTTCGCAGTCAGGTGCAAAAATCTTGTTATCCTGAATGCGTACCAGCGGATCCTTCAGGAACTGGTTGATGGCAATAGCCTGCAGTTCCTGTGGGATACCACACATATTGAGAAGTTCGTACTGGTTGAACTCAAACTTATAATTTGAACCCCTGACGCATGCGAAATGCTGCTTATCAAGCTGCAGGGCGAGCATATCAATCATCTTGTGCTCAGGCTCCTGAATCTTTGCATTCTCAAGCTGGCGTGACATTGACCAGAGGCGTTCAGCGAGCGTATGGGTAAGACGGGCTATCATCTGCGGCTGGGTTGTTACCATCTGGTTGAAGTTCGTTCTATTCACGACCATAAGCGTGCAGTCTTCAAAGCAGATTGCGTTTGCGGAACGCGGCTTGTTTTCAAGCAGAGCCATTTCACCGAAGAAGTCTCCCTTCTTGAGGATGGCGAGCGTTACCTCATTTCCTTCGACAACCTTGGTAATCTTAATCTGACCGGTCTGAATGATGAACATATCGTTTCCATTCTGACTTTCAGAGAAAATCATGTTGTCTTTTGTATAATTGCGGATTGCATCTGCTGTCGGCTCAAGATACGGCGGCATGCCCTTCTTTGAGAAAACGGCAATACGTTTCTTTGCAAACTCAGCATTCTCTCCCGTCGGAACGACCTTCAGATACTGATAGTATGTATAAAGAGCAAGCTGGATTTTCGCATTTGCCTCGTAGTATTTTGCATTGGTGAAAAGCTGTTCCGGAGACTGAACTGTTGCACTCTTGAGTGTAAGGCGTGTCAGGGAATCGTTGACTTCGCGCATCCTTGTAGCAAAGGTGCGGATAATCTTCATAGCAACAGGAGTGTTTTTCTCGATAAGTTCAGGATACTGTTCCTTGCGGACCGCAATGGCAACAACATCAGTTGCAGCTACAGCATTCTCATATTCTATATGACCGGACATGCAGGCAATAACACCGACGAAGTCTCCAGGTCCAAGCATTGTCTGTGCTGTCGGGTCGTTTTCCTTGTAGCATGTTACATGACCGCTCTGAATAATGAAAAAGCGGTTGCTATCTGCACGGCCTTCAACGAGAACATAAGAACCTTTTCTAAAATTAGCAATTGTTAACTGCAGCAAAACCCATCACCACCTAATAAAGTATAAAAGGCATCCGCTAAAAAATCAAGTTAAACATTGCCATTCTGAATCACACAAAAATGATTTCAGACTCAAGCACAAACCCAGTCTTTGCCTTTACGACAGATATGACGTAATCTACAAGCTGTCTTACATCTTCTGCTGAAGCACTACCTGTATTGATGATGAAATTCCCGTGCCAGGGAGCAATCTGAGCCCCTCCTATCTGCACGCCACGTAATCCCGCTTCATCAATAATCTGGCCGCTTGGCTTACCAAATGCCCTGTTATTCTTGAATACACTTCCTGCAGAAGGATGAGAGAAATGACCTTTCTTATCCCTGTCTGCAATGTGTTCTTCGCATTCAGCAGCAATTTCACCAGGATTTCCTTCTCGTACTCGGAAATCAGCGGATACTATTACCTTCGAGCTGTCCTGAAACGGAGATTTCTTATAATCCCAGTCTCCGTCTGCAAAACAGTACTTTTTCAGTCTGTAACCGTCAGCACTGTCCAGATATGCAGCTGATACAAGCACATCACTTACAGAAACGCCATAACAGCGCGCGTTCATGAAAAGCGCACCACCAGCCGTTCCCGGAAGGCCTGCAAAAGCTTCCAGCCCGGAAAGCCCCTTATCCGCACACCATTTCGCAGCATCATCCATTGAAAGACCGGCGCCGCAATGAAGCAGAAAGGATGCTTCCATATTTTCTGTATCGGTAACAGTTTCCTCTGAAATAAAGGAAATCTTCTGTGTAGAAACTACAAAACAATCAAGGCCATCATCAGAAACAACAAGATTGGAGCCTGCTCCTATAACAAAAAACGGAGCATCCTCTTTATCCAGAGTCTGACAGACAAGCTGAAGACATTCAGCAGTATCAGGCTCAATAAAAACAGCAGCTGGTCCGCCAATCTTGAAAGTAGTATGCAGATTCATGGGTTCATCGTATTTTACAGTACCCGTAAATCCCGGCAACATATTGAAATTTTCCGCTATTTTCCTTAGATTAACCATACATATAAAGTATATAGCAAGGAAAAGATAATTTCCATGATTCAGCTTATGTACGGAGGTTTCAAATGGCATTAAAACTGTATAACACAATGGGACACAAACTTGAGGAATTCAAACCTATCAACGAAGGTTTCTGCGGTTTCTACGGATGTGGACCTACAGTCTACAACTATGCACATATCGGAAATCTGCGTGCATACGTCTTCCTCGATACACTCGACAGGACACTGCGCTATCTGGGCTACAACATAAAGCACGTCATGAACGTTACCGACATCGGCCACCTTTCAGGAGATGCAGATGACGGCGATGACAAGATGCTGAAGACTGCAAAGGAACGCGGACAGTCAGTCCTTGAAATTGCTGATTTTTACACAAAGGCTTTCTATAACGACATTGACCGCCTGAACATCCGCCGTCCGGACGTTGTCTGCAAGGCAACAGAGCACGTTCAGGAAATGATTGACCTCATCAAGCGGATTGAAGCCAATGGTCATACCTATATGGCCGGCGGAAACCTGTACTACGACGTAACCACATATCCGGACTACGGCAAACTCGCAAACCTGAACCTTGATGAGCTGAAAGCAGGAGCCGGAAAACGCGACGTGGTTGTTGTTGACGAAAACAAGCGCAATCCGTACGACTTCGTCCTCTGGTTCACCAAGTCAAAGTTCGAAGATCAGGCACTCACCTGGGATTCACCTTGGGGCCGCGGATATCCGGGATGGCACATTGAGTGCTCTGCAATGAGCATGAAGTACCTCGGAGAACACTTCGACATCCATACTGGCGGCATTGACCACATCCCGATCCACCACACAAACGAAATTGCACAGTCTGAGGGTGCAACAGGAAAGAAGTGGGTCAATTACTGGATGCACAACGAATTCCTTGTTGTCGCAAAGCCAAAGGGAGCTGATGGAAACGCAGAAGCCGGAAAAATGTCAAAGTCTTCAGGTAACTTTTTGACTCTTCAGGTATTAATAGATAAAGGCTACGATGCACTGGACTACCGTTTCTTCCTGCTGGGAGGCCACTACAGGAGCCAGCTTGCATTCTCATGGGACGCCATGGATTCAGCAAAGAACTCACGCAAGGCTCTGGTAAAGCGCGTTGCGGCAATTCTTGCCGAATGCGGTTACACAGACGGAAAGATGCCTGAAAAGCTTACTGGTCTTGCCGGTGAACTTGCCGGCAGTGGATGGTCAGAGGCTGCAAAAGCACACCTCGACAAGTTCCAGGCAGCAATTGAGGATGACCTTTCAACACCGAAAGCACTTTCTGAGCTGCAGGTCACCATCAAGGACGCCGCAGTTCCGGCTGAAGAAAAGCTCCGCATTGTTGCAGCAATGGACTTTGTTCTTGGATTCAACCTCATTGAGACTGCTGCAAAACTCAGTGCAGAAGTTTCCGCAGCTCCAGCAGCCGGTGGAACAGGCGACAGTGAGATTGATGCCCTTGTTGCTGAACGCAATGAAGCAAAGAAGAACAAGAACTGGGCACGCGCCGATGAAATCAGGAACATCCTTAAGGAAAAGGGAATTGTCCTTATCGATACTCCTCAGGGCACAACCTGGAAAAAAGAACAGGCATAAAACGCACTGAATTCTGTAACCATTCTGGAGAGTATTTTGTTAAGAGAGAGTAGTCAGTTTCATCAGGTTTCACGACCGGTTAATGCCGCAGATCCAGCTGATTTCAGACGCATATATAATGAAGTCATGCAGCTTCTGTTTAAGGTTTCATACCGTATCGTAAACGATGAAGAGGCTGCCGAAGACATTGTTCACGATTCGCTCATCAAGATGAATGAGAAGGAAATGGTTTTTCCTTCCATGGATGACGCCAAGTACTGGCTTATCAGAGTCGTAAAGAATGCTTCACTCAACTATGCAAAAAGAAAGATGAGGGAACGCAAGGCGTACGAAAAGGCGCTGCGCGAAGACACCCGGAAGATTGATTCCGGCGAAACTGAACTGCTCAAGGCAGATGCAGTTGACCGGACAAAGCAGGCACTGGCAAAGCTGCCTGAAAATTTACGTGTTGTATTGATATTACGTGAATATTCCGAACTTAATTATAAGGAAATCGGACGCGTATTGGGAATAACAGAGGGGAACGTTAAGGTTCGCGTGTTCCGTGCACGGGAACAGCTTGCAAAACTGATAGGAGAAGACGATGTCTACATGCCCTGATTCATCATTGATATCTGTTTATCTTGATGACGAACTGCCAGAGCCATACAAAACACGTTTTGAAGCACACCTCGCTTCATGCAGCCACTGCGGCGGAAAGCTTGAAAAAGCAAAAAAAATGCGCGACATGTTGCGTGCAGATGCTGACAGTCTGCTGCTTTCAGATGAAGAAATGGAAGCTGGTTTTGAACGTCTTCAGGCACGCATGACCTATCATCACGTTACAAAGAAAAGCGACAATATCTTCAAGTTCGCAGTCAGGCGCATCGCTCCGGCAATTGCTGCAGCCGCTGTTATTGCAGTTATCCTGCCACTGCGTCTTCTCAGAAATGACAATGCCACACAGCCGCTCATCATGCCTGTTGCACAAACGGCATCTTTCTTCCCGACGTTCTCATCTAATCCTGCAAAAACAGTCAATACGGCTCTTTCAGAAGCAAATAAGGCTATACGAAGCACCGTGTCTTCAAGTACAATGACTACAACAGTAAACTTAGAGGATACCAGTCTGGCAACAATCGACATTTTCAGACCAGACTTTTCTGATGATGTCATCCGCATCACCATTGACCTCAGTACTGTATCCGGTTTGCCGGGAAATGATGCATCTTCCATCATGGCAACACCGGTTTCCCTTTCCTCAGAAGGAATGAAGTGAGTCAAAACAAAGGATTTTCATATACTTTCCGCAAATATCCCCTGTTCAGGGCGTTTCTTATCGTCCTGTTCACTGCTCTTATTGTAACTGCAACCGCAATCATTCTGCATCAGACAAAAAAACTTCCTGTCATAGACGGGTTGAATCCACCGGTAAGCGAGAGTGGCGAACTTGTCACCATTACAGGTTCTCATTTTGGCACAATGCGCTCTGACAGCTACGTTGAACTTGGCGGAAACAGGCTTGTCTCATCCGCTTATTCAACATGGACTGATGAAAAGATCCAGCTCATCATTCCATTCAATACAAACGACGGTCTTCTGTACATCATTACACCAAACGGCCGGTCAAATCCCGTTGTTTTCACCTGCAGAACCACAATACCGGTGCCTGTAAAACCTGACGCAGAAACACTGCTTCCCGTAATTACAACAATGAACGTCAATCAGGCTGCTGTCGGCAATACCATAACCATTACGGGCAATCATTTCGGAACACTCAGAAACGGCTCTCATGTCTGGTTTTCAGCAGCATCTGACAATGACAAAGACACTTCTGTCATTGCCTGTTCAGAAGCAGATAATGACTATCTTTTCTGGAGTGATCAGGAAATCCAGATTCGGGTTCCTGACGGAGCGGCATCAGGCTACCTCTGGATTGAAACTGCAAAAGGCCTGAGCAACAAGCTTCCTTTTACCATTACGACTCCTGCTGGCAGCAAGCAGTATCGGGATGAGCGGATATATCTTCTTGAACTGAATGCGGATATCTCAAATGTTGTCTCTTCAGAGCAGGGCATGATAACCATGTACACGCCATATCCTCCAGTCAATTCATGGCAGCGTATATCACAGATGACAAGTTCATCCCCTGAACCAATAATCGAGAATTACCTGAACACTGCCGTGTATCAGATTCCGGTAAAGAACGGATTAACTCAGAAAACTGCCGTCAAATCCGTCTTCAAGGTTCATGTCTGGACTGTTGAAACGACAGTCACCAACAAAAATGCAAAACAGGGAACTGATTCTTCCTCATATTACGCTGCATATCTCAGACCAGACAGCATTGTTCCTTCTGATGATGCTTCTGTCGTTGAACTCGCAGAATCAATCGTAAAGAAAGAAAAAGCCCCCTATAACAAGGCAAAACTGATATATGACTATCTGACAAAAGAAATCATGCTGCTTGGAGGCAACCGTTCGGCTGAATCTTCTGTTCTTGATGTAATCAACACAAAAGAAGCTGATTCTTACGACCTTGCCATCCTTTTTGCAGCATTATGCCGTTCTCAGGGTATTCCAGCCATTCCGGTTGCTGGTGTCCTTGTCCGCAATGACCTTTCAACGGAAAATCACTGGTGGAATGAGTTCTATCTTGATTCAGTAGGTTGGATTCCTGTTGATCTGGGTATTGCATCAGGAAAAGCTCCTGATATTGCTCAGATAGCGGATGAACCAAAGTCATGGTATTTCGGTAATCTTGATTCCCAGCACATTGCCTTTTCACACGGATATAATGCAATAAAGAGTGCCCAGCAGTCAGGAAAGAAAGTCTACAGACCAAAGACATTTGCCCTTCAGTCTGTCTGGGAAGAAGCTTCTGAAGAAACAACAAGTTACAGTTCATACTGGAGCCCGGTTATCATACAGGGTGTTTATTAAGGAGATATATATGGTTAAGGTTTTATCAGTCGGTGGTTCAATTGTTGTTCCAAACGAACCGGACACAGAGTTTTTAGGTGCTTTTTCAAAGATGGTAAAAGAGTGGCTCGCTGAAGATGCTTCACGCAAGCTCATTCTCGTTGTTGGTGGCGGCGCTCCGGCACGCATTTACCAGAACGCATTCCGCACCGTTACTCCGGATGCAGCAGACAGCGCAGCAGCAGACTGGATCGGCATCATGGCAACACGCCTTAACGCACAGCTTTTGAAATCAATTTTCGGCGACCTCTGCACACAGGATGTCGTCATTGACCCGACAGTCGTTTCAGACTTCACGGGACGCATCCTCGTTGCAGCTGGCTGGAAGCCGGGCTTCTCAACAGACAACGATGCCGTTCTTCTTGCTGAACGCTTCGGCGCAAAGACAGTCGTCAATCTTTCAAACATTGAGAAAGTCTACACGGACGATCCGCGCAAGAACCCGGATGCAAAGCCGCTCGACACCATCTCATGGACTGATTTCCGCAAGATGGTCGGCGATGAGTGGGTTCCTGGAAAGAACTGCCCGTTCGACCCGATTGCAAGCAAGGGTGCTGAAAAGAACGGCATCAGCGTAATCTGCGCCGGTGGCAAGAACATTGTCAACATCCGCAGCATTCTTGATGACAAAGACTTCATCGGAACAAGAATTGGCTGATTCTGGAAAGCGTCTGTACAAAAAACTGCTTCCTGAAATCCAGGAGCAGATAGAAGATGACCGCGCCCACTGCCGGGTAAACCCATACCGCTGTGATGACAGCATAGCAGTGCGCCGGAATCCCGACCGCGACAGAAGCAACCTGTGGCGGCCGGCTTTTGTACGCGACACAGAAAAAATCCTTCACCTGCCTGTCTACAACCGCTATGCGGACAAGACGCAGGTGTTCTCTTTCTATAAAAACGACGACATCACGCGGCGCGCACTGCACGTTCAACTGGTATCGCGGATTGCGCGCTCCATTGGAAGCGTGCTCGGCCTCAACACCGACCTTATAGAAGCAGCATCTCTTGGTCACGATATAGGACACACGCCGTTCGGACACGCGGGAGAACGCTTTCTTTCAGACCTGCTCCACAACGAGACAGGCATTTACTTCAATCACAACATCCATTCAGCGCGCGTGCTGGACACCATCTTCAAGCGGAACATGACGCTTCAATCCCTTGACGGCATCATCTGCCACAACGGCGAGTTTGAACTGCAGGAATACAGGCCACGCGCCTACTCCGGCCCGGAAAGCAGCTGGTTCGAGCAGTTTGACGCGTATATGGACGACTGTGACAGAAACGGAGAAGAAGCGATAAAAAAGCTTGTTCCGTGCACGCTTGAAACGTGCGTCGTACGCGTCTGCGATATGATAGCGTATATCGGTAAAGACAGGCAGGACGCCATGACAGCGCACATCATTGATGACTGTTCTGATTTCAGTTCAGATGAAATCGGTACGGCAAACGCGATGATCATCAACAACCTGACCGTCGACATCATCAACAACAGCTACGGAAAGGATTACATCAAACTGAGTCCTGAATACTTCAATGACCTGAAGACGGCAAAGAAGGAAAACTACCAGAAGATATACAAGACACCGGCCATTGAGGATGAAATAAACACCATCATAAAGCCGATGTTCAGCCAGTTGTATTACCGTCTGCTCGATGACATGACAAAACAGGATGAAAGCTCAATCATCTGGAAGCATCACATCAACTACGTACATCAGAACACGTTCTGGTACGGGGATGTTCCGTACGAAAAGACAGAGCCGAACCGCATCGTTGCAGATTATATTGCAAGCATGACGGACGATTATTTCATCGACCTGTTCACCCTGCTCTTCCCTGACAGCAAGCTCAGGGTGGAATACAAGTCGTATTTTGAGGACATTGAGTGAAATTCCTTTATTTTTCAGTTAAATCTTTAATGAGTAATTGAAGATGAGAAATCTGAGGTTCAGTCAAACCGTCCGTTAAAAGAACATGGGTAGAAGATAATCCAAGCAGGTAATCTGTCGTAACATTAAAATAACCGGCAATTTTTATAAGCATCTCAACAGAGGGCATGATATTATCATTCTCCCAGTTTGATACACTTTGCTTTGTTACTCCCAAAGCACGCGCCAGTTCTGCCTGATTAATTCCAGCATTCTGTCTGAGTTCCCTAATCTGTTCGTTAAACATAGAAGACCTTAAATGACAAATAAAACTGTACAAT
>JAGHRS010000009.1 GCA_018066285.1 Candidatus Treponema caballi
GCGGCTTAAAGCCCGCATCACAAAAATTGAGGTCAGAAATGGATTGAACACAGACCTGGGAATAAACGGTCTTGTGTATGCAATTCATTTTACTGATGTAACGGAATGCTGATTCTGGAGGAAAACAATGAGTAAATCTCAAATTTATAATTCTGACTGTCTGGAAAAACTTAAAGATATTCCTGATGGTTCAATAGATTTAATTCTTGCTGATCCACCTTACGGCACTACTCACTGCAAATGGGATGTAGTTATTCCATTTGCGCCTTTATGGCAAGAACTGAACCGTGTAATTAAAACTAATGGTGCTATTCTGATTTTCTCAGCTCAGCCTTTTACAACAGACTTAATCAATTCAAACAGAAAAAACTTCAGATATGAAATCATCTGGGAGAAAACTGTGAAGACAGGTTTTCTGAATGCAAATAGAATGCCATTGAAAGCTCACGAAAACATTATTGTGTTTTATAAGCATCTGCCTGTTTATAATCCACAGAAAGTAATGTCAGATAAAAGCAAAATTGGTAAACACCTCAGAAGAGGAAACATAGGCTCGTTATATGGCAAATGCAATGACAGGGATTATGTTGATGACGGGCTAAGATACCCTTCTGATGTTGTTCTTGTCCCTAAAGAAAATAATCGTTCCAGAACATGTGAGAAAAAACATCCGAGTGCAAAACCTGTTTCACTTTTGGAATATTTGATAAAAACATATTCACAGGAAAACGATACGGTTCTAGATTTTTCAATGGGTTCAGGTTCAACAGGTATTGCATGTTTGAACACAAACAGAAACTTCATTGGTATTGAAAAAGATACAGATATTTTTAATTCTGCTGCAAAAAGACTATCTTCCCATCTTCTTTAATTATCCCTACAAAAGCCTTTTTTATATCAGTTTATCTTAGAATGACCTCATGAAACGAGTTAGAACTTGGCAGCTGTGCCGGACGGGAACGTTCGGACAGGACGGTGCAAAAATCACCGAGAAGGACCTGAAGGAAATTGAAGCTACCTTTAGCCCTACGCGTCCGATTTCGATTGGGCATGACGTGGCGCATGGTGACAATTTCCCGAAGTTCGGAGACGTGCTGACAATTGACGGAATCTATCCGGATCCAAAACATCCGGGAGAAAAAGTTCTTGTCGGCCAGGTGGTTCTGCATCCGGAACTTGAAAAACAGTTCGATGACAAAAACACAGGCGACGGAATCTACAAAGGATGGAGCGTAACAATTCCACGCAGAGCTTCTGACGGGAAACGCTACCTTCATTCTCTGGCAATATGCGGTGCAACTCCGCCAAAGATTCCGGGGCTTGAGCAGCTTATGACACAGAGCTGTTTTGGTGAGGATAAAGTCGAGTCAATTGACTTTAATGATTCAATAGAATTCCAGGAGGAGATTCCAATGACGGAAGAAGAAAAAAAGAAAATGACTGACCTTGAAGCCGAAAACAAGAAGCTCAAGGAAGCAGCCGAAAAAAAAGCTGAACCTGAAAAAACTGTAAAATTCAGTGATTCTCAGGAATACCAGGACATGCAGAAAAAGATTGCAGACCTTGAAGCTGCAAAGAAATCTGCAGAAGTAAAAGCTGTTACTGACAAGTTCAGTGAACAGATTCCTGCAGCAGTTATGCCAAAAGTAACTGCTATTGCAGATGCCCTTTCTCTCAGCGGAGACTGTGAATTTGCCGACGGAGACAAGACAGAAAAGAAATCTGCCCTGGAACTGTTTGGCGATGTTCTTTCTGCAGTCCTTGCTGACGGAGCAAAGAAAACAGTCACACAGACTCAGTTTGATGCCGGAGAATTCTCCGACAAAGGCAACAAAACTGATGCAAAAGAAAACCCGGCTGATATTGCAGCCAAGATGTAGGAGTTCAGAATGGAAAAGCTCGAAAACAACTTTGAAGGAATTATCAGTCCTTCACATCCACCAATTATTGGTATCGTAAGCCTTGCCGCAACTGCAAGTGAACTTAAAATCGGTACTGTCCTGAAAAAATCAAGCGGAGCTTATGCGGCCGCTGGAAACAGTGACACACCTTCAGCAATTCTTCTTGAAAATGTCGAAGGGCATTCTTCAGAAGCTGTAAACGCAAGAGTACTGCTTCACGGTCTTGCCGTAGAAAGCAGACTTTTGAATTCATCACAGGAAGCACCAAACTCAACACTGCTTGGAAAGCTTTCTGGCACTGGCATCTACCTGACTCAGGCCGGATGGGACGAATCAAATTTTAACTAAAGGGGAACTGAAAGATGGCTATTAGATCTATCAAACAGGCTGACATTGTCCGCATGCAGGCAACAAAGCCCGAAAACACATCTCTTGCCGCTGCCTACTTCAAGCAGCGTCCAATGCATAACAGCACACACATTGCTGCCGCAAAGATCAAGAAAGAAACAGGAAATATTCCTGTAGTTGGTCGCGGTGGTCCTGGTGTAAGACCAAAGCATGGTGCTGAAACAATGCTCATCGAACCAATGCCGATTGAAATTGATGACACAATTTCAGCAGTTGAACTGGACAACTACGAAAGAGCAACAGAGCTGGGTAAAAACCAGATTATCGACGAATACACAGGCGAACACTACGACATGGTTCGTGAGACAATGAACGCTCTGTGTTGTCAGGCTCACCACGGAAAAATCGACTACATGATGAAGACTGAAAACGGGCTTCAGCGTTATGTAGTTGAATACGGAACAGCTGCAGAAATTGCTGCTATGTCAATTTCATTCGGCAAGAAGCTTTCCGTGCTCAAATATGGTGATGCTGTGAACTTCCTTTCGAAGCTTGCTCAGAGAGTAAAAGCAAACGGTGTCGGCGGCCCTGTTGAGTTCATTGCTGCAGGTGATGTTTTCTCAACTTTTGTTGAACTTGCAAACAAGAACAACGCAAATAATGCCATTGACGGCGAATTTGTTAAAATCGGTAAGTTCAAGGTCTATGAAGACAATGACTCTTACATCGACTTTGACAGCAGCGGAAACAAAATTGCCAAGTCACTTTGTGCACCTGGAACAATCTGTTGCCGTGCCCTGAATGCAGGTCAGTCTATGCCATTCTGTAAGATTGACGACACAGTTCAGCAGAATGCAGTGCCTTTCTACAGCTTCACTGTTGAAAGAAACGATCACCGCGGAACTGACATTTACTCAAAATCAAAACCATTCCCTATTGTTAATATCAAAGGTATTGCATGGGGATCTTTTGAAGCTGAAACCGTAAAGGTCACATTCTCTGCAGGTTCTAACGGTTCGATTGCCGCCACTGTTGACGGTGTATCAATATCAAGCGGTGACAGTGTTCCAACAGGCAAAACTGTAGTATTCACTGCAACACCAGCTTCTGGATATCAGGTTGATGCCTGGACAGGAGAAGGTCTTGCTGATGCCGGAGCAAATGCTAAGTCTGTTGAACTTGGCACTTCAAACTTCACAGCTTCTGTTACATTCAAGACTGTCTAGCAAGGTTTTGACTGCTTAATCAGCGGCTAATATAAGGACTGGAGAAATCCAGTCCTTTTTTATTTAACAACGGAGGTTTGTATGTCAGATGAAAATGAGGAGTACGTTATCACGATTGCGGATGTTGAGGCAGAACTTCCGCCGCAGGATTATGAGACCCTCACTCTTGGAGATGATAACGTTGCAGTCAGATGTCTGGTAAAGGCAAAGGTCTTTGTCAAAGGCATGATTGCTTCAACAGGCCATGAATACGATGAACACAATGATGTCTGCCGTGAAGCTGTGCTGAAAAGAACGCTTTATGAACTCTTTGCTTTTGTGGGTCAGGAAGAAAGAGCGAAAGAAAAGCTGGAAGACTGTGAGCTTCTGATTCAGAGCCATTACGGTCCGATTCTAAAAAAAACTGACACAACAGACGGCTCAGGTCCTGCTGTTGCGGTGGTAAACAGAAGCCGAAGAAACCCGTTGAAGGAGCCTCTCTGATGGGTGTAACTGTTGTAAAAAAAGTCGGTGAACTCAGCAAGAGACTGCAGAACGGATCTCTGGAACCAACAATGAGAAGGCTTTCAAAGTATCTTGTTTCATCTGCAGAACGGAAAATCAACAGTGATATTCCGCCGGAAAATGCACCTCTGACACAGGCAGTCAAGCAGGGAAATAGAACGCTCCGGGATAACGGGACATTGCTTTCATCCATTGCCCCGCAGAACGGCAGCAACTGGGCCTCTGCAAATACCAATCTGGTATATGCAAGAATCATGCAGTACGGAGGGACAATCAACGGGAAATCAAAAGGCCTGTGGCTCCCGGCAAGCGAAAAAACAAGAGCTCTTTACAGACGGTACAACGCCCAGAAACCTTCAGAACTGGTTTCTGCAATGAAGGGAGATGGCTATTCGTTTGCCAGGATCAAGAATGCGTTCTTTGCCAGAAGAGGAAAAGAAGGTCCTTTTGTTCTGTTCGTGATAAAGCGGTCTGTCACAATCCCGGCACGCCCGTTTCTTTACATTGACGAAAGAGACCGGCAATACATTGACCGTGAAATTACAAAAGCACTTAAAAAAGTTTTAGGAGAAATGAAATGACTATCAGTGAACTCGTATCGGCTTTACAAAGCACAATCAAAGAAGAACTGGGATTCCCGGCTTTATTACTTCCTCAGAAAGCCACAAACAATACGGCACGGATTGAACTGCAGTACCAGGATATAAAGCCAAATGGTGATGACAACGTAAAGCTTATTTTTACGGCGGAATATGCAACCAACGGAACCCACCTCAAATGGCTTGAAAGAACTATTGAACTGCAGAGAAAGCTTCATGACGTGGAAGACACTTTCATGCTTCTGGAGATTGGAACCGGTGCAACAAAAGACGTTCTGCGCGCCTACTGGCTTAGGATTGGAACACCCCGATGGGTTTATCCTACTGAAAGTGAAAGTTCAATGCCGGCGGAGTATGTGCTCCAGTACCGCATTGAGATAGATATACCAACAAGATTATTGGAGGACTAAAAATGAAAGTTGGCGGAAAAGACGGAAAACTTTACAAGATTAAGGCTGGAGAAGCCATAACAGGCGGTTCAAGCGTTGCACTTGAAAAAAGCGGATTCTACCGCATTGCATCAATTGCTTCTTCGGGAAGTTCTCTTCCTACTCCTGATACATCAATTGAAGGGGCAAAAGGAATCAAAGTCGGACAGGTTGTTCACCTCTGGAAAGGTCAGGCACTTGCCAGCGGTGACTCAGTAATTCCTCTGGAGCTTACCCTTATCAGCTTTGTAACTGATGTAGGTAACTCAAAGCAGGGAACCAGTCACGATGTGACATCTCAGTCAAACCTAGAATCAGGTGTTCGTGAATACCTTCCGGGAGCTTTCTCTGAAGCCAGCGGAACAATCAACGGAGTTTACGAAGTTGGAAGTGTTGCCCAGCGTGAGCTTCTGAATCAGTTCCAGGAAATCACTGTTGATGATGGTACACACATCACAAGACTTCCGGCAAAAGTAACAAATCAGGATTACATGCTCAGCCGCCGTGAAACTGAGACTGTCGGAGAAATCGCAACTTGGGAACATTTCCCTGTTACAGTTGAATCAATCCAGACAGACAAACCAATGGATGGTGCACAGACATTCAACTTCAACTACCGCGTTGACGGTGGAAATTTCCCTGGTGTGATTGAATACACTGTAGTAGCTGAACCGTCAGATTAAGAGGTGACCAATGATTTTTACTGAAGAACCACGTTACACTTTTTACCCTGATGTAAACGGTAACCTGAGCCTTCCGGAGTCGGAACGGCTCTCTGTGGAAATTATCAGGCCTACCGGCTTCCAGTCCAAGGAAATGAAGTCTGTTGTGAGCTCGCGTGAGTATTACAAAGATGACCAGCCTTTGGACGAAAACGGAAATTCCCGTGCTGTCGGTAAGTTCAAGAAAATTACTACAGAAGTCAAAATCAATGCGGAATATATTCTTCGCTCTTGTGTCGGAAAGATTGAAAATCTTGAAGTTCAGAACGGAGACGAAGTCCGCAAAATCAGAAACGGTGCTGAACTGGCAGAATGCCGGGCTTATGGCATCGGAGAACTTATTGACGCGATCTGCGTAGAAGTTGCATCTGATAAAGTGACCGACTCAAAAAAAAAGAATATCGCATAGGTATTCAGATCCTTTTTTCGGGACTCTGGCCTCCGAGCTGGAGCCCCGAATATGGGGAAATGCAGGAGAAAATTCCATTCCCTGAAACTGAAACCGGATTCATTCTTGTCCGGCGCAAAGACTTTTGCAAGTACATTACAGACGAACTCCTCTCACTAATTGAGATGTGGCACAGGATAAAAGCCTACGGCTGGCCACAGGGGAAAGGCTATCTGACAGAGCCGGAGACTGTAAGAGTCATTGTAGAATTATTCGACACTGAAAAGGCTAACTTTTTAGCGTGGGAGAAAAACAATGGCTCAGGAACTGACGGAAGAACTTAAAGTCCTTATTACTGCAGAAGTTGATAAGGCTATTAAAAACCTCAAAACAGTAGACCACAAAACAAGCGAAACAGAAAAGCTCTTTAAGAAGCTTGGAAATACGATTGCCTCAGCTTTTACGGTTAAGGCAATCGCAGGTTTTGCTGCAGAATCAATTCAGGCTTCTCAGAAAGCACAGACTACCCTCAACATCCTCAATCAGACAATTCTTGCCACTGGAGCCAATGCCTGGACAAGTTCAAAAGAGCTTCAGCAGATGTCTAAAGACCTGCAGTCCATGACTAATTATGCTGATGACGAAGTCCAGGCAATGCAGGCTGTTCTTCTTGGATTCAAGAACATCAAAGGCGATAATTTCCGGGAAGCTACAGCAGCTATTCTGGACATGGCAACAGTAATGGGCATGGACCTGAAGAGTGCCGCTCAGTCTATCGGTAAAGCTCTTGATGATCCAATCAAGGGAATGGATTCCCTTAAAAAACAGGGCTTTAATTTTACAGATGCACAGAAAGAAGTTATTCAGGCAATGCTCGACACCAATGATATTGCCGGCGCTCAGAAGATTGTCCTTGATGAACTTGCAGGAACTTTCGGCGGTGCGGCACAGGCTGCGGTCAATGGAGCTACACAGATAAAAAATGCCTGGGGAGACCTTAAGGAAGGCATCGGGGATTTCCTTACAGGTTTTGCAGACTCTAAATCTGCTCAAAAAATTGTTTCGGGAATTACTTATGTTGCTGATGCGTTTGCCCGTTTCCATGAAAATGTGGCATTTTTAAGAGATACTGACACTAAGGGCGAAAATGCATTTTCCAGTTATTATAACGGGCTCAAAGATGTTGAGGATAAAATTAAAGCCGCTGAGGTAAGAACAGCAGCTTGGCGAACAAAAGAAAATGAGCTCAACAAAATACTTGAAAGCGGTGTCAAATTAAGAAAAAAAGAACGCGAAGAGATTGAAAAAGGGCTTGCAAATGCCAGGGAACGAGCTGAATATTGGGATGCACAGGCAGATGCAAATTATAAAAATGCGAACCTGGAAATAATCATCGCTCAGAGAAAAGCAGAAGAACTGGCTGCAACATCTGCCATCGAAGAATTAATGTCCGACATTGCTTCCAGCTACGAAAAGCTTTCAAGCAGTGATCCGCTGATTCAGCTGGAAAAATACGAAAAAGAACTTAAAAAAATTGCTCAAGACAAAGAAACTCTTTCTCTTACAACTACAGGTAAAGACACAACTGAAGCACTCAAACAGCTTGAATATAGCGAAAAAGCCATTCGGGCCAAAATGAAGGAAATTCGCGACAAGCTTCAGGAAGACGGTAAGAAAAGCTGGAAAGAATATTTTGCAGAAATAACCGGAGTTGACAGCTCTTCATTCAGTAACGGTCAGGAAGCTGCAGAGCTTTATCTTGCCGGAATGGATGACAGCCTTAAAAACGCACAGAAGCTTTCAGAACTTCTTGGAAATAAGTTTGACATGAAAGGTTATCTTGAAGACCAGATGTCAGAAATTGAAAGCATTCTGGGAAAACTTCTTGAGATTCCTGCAGACAAGATTGACGAAGCTTTCAGCACTTCAGATAAATCTATTAATGCGCTGATTACAAAATATCGTGAACTTAAAAACGAAATTGAGTCTTCCGATGGAAACAAGCTTTTTTCTTCCTGGGACGAAATGCTTAACACCAAGATGCTTTCCTGGGTAGAAAACATGAATCTTTTCAAAGAGAACGTTAAAGCCTCAAATGAAACTGTTGCAGGGCTCGGGGTTCAGCTTACAAATCTTGCGGCTTCGGCTTCCCTGGATTTCATGAAATCTTTAGGAGCAACCTTTGCTGAGGGTGATGATGCGGCTGAAAATATGGCTCAGGCACTTGGAGAAATGTCACAGAAGATCCTTGACCAGTTACCACTTCTCTTCCTTCAGGCAGGGCTTAACCTTATTGCTCAGGGACAATGGGCTTTAGGGCTTGGTCTTGTGGCTGCTGGAATTGGTTCCGGCATAACCAGCGGATTTGTCAGCCAAAAACTGTCCGGCGATTCTACTGAAGCTAATGCTCTTGGTGGTGTTTATGGCTCTGCAGAATATGAAGCTTTCGCCAAAGGCGGAACATTCACTAACAGTATCGTAACACAGCCAACTCTTTTCAGGTTCGCCCGCGGTTCCGGTTTCGGAACTGGTCTTATGGGTGAAGCCGGACCGGAAGCAATTATGCCGCTTGAACGCGGTCCTGACGGAACCCTCGGAGTAAGAAGCTCCGGGGCAAATGCAAACGTTATGGTTGTAATAAAAAACTATAGCGGTGCTGAAGTCCAGACAAGTGAATCAACAGAAGGTGGTCAGAGACGGCTTGAAGTTATGATAGGGTCTGCTATTAACAGCCATATCTCAAGCGGGAAAGCAGACAAAGCAATGAGCTCACGCTATGGAATCAAAGCTCAAGGAGTTTAATTTATGACAAATATCATGTGGCCGGCAACTCTTCCACCAGTGCTTCGGCTTGATGGACAGAAAGCAAGAAAAAAAAGCAATGTGATTCGTACAGAAATGGATGCAGGACCTGCTAAAGCCAGAAGAAGATACACTGTTACGGAAAAGCTCTTCGAAGGCTCAATAATTTTAACTGAATCTCAGAGAGAGATTCTTGAAAACTGGTATCAGAATACGCTGGGAGACGGAACTTTGCGGTTCGTTATGAAAGACCCTCAGACATTAGAGCCTGCAGAATTCAGATTCACCGAGGATTACGAAGAAGATTCCCTTGATGGATTGTGGCAGATTTCAATTAAGTTGGAGAAGTTAAATGCCTAATCAGTTAAGCCTTGAAGCAACCAAAGCCGCCACTGCATCAGAAACAGATGCAGTTTTCCTCACAATTCTGACCATCTATGTAGATGGTGAAGAAACATTAAATTTTGTAAATGACAAACAGAATCTTGTTTTTGGGGGCAAGACATTTTACGCCGTCGGATTTACTGCAGTTTTACCTGACCAGAGTTCTGATGGTCCAAACGTCTGTAAACTTGAGATAGACAATGTAGATCTTTCTGTTTACAAAACAATCAAAACAGCCGCTGTGAATCATAAGATTACATGCGACATCGGAGTTGTTCTCTCTGATCAGAACGTATATGAACAGGGACCTCTTCACTTTGTCCTTCGCAACATCAAGGCTAATAAATCAGTGATTTCCGGCGAACTGCATGATCTTTATATGCATGACCGGAAATTCACGACGATTACTTATTCTCCAGAAGATTTTCCAGGAATGTATTACTGATGTACAGCTGGGTTGATAAATATGTGGGAATACCTTTCGTTTCTCTTGGAAGAACAATGGACGGATGTGACTGTTACGGGTTACTCCGTCTGATTCTTTTGAATGAATATAACTATGAGCTGCCGTTATTAACTGCAGGATATTCAGATGCTCTTGAGACAGACAAGACATCAACTCTGTTCCAGGAAAACGTACCGCTCATTATTTCACAGCAGATTGAAGCCCCGGAAGAAAAAGCCGTGGCTCTGATTCAGACACGCGGTCTACTGTCTCACGTAGCCTTATACGCTGGCGATGGATTTATAATTCATGCAAGGCATAAGACGGGAGCGGTATGCGAAAGATTATCAAGCCCCTGGCTTTCTGCCTGCATGAGGGGTTGGTATCGTGTCAGTGAAAGTTATTGCACAGCTGAATGCATTCAGCACAGAAAAGACAGAATATGAATTTGAGCCACAGCCAGTAAGTGAAATTATAAAAAAAATTGACACAAACAATGCGTCAAATACTGGATGGCGTGCCTTATTCAACGACGAAATCATTACAGATTTTTCACGTGTTCCTGCAGACGGAACAACCGTTCTCTTAAAATTAGTTCCAACAGGCGACAATCAGGATGCAGGAGCCGGCATGAAAATTGGTGGCGGTTTACTCGCTGTTGTTGGTGTAATTGTTGGGGTGGCTTTCAGCTGGACTGGGATTGGAGCTTTTGTTGGTGCCTCTCTGATTGGTGCCGGTGTATCAATGGTCCTTGGCGGGGTTGCTTTATACAATCTGGATATTCCAAGCCTTAAAGACAGACCTTCCCCTGAACAGGACGCTTCAATCCGCGGAAGTCAGAATCAGTTAAGACAGAGAGGTTATATTCCGGTTCTCTTCGGAAAGCGCCGTTTCTATGCTGATCTTGCAATGACAAGCTATACCTGGGTAGACCCTTCAACAGGTTCAATGTATCTTTATCAGCTTTTTTGTGCCGGGCAGAAAGACATAACCATTGATGAATCTACCCTGAAAATTGATGAGACGCTACTCTCAAGCTACATATCAGGAAATAACATCGAATACGAAATTGCTTCCGGTGAAGATGTTCCGCCGATGTTCGAGAAGTGTATTCACGAAGACCAGGTCATGGCAATCCTGAAACATTACACAGAAGACGAAACAGACGCTTCCGTAATCAAAACAACTCCGGTTTGTACTGCAATCAATGTTGACATCTTCTTCCACAACGGGCTTGCAGCATACGATGATGACGGGGACCTTGGTAATGCAACTGTTGAAGTTTGCGCATATTACAAGAAAGCAGATGAACCTGATTCTGCATATCAGCTTCTTGGAAATTTCACGGAGTCTGGTAATTCAATCACAGGAAATGAACTTAAAACAAAACGCTACGCAATCACAAAAACAGGGCTTGATTCTGCAAGCTACACTGTAAAGCTCACACGTGTAACAGCAGACTCTACAAGCAGCAGAGTGATTGATGATGTCTATGTGGGTTCAATCCGTGCCATCAAGGATGAACTTCCGGTTTCTGCCAGAAGATGCCGTCAGTTAACTTTACTGGCGCTGAAAATCAAGGCAACAGAAAAGCTTAATAACGTAGTTCAGAAACTGAATTTTGTTTCGCAGTCAAAAATGCCCGTGTGGGATGGTGTTCATTCAGGGCCTTCAGGGTGGACAAGCTCAAATCTGACATCAAATCCAGCTTCAGCTGCAGTTTACGCTATGCAGTCAGAGATTGCCCAGCAGAGACTTTCTTCAACAGAAATTGACTGGCCAAGTTTTGAACGTCTTTACACCTGGTGCAATACTCACGAATACGAATGCAATACGTATGTAAGTGAATCAATGTCTATAAGTCAGTTGCTTACTGCAATCGGTTCAACCTGCAGAACAGAAATTCTCAGAATGAACGGTAAAATCACCGCCTTAATGGATGTGGAAAGAAGCTCTTCTGTTCAGTTGTTTACACCTCGCAATTCATACGACTATTCAGAAACAATTATTTCTGCAGATATTCCTGACGCTCTTAATATCGGATTCGAAGACAAAGATTCCGGTTATGCGGCTAATGAGCTTTACGTATACAACACCCCAAGTGGGAACAAATCAGAAGAACCGCACACAATCCAGGATGTACCGCTCTGGGGAGTAACTTCAAGCGAACAGGCCCGCAAGCTTGGAATGTGGAAATATGCAGTCACAAAGAACAGACCGTTCATACATTCCTGGTCATGCGACGTTGAGTATTTAATGTGCCAGAAAGGCGACCGCGTTAAGTACGCAGGAGACATTGCCCTCATTGGAACAACTCAGTGCCGCGTTACAGAATGCATACTCCAGAACAGAGTATGTGTAGGAATCAAAGTTGATGAAATGATTCAGATGCAGGAAGGAGTCAATGTTGTCCGCTACCGCAAAAGCAACGGGGACTTAAAACTCCAGACTGTAATTTATTCTGCAGAACCAACAAAGGAATTATTTTTTGAGACGGCTCCATCTGCTACAGAAGCCCCGGAACCTGACAACCTTGTTGCTGTGGGGCTTCAGGACTATGACACAATTGACTTGATCATCACCGACATTCGATGTGACAACAACCTTTCAGCAGAAATTACTGCAGTAGATTATTCTCCGGAAGTTTTCGGTGTAGACAGCCCGGACTTTGTCCTTCCAACTTTCGTTAACAAGATTTCAGAAGTTCCTGGAACTGTTGATTCCGGGGAATTTGTCAGAAAGGAACTGGAAGACCTGGCACAGAAAACAATTCCAGACTTCGAGGAACTGTACGGAGTGAAAAAGGATGCAGCAGAGTATACAGACAGCAAGGTTGCATCAGCTACGTTTGAAGCAAGCCCAACATACAAAGCAATCTTCAACACTTCTGTAATCAAAAAGGACAATACAGGCTCTTATACTCCATCGGTTATTACAGCCTATGGATACGAGAACATAGGACTTTCACAACAGAATCCTTTCTCCGGTAAGTGGCATATTTATATCAATGATTTTCAACCAGAATATGATGTGATTTCCGGCTCTTCCATGCAGCTTAATATTCAGGACATCATAGATTCTGGAATCAATGCGATTGATACTATCCGAATTGATTTCCGAACCAATGACAATGCATTACTTATTCACCAGGAACTTATCCCGATTCTTACAGGAGCCTCAGCTTATTCAGTTAAGCTTTCTACACCTTCAATTGTTCTTGAAGGCGAAAAAGAAGAAGGTGCCGAAAACGCCTACGTAACAGAAACAATCGTTAAAACAAAAGCTGAAGTGTACTACGGACTTAAAGAACTGCCTTATCTTGGAAGTGACGGCTGGGAATACGGAATCATTGACACGCCGGAAGGAATGAATCTTTCTGTTGATGTTGAATCTGGAGAGCTCACAATCAAGATTCTTGAAGGAGCTTCTCTTGCTGATTTAGGAAATCTGCAGATTCCGATCTTCATTCACTCACAGACTTCTACACAGGTAGCTGTTGGGTATACTTCGGAAACTCGCGCCACCAAAATGATTGTTATTGGATATGACAATATAGCTGTTGGGTACATCAAGCCAGATGAGAACGGATACTATAACACATATTTTACCTGGCAGAAGCTTTCACAGAATGCCGTGAAGCTTGCAAGCCTGACTCAGACCGTGAATCAATACTGGGGAATCCTTACAGATGACCTTGCACTGACAGTGCCTGAAAAAAACACACTTGAAAGACTTTTCGGCTCTCTGACATCAGACTTCGAAGAATATACAGCCCAGTTCTCCAATTATTCGGCTTATACAAACCTGGCAACAAAATACAATATTCTGGAGAGCGCAGTCCGACCGCTTCTTTTGGCCCCGGGAAATTACAACTTTGGATCTAAAACTGCAAAAGATGCGTTCAATCAGAAGTTTGAAGACTACTACACCGCCAAAGCAGAACTTGATACTGAAATTTCAAAAAGAGACACAAACCATAAAGGGATTGATACAACTCAGAAGATTTCTGACATTACTCCAAAAGTAGGAGATTACTTTGTGTGGGGCGGAGCCAATCAGACAATCTATGATGCAACAACTTTGTTAACAGGAATGGTTTACTTCTGGAACGGGTCAGACTGGGTTGAAGACAATTCATCAGAACACATAATGGCCACAATGACCGAAGCACTCGGAATTGTTGCAGAAGTGACCGAAACAAATGAGATTCCAGCTGTTGTTCTTGCAAAAAGACTGATTGCAATGAAGGTTATCACAGACGAACTTTATACAAACTTTGCTTCGATT
>JAGHRS010000043.1 GCA_018066285.1 Candidatus Treponema caballi
TAATTATTGACATTTTATATCTTTTCGTTTATCATATTTGTAACTACATCGAGAGGAGGAACAGCGCATGAGTCATGTTATCCTTTACGGTCTCTATGGTCTCGACTCAAGTATTACTGTTGGCCAGTTACGCGCTCAGGAATACGAAAACGGCTATCTGATCACCCGCCGACAGATGCTACACTGCGCAGCGCGTGCTGCACGCTTATATCCCGAAGAATCGGCGAAGCGCCCCATTGTATTCTACGCAGACAAGCCAGTGTATGCCACAACGAGCAACCGTTACAATGCCGCGATCTTTAGGCAGCTGACAATCGAGAGGAGACAAGCGAAATGAACAAAGCACTATTTCTTGCACCAGCCATTGCAATTTTGCTGACCGGCAACGTGGCCAAAGCAGAAGCGCCGGGCATAGACAAGCCGATACAAGCCGCCACAGCTGCCGTGTACGATCTGCAGCCGCTCCCGCTCGGCGACTTCACCGTCACAGCATACTGCTCCTGCTCGATCTGCTGCGGCCAGTGGAGCGACGGCACAACAGCGACCGGCAAGCGGGCAACGGCAGGCCGCACGATTGCGACAGACCCGGAAGTGATCCCGGCAGGCTCACATGTCGCCGTCTACTACGAGGACGGCGCATATGCTGAGTACATTGCAGAGGACACCGGGAGCGGCGTTAATGGTCAGCACATTGACGTCTATTACAACACACATCAGGAAGCGCTGCAGCACGGCGTGCGTGCTGCCCAAGTCTATTTATTAGAGGAGTGAGAAGTATGAAAGTATTGGTAGCTTGTGAGGAAAGCCAAGCGGTGTGCAAGGCGTTTCGTGAGCGTGGGCATGAGGCATATAGCTGCGACATTCAAGAGTGCAGCGGAGGACATCAGGAATGGCATATATGCGGAGATGTTCTTCCGATTCTGAATGGCAACTGCGAGTTTACCACGATGGATGGAGTAAAGCATTGCATTGACAGCAAATGGGATTTGCTGATAGCTCATCCTCCATGCACATTTCTGACAGTTACTGGGAATCGGTGGTTTAATGTTGAAAGATACGGAGAATCTGCCATCAACAGACAGAGAGAACGAGAGAAAGCTGTCGAGTTTTTTATGGCATTTGCAAATGCTGATTGTAAAAGAATCTGTATAGAGAATCCTGTCGGGTGTATGGGGACTCGATGGAGAAAGTCCGATCAAATTGTTCAGCCGTGGATGTTCGGACATCCGACAGTGAAAAAAACATGTTTCTGGTTAAAGGGCTTAAGTCCGCTAACACCGACAGAAATTGTCGAAATCGACAAGTCTGATGTTTACGAGTATGTTGCAAAAAACGGAAAAATCAAACATGACAGCAGGAATCGTTCTAAATGCAAGGCATCAGAACGAGCAAAGCACAGATCAAAAACTTTCCCCGGCATTGCCGCGGCAATGGCAGAACAATGGGGATCTATTTATTAAAAGGAGTGATAAAATGGCAAAGTCAACAAAAACGATTGCGTACAGCATCCCGGTCGAGCTCATCCGCGAGGTCGAGGATATGGCCCGCAGACAGCATTGCAGCCGCTCTTACATCGTGGCGACGATCCTGCGCGAATTCTTCATGCGTCATGCAAATGACCCGGAAATGTAAATGCCCGCGCTGCGGGTATCTGCTGGAGACGCGCGAGCCCGTACCCGCAGCGCTATTTTGCTACAAATGCAGGGCCCGCATTCTAACAAAGGAGTGTAAAAAGGATGCCAAGGAAATTTGGAGATCGCACCGTATTCGTTGAGACCGGCGAGGTGCTCGACCCGCGCACGACGCCGGAATTCTACACCATGGAGACGCTGCGCAACGCGCAGATATGGACGCCGGAAATGATCCGCAAGGAGTACAGCCGACTGCGCAAGATCGCAAACAAGCGCGTAGAAGCGCTCGGCCGCTCAGAGTTCCGCACCAGCGAAACATACCGTCGCAATGTCGGGAAGTACAAGCCGCTCGCCGAGCTCACGCTCGGCGAAACGCGTGCGCTTCTGTACGACGCTTCGCGCATGATCAGCGCATCGACTGGCGGCGTGCGTGGCCTGCGCAAACAACGTGCGGAGGCCATCAACACGCTGCAGTCTCATGGCTACGACTTCATAAACAGAACGAATTACCAAGCATTCGGGCAATTTATGGAGGAGTGGCGCTCGAATGCCGATCTGCGCGGCTTCGGCAGCACGGAAGCTGTTGCACTGTTCAACGCAGCGGCCGCCAAGAAAATTCCGCCTGATCAGCTGAAAGAGGATTTTATTTACTGGCTTGAAAATGAAGAACAGCTTGCTGCCGCGCCGAAAATCCGACATGCAAAGGGCGAGGAAGTGAGCGCGGACGAATACCGCGCTTTAATCGAAGAATTAAAGCAAGGGAAACAGAAGAAAGGACGCAAGCGCAAATGAGATATACACCGGGAAGCTTTCCATTCGAGCAGCTGGAAGCAATAAAGACAGCGCGGAATCGCAGAGGAAACCCCGGAAAACGCCGCAGCAATCGCAGGACATACAAGGACATTATTTCAGCATTCGACATCGAGACGACACGCCTGCGCGAGATCGAGCAGTCTGTCATGTACATATGGCAATGGCACTTTTACGGCATCGGTACGGTGTTCGGCCGCACATGGGACGATCTTCTCGCTTTCATGGATCGCATACGCCGCACGCTACACGACGACTGGCTCGTGGTTTACGTGCACAATTTGTCCTATGAATTCCAGTTCCTGCGTGGCATTTACAGCTTTGAATCCGACGAAGTCTTTGCCGTGAAGTCTCGCAAGGTTTTAAAGTGTGACATGTTTGGGTCGTTCGAATTCCGATGCTCATACATACACAGCAATATGTCGCTGGATGAGTACACCAAGAAAATGGGTGCAGAGCATCAGAAACTAAGCGGCATAGAATTCGACTACGACAAGCCGCGCTATCCATGGACGCCCATGTCAGAGCGGGAGCTCGACTACTGCGAAAACGACGTGCTTGGTCTGTGCGAAGCGCTGCACATTGAAATGACGCACGACGGAGACAGCCTTTACACCATCCCGCTGACAAGCACCGGCTACGTCAGGCGCGACGCAAAGCATGCTATGCGCGAAGTAAACAAGCAGTTTGTGCGGCAGCAGCTGCCAAGCATAGAAGTTTATCGGATGTGCCGCGAAGCGTTCCGCGGCGGCAACACACACGCAAACCGTTTCTACGCGGGCGACGTTGTGCACAACGCCCACAGCGCTGACCGCAGCAGCAGTTACCCAGACGTGCAGTGCAACGACGAATTCCCGGTAAGCGCATTTTTCTATGCCGGGGAGCTGCCGCTCGATAAGGTGCTCGACCTCATTTACAAGCGACACCGTGCAGTCCTCATGCGTATTGCCATTAGCGGCATACGCCTGCGCCGGCACGACTGGGGCTGCCCCTATCTCAGCCGCGACAAGTGCAGGCACATAGAGGACGCGATATTTGACAACGGCCGCATTCTGAAAGCGGCATACCTCGAAACTACGATAACAGACATCGACCTTGAGATATTACTCGCGGAGTATGATTTTGACGACTGCCGGGTGTTTGATGTATCGCACGCACGATATGGCCGACTGCCCGCCCCGCTGATCAGGGCGACAATCGGATACTACAAAGCGAAAACCGAATTAAAGAACGTCCCCGGCGAGGAGCTCTACTATCTGAAAAGCAAAAACAAGCTGAACAGCATTTACGGCATGATGGCACAAGACCCGGTGAAGCAAGATATCCTTTTTATAGATGGGGACTTTGTGGAACAGGATGAGGACGCTGAGGAGCTGCTCGCCGAAAGCAACAAGCGGGCATTCCTCTGCTACCAGTGGGGCTGCTGGGTGACAGCGTGGGCCCGCTTCCGTCTCGAAGAGGGTATACGCCTTGCACATGAGGACGGTGCGCAGTTCCTATACTGCGACACCGACAGCGTGAAATATCTCGGATACATAGACTGGGACGCCTACAACGCAAAACGCATCGCGGCCAGCAAGAGCAGCGGCGCTTTTGCCACAGATCCGCAAGGCGAGACGCACTACATGGGCGTCTATGAGCAGGAGCATGACATGTGCGAATTTGTGACGCTCGGCGCGAAGAAATACTGCTACCGCGAAACGCCCGACAGCAAGCTTGTTGCCACGATCGCAGGCGTAAACAAGAAGCTGGGCGGCGAGGAGCTGGAAGCGGCCGGCGGCGTCGCGGCGTTTAAGTCGGGCTTCATCTTCCGGGCAGCAGGCGGCCTTGAAGCTGTTTACAATGACCGGCCGGATATCGAAAGCTACGAGATAGAGGGCCACACGCTCCCGATCACGTCCAACGTCGTGCTGAGGGAAAGCACATACACGCTTGGGATCACTGCCGACTATATGCGGCTGCTGCTGCAAGAAAGACAAAACTATTGACAATTAACAACAAGTATGCTATTGTAAGTATGCGACCGGGAGACCGGCGTAAATAAATTTAAAGGAGCACGAACAAATGAAGATTCTCAAAACATCCGCAGACCTCACAAACAAGGAGTCCTACGCACTTACCATGTCCCCTGCAGTCCAGAAGATGAAGAACGCCGTCGGCCAGCAGCTCACCGTGGCAAAGTGGTGCATCTATCAGGACGTCAACGCCAAGGATGGCAAGGAGCAGACCATCGTTGCGATCATGACCCCCGAGCACGAAGTGTTTGCCACCAACAGCGCCACATTCCTTCGCGACTTCGAGCAGATGTGTGACATCCTCGCCGATGATCTCGCAGCCGGTGAAGCTCTTGAAATTAAGGTGCTGACCGGCACGAGCAAGAGCGGCCGCGAATTTATTACTTGTGCGCTCGCGGCATTCTAAGCGCAAATAACCTAAAGCCCGCTTCGGCGGGCTTTTTGCTATGAGAGGAGCAACACCATGAAGCTGTATTTTGATAGCGGCTATGTTAACATCCCCGCCATTCTGGACGAGGGCCTGCCATTCAATTTTGTTGTTGGCGGCCGCGGCACTGGAAAGACCTATACCAGCCTTTGCACATGTCTGGATCAGCAAAAGCCTTTCATCCTGCTGCGAAGAACACAGTCGCAAATCGACATAATAGCACGCGACGAATTCAGTCCGTTTAAAAGGATAAATAGAGACCGCGGAATAGATGTGGTATGCGACACGATCACGAAGTATAACAGCGGCTTCTATTTGGGCGAGCCGGACGCAGACGGCATTGTAAAGCCTGCGGGAAAGCCCATCGGTTACACGGCAGCGCTGTCCACATTCTCTAATATCCGCGGCTTTGACGCAAGCGACGTTCGCTTGATGATCTTTGACGAATTCATCCCGGAGCGACACGAGCGCCCAATTAAAAACGAATTCGACGCGCTGATGAATTGCTACGAAACCGTAAACCGTAACCGCGAATTGAACGGCGAGCCGCCGCTCCAGCTGCTATGTCTGGCCAACGCAAACGACATCGGCAACCCCATCTTTATGGGCTTTGAGCTCATCCGGCAGGCAGTTAAAATGCAAAGCGCCGGCACGGCTATATATCAAGACCGCAAGCGCGGCATCGGCTTGTATTTCCTGCAGGAGAGCAAGATCAGCGAGCTAAAGCGCGACACGGCGCTATACCGCGCAACAGCTGGCACGGCATTTGCAGGAATGAGCATAGAAAACAATTTCACCGGCAACGAAGTGGGGCGCATCGGATCGCGCAACTTGAAAGAGTACAAGCCGGTCGTGACTGTCGGCGAGCTCACAATATATAAACATAAAAGCGGCGGCGACTATTACGCAAGCTGTCATGCAATGGGCAGCCCGCCGAAGTTCGGCACTGGTGACACGGAGCGGCAGCGTTTCAAGCGGGCGTTTGGCTGGATATGGGCCCAATACATGCAGGATCACATTCTGTTTGAGGAATATCTGTGCGAGATCCTGCTCAATAAATACTATGCTTGACAAATTTTAATAGATGTGATAAGTTCACATAAAAGAGCGAGACCAGCGCAAGCACACGGCCGGAAGCCGGCGCACGCCCAAGTGCGGGGCAAGACGGTCTCGCTCTTTCTGCATCTGCGGCCGGGAAAGGAGAGATTGACCAATGGACATGGCAATGTTTACCGAGCTGATCGGGACAATGGGCTTTCCGATCGCGTGCGTGATCGCTCTTTTCTGGATGTGGAACAAAGAGCGGGACGAACACCGGGCCGAGAGCGAAAAGTGGATGGAAGCTTTCAACAAAAACACCGACGCGATCCGCGATCTGCGCGAGATCATAACAATGTTAAAGGAGAGAATCAGCAATGATAAATAGCAGGGACATAAAAGACCTGCGCCCGGATGTTGCCGGGGCGTGCGACATTTTCGTCAAGGTGTGCAAACTCCGCGGCTTAAATGTCCTGATCACGCAGACGCTCCGCGACAACGAGTATCAGGCAGCGCTATACGCACAGGGCAGGACGAAGCCCGGCGCGATCGTCACCAACAGCAAAACAGTTACCTACCACAGCGGCCTCGCGTTCGATATCTGCAAGAACGTCAAAGGGCATGAATACGACGATCCCGAGTTTTTCAAGAAGTGCGCAGCCATTGCCAAAAGCATGGGCTTTTCATGGGGCGGGGATTGGAAAAAATTCCCCGACCGCCCGCATTTCCAGTGGGACAACAACGGAAAGGCCACCAGCTACAAGACCGTCCCCGCGATGAAGTATTACGACAATTTCGCCGACTTGCAGCGCCGCAGCGGCCTCGCCTACGACACAATGCTTTACTTGGCCGCCTATGACTATGGCGGCGACCTGATCCGCAAGCTTGCTTGCATGGACTAAATAATAAAGGAGTGCAAACCATGAACAGAGACGACATTCTTATTCTTGCCCGCGCCGGCTTTACTGCCCAGCAGATCGCCGCGCTTTCCACGCTCAACGCTCCCGCTCCTGCTCCCGCTCCTGCTCCTGCTCCCGCTCCTGCTCCTGCTCCTGCTCCCGCTCCCGCTCCCGCTCCTGCTCCTGCTCCTGCTCCGGCGAGCGATCCTATTCTGGACGCGATCAATAAGCTTACCGGCGTGGTACAGATGAACAACATCAACGGATCACAGCAGCCGGAGCAGCCCCAGACGGCCGAGGACATCCTCGCCGAGATCATCAATCCCAAACCTATTGTAAAGGAGTAAAGTTATATGCCTAATGTAAACAGCAACCTTGTCTTGTATCAGGCAAGCACAATTTTAAACAGCCTTGTTTCTCAGGCAACCGGCAAAGCGGTCATTACCCCGACCAATGCCGGCGAATTCGTATCTGTTGCGCAGACTGCTCTGCTCAACGGCTATGAGCCCATCCTCAACGCAATGTCCCAGATGTGGGGCAAGACGATCTTCTCGTCCCGTCCCTACTCCGCAAAGTTCAAGGGCTTGGAAATGTCCCTTGACCGCTGGGGCAACGCCACGCGCAAGCTGGCTGTCGCTGACAAGGACGTGCAGGACGACCAGCGCTTTAAATACCCGGTCGCCTATGACGCGAGCCAGCAGGCCAACCCCACCGGCGACGGCCTGAGCGTGGACATGTTCAAGCTCAACAAGCCCGACGTGCTGCAGACCAACTTCTACGGCCAGAGCGTCTACGAAAACAGCTATACCATCTTCCGTGACAACCTCGATACCGCATTCCGCAGCCCCGAGGAGTTCATGCGCTTTAATACCATGGTAGCGCAGAATAGAAGCGACAAGCTGGAGCAGTACCGCGAGACCATCGCACGCGGCCTGCTCGCCAACTATATTGCTTCCATCATCACCGAGGGCCAGAACACGCGCGTCATCCATCTCTTGACCGAGTACAATACCGAAGCCGGTTTTGCCACCCCGCTGACCGCGCAGACCGTATACCAGCCCGGCAACTTCGAGCCGTTCATGCGCTGGGTCTACGCCCGCATTGCTACGATCTCCCGCATGATGACCGAGCGCAGCGAGCTGTTCCAGACCGTGATCAACAACAAGCACGTCATGCGTCATACCCCGGCTAACAAGCAGAAAGTATATCTGTATGCCAAGGCAATGGATCAGTTCGGCGCGATGGTGGCAAGCAACACCTATCACGACAATCTGCTGAAGTACACCGACTTCGAGGGCGTTTCCTACTGGCAGAGCATCGAAACCCCTGACAGCATCTCTGTCGTGCCTACCTACACGCACACCGACGGCACTGTCAAAACCGCGGTCAGCGAAGTGGAGCAGGCCGGCATCTTCGGCGTGATCCTCGACGAGGAAGCGCTCGGCTTCGCTCAGGTGAACGCGTGGAATGCCTTGACGCCGTTCAACACCAAGGGCGGCTACTGGAACGACGACGATCATGTCAACTTCCGCACGCTGATGGACATGACCGAAAAGGGTTGCGTGCTTCTGCTCGACTAATATTAATGTAGTGCCCGCTGCGGCGGGCGCTGCGGAAAGGACTGTCACATGTTTAATATCAGGTTCTGGCAGTTTGAGAAGCGAGAGAACAGCACAAAGCGACCCGACTACACGACCGGCATTGTCGTTCCGGCGGCTCTCAAAGACCCTTGCAGCGCCATGCGGCCGACTTTCAGCATCAATGCGGCCGTATGGCCCGACGGAAACCCAAGCCAGTTCAACTATTGTTACGTGCCGACGATGGGCCGTCACTATTTCATACGAGACTGGACATATGACAAGGGACTGTGGCATGCATCCATGGAGTGCGATGTGCTTGCCACATACCGAACGGAGATCGGGAACAGCCAGCAGTATGTGCTGCGCGCCGCAGCTCAGAGCGACGGCGCGATCCCGGACATGCTCTACCCAACAAAGCAGGGCGTGCAGCACAGCATTGCCACCGGCACGACGCCGTGGGTGCAATCGTTCGGGCTGGGCTCTTATGTTGTCGGCATCATCAACGGCGACGCAAACGGCGTGGGCGCTGTACATTATTATGTGTTCACACCCAGCGAGTTCAATGCGCTGTGTCAGGCGCTCATGGACGACGTCTCGTGGATGAACATTAGCGACATTTCAGAGGACTTGACCAAAGCGCTATTCAATCCGTTCCAGTACATTGCGAGCTGCACATGGCTGCCGTTCAATGCCAACGACGGAACGCAGCCGCAGCTTGACCATATCAAGTTTGGCTGGTGGGATTTTGGCGTCGCGTGCCATCGCATCCCCGCTGTCGGCTATGTCAGCTTCGACGTGCCTATCAATGTACCCAAACATCCGCAGGCGGCGACCAGAGGGTCGTATCTCAACGGCTCGCCGTACAGCAGCTATATGCTCACGTTCCCGGCGTTCGGCAACTTCCTGCTGGACGCCAACCAGCTGCATGGGCTGTCCACAATACACTGCCTGATCGGCGTCGACATCATCAGCGGAGACGCCGAGCTCAACGTCACAGACGGCAGTGCGCTGCTCTCATCAAACCATCTGGCAACTGTCAAGTCGCAAGTCGGCGTCCCGATCCAGCTTGCGCAGCTGACCAGCAACATGCTGGACGCGGCCGGCGGCATCATCAGCTCCGGCGTCAACATGGGAATCGGGATTGCGACCGGCAACGTGCTGGGCGCTATTGCCAACGGTTTGGGCATGATCGGAAACGCCGTGCAGGGTGCGCTGCCATCCATGGAGACGCGGGGCAGTAACGGCAGCCTTGCCAATGTCAGACACACGCCGAGAATAGACGCGTCTTTTTATAAGGTAGTCGATGAAAACAACGAGCACCGCGGCAGACCGCTCTGCAAGGATGTGCAGATAAAAACGCTGTCCGGCTATGTTCTCTGCCTTGACGCGGACATGTCGCTGCCAGCACCCGCGGACGAAAACCGGCGAGTAAAAGAGTATCTCGAAGCCGGCTTCTTCTGGGAGTAAGCCTATGTGGATATCGGGAAATTTCTACCTCACGCAAGCGCAAATGGAGAATAATGCGGATGAAGTTATTTTCTATTTCCGCAGCGAGGGATGGACGGACGAAGCGATCGCAGCCATGCTTGGTAACATGCAGCATGAGAGCAATATCAACCCGGGAATTTGGGAAAACCTGACGGTCGGGACTGGCGGCTATGGACTCGTCCAGTGGACGCCATACACCAAATACAGCGACTGGGTGCAGCAGCAAAGCCCCGGCACGGAGTGGCGCGACAATGGAGACTGGCAGATGTACCGCATCCGCTATGAGCTCCAGAACGGCTTGCAGTGGTTGAGCACTGACCAATACCCCATGACGTTCGCAGAGTTTACGCAGAGCCACACCGCGCCGGAGCTGCTCGCTCAAGTATGGCTGTACAACTATGAGCGGCCGCAAGTCAAGCCGCAGCCGGTGCGCAGCACAAGCGCCCGGCGCTGGTTTACTTACATGGGCGGCACACCGGGCCCGACAGAGCTGCCAGTATGGCTGCTATTCAAATTCAAGCAAAGGAGATGATACAATGCAGTATGGAAACATTCCGGCAAGCTATGACTACCTGAACGCGGAAGTAAGCCGGAACAGCCCCAGCACAGTCCACTGCGCAAACACAAATTTATCGGCATTCTTTCGCCGGTATCTCCTGCAAAAAGCAATGTCAACTTTCAAATGGGGAATGCCGGAAACATGGAGCAAGAATTACTTTTTGTACGTCCTCTACTCTTGGGGATATCTCGCGCTCGTGAACACGAACAAATACGGCGTGATCCCGCAGGCCTGCGGCCTGAGCGGCTACAATGTATTCTACCAGCCAACAAACGCACTGATCACCAATCCGCTCCTCAGAGGAAATCTTTCTCCGCGCATCGGCAAAGAGTGCGTTATCATAAAGCTGCAGCCAGACTACGGCGGCGTTATGGACTTGGTCGGATACTATGCCGACATGCTCGCGCTGTGTGCCGAGAGCGCAGGAATCAACCTCATCAATTCGCATCTTGCTTACACATTCTTTGCGGAAAACAAAGCCGCCGCGGAAAGCTTCAAGAAGATGTACGATAAAATCGCGTCAGGCGATCCGTGCGTCGTAGTGGATAAGTCAATGCTGCGAGACGACGGCAAGCCAGCTTGGGACATGTTCTCGCAGGATGTCGGCCGCAACTACATTGTCGGCGATGTCGTGAGCGACATGCGCAAGATCGAAGCGCAGTTCGACACCGATATCGGAATCCCCAACGCCAACACGGACAAGCGCGAACGCCTGATCAGCGACGAAGTCAATGCAAATAACGTTGAAACATTCACGAAATCGGCCATGTGGCTGGAGCAGCTGCAGGAGAGCTGCAAGGAAGCACGCGACATGTTCGGCATCGAGCTGTCTGTCGATTGGCGCTTCCCGCCCGAAGCGCCGCAGCAGGAAAGGAGCGCTGACAATGAGCAGAGCAACAATTAGCGTGCTTGGGCTGTACACATCAGCACCGAATCTGTTCGACAAGCTTGTCATTCCTCAGGCGCTGGACCGGGAGACGCTCGTCGATAACCTACTCGCAGAGCTCGCGGAATTTGAAGTGCTCTATCCATCCGCACCGTTTATGCGTCTTATGATCGGCACATGGAGCAAAAAGCAGCTCCCAATCTGGGAGAAGCTCTACAAGACCACGATACTGGAGTATGACCCGATAAGCAACTATGACCGCAAGGAAGAATGGACGGACGACGCCAACAAGAGCGGCGACAGCTCGTCCAGCTTCCGCGGCAGCACGACAGCCAGCGGGACATCAACCGAGGAGAACAAGGTCAGCGCGTTCAACGAAGCAGGCTATACACCGCATGACAGCAGCCAGCGAGGAGAGACGCAGAACCAGGACAACCAGAGCGACACCAACGCATACAGCACAGAGCAGAGCACCAACAGAAGAACAGGCAGGGCCTACGGTAATATCGGCGTCACGACAACGCAGCAGATGATAGAGCAGGAGCGCGAAAGCGTGCTCTATAACATCTATGACACAATCATCGCCGATTTTAAGCGCCGCTTCTGTCTTGCCGTATATTAAAAGAGAGGAGTGAAACAGTGGGACTTTTCAATAACCAGTTTCCCTATTCCAATTTCCACGAGCTGAATCTCGACTGGGTCATTTCCGAGCTGAAAGCGCTCGACGAGAAAGTCAACAGCATCAAGGACACCATCAGCGGCGAGATCAAAGCATATGTCGACGAGCGCTTTGCCGAGCTTCTGAATGGTAGAATTGCGGAAGTCGAGCGAGACGTGCGGCAGCTGGAGCGCGACTTTGCTGCCACTACAGCAGAGCTTGACGCAAGGCACGAGCAGTTCGTCAACTATGTCAACGCACAGATTCAGCTTATCCGCACCGACGTTGCAGACGCTCGCGCTGCATTCGACGCCATGATCATGGGCGCGAATGCCTATACCGACGTCAAGATCGAGCAGGCCGAAGAACGGATTTTGCGCAATCTTGGCGAGGAGCTTGCACAAGTGCGGATTTTGAATTTCTTCACCGGGGATTACGTGACGGTGCAGGAAATGTTCGACACGCTCGCACAGCTGCATGTATCCGACGGCCTGACCTACAACGAGATCGCGCAGCGAGCAAAGACATACACTCAGATCGAGGGATACAGACGGAGCTACACAGACATCACGCTGTATTCAAACACTATCATCGTATAAGGAGATAACTGACTATGACACAGACAACTAATTACAGTCTGAACAAGCCGCAGGGCAGCGACCTCTTTGCCCCGCTGACAGACTACAACCCCAACTGGGACGCCATCGACGCAGCAATGTATGAAAACCAGATGGCAAGTGTACCCCGCGCCACGGAAGCGATCGCGGCCACGGTGCACAACATCACGCGCAACGTGCCGGACGCCGCGATGTTCCGCTTGAGCGCAACCGGGAATGTCGGCAACGGCGACACGTTTACCGTTGACGGCATCGCAGTAAATGCCATTGCCGCAAATGGTCAGGCGATCACAGAGGGCGCTTGGCTGACCGGCACAGAGGTGCTGGCATGCCTTAACGGCAGCGTATGCACGTTCTACGTCAGCGCGTCGAGCAGCGACGCACAGACGCTGCAGGGCCATGCAGCCGCTTACTTCGGCACGGCTGCCGGTGTTGAAGCTGCACAGAATACCGCAACGGCAGCCGGCAACGTTGCCAATCAGGCCAGCCAGACAGCCGCGCAAGCGCTCGCAGCCGCGCAGCAGGCGGGGCTGAACATGGTCAAAGTCTGGGAGAATGAACGCCCGGCAAGCAGCTTCAATGCCCAGACTGTTGTATTATCGAATGTGCCCGCAAGCACTAAGTTCTATTTGGTGCGCTGCAGACAAACCAATTCGGCCGACTTCAACACAACATGCATTGTGCTGCCTGGCGTAGATACTACTCTTCGCGCTGCTGCAAAGATTGGATCTCAGACAAAGCCGGACAGTGTAAGAGGTGTTGTAATCAGCGGCAACACTGCGCAGTTTGCCGCAGGATACTATCTCGGCACAAGCGGCGATTCCAGCAGCGCACTGATCCCGGTCGAAATCTACGCTATCGGCTAATGAAGTACGAAGCAGCCGCAACGTTCGTCTGCTGCGGGCAATATCTTGTTACGACGGACGCAGGCATAAAGTATCCAGTATGCCCGCGCTGCGGCCGTAAGCTGGTACGTGTAAACGTGCCGCGCGTGGTCGTGGTCAAGAAGTAAATCACATCAATCATATATGCACACATGGCGTTATGCTGTGTGTGCATATTATTTGCATCATAGTGAATACTTATTCATGCACACGCTGTCCACCGCTGACGGACAAAAATGGGAAATTTGTCCACGGATGGCGAATAGG
>JAGHRS010000023.1 GCA_018066285.1 Candidatus Treponema caballi
ATTTTCAGGGGTTTCTCGAGGTTTTTATGCCTTTACAGCAGCCTTTTTCCGGGTTGCTTTCTTTCTGGCCGGATTGCTTTTTTCTTCAGAAGGCTTCGTTATCCGGATGTTGATTTCATCATTTTTGCACTCAACGTCAATTACATCACCGGCAACGCATTCCTTACTCAGGATTTTCAAAGCGACAGCATCCTCAAGTTCACGCTGGATCAGACGGCGCATAGGGCGTGCACCAAAAGCCGGATCGTATCCGTGTTCAATGAAATAGCGGCGGGCTGCCGGTTCAAGCTTGACAGAAAGGCCTTTCTCCTGAAGACGCTGACCAAACTCGCCAATCTGCAGGTCAAGGATTTCAGAAACTTCTTCCTCAGAAAGTGCATTGAAGACGACAACATCGTCAATGCGGTTCAAAAGTTCAGGAGTGAGCAGTTTCTTAAGTTCAGAGAGAGCGCTTTCCTTTATGTCTTCATACGGAAGAACGCCGTCATCGTTTGAGCTGAATCCAAGGCGGCCTGCACCTGTAATCTGACGGGCACCCGCGTTGCTTGTCATGATGATGACCGTATTCCTGAAACTGACCGTATGGCCGAGGTTGTCACGGAGCTCACCTTCTTCAAGCACCTGGAGAAGCAGGTTGAATATATCCGGATGAGCTTTCTCAATTTCATCAAGAAGAACGACAGAATACGGATTTCTACGAACTTTCTCAGTCAGAACGCCGCCTTCCTCATAGCCGACATAGCCCGGAGGAGCGCCGACGAGACGGCTGGCGGTATGCTTTTCCATGAAATCACTCATATCCACGCGGATAAGCGATTCTTCTGAGCCGAAGAGGAACTTCGCGAGAGTCTTTGCAAGCAGTGTCTTTCCGACGCCGGTTGGTCCCAGGAAGATGAATGAGCCTTGAGGCCGCTTGAATGACGAAACGCCAGCCCGGGCACGACGCACAGCAGAGGAGATGAGCTTTATCGCATCATCTTGGCCGATGACTGTCTGATGGAGTTCTTTCTCCATGTTAAGAAGGCGCTCAGACTCGGCAGTATCAAGCTGCTCCATAGGAATGCCCGTTATTGTCGCAACCACCTGGCATATATCCTGGATGGTGACGGTGTTTTTTTCAGTGATGACGTCAGAACGGCAGTTTTTTGAAAGCTCGTCTGCCCGCAGCTTGAGGATGCGCACTTCGTCGCGTACGGCAGCAGCCCGCTCGTAGTTCTGGCTTTCAACCATGAGCGACTTCTCTTCCGTCAGCAGCATAATCTGCTTTTCAAGGTCGGCAAGCTCAGCGGGCCGTTCGTCAGCCGCAATCTTCTTCATGGCACCCGCTTCATCAAGAAGGTCAATCGCCTTGTCCGGCAGGAAGCGGTCAGTTATATAGCGGCGGCTGAAGCGTACAATCGTGTCGATGACGCCATCCGCATACTTTACATGGTGATATGACTCGTACTTTGGTGCAATGCCAATAAGGATGCTCTTTGTCTCAACATCATCAGGCTCAGTGACCATAACCTGCTGGAAGCGGCGTTCAAGCGCGGCATCCTTTTCAAAGTACTTTCTGTATTCCTTGAGCGTCGTCGCTCCGATACACTGCAACTCGCCGCGTGAAAGTGCTGGTTTCAGCATATTGGATGCGTCCATGCTGCCTTCAGCACCTCCTGCACCAACGAGCGTATGAAGCTCATCAATAAAAAGGATGATGTCCTTCTTTCCGGCAATTTCCTTTACAATGCCCTTTATGCGCTCCTCAAACTCACCGCGGTATTTCGTTCCCGCAATGACAAGGCCTAAATCAAGGACAAGAAGGCGCTTGTTGACGAGGTCGCGCGGCACCTGCTCAGAAACGATGCGCTGGGCTAATCCTTCAACGATGGCTGTTTTACCGACGCCCGGCTCACCTACAAGCACCGGATTGTTCTTGCTTCTGCGGCAGAGAATCTGAATGACACGTTGAATCTCCCGTTCGCGGCCAATCACCGGGTCACATTCTCCAGCGCGGGCCTGAGCTGTCAGGTCACGGCTGAACTCAGCGAGCAGTGACGGCTGTTCTCCCTGACGGCGCGGATCACCGGGACCGCCAGCAGGACTTTTCTGCCCGCCGGCTGGTGTGCCTTCAAGCAGCGCTGAAGACGGCACGCGTTTCTCTGCGGCAAGGGCTGCTGCACGGGCGTCTGCGGCTGTAAGCGGAACAGCTGAGAAGAAGCGGGAAGCGGCGCTCATTTCTTCACGGATTGCCGCAATCAGGATATGTTCAGTTCCAATATAGTTCTTTCTGGCGGAACGGGACTCAACAGCCGCAACATCAAGCATGGTGCGGAAGCGTCTTCCCGGGGGAATATCGCCCTGAGGCATTTCATCAGGAGAAGCGGCAACGGCTTTTAAAGGGAACTCAAGCGCCAGCTGAAACATGAGCAGATTGACGCGGAGCTGACACAGCACTTCAAAGCCGATGCCATCAGCGCCCTGAATCATGGCGATAAGCACGTGCTCGGGTAAAAGCTGGTTACTGTTATATTTTTTCGCTATTTTCTGTGCTGAAACTGAAAGAAGTTTCTGAGCTCTGGGTGATAATCCTTTAACCATCGTTAGTCTCCCACTTTTACAATCGGCATTTCAGACCACAGGCTCAAGTGCCATCGTATCTTCCTGCATTATCAGTGCCCTGAGGCGCGCTATCCGCTGATCAGGCGTCGTCACATCCTTCTCGAATTCAAAGTCGCCAGAACGCAGTGCAAACGTCAGATGCCCACCCTGAATGCGGATCAACAGAGAATAGAGCTGGCTGTCACTGACGCCATCAAGAAGGCCGAGATCTATGCCCCATTTAAGCGCTGATATGAGTTCGACGCCTTCCCGCAGCGAAATGAACTTACTGAACTTTACGGCAGCAAGGGCGCGGTACACCCTGTCACGAATGACGGTTGGCTTTGTAATCAAAAGGTCCTGGCGTGCCTTACGCTCAATTTCTACTATGTTATGACCTGCGCTTGTCACGGCAGCGAGCTGGTCTGTTTCGCTTGTCGGGAACGAATGATTCGTTGATATTCTGAACCACGCGCCAAGGGAAGTTACTTCTGAACCTGCAGGAGCAAAGCACGCGTACACATCAAAGCCGGTGTCTACAAGAGAGCGGAACAGCGTGTCCTGTAAGCCGAGTTCATGCACTGAAGGCAGATGAAACAGGCATGACATCTTCATGCCGGTTCCCGTATCTTTAAGGCGGGAAGTCAGATAGCCGAACTCTTTGTTGCCGGCAAAACTCAGGTTTTTCTGAAGAAGCGCATCAATAGCGCGGGCAGCTTCAAGACAGTCTGAAGGAATAAAACCCGGCAACACAGAAGCAATGTGCAGATGATCGTGTCTGTTGATGGTGCATGACATTCTTCCGTCAGTACGCACTGCGACAGCGCCTGTCCCAGTGTCTATCATATCCGTGGGCAGGATTGAGCGTTCTGCCAGCAGCTGACGGCCAAGCTTATCCATACCGGCAACAGAAAGAAGCTGCCAGTCATCGTAATCCTCGAACTGAGAAAATGCATCAAAGATAAGCGTCTGAACGCGCTGGGCATCGTCGCCTTTCTGGAACTCGGGGAAAGGGAAGTCTGCAAGATTGCGTGCAAGGCGGATCCGCGTTGAAAGAACAACGTCAGAATCCGGTCCCGGCTGCAGATACCAGGAGTCTCCTTCCTGAATATCAGTCATGGTGCTCATCCAGTTCCTTAAGGCGGTCGCGGTACACAGCAGCTTTTTCATAATCCTCGTTCTTTACGGATTCCTGAAGCTTTGTCTGCAGGTTTGCACGGTCCTCAAGGACAGAGCGGTATTTTTCAAGACGGAGCGGAAGAGAACCCGTATATGGTTTATCCCATCCGTTTTTTGCAAAAAGACCGGTAATATCATCACCGAATTCAATATAACACTGCGGACATCCGACACGCCGGTGCTTTCTGACATCATCAAGAGTCTGGCCGCATACGGTGCAGATCCGCTTTTCTGCGTAATTGGAAATAAATTTCTTGAACGTCATTTCCATGCGTTCATTCTGTACGACAAAGCCACGTTCCCGTGCGCATGCAGCACAGAGATGCAGTTCAACGGTCTGTTCTCCGCGAATCTGCTGAATGAACATTGTGGCTTCATTAGTTTTACAGACATCACATTTCATTTCTTATCAAACCTTCCGCAGTATGTTGAGCGGCTTATCCTTACCTGCACGAACTGCCGGAATAACCGACACAAGTACAGAAAGCAGAACCGTTCCAGCTGCAATAATCAGAAGTTCACTTACAGAAACAGTTACCGGTATCTTTTCAAGATAAAAGGCAGGATCCATCAGATGAACGTCCGCATATTCACCGCTTGAAAAAAGCGAGTATGCCAGCCTGCCGATTTCATTAATGACCTTCTCTACCCATTGTACCACAGAATTAACATTTACTGCACATAGTACGCCAAGAAGAATGCCGGGAACCGTACCCGCAAATCCCGCTGCAGCTCCTGTCAGGATATACACACCGGAAACACCTGCCTCTGAAGCCCCCAGACTCTTGAGGATGGCGATTTCCTTGCGTCGCTCAAGCACGAGCATGACAAGCGCAGACGAAATGTTTATGGATGCGACAAGGACAATCAGCACCATGACGAAAAGGAGCATGACACGGGTAGATGCAAAATTCTCGTATTGTGCGCTGTTCAGGTCGGACCAGCGGAAGAACATGAAACCATACGGCGTAATATCATCAAGCTCAAGTGCAAGCGGCTCGTAGGACGGTCCGAACGGATCTTCAGTCTCAATGCCGACACTGATTGTCGACGCTGAAGTTGCCAGATAATCAAATCCTGTTTCCAGCGGGATGAACACCCAGAGCGCATCTATTTCCTGATAGCCGCTTGATACAATGCCGGTTACTTTGAATGAACTTACTTTCGGAAGCACACTGCCAGTATCTGTTGTACGTGCAGTGATGAGGCGTATCGTGTCCCCGACTGACAGATCAAGCAGTTCAGCAATTTTCTTTCCAATGACGGTGCTGTTCTTTTCAGGAAATGCAGCTTCGCCATCAATGATTTCAACATATTGCGAGAATGCGGCACTTTCAGTAAAGAAGCGCTCTTCAACCGAACGCACAGCTGCTCCGCTTCTGCCGCCTTTTCCTGCAGCAAGCGCAGAGCCCTGCCGCTCTATGAACGTACCGGTTACACCTTCAAGAGTGGAAGCCTCTTCAGCAATATCCCTGAGAACTTCCATATTATATTCGGGATCAGCAAAAGTCCGGTCCTGCGCTATCTGCGCATGATAGCTCGAAAGACCGACAATGCGGCTTGTTATGCCTTCAATCATGCCATCTGACACGACAAGGACGACAACAAGCGGAATCATGCTCAATGCGATGCAGACGACGGCGCCGAGCAAACTGCGTCGGGCGTGGGAAACTGCAGATTCCTTAGGCTTGAGGATTCGTGATGTCAGAAGCAGCACCGAACGGAAGGTCATTGACGGACGAGGCCTCCGTTTACGATTGACCAGCACACGTCCCCTTTCTTTGCAAGGTTCATGTCGTGCGTCACCATGATGAGTGTCTTTCCGTATTTTTCTACCATACTGAACAGAAGTTCGGATATGAGAGAAGCGTTTTCAGGGTCAAGGTTTCCCGTTGGCTCATCTGCAAGGATAAGTTCAGGGTCATTGATGAGTGCACGGGCGACAGCCGCACGCTGACGCTCTCCGCCAGAAAGCTGAGAAGGCAGATGCAGCATGCGGTCTTCAAGGCCAACGTCCGCGAGCAGTTTTTTTGCACGCTCTTCAGCTTCCTTTTTAGGAACACCGGCAATAAGCGCCGGCAGGAACACGTTCTCAAGAGCGGTGAAGTCTTTCAAGAGATAATGAAACTGAAAAATGAGGCCGAGGTATGACGAGCGGTATTCAGTCAGCTGCTTTTCTGAAAGGGAAGACACCGTGTAAGGACCAGCTTCCACGATGCCGGCTGTCGGCTTTTCAAGACCGCCGATTATGTTCAGAAGCGTGCTTTTGCCACTTCCGCTTGCTCCGAGGATAATGACGCGGCTCCCCTTCTCCACATCCATTTCAAGATTGGAGAGGATGGTAAGCGGCTTACCGGCACCGGTAAATGTCTTATCAAGACCGCGTATTTTCACGCAGGAATCATTCGTCATGCAGAACCTCCGCAACAGACAGTTTCAGAACATTTCTGCTTGCCATCCATGAGGCAAACAGGGCTGCGAGCACACCAAAAAGCGTGATTGCAGCAGCTTCAGAAAAGACAACGCGCGCGGAAATGCGTGCATAGTACAGATAGATATTCGTAGCCCGAACCATATATGAGTTCTCAGGATTTATAAGCATTGTAAAGAAATACTGCACATAAAAAATCAGATTGGAGAACATGGAGAACACAGAATCCATATTCACGCTGATAAGCAGTCCTGCAATGAGACCGGGGATGGCACCCTTAAGACCGGTTGCAAGCCCCTGAGACATGAACACCAGCTGAATGTCCTTTTGAGACGCACCGAAAGAAGAAAGAACGGCAATCTCCTCATGACGCTCGTAGACCATACGGCGCATTGAATTGAAGATGTTGACGCCGACAACGACAAAAATAAGGAAAGACATCATCATGAGGATGTTCTTTTCAACACGTAGAGCCCCGAAGAACGAACGGTTGTAACTGCGCCATGATTCATAAGAAAGAGAGGGAACTGTTTTTTCAAGCGCGGCAATCATCTTCTGGTCATTGTCAGAGTTCTTAAGCTTGATGCCGAAGAATGGTTTTACAGAACCAAGCATTGACGAGGCTGTTTCAAGCGAAACAAACGCAAACGTTGAGTTGATGTCTGAATAGCCGGATGTAAAAGTTCCCGCTACCGTAAGCGTTCTGTCGGCATCGAAAAGCGCAGTCTCAGAACCGCCGGAAAGCGCAAAAAGCGTAATCTGGTCACCGGCATGAACACCAAGCTTTCGGGCAAGCGTATTTCCCAGGATGACAGAGTTCCTTTCAGACAGGTCAAAACTGCCTGTTGTCATGACAACCTGCTCAGCAAAGCCGGCATCTGTTTCGCATATGTCAGCGGGAACTCCGCGGAGAAGGCCTGGTGACTGGCGGCCTTTATAACCGGCAATAAGTCCCTGGGCCTCATACATTTCAGTGACAGAGCGCACGCCAGGCACCGTAGAAAGCGCTTCAATCAGTTCATCTGAAGAAAAGGCAGTTTCAGTGGCGTTCTGTGTCGCCCGGATGTGGAAGGAACTTATTTCCATGATGCTGTCGATGTACGTCATCTGAAAGCCGTTCATGACGGAAATGATGATGATGAGGGCGGCGACACCAAAGCCTATGCCTGCAGATGCAAGCGCACCGGTAACGGCTGTCCTGCCCTGACGGTCAACCTTGGCAAATCTGCCTGAGACAAACGGAATCCAATGAAAGGGATTATTCTTTTTCACAACGTTTTTCTCTTCAGTTCCTTTCCTTCAAGATAGTACACTTCATCAGTTTTTACACCATCTTCCCAGGTCGATTTTATTTCCATATCCTCAAAAAAGAGGCTTTCTACATAACTGCTGTCTGATATACGCACGACACTTTCAACGAGCACATCGTTTTCATAGTACATCATGTCTGGAGCAGAGGCTTTATCCGTGTACGAATATTCCGTTTTTTCACTGTCAGTTCCGTTTCCATATGACTCGTTTATTTTGGAAAGTACACGGTTCTGGCTGTCGTATGTCCACATCGTTTTTGAAAGAAGCTTTTCTTCAGCTTCATCTGCGTCATCTGCATTCAAAAGCCACGTTACACGCTCAGTTTCAAGTCCTGCCGTGGAATAGGTCACTTTCACCAGCTGATTCTGGGACGGAATCTTTTTTGTCATGGAAAGCGGATACACGCCTTTTTCAGGATATATCCATGTCGTTTCTGAAGCTATTTCCTCATATCCGCTGTTCCAGACCGTTTCTGAAGTAAGACGGTGACTGTCATCATATTTTCTGAGAACAAGTTTTTCTTCATCCGCAGTCATGACTGATGTAATGATGCCGTTTTCTGTAGAATACAACACATGATCGCCGTCATTCTGCCAGTCACGGATATATCCGTCTGACGTACTGGATGATGTTTGGGCCGCAAGAGGAAAAATGAACAGAATCAGGAAAAGGAACTGCAGTTTTCCCCGCTCAGCAATCATGTTCAGCCTTCAAGAAACTCGGAAACGTACTGTTCCGGATTGAAGGGCTGGATATCTTCGTACTTTTCACCTGTACAGACAAAAGCAACAGGAATACCAAGTTCCCTTCCGAGAGAAACTGCGATTCCACCCTTTGCAGTTGAATCGTATTTTGTGAGGATTGCAGCATCTATGCCGACTGCCTCATGAAAGACTTCTGCCTGGCGCATGGCGTTCTGGCCTGTCGTTGCATCAAGGACAATCAGCTTTTTATAGCAGCCGTCCGCAGCTTTTGACTGAGACGTACGGTCAATTTTCTGAAGTTCACGGACAAGATTCTCTTTGTTATGAAGGCGGCCGGCAGTGTCTGCAATGACGAGAGCGCCTCCCTTTGCGGCAGCGGCTGCAGCTGCGTCAAAAACAACAGCAGACGGATCTGCGCCGTGCTGGTGACTGACGACGCGGACACCGACCTTTTCGCCGTGCCAGCACAGCTGTTCGATTGCTGCTGCGCGGAACGTATCTGCTGCAGCCATAATGACAGGAACTTCTCTGTTTTTGAACCAGGAAGCAAGTTTTGCAGCACTGGTCGTCTTGCCGGCGCCATTTACACCGAGCAGCATATATATGGAAACTTTGTTTTTTTCAGGTTCAAGAGCTGCTGGCTTCACAAATGAAAGGAGCATCTTTTTGAGTTCTGCAGTAATCTCTTCTTTGGATGAAAGTCTGTTCTCACGACATGATTTTTCAAGAGACTCCGTTATCTCAAAAGCGGTTTTTGCACCGATATCGCCCTCAATGAGCATATCCGTAAGATCATCAAAGAAATCATCGTTCTGATTTGTATGAATGCCAAAAAGTCCTGCGAGTTTCTGGCCAAAAGATATCTTACCCATATTATTCTTCCTTATCCGAATCAGCTTTTTCCGGCAGAACGGAATCTGCATCCAGCATATATCTGACAATGCGGTATATCATGTTTACGCCGCATCCGATTGAAACGCCGAAGGAGATGCGCTCAATTTTCTGCCATTTATAAAATTCATCTGCCGTACTTACAGCCGGAATGCCGTTTGTATATGCGTCGTAGGCATCGCTCAAACGGCCGTAAAAATAAAACGTAAACGGCAGGGAAAGCAGCAGCAGACCGTATGAAGTATACAGGTTTTTCCTTGATTTTTCAATTCTGGACTGACTTGATTCTTCACGAAGAAGAACGGATGCGGACATATTCTTTCCCGCAGGATCAAGTGTAAAAAAAGTCTGAACACCGTTGTTCCCCTGGATGACACCAAGAATCTGACGGTCGTTCACCGTTACACTCACAGGAGCTTTTCCGGCATTTTTTCCGGTAATCCACACCTGTGCGTCCTCAGCAGGCTGTCCCGAGGCAGAAAGCGCGTTCAAATCAAGCTGCACTGCATTCTGTACAGGAAGGACTACATCAACACGGTATCGTGGAGTTTCCGAAAAATCATACGTAAATGACTGTCTTTCATAACCGGGAGCTTCCACAGTGATGGTGTGTATTCCGCTTTGAAACGCATGAAATGTCCCAGGGTTCTGTACGATCATGCCATCAACAGTGACTTCAGCTTTTTGCGCAGCAACGGCAGGCTCTATGGAAAATGCAAGTGATACGGGCGTTGCGTTGACAATTGTGTCGACCAGGGCAGATGCAAGTTCTTCTGCGACAGAGGCAGCATCAGAAAGCGTACCCGCGGCGACAATTTCGTTACAGGCAATTTCTCCCGGATATATCAGAAGGCCTGCCTTCACATAAAGAAAGCCTTCCCGTATCTGTACAGAACCTGTTATGAGCGCGTTTATATCGGCGGGCTCCACAGCATCTTTTCTTGTATAAAGGGAATCAGAACTGCCTTTCCAGAGAACGACAGTTTCCTCAAGCTTTTCTGAAAAAGCAGAACTGTCAGTTTCAAGAGACCCGCACTTCTCAAGGTTCTCCTGGATGGACGTGCGCTCATCTGTTATCTTTTTCTCAAAATCAGCGATTTTATCACGGCGGGAAGAAACATCGGACGTCGTAAAAATGACTGTATCACGCTCGTTTATCAGTTTTTCGAGATTTGCAGTATGTTCTTGCCGTTCTTTTTCCAGCAGGAGCAGCTGTCTTTGAAGCTGCTCTTCTTCTGTAACTGAACGGACGAGAGAGACTGGAATTGAGTCAAGGATGAGTGAAGGCAAAAGGGTTCCAGCAGCTTCATCACCAGAAAAAGCTTCCGCGGCAAGAACCCAGTCACCTGCAAAAAGAGCCGCTGCCATCAGCACAAGAAGACAGCAGACGGCAGCTTTTTTATGCCTCAAACCTCATCATCTCCATCGTCAGTGCCCATTGGAAGTCCCTTCCACTTGGCAGAAAGATATGACTCTATGAACGGATCAAGGTCTCCGTCCATGACAGCCTGAATATTGCCCACGGAGAACTTCGTTCTGTGGTCCTTTACCATGGTATAAGGCTGGAAAACGTATGAACGGATCTGGTTTCCCCAGGAAATATCTTTCTTTTCCTGAGCAAACTTGGAATTTTCTTTCTCTTTCTCAGCCTTGTAGTACTCATAAAGACGCGCCTTAAGCATGCTCATGGCGGTCTGGCGGTTCATCTGCTGGCTGCGCTCTGTCTGGCAGGCGACGACAATTCCCGTCGGGATATGCGTGAAACGGACTGCAGAGTCTGTCTTGTTGACGTGCTGTCCACCCGCGCCGCCTGAACGGTATGTATCGACACGAAGGTCTTCAGGACGGATTTCTACTTCGATGCTGTCATCAAGGACAGGGAACACATATACGCTTGTAAAAGACGTATGACGGCGCGCGTTCGCGTCAAACGGGCTGATGCGGACAAGGCGGTGAATGCCGGCCTCGCCTTTCAGGTAGCCGTATGCATAATCGCCTGACACCTGCAGCGTGATTGACTTGTAACCGCCTTCTGCTTCGAGTACATCAACTGTCTCAAGCTTATAGCCCTTACGTTCAGCCCAGTGTACGTACATGCGGTAGAGCATTGAAGCCCAGTCACAAGCTTCTGTTCCGCCGGCGCCGGCATGAATGGTGACGAATGCGTCGTTTTTATCAACTTCATCGGAAAGCAGATTCAGAAGGCTCTGCTTTTCGTACTTGGCCTTCATGTCGTTGTAGCTTTTCTCAACTTCAGCCACAAGCTCATCATCGCCGCTTTCTTCTGCGAGTTCGTATGTCGCTTCCAGGTCATCAATGGCGGCAATCAGCTCTTTCCACGGCTCTACGCGGTTCTTGAGCATGCGGATATCAGACATGACACGTTCTGCTTTCTTAGGATCATCCCAGAAACCGGCAGCTCCTGTCTGTTCTTCTTTTTCAGCTATTTTCGCTTCTATTGCCGCGACGTCAAAGACGCCCCCAGACATTCATGATATCTTCTTTGAGAGCCTCAATCGGCATTTTAAAATCTTCAAGCATTTTTTTCTCCTTAGCGATTATAACCTGACACAGGCGGCATCATTCCTCCAGGTGGCATCATTCCCCCCTGAGAAGGCATCATATCACTTGCCGGCGGTCTGAGCAGGCTCCGTTTCCACTGTTTTTTTGCCATTTCAGTAATGGCAAGCATTCCCTGAACAGGATACTGGTACATCCGGATTGTGTCGTAATAATCAGTCACCCGGTCTATATCCTTTTTCATGTCGCTGATATCCTTGTCGCCTATGTTCCCGTTCTCCCAGCACGCACGCTGAACTTTCTGGAAACCATACTGAACAAGAATAGAAGTAAGTGCCTTGGCAGAATCAATTCCACCAGGATCAATAACAGCAGAAACAAACATATACATAACATAAAATAAACATCCTATCTTGTCAAACCATAAGAAATGCCGCATTATACAATATATGGAAATAAGACGTTTTTTACTGGTTTTTCTGCTTATCTGCGCTTCTTTTTCATCTATTACAGCACAAAGCAGCAAACCTATTGTATCAGGAATAAAAGCTGTACAGTCTTCTTCTGAAACGACAGTTACCTGGATTATCCCGGAGGACAGCTCTGATGTGATAGCCTCCCTGTACGTCTACCGTTCCTCAGAAGCCATTCTTGCACCCGCCAGGCTCACCGGCATGGCTCCTGTCGCCGTTCTTCCACCCGATGCAGCAATCTGGCAGGAGAAAGCAGAAACTGCACGATATTACTACGCTGTTATTGCACGTCTTTCAGATGGCTCTCTGTACGACATCCTCATTCCATCAGTAAACACAACGCTTTATGCTGCCACAATGCCTCAGATGGAGATGGAAAAAGAAGAGGCTTCCCTCTCTGAGATTCAAATAACAGAGCCTTCTGCAGTGGGTGGCATACGTCAGAAACCACTTCCTTCTTTCCGCATTTTTGATACGATTTCAGAAAAAACAATGCCAATTACAGCAGAAACACTTTCAGCAGCTGCCGATCTGGGAGCTGAAGGAAACAGGGAAACAGCAACTTCACTGTATATTGCAGAAGAAGACATACCGGACACATCCACAGGTGACACATACCTGCTTCATGACATTGTTTCGCGGTACATGCTCAGGAAAAACTGGAACCGCGCAAAAGAAGAACTGATAGCCCTTACCCAGACGTATCACTCAGAAGAGATTACAGCCCGGATAAACCTGTATCTCGGGCAGTGTTCATATTTTCTGGAAGATTATCTTGTAGCACTTCAATACTTTCTTAACAGCGAAACGCTCTATCCGGACATCACAAGAATCTGGATTCAGACCACAATAAACGCTTTCGTATTACCTGATCTTTCTAAGTAACTGAAGGAGCGGCGGTTCCTGGGGAGAAGCTGTCAGCTGTCCGTCAACGGGCGGCATATCAGCGGCATCAGTTTCGACAGCAGGTTCTTCTTTAAGAGACTGCTTCTGAAGGACTACAAGATCTCCTACATTCACCCGGTCATAAAAGCCTTTCTGTACCAGCATGCCGGAAGCGATTTCCTCACCGACAGCAGAGAACGTCACCGTTCCAAGGACAGAATCATCAGTATAGGTTATTCCCGTTCCAAAATCAGCAGTCCTGATGCCGCCCTTTGCAATGACGTCCCAGGTCTGGTCTACAGCGGCGCCGTCAAGCCGGCCGGCATCAAGAAGCAGGGACGGGCCGTTACGCGCAATGATTTTAGCGTAGTACGGCATGGCCTGATTAAGCTTTTCCTTCATTTTCTGCATTGCATTGGAGAACATATCATTTCCGGTGCGGTAAACGCTCCAGGAAGTGACCGCGTTTCCTGTGCGGCCCGAATATACTTTTGCAGTTGCAGTAAGCTCACGCTCATTTTCTGTGTAGGAATACATCATGAAATAGTCGTATCCGGCACGCCGGGCACGGGCAAAAGCTTCCGTAAACGTTGAGGCCGGCGATTCATCTGCGGTAACTGAAAGAGATGAAGAGTCAGAGAACATATCTGCATAGAAAAGAGACGTAATGCGCGTTGCATCCTGATGAATGTCTTCCGCTGCTGGTTGCTGGTAGTAAATGCCGACTGTCCAGCGTTTCTTGTTCAGGTACAGAGGATTCACATCCCATTTCTGAGGCAGCGTGTCATACAGAAGAGATGTATACGCTTCAATTGTGTTGTTGAGCGCTGCATCTGCCTTACCCTGATTCTGGACAAACTGAATCTGCGCCAGATAGCTTTCTGCATAACCGTCTGCAAGCAGCAGGTCTGCGTAGGCAAGGCGTGCAGATGCATCGAACGGATTCAGGCGCAGTGCGCGAAGATACTCGTACGTTGCCTGTACTGAAAGGAACTTATCCGAGTACTCACCAGCCTTCTTTGTATGGTATTTAGCCCAGCCTTCGCGGCGGGGATCTTCAACATCAGTATACTGGATGGCAAGCATTTCAAGCGCTGCACGCATCAGCTCATCCTGGGGGGCAATATCAAGTCCCGTCTCATAAGAAATGAATGCGTTTTCAATACGTCCGAGTTTTGTTTCAGAAAGACCTTTCAGATACCAGGCGTTGGTACAGTTACGGTCAAGAATGATTCTGTAACTGCAGATTTCAAGGACTTCCTCGTAACGCCCCTGCATGAACAGAATATCAGAAAGCAGGCTGTACGCTTCATCGTAGTCTTCCTTAAGCTGCAACGCGCGCCGGACATACGTTTCTGCCGCCGCCATATCTTTCTGCTGCAGGGAAATGTAAGACGCGAACCAGTAAACACGCGCATCTCCATTAAACAGACGCAGCGCCTGCTCTATGTAGTCGCCCGCAGCCTTTGTTTTTCCAAGTTCCCAGGAAACGAGCGCCAGAGAAAGAATCGCGCGGCTGTTCCGGCTCTGTCTCTGGAGCGCAGCTTGATATTGCTTTTCAGCACCAGAAACCCTGCCTTCAAGAATCTCGAGCTCAGCAAGACCAAAGCGGGCATCAACATCATTAGGGTATCTGGTAAGTATGCTTTCAAAAAGAGCTTTAGCATCAGATGTACGACCAAGACAGATGTAAATGAAACCACGGAGGTTCTGCAGGTCAGAACGGTTTTTGATAAGCGCATCAGCCTGATCAAGATACAGAAGTGCAAGATCAAACTCGCCTGTCTCGTAACAGCATTCTGAAAGCGAATACCAGGCCTCTCCGTATGCGGGGTTCAGCTGGACGGCTTCAAGATACTGCTCAATTGCTTCGTACCATTTTTCCCTCTGCTGGAGGGAAGTGCCGGCATTGTAGTAATCAACTGCAGTTGCCGCAAAAAGAAAGGAAGGAAGCAGGAGAAGGCATACACAACAAATCAACACCTGTCTGACAGATTTACTCACTTTCATCTACCCTTTTTATAATCTTTATCTGATTAACGCGGTGTCCCTCTACATCCTGAACGATGAAATCAAAGTCATTCCAGCTTGCTTTTTCAAACTTGGCAGGAATCTTTCCGAACAGGTCAAAGACAAATCCACCCAAAGTATCAAATTCTTCATCAGGAAGCTCTACACCAAGCAGTTCCTGCAAATCCTCAAGATTGATGCGTGCATCACACAACCAGGTATTCTCGCCGAGCGTTACGGCATCTTCCTGCTCGTTGTCAAACTCATCCTGAATGTCGCCGACAATCTCTTCAATGATGTCTTCCATACAGACAATACCTGAAACACCACCGTATTCATCAATGGCAATGGCGATATGGATGTGGCGGCGTCTGAATTCCCGGAGCAGCGTATCGATACGCTTTGATTCAGGGACAAAAAACGGCTTCCTGAGCATTTTCTCAAGATTGACCGCTTCATCACGTGAAAACGCGTTGATGAGGTCTTTTACGTAAAGAACACCGACTACATTATCAATAGATTCACCGTACACGGGGAAACGAGAGTGGCCGCTTTCAGCAATGCGCTCAAGCAGCTCTTTCTGAGGCGTATCAAGTGACAGAAAATCAACATCGATACGCGGAATCATGACTTCCTTAACCGATGTATCCGCGAGTTCTTCAATACCGCGGATCATATCCCTTTTTTCTTCGTTGACTAATTCCTGTTGAGCTGCTTCTGAATCGGAACCGTGTGGTTCCTCCTCTTTCTTATGCAGCAGTTTTCCCATAAATGACATATTTCCACCCTTTATTTTGTGAGGCGCGCAAGAATTTCTTCCTGAAGCACCAGCATCTGTCTTTCTTCTTCGGAACCGCCTTCAAACGTGCGGTCCTTGCCGATATGAGCCTCGCCATGATCGAGACCGCTCAAATGTAAAACACCGTGAACGAGCAGACGTTTCAGTTCTTCCTCTTCTGGAACACCGAATTCTGCCGCATTCTTTGTGAATGTTGCAATGCTTATTGCCATATCACCTGCAGAATACCATGTTACCTCATCATCATCAATGTATTCATCACCATCTTCAAAAGAAAGGATATCTGTAGGAGAATCAATATCCCGATATGTCTTGTTCAGATTCTGGATGAAGGCATCCGAGCAGAAAAGAACAGAAAGTTCCCATCCGTCGACGCCACGGTCAGCAAGAATCTTCTGAACGAAAGGTTCAACATCGTTGAACCATGCAGGTGATTCAAGTCCTTCTTCAAGTGATACTTCTATGTTATTCATTTTTCTTTCCTTCTTCAGCCTTTTCTTCTGATTTTGGCGCTTCAGCCTCATCCGGATCTTTCTGATCAGGATATTCAATACGGGAATGATACGAAGCCGCAAGAACCTGAACAAACGCAGCCTCAATGACATTAAGGTCTTTGAATGTCAGATTTGACCGGTCCAACTGACGGTGTTCGTATTTTGCCATGACAAGCGTGTGGATGAACTTCTCAAGACGTGAAACAGAGGGACGTTCAAGCGTACGGCAGGCAGCCTCAACTGTATCCGCAAGCATGACGACAGCAGCTTCCCGGCTTGCAGGCGGCGTTCCAATGTAAGAATACTCCTCGGGACTAGTCTGGTCATCAAGTTTGAGCGCCTCATTATAGAAATAGGAAATGAGGCTGTTTCCGTGATGTTCTGCAATTATATCGATGACTTCATCAGGCAGATGCAGCTGATGCGCCTTTTCAACGCCTTTCTTTACGTGACTCCTTATGACAGACACAGACAGGCGCGGATTGTTTATTTCATCGTGCTTGTTGTCACCGCTCTGGTTTTCAACAAAGTACTCCGGAGAATCCATTTTACCAAGGTCATGATAGTATGCGCCGACACGTGCCAGCAGCGGATTTGCGCCGATTTCGGTACACGCATTTTCCGCAAGGGTTGCAACCATCATTGAGTGATTGTACGTTCCCGGAGCCGTAATGAGCAGTTTTCTCATGATCGGGCTGTTCAAATCAGACAAGTCCATGAGACGGAATACAGAAGCCGTATTCAGCATTGATTCAAGCGGCGTCAGAAAACCGAGCGCCAGAATGCTTGAAATGAAACCGTTGAATGCAACACCGGTAAGAGAACCCACGACAGGAACTCCTGGCTCAGAAAAGATGATGAACAGAATACCCATCAGAAGAGCATTGATGCCGGCAAGGGCAAGAGCTGCAACAACAAGATCAAAGCGCTTTTTTATGTTTCGTACTATACGGATTGCCAGAATACACGAGCATAACATGAACAGAGCTGGAACAAGCTGGAACGAAGCAGCTTCAAGTACGGCAAAAAAGGTGATGAAAGAAAAATATACCGCTGAAAGCTGCCCGAAAAGCACCGTAATTAAAATGGCAAAAAAAGTTGCGGGAATAATGACTGGCAGCATATACGGAGAGGAGAATGAAGCAGTCCGCTGACAGACACAGGTCAGACAGTAAATGATGAGGAACGAAGCACACAGGAAAATAAGTTCGCGAAGCCTGCATTCCCTTCCAAGGAACCGGGGAGAATAAAGGAAAAAAGCAAGCAGTGAAAGCAGGAGAAAATACACGATGGAATTGAGATATGCCCGTGAATCAAAATAATCAGGAGCTTCTGCGAGCATCTTCAACTTACAGAAAGACTGTTCTGTAATGGGGAATCCTTTACGGATAACCTTTTCACCCTTCTCTACGGCAATAGTATTATCCGTGTTAAACACATCCCGTTCAGCTGTAACGGTAATGTCTGAAATCTGACCAGGTTCATAGTCATACACATTAAAGGATAATACTGTTTCTGCTGCAGTTACGTTAAAAAAAAGCGAAATAAGCAGGAGAATAAAGAAACCGGTAAAAACGAGAAGTGGCTTTTTATTATCTGACAAATAAGCAGCCGCGGCTTTTTTTATGCCGCTTCCTTCTCTATTCATTGTTTTCTTCGTCATATTCATATGCCTGTACGATTTTCTGTACCAGAGGATTACGGACGATATCGCGACCGTCCATCTGCATGAGCTTTATTCCATCAATTCCCTTAAGGACACTGACCGCATGAACCAGTCCTGATGGAACGCGCTTTGGCAGATCAATTTGAGTTACATCGCCGGTCACAAAGACCTTTGATCCGTTTCCCATACGGGTAAGGAACAGTTTCATCTGCTCCTTTGTTGTATTCTGAGCCTCATCAAGAATGAGGATGCAATTGTCGAGAGTGCGGCCACGCATATAGGCAAGTGGAGCTGCTTCTATAATGCCTGATTCAGAAAGACGTTCTGTCATGCCGCGCGGAAGAAGGTATTCCATGGCGTCATAAAGCGGTCTCAGATACGGTGAAATCTTCTGCTCAAGATCGCCGGGAAGGAAACCGAGGCTTTCACCAGCTTCAACGACTGGGCGTGTAAGCACGATTTTGCTGCATCCCTGGAGCATGAGGACTCTGAGCGCTTCAGCTACGGCAAGGAAAGTCTTTCCAGAACCTGCAGGCCCGGTACAGATTACGACGTCATTGGTCCTCATTGCCTGAATGAAAGATGCCTGATTCCTTGTTTTGGGATATACGCTGCGGACGCCCCCTGGAATGCGGATTGCAGCAGAAGAGAAGAACGCTTCGTCATCTTCTTCTGACGGAAGCATATCTGAAATGACGGAACCGACAAAATCAGGTTCTGCATCACCACCGTTCTGTACTTCATCAAGAATACGGTCAATGATGTGCTTAAATCTGTCCTGCGTTTCAGGATCAGACTCACCGACAGAAAGTTCGTTTCCGCGGGTAAAAACCGGTACGCCAAGATATTGTTCAATGAGCCGTAAATTACTGTCATTCGTTCCGCATAACCGCGTTAAGAGCTCGGTATCAGGAACTACTATTGTGTATACAGATTCCACTATACTAAAATTGTAACTGCTTTTCACGTCTTCCGTCAAGGTTGGCGGCATTCAGGAATCGTTTCATATAAAGGGCTGGAGTGGTTTTCTCAGTCCGGATTAAGGATGAACGTTCCATATTTATCCTGAATGGTAGTCTTCATGCTGCTCATAGGACGCCAGACAACAGACAGCGTGAAGTACGGGCTGAAGTCATAATACTTCCGATTGGTAGTTTCTTCAGTAAGCAGACGGGGCTCAACCTTAAACTCAGAATTCAGAACCCAGTCATGCAGTTCGTGCGTCAGTTTTACAGAAACATTCTTCAGCTTGAAACCGGAGGCTTTCCGCAAATCGGTATCCCAGAACGCGAAAGAATCAAACAGGTCAACAAATATGTCAGTTTCTCCGGGCATCCGGACGTCATAATCGTATAAATCCTGAATATATCTGAAAATAACCTGATTCCGTGACTCTGAAGAAAAGGTAAGATCCATCAGCTTGTTTATTTTGAACGTAAATGACGGCGTAAAGACAAAACTGCTGTCTGTCGGACGAAGCAGGTCAACATTAAGAGACGTACTCAGTTTAGGCTGGAAAGAGATTCTGTTAAACCATGAATTATACGTTTTCGAAGGCATTGAATAAGACAGTGACGCTGACTTCGGAATGAAATCATTTTCCTGCTGGGCAACCCATCCCCGTCCGGAAACAAGTTCATACGGTTTTGTCCATCCCATACTGTATGATGCTGAAAGGCCGAATCCGGAAAGAGACAGAGAAAGCGACTCTGAATGTTCATCCTCTATGTTGTAGCTGTAATTCTGGGTAACGGTAAGTTTTTTATCTCCAAAGCTCCAGTTTGATGACTGGCTCAGCGGAGTGAACACCCACGTTTCATCAGTCTTGCTCTTTTTCTTATATGTGGAGGAGACAGACAGTAATGAAAGCCAGCGGTAACCGAAAGAGAAAGAACCTGTATATGATTCCGTCTGAGGCGGCAGATTTGCCTTGAACGTCATTTTCGGATTAAACGTTCCGTCTTTTGCACTCAGGACAAGCGTCATGTCATGAGATGTAATGGAATCCGGATCCCAGTCAGCAACAGTATATTCCCACTCTGGCTCATCCACCGTTCCCGTAAACTCTGACCTTATGATTTTCACCGTGTTGTTCCACGTAAGGGATGTGTCAGAGAACACCGGAATAAGCGTGAATGGCTTAAGGGAAAGCGCACTCACTGCTGAAAGATTGAGTTTTTGAGCCTGATAATCTGCTTTTCTGAGTGAAGTAAGAGCAGAAGAGCCTTCAGGATATGCAGTTTCAGAGACAACCGGATGTTCCTGATAATCATGCTGAAATGAAAAACTGTTGGAAAGAGAAACAAAGTTGTTTTTCCAGGAAATACTGTCTTTCAAAGTAGCCGGTGTCTTAACAGACAGATACGAAGACTTTACATTTTCCCAGTCTATATCCTCTGGAGAATGCCACGTACTTGAATCAAAATACATTTCTGTTGAAATTGAAGGAGAAAGCGAGTACGTAAGCGAATAGGCAAGTCCTGAAACTGTCGTACTTGAAAGAGCAGGAAATGAAAGCGACGCCATTATTTCTACCGTATTTTCTTCTTTTTGAGATTCATCTTCTTCTGAAGAAGATGAATCTGCTACGGTTGATACAAGCAGAGGCGGTTCCAGTTCTGCAGGTGTTCCACGTTTTTTCTCTGTTTCACCCGATGAACTTTCCGTCTTTTTTGTTACCGGATTTGTCTTCTTTTCGGGCTTACTCTGAGATGAAAGCAGAGTTCCTCCTATAGAAAGCGACATTTTAAGAGGATACAGTGAAGCCGGATAAAAGAACTTACTGGCAGGAGTATACTTTTCCGTTTCCCCAGTAACAGATGCATTATCCATTGAATTGAAGTTTACTGCAGAAGTCAGCGATGAAATTGAGAATGTTGACAGATATGGATTCAGATTCTTGATGAATTCCGGCGTTGAAACAGATGCGCTCAGGTTCCAGCTGAAAGATGTCTTTGTGGAAGAATCAGAACTGTCAGTATCTGAATCACTTATCATAACCGGGTTTTCAAGCAGATAATTAATCCAGTCCATTGATTCACTGCGGTTGAGGAAATCCCCGGTAAAGTATATATCCGAATACACCGGAAGTGTCAGGTTCAGAGAGAAAGGCGACTTTGCTATTTTCAACGTTAAGTCACCATAAAAGCGGAACGGAATCTCTCTGCCAAGCAGCCATGCTGAATCCGTGTACTGTTGCGCTGTTGACGGGGAGAACGTCGTGTATCTTTCTCCGGATGGGAACAATGTGTTGCTGAAGCCAAAATATGACTTAAAGGCAATATCACTTACAACGGCAGCCGGTTTGAAAGCACCCTCGATGCCAGCCATTACTCCGAGATTTGAGTAAACATCTGCCATTACTTTCAGACTGTTTGATCCCATCGTATCGTTTTCTTCAAGGTTCTTAAGAAAAAGACCTTCCCTTTCCTGTTTCTTCAGCTGGGTAGTACGCATGAAACTGAAAAGACCGTCATCATCATTTCCCTCAGGAAGCGGCTTTCTGCCAATTATGTATGTTGTCGTCTGGAAAGAATAACCGCGTCGGGCATCATACGAAAAGACGGGATTAAACAGCATCTCATCCTTGGGATAGTAAAAGAACGGAAAATACATGACAGGCAGATGCCCGACGTATAAAACCGCATTGAAGAAACTGAACTCGTTGCCCGGAAGCAGCCAGATGCGTGTCGCTTTTATCTGCCAGTGCGGATCAGGGTCATCACAGAATGTGAGGGTTCCTGTATCGAAGGCAACAGTCCCGGAATTATCGCGGCCGAACAGACTTGATGCAACAAAAAGGCTTGAACCTGACGGCAGATTAATACTGTCTGACTGTTCCTGCATTACACGGCCCTGGTCGAAAACACCTTCAAGAGTGTCAATGTTGAAAAGCAGTGTCTGTGCTGTCAGTTCTTCAGAAGCGGATCCTTTTTTTGAACGCGAGAAAATGATGTTTCCCTCTGCGTATAAAGAAGAACGGGTTCTGTTATAAATGACGGAATCAGCCTGAATATCTATTACCTGATCGTTTTTTGTAACATTAAGGATTACATTACCGGTAAAACAGATGAGCTCATCCGCGGTTTCTGCATCTTTTACATAATCCGTACGGTTTGCAGATTCAATTTTTACAACTGAAGACGACGTACTTTCTGCAGAAAGAGGCAGACATGCCATAAACAAAACTGCAAACAGGATGAGGAAAAGTCTTCTTACATGTACGGCGGCGTCTTTCACTTTTCAGATATTCCGTCTGGGCTTCGCTACTTTCTCTGCGCTGCCCGTTCAAGCATATCTTTAATATACCGCCCCGTGTAGGATTTCTCAACCTCTGCAACCTCTTCAGGCGTTCCAGTCGTGATGATTTCTCCACCACGGAAGCCGCCTTCTGGTCCAAGGTCGATGATTTTATCTGCCTGCAGGATGACGTCAAGGTTATGCTCAATCATGACGACGGTATTTCCCTGGTCAACAAGGCGCTGGATAACTTCCATAAGCTGCTTGACGTCGGCAAAGTGAAGGCCCGTCGTCGGCTCATCAAGTATGTAGAGCGTCTTGCCCGTAGAGCGGCGTGAAAGCTCGTTTGCAAGCTTTACGCGCTGGGCCTCGCCGCCTGAAAGCGTGAGTGCAGACTGGCCGAGCTGAATGTAGCCAAGGCCGACAGACACGAGCGTTTCAAGCTTGTGCGCTATGCCTGGAATGTTCTTGAAGAAATCAGCCGCTTCCTCAATCGTCATTTCAAGCACGTCGGAAATGCTCTTGCCGTGATAGCGCACGTCGAGCGTTTCCTGGTTGAAGCGCTTTCCCTTACAGACGTCGCAGACAACGTAGACGTCGGGCAGGAAGTTCATCTCAATGGTAATTGTTCCGTCGCCCGAGCAGTTTTCACAGCGGCCGCCCTTTACGTTGAAACTGAAGCGGCCCGGTTTGTAGCCCTTCATCTTGGCATCAGGCAGGCTTGCGAACAGGTCACGTATTTCGTTGAAGACGCCGACGTATGTTGCCGGGTTTGAGCGCGGCGTACGGCCGATCGGTGTCTGGTCTATATTGATGACCTTGTCTATGTTTTCAAGGCCGGTCAGTTCCTTGTAGTGGCCTTCTTCCAGGTGGCTCCGCATGACACGGTTTGAGACAGCCGGGAAGAAGACGTCGCTGAGCAATGTTGACTTTCCCGAGCCTGAAACACCGGTGATGCAGGTGAACGCTCCAAGCGGAATGTCGATGGAAACGTCCTTCAGGTTATGCTCTGTAGCGCCACCTAAGTGGATGAAGTTACCGTTTCCTTTGCGGCGCTTTTCCGGTATCTGCATGGTGAGCGTGCCGGCGAGGTACTGGCCGGTCAGGCTTTCCTTCACTTTCATGACTTCTTCAGGCGTGCCCGCTGCGACGACATTACCGCCGTGAACGCCTGCGCCTGGTCCCAGGTCAACGATGTAGTCTGCTGTTCTGAGCGTCTGCTCGTCGTGCTCAACGACAATGAGCGTGTTTCCAAGGTCGCGCAGGTAGAGCAGCGTGTCTATAAGGCGCTGGTTGTCACGTTGGTGAAGGCCGATTGACGGCTCATCAAGGATGTAGAGCACGCCCATAAGACTTGAGCCAATCTGCGTTGCAAGGCGTATGCGCTGAGCCTCGCCGCCGGAAAGCGTTGCCGCCTGGCGTTCGAGTGTCAGGTAATCAAGGCCGACGTTCTTCAGGAAGGAAAGACGCGCCTTTATTTCTTTCAGAATCTGCGCCGCAATCTGCTGTTCAGTGGGCGTAAACTGGACCGCTTCGAAAAAGTCGATTGACTCGGTGACTGACAGCTGGCACAGTTCGTGAATGTTCTTGCCGCCCACCGTGACTGCGAGAGCCTCAGGTTTAAGGCGGCGGCCCTGGCAGGACTCACAGAAGCTGTGGCGCATAAGGTGCTCCATGTTCTCCTTCTGGCCCTGTGAGAAGCTTTCGTTGTAGCGGCGGCGTATTTCAGGCATGATGCCCGGCCACTGCTGCGTGAACGTGGAAATGCCCGTTCCGTCAGACCGCGTGTATTTGAAGGTGATTGTCTCTTTTGTGCCGTGCATGAGCGCGTCGTACTGCCCTTTCGTCAGCTTGTTGAGCGGCGTTTCAAGCGTGAAGCCGAGCTTTTCGCCAAGCGCCACAAAACGCGTGTGGTTCCAGTTGCTGTTCACGTTGAACCACTGGATGCCGCCCTCGCTTAATGAAAGCGACTTGTCAGGCACGACAAGGTCCTCGTCAAAGTCCATCTTCTCGCCAAGTCCCGTACACTCAGGGCAGGCGCCGAACGGGTTGTTGAAACTGAACAGGCGCGGCTGCAGCTCGGGGATACTGATACCGCAGTCAGGACACGCGTTCTTCTGTGAGAAGAAGACTTCGCTGCCGGCAGCAGGAGCGCCAGCGGCCTTCTCAGCGGCAGGGGCCTCATCAGCGCTCATGTCAGGGCCGCCTGAACGAAGCGCTATCATGATGCCGTTTGCGTACGTCAGCGCCGTCTCAACTGAGTTTGCAAGGCGCTTCCTGCAGTCAGGGCCAATCTTGATGCGGTCGACGACAAGCTCAATGTTGTGCTTCTTCTGCTTATCAAGCTTGATAGTGTTGTCGAGCTCTACCATAAGGCCGTCTATGCGCGCCCGAAGGAAACTTGACTTGATTGCATCCTCAATGATTTTTGTATGCTCACCTTTCTTTCCGTGGATGACAGGTGCAAGAATCTGCACTTTTGTGCCCTCGCCCCATGAAAGAATGGTGTCTATGATCTGGTCGGTAGACTGCTCAGAAATCTCGCGTCCGCAGGCAGGACAGTGCGGCTTTCCGATTCTGGCATACAGCAATCTGTAGTAATCGTAAATTTCGGTAATCGTACCGACCGTTGAACGCGGGTTCTTGTGCGTCGTCTTCTGCTCAATGGAAATGGCAGGTGAAAGGCCTTCAATGTAATCAAGGTCCGGCTTGTCCATGCGGCCCAGGAACTGGCGGGCGTAGGCGGAAAGGCTTTCGACATAGCGGCGCTGGCCTTCAGCGAAAATGGTGTCAAACGCAAGCGAACTCTTGCCAGAGCCCGACAGGCCTGAAACGACGATAAGCTTGTTGCGCGGAAGATCTACATTAATGTTTTTCAGGTTGTGTTCGCGCGCACCCCTGATGATAAGTTTCTCACTGCCACTCATATACTATACATTATACAAGGTTTAAAAATGAATTCAAGTAGATGATGACCGCTTTACGTTTTTCTGATGACTCTTTGATGACCCGTTTTATTGCCATCCATCCGGTTCATGACTAGCTTCAGTGCAAACAACAATTCTTGCAGTCATAAGAAGCACTGCAATTGACGCAGTACTTCACAGGAGGTTTTATGAGTAAAGAAATCAAATTCGGCAACTGGTTCTCCGTCATTCTGGCACTGAGCTGCGTTGGTGGACTTGCATCATGTACAAGCATGCAGGAACGGGACATGACGCCAGTCGGTAACTTTCAGGTGGAACAGTACCTTGGTACATGGTACGAAATCGGGCGGTTCGATTTCAGATGGGAAAAGAACATGAAAAACGTTCAGGCACATTACGCCCTGAATAAAGATGGCACCATCAAAGTAACCAACACGGGCTACGATTACAAGGCGAAAAAGTACAAGGAGTCAATCGGAAAAGCGAAGTTTGCCGGCACGCAGACTAATGTTGCCGACCTGAAAGTCTCGTTCTTCGGTCCGTTCTACAGCGCGTATACAGTCATCGCCCTTGATGCAGACTACCGCTACGCCCTTGTGGCAGGCGAAAACAACAAACTGCTGTGGATTCTGAGCAGAACCCCGACCATCCCCGAAGACGTGCGGGAAAAGTACATCCAGACTGCCCAGGCCGCAGGATACGATCTGTCAGACTTTGTCTGGACACAGCAGGACAGCTGGTACTAATCCGCATACTTCTTGAAATTTTCTGCCTGTTCAAAGACTTCGTTGTACACTTCGTTTCTTGGGACAGGCGGATAGCCATTATCGTCAAGAAGAATCATTAGGTCAGCTTCCATTTCAGCCTTGACATCTATACGCTGATCCCAGTCTGTGTATCGGGTCTTGTCATCAACAAGAACCTTAACCTTCTTCGCAAGGTCTTTCATCTTGTCATCAGGATAGTCATTTTCAAAATGGAACTTCTTGGCGCAGCTTACAAGAATATCGTAGAATGCCTTTTCTTCAAATGAAATGCCTAATTCCTTGAACTTATCCTTATCTTTCTGAATGTCATTCAGCAGTTCATTCAGCTGTCTGGTAACTTCATCAAGAACCTGAGCTGTGTAGTCATCAAGATGGCGGTTATTGTACGCTTCAACAAGCTTTTTCATCCGCTCGCTGAACTCCATTGCCTTTATCTTGTTTGTCTTCTTGTAGTCTGCGATAACCTGCTGCAACAACTGCTGCAGAATCTTGATTTTCGTGTTCGGCAGCTTGATGTCATTAATCTTCTGGATATACTCGGGGCTGAAAATATCAAAATTGACGTTCTTTCCCATCTGAAACAGTTCTTCCACACCGTCAGCCTTTATTGCTTCGTTTATCATTCCGGCAACGTGGCGGTTCATTGTGGTAATGTCAGGAGCCTCACCTTTCGTCAGCTTGAACAGAATTGAGCGCACCGCAATGAAAAAGCCGATTTTGTCTTTTTCACCTTTTGTGAAACGCTCGCTTGAAGAACACAGGTTGTACGCACGCTTCATTCTGCGCACCGCTTCCATAAAGCGTTTTTCAAGATCTTCCGTATGCTGCACGAACTCGACAGCCCCGTTCAGACATTCAAGCTGCTGCAACGGTGTGCCGGTATAGTATGCGGATGAGTTGTAGCTGCTGAACATGGCATCAAGAACGCTTATCTGGTCTTTTACGATATCAACAGCCTTGTCAGTGTCCTCAAATTCTTCGTTGTCATCGCCGGTGTACCGTTTCAGCGCGGCGTTCATCGCCTTTTTTATGCCGATGTAGTCAACGATAAGTCCCTTATCCTTTCCCTTGTATGTTCTGTTTACACGCGAAATTGTCTGGATAAGTGTGTGCTTCTGAAGCGGCTTGTAGATGTAGATGGTATCAAGACAAGGAACATCAAAACCGGTAATCCACATATCAACCACAATGGCAATCTTGAAGTTTGATTTCACATTTTTGAACTGACGGTCAAGTTCCTTTCTGTAATCATGGTTTCCAAGAAGCTCAAATAAGTCCTTTATGTCCTTTGCCTTGTTCTCGGTCATGACCATCTTGATGCGCTCAATCGGCTTCAGTTCACGCTTGTCTTTTTCAGAAAGGACGGCACCATCAGAGCAGGCTTTCTTTTCGTTCCACTCAGGACGCAGTTCAACAATCTTCTTCCACAAAGCATAGGCTATTTCGCGGTTGGAACAGACGAACATCGCCTTACCTTCAACTGTTGCACCTTCAGCAATGCGGTTTTCATAATGCGCAATAAAATCCTTTGCTACTTCGGCAACAACATCAGGGTCGCCGATAATTGCATCAAGGTTGGCAACAGCTTTTTTGCTCGCTGCAATCTGTTCCTCGTTGGCGCCCTCATTCTCACACTGAGCGTAGTAATCCTCAATTTCACGAACTTTCTTCTGGTCAAGAATAACTTTTGCGGCGCGGCCTTCGTACACAAGGTTTACCGTAATACCGTCAGAAACAGACTCCTTCATGGTGTACGTGTCTACAATGTCGCCGAAAACCGGCTTCATCTCATCAATCGGAGTGCCTGTAAAGCCGACATATGTCGCATTAGGAAGTGAATCGTGCAGATATTTTGCAAAACCGTATTTGTGTTCAACACCGTTATCAGTAATCACTGTTTTTTCATCCAGATTGTTCTGCGAACGGTGTGCCTCATCACTTATACAGATGATGTTCGACCTGTCGCTCAACAGTTTGATGTCCTCACAGAACTTCTGGATTGTAGTAAGAAAAACGCCCCCACTCTGCCGGTTGCAAAGCTTTTCCTTGAGCAACGCACGGCTTTCAATGCTTTCAACATTCTCATCACCAATGTACTTTTTGCTTTCAAGAAACAGCTTACCAAGCTGGTCATCAAGGTCAGTGCGGTCTGTAATGACAACGATAGTCGGACTGTTCAGCTCACGGCTCCGCATAAGAAGCCTGCTCAGGAAAACCATGGTGTAGCTTTTGCCGCACCCGGTCGCTCCGAAATAAATACCGCCCTTACCATCTCCTTCCGGTCGGATGGCAGATTTTATACTTTCAAAAAGCTTTGTCGCCGCAAAATACTGTGGATAACGGCAGATAATTTTCGTTTCCCTGTCGCTTGCATCAGGCAGATAGATGAAATCCTTTACGACGCGCACTAGCCTGTCTTTACGGAACAGGCCACGCACCATCGTAATGAGCGAACTGATGCCGTCAGCGTCCTTATCGCTGCTTTCAACTTTGCGCCATGCATAAAAGTACTCGTACGGGCTGAACAACGAACCAATCTTGTTGTTCACACCATCACTTATGACAACAAACGCATTGTACTTGAACAGCTCAGGAATATCGCGCCTGTAGCGGACGGTAAGCTGTTTGTAGGCATCTTCAATTGTCGTGTTTTCCTTAATGGCAGACTTGAACTCAAGCACTACCAGAGGAAGTCCGTTCACATACACAATGCCATCTGGAATGCGCCGCATTCCGTGAATGCCCTGTTCCCGCCCCTGGATTTCAACCTGATTCACAATCTCAAAAAAGTTGTTGTCAGGTTCTTCAAAATCAATCAGATTAATGAACAGGTCCTTCTTTGACGAATCCTCGCGCCTGAACGTAAAGCCGTTACAGAGCATATCAAGCACCGTCTTGTTCGCATCATAATCAGAACCGCTTATATTCTTGAGCTGAACAACAATGCTGTTTATCTCACTTTCAGAAAGATCCTCGAACGCATACTTATGGCGCAGATACGTGGTAAGCAGGGACGGAATGAGTACGTCAACCTTTTCCCTATGGATGTCCTGTCCTGTCTGGTGAGTATAACCTTCATTTTCAAACAGCTCCATTATGGAAAGTTCTAACGCGTGCTCATCGAATTGCATTGTTACTCCTCCGTTATAAAATCAAGATAATTTTCTTTGGAAACCACAGAAAAAGGAATTTCCGGATAATTTTTAGAAAATGTTAACGGGCATTTTGCATTTCCTTTTTTTGGATTGTATTTAAATTCAAAAGCAGAAAATTTTCCATCAATTTCTTCAATAAAATCAACTTCCTGCTTTTGAGTTGTACGCCAGAAATAATATTTTGCCTTTCTGTTATGAAACGCGTTGTTTTTTACCCGCTCGCTGATTAAAAAATTTTCCCAAATCATACCAATGTCAGAACGCAAATCACAAGGCGAAAAATTTGAAATAACCGCATTCCTTACACCATTATCATAAAAATAAATCTTTATGCTTTTTTTAAGTTCATTTCGAACATTTCGGCTGTAAGAATGAAGATGAAAAATTACATACGCTTTTTCCAGCAAATCCACATATTTTTGAACAGTGAAAGAGTCAATCCCCAAAAGATTTCCAAGCTCATTAAATGACACTTCACTTCCAACCTGCAATGCAAGAGCCTGAACAAGTTTCTCAATCACAGCAGGCTTTCGTATATCCTGAAATTCAAAAACATCTTTATAAAGATAACTTGAAACAATATTTGAAAGGATTTCCTTCTCATCCCCCGGATTATTCACCACATCAGGATAAAGGCCATAAACAAGTCTGTTTTCCAGCTGTTTCATTTCATCCAGCATCGAAAAATTATGAACAAGCTCATTTGTTGAAAAAGGAAAAAGATTGTATTCAAATTTTCGTCCAGTCAAAGGCTCATTGATTGTGTTCGATAAATCCAGTGCAGAAGAACCAGTTACGGCAATTTGAACATCAGGAAAATTATCGTGAAGAATTTTCAACTTTAGACCAATATTCTGAACACGCTGGGCTTCATCAATAACAATAAACTTTGAATTTCCCACAAAAGATTTCAAACGGGCAGACGATTCATCGGCAAGAATTTTTCTTACATCTACTTCGTCACAGTTCCAGTACTGCACAGCTTTTTCATTCGAAGCTTCAGAAAGAAGTTTTTGCAAAAGCGTAGTCTTTCCAACCTGACGAGGTCCAATCAACATAATAACCTTGCCCTTTCCAAATTTTTGAGAAAGAATATCCTGCAAATCCCGCTTTATTTCGCTCATAACTTAATTATAAGTGATTTTTTCTCCCAAATCAACAAAAATCATAATATTTTTCGATTATATTCAGAAATTATTATAATATTTTTTGATTAGAAGGCATAGAAAGGGGAAAGCCTTCCCCTCGCTC
>JAGHRS010000027.1 GCA_018066285.1 Candidatus Treponema caballi
AACTATAAAAAAGAGAAATTGAGTAAAAAGAGAGAATAGATATGTTGTCAGTATTATATGCGGAAGTAAGTTATATCAGTCTACGTAACTGTTCAAAGCCTCGAGCATTTCAAGACCATGAAAATCGCCCTGATCCGCTGCAAGTTTATAGAGACGGCGGGCTTCATCCTTATCTTTTGGTACTCCACGGCCTTTTTCGTACATGAGTCCGAGCATTGCCTGTGCATGAGCACAGTTCTGTTCAGCGGCACGGGTAAGCCATCCGAAAGCCTCGTTTTCGTCTTCAGTTACCCCTTCACCCATATCATACATGGTTCCAACCTTGAACTGAGCATCTTCATCTCCCTGATTTGCAGCCAGAAGATACCACTTGAAGGCTTCTGTCTTATTCATTTCGACTTCTTCGCCATAGTAATACATCTGTCCAAGATTGTACTGTGCATCTGAGGATCCTTTTTCTGCGGCTTTCTTATACCATTTCAATGCTTCACTTTTATTCTGTTCAGGGTTATCATCTGAATTAAAAAGAATAGCAAGATTATTCATTGCAAGAATAGAGCCCTTTTCAGCTCCTTCCTTAAACAGTTTGAATGCTTTCTTCAAATCTTTTTTGCATCCACAACCATGCATGTAATGCCACCCTAACCGGCCCATTCCATCCGCATAGCCCTGATCTGCAGATTTTTTTGCCCAACTGAAAGAAATTTCGTATATCTCTTTATCCTGATATTTTCCACTAAGATAAAACTGAATCATTGGATCGTGATCTTTTTTTTCTTTTTCGCTGAGTTCATCAAGTGAGAATTCTTTGTGTTTAAGGTTTTCCGCAGTCATGTATCACCTTTTATATGTTCTTACAGAAAGTTACATATGTATTATAACACGCACTTTTTTTTAAATCTTTATTTTCGTATAAAAAATGGGATAAAAATACAAAAAAAAGCCCTGTTTTAACAAACAGGGCTTTCATTTTTCCGGTTTTTTACCGGATTATGTCATTAGCGCTTCAGGTTAAGGACTGTATCAAGCAGCGTATCAGCTGTCTGAATTGTCTTTGAGTTAGCCTGGAAACCACGCTGAGTTACAATCATGTCTGTCAGCTGCTCTGTAAGGTCAACGTTTGACATTTCAAGAGCACCGGCAAGCAGTGTACCCTTTCCGGCAATACCGCTTGAGCTGATGTTGGCAAGACCTGAGTTATTTGACTGGGAATATGTATTGTCACCTGCTTTCTCAAGACCGTTCTGGTTGCTGAAAGAAGCCATTGCAATCTGTCCGAGTGCACGAGATGTACCGTTTGAATAAACACCGGTGATGATACCGCTTGCATCAATCTTGAAGTTATCAAGATAGCCCATCTTGTAACCGTCCTGAGAGAAAGCCTTTGTTGAGCTTGATGCAGCGCACTGGGTAATTGAGTTCTTCATTGAACCAACTGTACCAACGTTGATGTTCATGACCTGGCGTGCCGGGTTTCCATCTTCATCAGGATTTGCTCCAGGAACTGTCCATGAACACTGTACTGAAATCTCACCTTCAGGATTTGAAACGTTTCCAGCTGAGTCAGTTACACTTGCAATGCGTCCCAGGTTATCAAATGTTACTGTAAATGTATTCTGAGTTCCGTCTGTTGTTCCAAGGCCAACGCGAGTCTGTGTTTCAGCAGCATTCTCAATGTCAACGTTTACTGTTGCAGTCCACTGGTTGTCTGTATCAGGAACACGTGTGAAAGAAACTGACAGCATATGTTCGTTACCGAAACTGTCGTAAATCTTTGTTTCTGTTCCCCATGTTGCCTTTGCAACATCCGCATCAGAAGCACCTTCTGCAATGATTGGAGTGCTCTTATTAAGGTTACATGCGAAATCTACATTGGTTGTTGCTTTTGCAGGATCTTTTCCGCCAACCGGGATAATCAGGTCTTCTACAGAACTTGCTGTATTGATGACCTGTTCTCCGTTTAGTTCCTGAGCCATCCAGCCCTGTACGCGCATACCATTAGCAGGATTAACAAGTGTTCCATCCTGGTCAACACCGAAGTTACCATTACGTGTATAGAATGTCTCATCGCCGCTCTTCATGACAAAGAAACCGTTACCCTGAATGGCAAGGTCTGTTGAAACACCAGTTGACTGTAAGTTACCCTGATTGAAGATTGTATCAATGGAAGCGATTGTCATTCCAAGGCCGACTTCCTTAGGGTTTACACCACCGACTTCATCAGTTGGGGCTGCAGCACCTGCTGTCTGCTGTGAAATCATATCCTGAAAATTAACACGGCCTCTCTTGAAACCTGTTGTGTTGACATTAGAAACGTTGTTACCAATAACATCCATTCTTGTCTGATGGTTCTGCATGCCTGAAACGCCTGCATAAAGTGATCTCATCATAATCGTTACCCCTTTTTAGTCTGCGTAAACCTTAGTTATCTGATCCATGCTGTAGAGCATGCCGTTAATCTGTACTGACGGATTTGTTCCGCGTGTGGCAGCTTCAACCTGACCTGTCATAATCTGACCGTTCAGATCAACTTCAACAGTTCTGCCGATGACGTTTGATGCTTCTGAAGCTGTAAGCATGTTGGCAAGTTCAGTAAAGCTTGTTGCCATGTTTGTCATCTGTTCCAGTGATGAGAACTGAGCCATCTGTGCGATAAACTCTGTATTCTCCATAGGACTTGTAGGATCCTGATTTGAAAGCTGTGTAATGAGCAGCTTTAAGAAATCATCCTTTCCAAGTGACTGGTTCGTTGCCTTTCCAGCTTCTGCAAGATTCTTTGAGTTCTGCAGATTTACAGCATTCTGTACTGCAATCTGATCCTGTACACTCATCGTTGTATCAATCGCCATCAACTTCCCCTGTCTCCCGTTATGCTACGAGATTGATATGTGTATTTTCGGCATAGTATTCAGGAACTGAATCAGGAATGTTATCCTCATATGTTGTTCCATAATACTGTAATCCGAACTGGTTCTGCGAACCGTTATCAGCGGAATTCTGACCTTGGCTGCCGTTACTGTCTCCAGCTCCTGCCCATGCCAGGTCGAATCCGCAGGCGTCAAAACCGCTTGCAACGAATGCATTCCGTATGTCTTCAAGACTCTGCTTAAAGGCATCGTATGCTTCTTTACTTGCAACTACAATCTTGCCTGTAATCTGATTATCGGATAATTCAAGTTTGACCTTAACATTTCCAAACTCTTCTGGACGCAAAATAAGGTTGATTGAACCTTTTTTGTTATCCTGCAAGATGATAGAACCTGTCTTTACCAGATCATCCTTTGAAGCTGCCAGTGAATTGTTCAGCATTAGAGAGAAATCTGCTTTTGAATATCCAGCTTCAAGTGAACCGTTCGCATCTGAACCTGCAGCCTGAACAGGAAGCGTCATGACCATTTCTGCAGATGTACCGTCAGCGTTGATTGTTGTCGTTGTATTAAGCGCAACGTCTGCAGGTTCTGCATGAGTACGCTCATCTATGATCTCAATCCTGTTTTCCTGCTGAGCAGAACCGTCTGCTTTAGCCTGAACAGCAGCGAGGCTCGCATTTCCAGCATCAAAAGCTGTCTGCTGAACTTTTGCTGCAGCATCATCTGCCTTTACAAGCTGAACAGCTTCCTTACCATCTGAAAGTTCAGTCTTTTTCTTTGTCTTCTTATCTGATGAAAGCTCTTTATCTTCAACTTTTTCAGACGCATCAGTCTCTGTTTCTGTTTCAGCAAGTGCATCTGTTCCTGTAACTGGTTTTGTTTCAAGATGTGAAGCAAGGGCGTTTTTATCAGCCGTCGTGATATCCTCAAGAGATGATGCATCAAGACCATCAGCAGAAGTATTAATAGAAGAAAGACCTTTTTCGGTTGCTGTTCCTCCGTTTCCTGCATCAGTAATCTCTTCTGCGTCCGGCATGGTAAGACATGCTTTTTCCGCAGCATCTTCAGCATTCACCAAATCCTCAACAGCAACAGCATCTTCAGTTTTTACAGTGAAAGAGTCAATTTCAGCATCTGCCTTTTCAATATCAAAGGAAACATCCTTCTCTTCTGGCTGAGCTTTGTCTTCACTCTTCACTTCATCATTTGATTCTGTTTTCTGAGCACGTTCATCCGTTTTGCCATTACGGACAGACATGTCTTCACGAGGCTCATTCTCTTTTTTTGAAGGAGCTTCCGTTTTTGGTGAGGCATCTTGAGGTTTCTGTGTGTTTTTTCCTTCCGTGGAGTATGTTTTGTCTGCGTGCTCCAGCATGGAGCTGAACGACATTTCACCCTGCGGCATTTTGCTCATTCCTTGAGCCTTGCCCGGCTGGACATTCAGCAGATTAAGCAGAATATCCTGCTGTGCAGAGTGAAGGTTCATTGCCTGCATCGGCATACCTCCGATGTAAACACCGGAAGTACTGTGTGCAGGTTAATCCAGACTTAAGGGTTTGCTTGCCATCTTTGTAGAGATTTCAGCAGCCCGTTCGGCAGGCATTAACTGCAGCCAGTAGGAAACCATGGAAGAACCGCCTTCTGCTTCGGCAATCTCATCTACCTTACGCAGTGTGTCAATTACATCCTGAATATCCATCTGAAGCAGTATTGCAACGGCATTATCCGGCGGCATGGCGTTCAAATTCCGTGCATTCTTCTCGATATTTACATTTCTATCATCGTACTTTTTCTGGACATTGTTGAATGTTTTTTCGCGTTCTTCCTGAGAAATCCGTCTGTCTTCAAGTTCCTGCGTAATCTGCGTAATCTGAGCTTCCTGAACAGATATGTCGGCTTCACGATGGTCGAGTTCTTCTGAACGCAGGGCCAGTTCCTCAAGACGTTTTCCGAATCTGTCTTCATCCAGATCAATTTCAAGCAGCTTGTCTACAGAGGAAACAGTTTCTGATACGTGGGCTTCAAGACCCAGCATCTGATATACGGGATTAAAAAGAGTTTTAGCGCTGATGACTCCGAGATAATCAAACCAGAGGAGTCCTAAAAAGGTAAGGATGATGACGAGTAATAAAAGAACTATTGTTTTCCCTACGTTTTTTACTTTCATATCCGCCTCCCGTAATTTCAGTATATCGTTAAATCTCTATAAAGTAAACAATAACTTATCTACTTAAAAATTCCATATTCCGAGGATTGATACTTCGTACTTTTTATCGCTGCTGTCGTTCAAAATATAGTACCTCCCGTTTATTCCAAGATTGAACTGCAGTGAATACAGGCTTTCTACATCAGGAGTCATTACAAAGTTCAATCCGGCGCTTACTGCTTCATATGCAGGATAATCATAAAAGCCATTCAGAATGTTCTTCAGATTGAATATGCTGAACGAATTAAATGAATAGCCGGAAGGTGTACCGTTTGCAAAAGTCCAGCCGGCATTTACCGTAAAACGGTTACAGTACAGCGGGATAAGAGGAAGGCCTCTCTGGATTTCAGCTGAAAAAAGCGTAATGTCAGCATCTGCTGTAAGAAGATTTGTCGGTGTATCAAGGAGAGAGGCAGAGAAGCTCACCGGCAGATTATATGTAAGGTTCTGTCTGTATGGAAGCGGCAGAAGACGAGCCAGCTTAAAGCCTCCTGACAGACCTATTCCACCATACGTCTGTTCGTCGTATTTCTTTAATCCCGTCTTAACATCAAGTGTAATATTGTTTGTGATAAGATATTGATAAAAGAAATTCGTTCCAAGATTGAAACCTGAAACTGCCAGGGCACTCATTCCCTTTTTTCTGTACTTTCCGTATTGTAAAGACAAGCTGTCAGTTATAGCATATCGTAACTGATGTTCATTATCTTTTCCAAGTTTCGGATCGTGAGTCCAGTCGTATACGGATGTACCATTTGCCAGAGTCAGGGTCTCACCGGAATCAGACAGCGGCAGTTTCTCGCCCAAAGCAAGGCGGGCATTAAGCTCATTGACATCTGCATATTCGTTAAAGGTAATTTTTCCAGCTATATCCCATAGGAAAGTTCCGCCATTCAACTGTGATGAATCACCGAAAAACGTTCCATACAGTTCAACTGGATTCATTACAACTGACCCTTCATATGAAGCCATATCAAGCTGTCCACCTGCAGAAACCTCAAAATTAACCTTTCCGTCAGGAGTCTGAGTCCAGATGGTGGCTCCGATACCTCCCAAACTTACGTTTGTTGAAAAAGAAGAGGTAATTATGCCTGGGATTGGGAACAATACTCCCTTTGTCATATAGGAAACCGGATGGTATTCTTCAATTTCAAAAGTGGCAGAAAGCGCTGCTTTTCCGGCTTCAGACTGAACAGGTTCTTCAAAAGCCATCTCTAAAGAAGACGTCATTTCTGTATTCTGCAGGGCATAGCAGCGTACAGTGTCGCTTTCATACTCTTTTGAAATGCTGTAGACTTTCCCGCTTTCAGAAACAGCCGGATAGTGAGTTCCACCTGAAAAGGCCTTTTTCTGGAATGAAAGCTCAGCCTTATCTCCGTTTATTCTGATGACAGCAAGACGTGAAAGCGCACCTGGCTCAGTATCAGAGCCTGCGTTCATGCTTTTTGAGGATACCGCTGTATAAAGCGTAAGTACAGAGTCCGTTCCTTCTGAAGATGATAAGCCAATAGGAACAGTATTATCAGGGAACCGCCAGCTGGAAAGGTTTCCGTCTGTACCGGCAATTGAAAGATACCATACTCCGTCAGTTTTTCGTAAACACGCAGCACCACCTTTCACAGGAGCAGTATCGTAAATTTCATCAAAAACAGGAAGTTCCATGCGGAAAAGAGGGTCTGGAACAGCAGAATCTGCATTCAAGACGTCATCAAGAAGATACGTGGAAACAAATGTGTAACTTGCTGCTGATTCAAGACACATGACGTACTGCTTTCCATCAGCGCCCGTTGTAATTACAGCATTCCGGGAGTAAGGAATCTCTGCCCCGCAGAAACTGCCGCCCTCCATATCAAAAATACGTACCGAATATGCTTCGTCCGTTCCCGTCATGTAACCACTGACGGCAAGCAGCAGACCGTCATCTGAGAAACTGAGCTGATTTGGCGCGCCATAGCATGAGAAAAGCTCATCATCTTCACGCTTTCCCGGATCATCGAGCCCAATATAGCGTACAGAGCAAGAGTTTCTCGTATAGACAATACCCTTTTCTTTTCCAGATCTTAATGCAAGTGAAGCGAAACGAGCTTCTTCATCAAGAGAGGAACGTTTATCTTCAGATTCTGTTTCAGGAACAGGAACCGTTGCAGAAAAAAGCTCCCATGCATCATCGAGCCTCATACCATACACTTGTTTAAAAATGCCGGTGAAACCTGAAAGATGTAATGAACTGCATTCTTTCCAGAAATCTGCATACGTACTCATTCCGTATTCATTTTGAAGCCATGCGTTGAAAGCTCCTCCGAAAATGTAGGAAGCAGTCTGACCGGGGTATATGTCGCGTGCACCTGAAATATCACGCCAGTCAGGGAAGTTACCTTCAAGCTTTGCCTGAACGACTGGTGACATGGCTTCACCGCTGTTTACACGTCCCTCGCCTTCCCGGCTTTCCATTGAAACCGTAGCGCCTTCTATAAAGAAAAGCTTTGAGTTCAGCAGGAATGGTATTGAGTAAAAATCACCAAATAGACTTGCCTTGTTTTTTCCATCCTTGTGGATATTGGAAGTAACGGCATGAACAAGTTCGTGATAGAAAGTATTTATTATCGTTTCAGACTCAACTGCGAGAGACGCTGAAGTATTAGGCGTATCAAGCAGCATGATGTGATTGTATGGAGACGATGTAAAATATGCGTTGAAAACCTGGGTTTCCGGCTTTATTACAATGGGGAAATGCAGCCATGTTTCTGTTTCAAATTCCGCAGCAGCCTTTTCATACAGTTCATCAACGCGGGAAGCAAGAAGACGCGCTGTAATTTCTGACTGAGAAGGGAAAATGATATCAAAGTATTTTGTTTTAATTACGTTGTCATACGTGACTGTTTTATCGCGCAGTAAAAGCGCTTCCAGAGCGCCATCAGACAATCCTTCTGTTGCTGGTGTAACAGGTAACTGGTCGTCCTTTTTCCCGGATGCGAAAATGCTAACTGTCAGAAGAATCAGTGCGAAAAAAACGAAAAGCCGTTTAGCGCTCCTCATTTTTCAGCACCGGCAACTGCCGCCCCCAGGGTAATGTCATTCTCTACAGAAAGCAGTTCATAGTACAAGTGTCGCTGAGAGATGAGGACATCGTTCAGATAGCCGGTAAAACGCTGCATGAGGTTATGTGTCTTGTAGAATGTAGTTCCGTTGCAGACAACACCTACAGGCAGGGCTGCGCTTGTTCCCTTTCCACTCTTGATGACTGCAGCTGCAATAAGTGCAGCAGAAAGGCGTGCAGAACGCTCTACAAAGGCATCAAGAATAGTGAAAATAGTATCTGCATCTGCCTGGGTTCCCTTTGCGGCAATTGAACCGTAGACAGTCTCAGCATTTCGCGGAGCAAAGAAGAACATATCCATATCCTTTGTCTCAGCCTTATCAAGAGCTTTCAGCGCCTTTGCGACAGGTTCGCTGAAAAGGCCCTCTTCTGCAGCCTGCTTAAGCGCAATAAGGGCAACAGGTCCAAGGTATGCACCAGAACACTGCTTTTCCATGTAGTACAGACCCGGTGTGTTTGTTGTCCTGTCGAAATCGCGGTCAAAGTCAGAACGCTGCAGCTTGTTGAAGCGGCCTGATTCGCATACGACAATCTGTTCAGAAGGTGCACTGTTACCGGCAGAATCTTTCATGCCTGCAATCTTTCCGATTGGCTCTGATTCAATGTATGCGGTGTTCATACCTGTTCCCAGAATGAAGCCGACATATGAGCTGAATGCACGGCCGCCGGTTGCTGTTGAGGCACCTGCAAGCAGTGCTGCGGTTGTATCATTAAGAAGCGTAATCTTTTTCGGGCGGTTCCAGCCACGTTTTACGAGCGCATCAGAAAGGCAGGCACCTACCATAGTTCCTTCTACGGCCTTAGCCTTAATCTCTTTTGAGAACTTAAGGACACGTCCGTCTCCATCAGGAGTAATCTCCATGGCATATGAGAAGCAGAAACCTATGCGGTCTGCCTTATTCTTGAGATGGTCAAGATTCGCTGCGACAGCATCGTAGAACTCGTCTTTGCCAAGTTCTTTTCCAATACCAGGCATACTTGTCTTCTCAAGCTCAGAAATCTCTGCTTTTCCCGCAGCATCGAATGTAACGAGACATGAACGGAAGTTTGTCCCACCAGCATCAATGACGATGATTTTCTGGTTTTTAGGAGCTTCTTTTGGAGGCAGACCCCATGTCGGAATCATATCTTCAGCACCAGCCATTGAATCAAGGTCGCCAATACCGTTTGCAAGGCTTTCCTTCATATCATACAGAAGGCCTTCCACGACAGTATTGATGTCATATCCTGCAGCTGAAAAACCATGTCTGTTGAGAAATGCAGTTACATTCTGATATACGCTCATTTTTTATTATCTCCTGATTGTAGTTGTGTTTATTCCTGAATTTGAGGATGAACTTCCGGCACTTGCAAACTGACGGATTACCAGTTCGTAGCGTGAAGAATCCTTATATCCTGTGTCAATTTCACCATCAGAGAAGTCAATTCTCCAGATGTAGTCAGAATCGTCCGGATCCTGACTTGATGTTGAGTACCATCCGCGCATAAGGCTTGTCTTTCCGAGTGCGCTCAGAGACTTATTGATTGCATTTCTGTTTCTGTAGATTTCAATCAACTCTGAAAGTGATGGAACAAACCAGCCGTCTGAACATGAAGCAGGAAGGCTGTGTGAAATGCCATAATTCTGTGCCCACCAGAAGCCCGGATAGGTACTTGATGCATTCCTTGCACCATTTGGATCAAGAGCCTGAACGACAGCCCAGTTATCATAGCCGTCCTTATCACCTGTCACAGTAACATCATCGTCTGCATACCATGAATTTGATCTTTCACAGGAAATCTCATCAATCATTGCATTGTAACCGTTACAGTACTCTTCCATCATATAGATGTTGTCATTCTGTTCCAGTCCCATTCCAAACGGTATAAGTCCGTATTTTGAGAAAGCAACGACAGCTACAGCCTTAGACTTTTGTGTCGCCGTCATTCTTGAAGCATCAGCGGCTGCAACTTTGGAGCCGTCACTCAGAATGATGTCTCCGGGAGCCCATGTTGCAGAAACAGAATCGAGAATGCTCAGAGACTCTGTTATCATGCTTTCGTTGCAGACGAATGTCACGTCATATGAACCTGCTGCATCAGGATAGGTAATGGTTACGGCAGCCTGCGTGTCACTGATGATACGGACAGGAGAAGCCTCAAGACCAAACACGATGAACTTATCAGCACTCATGCCCGCGACGGTAAAGTTCTTTCCGTAGATTATTACGGAAATCTCTTCACCGCAGTAGTCTTTGCTTACATCAGGAAGTTCAACACGTGTAATTTCGGGATCTCCTGCAATCTGGATGCGTCCGGCTGCACTCTGAAGTACTCCGTCAATTGATACCTGAATGGAGAATATGCCACTGTCATAAGGAACCGGAATAAGCGTCTCAATAGTGTTTGAGGTATTTCCTGAACTTCCGGATACGGGACAGACAACCATTACGTATACGTCGCTTTCATCCTTGCTTGAATAGGTTTCCCATATATAGCCTTCATCAAAGTTAATTCCCGTAGAATAGCTTGAACTGTACGGATTCTGTGAACTTGAACGGTAACGGCGGTATCCCATGTCGTAATTAGCGAATTCATAGAACGCGTCATTTATTTCATCACTGTTTCTGTAGATTTCTGCAAGTTCCCAAAGAGTTGGAATGAACCATCCTGTTTCGTATTTCGTGCCATACAGATTGTATTCTTCGCCATACGTTTCCGCATACCAGAAAGCCGGATAATATTCATCCGCTTCGTCTGCATGATCAGGATCTGCCATCTGTATGATATTCCATGCTTCACTTCCGTCATTAAGACCGGTTATTTCTGCATAGGCAACATAATCATCATCTGCCCAGGCGTTAAGTTCAGGAATGGAATCATATCCTCCAGCGTAATAACTACACCATCTCATGCCGTTTCCGTTATTTGCGTTTGTAATGCTTGAAACACCGACCATATATGGTTCACCATCACGTTCATATGCTATGACACCCATCGGAATGCCCATTCTTCTCTTGTTGTAGTCATCAAGGGCAACTATTGAACCATCCTTGAAAACAAGGTCACCGATTTCCCATGAAACACTGACAGAAGGCTCTTCTTCCACAGTCTGGACAGGAGGAGGAAGAACGGTTCTGCATTCTGCGGCCTCATTGCCATCGGAATCGACGACTGAAATGACCGTTTCTCCACGGATATCGAGGTTACGTCCTGACAGTTTCAATGATATTGCTGTGTCACCTTCAGAAAAAGCGTCAACTGATATTCTTGAAACAGCAGCAGGAGGGGTAATCTTGATTACAGCTGAAACGTCAGAAATTGATGTAAAGTTTTCAATAACCCGTACGGTTATCGTTTCTGTAACATTAGCGGAAGACTGGCCTGTTGGAACAGTAACAACAGCTGTAGCTTCCGTTCCATTGCTGTTTACCTTGCACTGTACAGGAGACTGGTTCTTTCCGTTTTGAGAAAGCTGGACATGAAGTGCCTTCAATGCATTAAGGTCATATCCGTTGATTGTTACCGTCACACTCCGGTCTGTTTCATTACTGCTCAGGTGATCCCTGCTCAATGAAATTGAGGTAACTCCTGTGACTGCAGTTCCAGCAGCCTGGCCACTTTTATTTGAAATAACTTTTGCCTGCGCATTTACAAGCGTTAAGGTGATGAGAATACAGAAAACTACGGAAACAAGCCGTTTCATTAATCTCTCCTTTCAGTTCATATTTGTTCGAAAAAATCGACATAAGCATTATATAGTCGAAATCACCCTAATTCAAGACGCCCGGATTTTTTCCGTTGTCCCTTGTAGGATATTCTTCATTTCTGTACAATGCTCAGCATGGATCTTGACGAACTCAAGCATGAACTAAACCCCGAACAGTACCGCGCAGTTACAACAACAGACGGAGCCCTGCTCATAATTGCAGGAGCTGGCTCAGGAAAGACGCGGGTCATCACGTTCCGCATAGCACACATGCTTGATACCGGCATTCCGCAGAGTGCCATTCTCGCCCTTACCTTCACAAACAAGGCCGCAAAGGAAATGGAAGAGCGCGTAAAAAGCCTTACCGGCAAAAAACTGCAGAACCTTACCGTTTCCACATTCCACGCGTTCGGTGTCCGCATTCTCAGGGCAAACATAGAAAAGCTCGGATGGAGAAACAACTTCAGCATTTACGACGACACTGACAGAAACCAGCTCATCAAGGAATGCGGCCGTGAGCTCGGCTATACGTCAGACGGTCTTGATGTATATGCAGTGGGAAACCTCATTTCAAACGTGAAGATCGGACGCTGGAGATGGGGAGTAAACGCTAATGAGCAATACAGACCGCTGTATGAAAAGTACCAGTCAGGTCTCAAACTCTATAACGCAGTTGATTTTGACGATCTCATCGGTCTTCCGATAAAGCTTTTTCATGAACATCCGGATGTGCTTGAGCGCTATCGGGAACGTTTCAAGTACATCATGGTTGACGAGTTCCAGGATACAAGCCTGCAACAGTACGAGTTCATGCATCTTCTTGCGGATAAGAATGTTGCCGTTGTCGGTGATGATGACCAGTCAATCTACAGCTGGCGTGGTGCCAACTATGAAAACATCCGCATGTTTGAGCGTGATTTTGCAGATGTTCAGGAGATACGCCTTGAGCAGAACTACCGCTCAACGGAGACTATTCTTGCAGCTGCAAACGGCGTAATTTCACATAATACAAACAGAAAGGATAAATCCCTGTGGTCGGGGAACGGATCTGGAAAACCAATAGAGATTTACATGCCTGAGAATGAGGCTGAGGAAGCTGATTTCATTGCGGAATCCATACAGGGCATCTGCATGGAGGAAAAGCGGCATTATGATGATTTCGGAGTGCTCATCCGCGCGAATACGCTTTCACGCGCCATAGAAGAGGCGTTTCTTGAGTGTAACATCCCCTACACTATGTCAGGCGGCACGAGTTTCTTCCAGAAAAAGGAAATTAAGGATGTCATCAGCTACCTCCGCGTTTGCGCAAACCACGACGATGACATCAACCTCCTCCGCATCATCAACACACCACGGCGCGGTCTTGGGCGCGGTGCCATAGAGCAGCTCAACAGCATTGCTGCAGCGAAAACGTGTTCGCTTTGGGAAGCAATTGAATATCTGATTAAATACTTTTCCGGCTATGGCGTCGGAGAAGCCATTCCAGGCCCTGATGAACTTACAGGAGCTGATGGCGCTGCAAGTGTTGCAGGAACAGCATCCGCTTCCGAAGATGACAGCTGGTTTACAAGCGATGATGCAGCTGAAAACGATGTCGTAGCGCGCGCTGCATCCCGTCTGGGCTCAAAAAGCCTTGCCGACCTTGAAGCTTTCCACGACCTTATCGTAAACCAGCGCGCTGAACTTCTTGCAAGTAACCGCGGACTTTCAAAAAAGGTCCGTGCGCTTATCGATGCCATTGACTACAGAACGTTCCTGTATGCTGAAAACCCTAAAAGCGAGAAGGCGGCTCAGTTCAAGTTCAAGATGATTGAAGATCTGATACAGTCAATCGACACGTGGGAAAACAATCCTGACAACTTTGACACGGGCCTTTATGCTTACCTTAACCGCATCACGCTGCTTTCACAGAACGATGGCGATGATGACAGTCTTAAAGGAAAGGTCAACCTGATGACCATTCACGCGTCGAAGGGACTTGAGTTCCCGGTCGTCTTCATTGCAGGCTGTGAGGATGGCATCATCCCGCATGCAAGAAGCCTTGAGGATGCAGACGGCGGCGGCATTGAAGAAGAAAGACGCCTCTTCTACGTCGCCATAACGCGCGCCCGCGACAAGCTCTTCCTTTCATGCTGCCACCACAGAAAGCACATGCAGCAGGTCGCGGAAAGCACACCATCCCCGTTCCTGGATGAAATTCCCGCAAACCTGGTCGAATATCACGAGCCCCAGACTGAAGTCACCAGCGACAAGCTCGCCGACATGCTCGAAATGATGAAGATGAAATTCGCCCCCGACACGCCTGAAGAAAACGCCTGAACACAGAGAAATAACTCTTTTAAAAGCAACGGGGTGTGGGACACACCTGCAGAAACGCAGAGCCGCGCTGCGGCGCTGTGGTATCTCACTCACATTCGGCTTTGCCGAATGTTCGGGGCCGATGCACGTCTCTGTGTTTCTTCCAGCGCATCCCACACCCCTTTTCTCTAAAAAAGGCATTTCTCTGCAACGGGACGTTTTCTTCGGATGCCGCAGCCCTAATAGTCCGCTTTTACGCGCGGAGCGCGGGGGCTGGCGGGACATGCTTTTAAAGAAAACGGATTTTCAGGCTTTCTAGGGCGGCTGACATTTGCCTATTTTAAATAAACTGCTTTCAGCAAAAAAAACATCCCCGATTCTCTGAAGCATGGGGTGTGGGACATACCGTAAGAGACACATGGTCGTGCCTCGGCCCCGAGCGCGCTTGCGCGCGAGTGAGATACCTTAGCGCCGCAGCATGACCATGTGGCTCTGAAGGGAGGGCCCACACCCCATGCTTCAAAAAAGCACATGTTTTTTCTTGCTTAAATCAGTTTTTCTTATTAAATTAGAATAATGTTAGACGCAATTATGACGCTTTTTTTCGGTTCAAAGCATGAGCGCGACATTAAAGCATTAAAACCAATTCTTGAAAAAGTTAACGCTGAGGAAGCATGGGCTTCTTCACTTACCGCAGAACAGTTCCGTGAAACATCAGACGGCTTCAGAAAGCAGATTGCCGACGGTACTTCCCTTGACGACATTCTTCCAAAAGCATTTGCGCTTGCCCGCGAAGCAAGTAAGCGTATTCTTGGTGAGCGCCCGTATGACACGCAGATTATGGGTTCCATCGTCCTGCATCAGGGCAAGCTTGCTGAGCTTAAGACCGGTGAAGGAAAGACGCTTATGACCGTCGCCGCTGCGTACCTTAACGCACTGGCAGGAAAAGGCGTTCACGTCGTCACTGTAAACGATTACCTGGCAGAGCGCGACGCAAACTGGATGCGCCCTGTCTACGAATATCTGGGCGTATCCGTCGGCATCATCGTTGCCGGCATGGATAACGCCGCACGCAAAGCCGCCTACGACTGCGACATCACGTACGGAACGAACAACGAGCTCGGCTTTGACTACCTTCGTGACAACATGCAGATCAGCCTTGACCAGAAAGTCCAGCGCGGTTTTGCCTACTGTATCGTCGACGAAATTGACTCCATCCTCATTGATGAAGCCCGTACTCCGCTCATCATCTCAGGTCAGGGCGAGGATGACACCGCCAAGTTCTACGAGGTCGACAAGTACGTAAACCAGCTCGATGAGGTTGAGAAAGACCCGGAGACTGGCGATTACCCGGAGGAAAGCCCGCTTCATCCTGATGTGATCATCAAGGGTGACTACAAGCTTGATGAAAAAAGCCGCCGCGTATCATTCACCGATGACGGCATGAACAAGATCGAGGCAATCCTTCAGAAGCATAACGTCATTTCAGGAAGCCTCTTTGACGAGGAGAACTTCGAGTACATCCATTACTTCACTCAGGCTGTCCGTGCCCATAAGCTCTACAAGAACGATGTAGACTACGTTGTCAAGGACGGCCAGGTCCAGATTGTCGATGAGTTTACCGGCCGTATCCTTGAAGGACGCCGCTATGGAGACGGACTGCATCAGGCAATCGAGGCGAAGGAACACATCCGTATTGCGCAGAGGAACCGCACGCTTGCGACAATCACGTTCCAGAACTACTTCCGCATGTACTCAAAGCTTTCCGGCATGACCGGTACCGCAGAGACTGAGGCAATTGAATTCAGTAAGATATACAGCCTTGATGTCGTTGTCGTGCCGACACACAAGCCGGTCGCACGTATCGATGAAAACGACGAGATTTACCTTACAGAAGACGATAAATGGGAAGCAATCTGCCGCGAAATTCAGGAAGCCCACGCAAAGGGTCAGCCTGTTCTTGTCGGAACTGTTTCCATTGAAAAGTCAGAGCACCTTTCTGCCCTGCTCACCAAGAAAGGCATAAGGCACGAGGTCTTGAACGCAAAGAACCATGCACGTGAAGCACTTATCGTAGCTGAGGCTGGCGCATATGGCGCTGTCACCATTGCAACGAACATGGCTGGTCGTGGTACCGATATCAAGCTTGGTGGAAACGCGAAGTTCCGCGCCGAAAAGCGTGCAGGAACACAGGCAACACCAGAGCAGTATCAGGCCGCATACGAGATTGAGCTTGAGCAGTGGAAGAAGGACTACGAGAAGGTCAAGGAAGCAGGTGGATTGTACATCATCGGCTCTGAACGGCACGAAAGCCGGCGCATCGACAACCAGCTCCGCGGTCGTTCCGGCCGTCAGGGTGACCCGGGCCGCAGTAAGTTCTTCATCTCAATGGATGACGATTTGATGCGCCTGTTCGGCGGTGAGCGCATGAAGGTCATGATGAGCCGGATTGGCATGCAGCCGGGTGAGCCTATCTACCACCCGCTTATCACCAAGAGCATTGAAAACGCCCAGACAAAGGTCGAGGAGCGCAACTTTGACATAAGAAAGAGGCTGCTTGACTTCGACGATGTCCTTAACGAGCAGAGAAACACCATATACAGCCAGCGCGACAGCATCCTGTCTGACGACAATCTTGCAGAACGCGTCATGGGCAACGCAGAGGATATGGTCGATGACATTGTCGATGATTTCCTTGAAGCTAACCACAAGAACCCGGCTGCCGCACAGGGTGAACTCACGGATGAGCTTAAGCGCGTATTCGCACTGGAAGCAGATCTGCCAGAAATGACCGGGAAAGCTGATGGGGATGCAATAAAAGCGAAGTTTGACGCTGCACTCAAGAAAGACCTTGAAATGAAGCAGAGCCTTGCAGGTAAAGAAAACCTGAACATGTTCATCCGCTATCAGTACATCCAGGATATCGATAAGAGATGGCTCGATCATCTTGAGCAGCTTGAGGCTCTGCGCGAGGCTGTGTACCTCCGCTCTTACAGCCAGAAGAACCCTCTTACCGAGTACAAGATTGAAGGCTTCAACATCTTCTACGACATGATGGATGAAATCAGACAGGCCATCGTTTCACGCTTGTTCCGCGTCCGTGTCCAGGTGGGACCGGCAGACGCAAGAATGCGCGGTGCAACAGGCCCACGCCAGATGAACGCCCAGCACAACGCCATGCAGTCCTTCAACGGAAACGCAGCCCGCGCCGCCGCTGACAATAGCCCGATGGCCCAGCGCCGCCAGGGAGACAGCGTCACCGTCGTCCGTCAGGGTCCGAAAGTAGGCAGAAACGACCCGTGTCCATGCGGATCAGGAAAGAAGTACAAGAACTGTTGTGGAAGATAAAGCTGCTTATCGGCTGTGCCGCATGACTTCCTTGTCATGCGGTTGCTTTTCTTTATTTCAGGAACATGCCCAGGAGTTTTCTTTTCAGAGTTGAATAAGGCTGGTTTCTTAACGGGACATCCATGAAGGTTTTTCTTTCTACGATACTTTTTTTCGTGCTGAAAGTGTCAAATCCTACTTTTCCATGATATGCGCCCATACCGCTTTCTCCACAACCACCAAAACCCATATTATTTGTGGCAAGGTGAATGATGCAGTCGTTCAGGCAACCTCCACCAAAATTAAAGCGACTGGTAAACTCTTTCATAAGGCTCTTTTTTTCCGTAAAAAGATAGAAAGCAAGTGGTTTTGCCCTGTCTTTCAATACGCCATATACCTCATCATATGATTCAAACGTAAGTACCGGCAGAACAGGACCAAATATCTCCTCTCCCATAACGTCATCATACCAGGTTACATTATCCATCACTGTCGGTTCAATCTGTAGTGTATCATCCTTTACATGACCACCAATCACCACCTTGTCATGGTCAATCAAACCACAGACTCTTTCAAAGTGCTTCAGGTTTATCATCTTTCCGTAATTTCTGTTTGCAAGAGGAACAACTCCATATTGAGCCTGTATTTCTTCTTTCATTGCTGAAATGAACGCATCTTTTACCGATGCATGACACAGTACATAATCAGGTGCAACGCAGGTCTGTCCACAGTTCAGATATTTTCCCCAGGTAATCCGCTTTGCAGCAAGCTTTATCTTTGCTGATGAATCGATGATGCACGGAGACTTTCCACCAAGTTCCAGAGTTACCGGAGTCAGGTATTCCGCAGCATGACGAAGTACTTCCTTTCCCACAGACTGACTTCCCGTAAAGAAGATGTAATCAAACTTCTGCTCAAGAAGGCAGGCATTTTCTGTCCGTCCGCCTGTAACTACAGCCACATATTCAGACGGGAACGTTTTCTGCAGTAGCTTTTGAATGGCTGCTGATGTAGCTGGTGAATATGCACTTGGCTTAACGACAGCGGTATTACCCGCAGCCAGAGCATCAACGAGAGGATCGAGTGTCAGCAGGAACGGGTAATTCCACGGGCTCATGATCAGCACGTTTCCATACGGGGAAGTTTTTACGAAACTACGGGCTGGGAAATTTGTCAGAGGCGTTCCGACAGTCCTGTCTTTTGCATATTGTCTTACATGTTTAAGCATGTATGATATTTCTGAAAGAACAAGCCCTATCTCACACATGAAAGCTTCAGTCTCACACTTACCGAGATCTGCAGTAATTGCAGCTGCAATTTCCTTCTCTTCTTCCCTGATATTGTCCCTGAGCTTTTTCAAAGCCTCTTCACGGTAGCTTACAGAAAGCGTTACCCCGCTCTGAAAAAACTCCTTCTGCGCATCAACAACATTTCTGATAGCCGAACTGTCCATCTGCTGCCTCTTTTGCCATAACATCACGGTAGAACTGCTGTAACGCTTCAGCATCCATCAGAACCGGCACCGGATAAAGCGGATTAGCCTCCTTATCCGCACGTCGCGCGAGTTCCGGAATATCTTCTTCCTTTATGCCTTTCAAAGTTGCCGGAATCCCCAGCTCTTCATTCAACTTTCTGATATGCTGAATGAACTTTCTGGCGGCAAATTCCTCAGCAGCATATTTATCAACAAGATTGATTGCTCTGGCAAGTTTTTTCAGTTTCTTATAAATGGCAGGACCATATGCATCTAGTACGTATGGAAGAATTACAGCATTTGCAAGTCCGTGTGGAATGTTATAAGCGCCGCCCAGAGAATGAGCAACAGCATGCACATAGCCGACATATGACTGAGAAAAAGCAGAACCGGCATAATTAGAGGCTATCAGCATGTTCTCTCGTGCCTCATAGTCAGTTCCGTCATCATACGCTTTCTGAATGTTCCGGTTAATCATGCGTACGGCAGTTATCGCCCACTTCCTCGTCTGTTTAGTCGTCGTACGGCCGATGTACGCTTCTACAGCATGGGTGAGTGCATCCATTCCGGTTGTTGCAGTCAGAAATGCAGGAAGTGAATAGGTTATTTTAGGGTCGAGTACAGCAATTGACGGAATCAGCGGGAATGAACTTATAGGGTATTTATAATGTGTCTCATCATCAGTAATGACAGCAGCAAGCGTTACTTCAGAACCTGTTCCTGCTGTCGTAGGAATAGCTGCAAGCAGCGGAAGCTTACGGCGGATTTTCAGAATTCCTTTCATTTGATTGAGTGTCTTTTTAGGATAAGCGACACGTGCTCCGACAGCTTTTGCACAGTCAATGGATGATCCGCCACCAAAGGCTACAAGAGCTTCACAGCCTGTACATGTGTAAATGGAATATGCTTCTTCTACATTGGAAACTTTCGGATTGGCCTCTGTCTTATCATAAACGATACATTCAATTCCCTGAGCAGAAAAAAGGCGCTCAAGGTCTGCGGACAGTTTTCTGAGTCCCTTATCCGTAACGAGCATAACTCTGGAAATATTCCGTTCAGCAAGTTCAAGCGGAAGATCCTGAATTGTATTAAGGATTTCAGGACTTCGATATGGCAGAACCGGAAGTGCAATTTTAAATACCGTCTGAAAAAGGCGGCAATACATTTTTTTTGCTTTATTCATAAACATCCCTCTCTAACAAGGCATCGCCCTGTTAAAAATACATTATGACAAATTCTGTCATTTTGTCAATCTGATGTTTATGACTATTTTTTTTCTCCTTTCCGGAAAACCACCAACTGTTTTTAACAGATTCAGTGGTTTTTATGTCAAATATTCGGGCACTGTCTTTACAAACACAAAAAAACTGTAGAACAAAATAAAAAAGACCTCCTTCCGGAGGCCTTATTTATTTCTGTCTATAATCTGACTTTCAGATTACTTGTTGCGAATAACTGCCTGGGCAGGTCGGTGCGCAAGCGCACCTTACCGAGTTCCGCATTGCGGAACTCGCGGGCTATATTCACTTATTGCGAATAACTGCCTGTGCTGCAGCAAGGCGTGCGATTGGAACACGGTATGGGGAACATGAAACGTAGTTCAGTCCTGCGCGGTAGCAGAAATCGATTGTTGCAGGATCTCCACCATGCTCACCGCAGATACCGAGCTTAATGTCTTTCTTAACACCGCGTGCTCTTTCGCGTGCGAAGTTAATCAGCTCGCCAACACCCTCTTCGTCAATTGACTTGAATGGGTCTGAATCAAGGATGTCCTGCTTCAGGTACTCTGGCAGGAACTTTCCTGCGTCGTCACGGCTGAATGCAAATGTCATCTGTGTCAAGTCGTTTGTACCGAAGCTGAAGAAGTCAGCGAACTGTGCAAGCTTGCCTGCGAGCAGTGCTGCGCGTGGAACTTCGATCATTGAACCGATCTTGATTTCGAACTCTACGTTCTCGCGTGCGAAGACGTCCTTCATGACCTTCTCGCATGACTTGCGTATGATTTCAAGCTCGTCGTTGTCACAGACGATAGGAATCATTACTTCTGGATGAACAGGAACGTTCTTCTTGATGCACTCTGCAGCTGCCAGAGCGATTGCCTCAACCTGCATCTCGTAGATTTCAGGGAAGGTAATTGCAAGGCGGCATCCGCGGTGACCGAGCATCGGGTTCATTTCGTGCAGTGCCTCGCACTTTGCTGAAAGGCGCTTTACGTCAATGTTCATGACCTGTGCAAGTTCTTCCTTTTCTGTGTCTGTGTGAGGGATGAACTCATGCAGCGGCGGATCGAGCAGACGGATTGTAACAGGACGTCCGTTCATAGCCTCGAAAATACCGAGGAAGTCTTTCTTCTGCAGTGGCAGGATGTTGGCAAGTGCTGCCTTTCTCTGCTCTACTGTGTCAGAAACGATCATTGCGCGGAAGTGGATGAGCTTTGCGCGGTCAAAGAACATGTGCTCTGTGCGGCAAAGTCCGATACCTTCAGCACCGAACTCGAATGCATGCTGTGCATCGATTGGCTGGTCAGCGTTGGCGCGTACTGCGAATCCCTTGATTGTGTTGCCATCAAGCTTTCTTTCTGCACCGTTGCGAATCTCATCGCACCAGCCGAGGAATGTATTCAGCTCACCTGCAATTTCAGGTACGCTGAGAGGAAGCTGTCCTTCATAAACGTTACCGGTTGAACCGTCGATTGTAATGAAGTCGCCTCTTGAGAATGTCTTTCCGTTAATCTTGATCTTGTCGTCGTCTGTGAAGATAACCTCACCTGCACCAGAAACACAAGGTGTTCCCATACCACGTGCAACAACGGCTGCATGGCTTGTCATACCACCGGTTGATGTCAGGATACCTTCTGCAACGACCATACCTGAAATGTCTTCAGGTGATGTTTCCTTGCGGACGAGAACGACCTTCTTGCCGTCCTTGACCCATGACTCAGCCTCATCTGCTGTGTAGACGATCTGGCCGCATCCTGCTCCCGGAGAAGCGTTGAGACCCTTTGTAAGAACCTCAGCCTTCTTTGCTACCTTTGGATCAATCTGCGGATGGAGCAGCTGGTCAATCTGATCAGCTGAAACGCGCATTACAGCCTCTTCCTTTGTGATGAGCTTTTCGCCGACCATGTCGACTGCGCATTTTACGGCAGCCTTACCGGTTCTCTTACCGTTGCGTGTCTGCAGCAGGAAGAGCTTGCCCTGCTGAACGGTGAATTCCATATCCTGCATATCGTGGAAGTGGTTTTCAAGGTTACCGCGGATGGCAACGAGCTGGTCGTAAACGGCCTTGTTTTCTTTTTCGAGCTTGTCGATTGTAGCAGGAGTTCTGATACCTGCAACAACGTCCTCACCCTGAGCGTTCATCAGGTACTCACCGTAGAACTTGTTCTCACCTGTTGAAGGGTCGCGGCTGAAACATACACCTGTACCGGAATCGTCACCGAAGTTACCGAATACCATTGACTGTACGTTGACTGCTGTACCTGCAAGGCCCTTGATGTTATTGAGAGCGCGGTACTTGATTGCGCGCTCGTTCATCCATGAACCGAATACGGCGTTGATTGCGCCCCACATCTGATCTACAGGATCCTGTGGGAAATCTGTTCCAACGTGCTTCTTGTAGATTACCTTGTAGTTTGCAACAAGCTTCTCAAGGTCTTTTGCATCAAGTTCTGTATCGAGCTTTACGCCCTTCTCTGCCTTGATTGCTGAAATTGCATCTTCGAAAGCGTCTGAAGGAACGCCCATTGCAACATCACCGAACATCTGGATGAAACGGCGGTATGCATCCCATGCGAAACGCGGGTTTCCGGTCAGTTCTGAAAGGCCGACTACAGCCTTGTCATTCATACCCAGGTTCAGGATGGTGTCCATCATACCAGGCATTGAAATTGCAGCACCAGAACGTACTGAAACAAGAAGAGGATCCTTTGCGTCACCAAGCTTCTTGCCCATCAGTTTCTCGAGTCTGTCGAGGTTGAAGGCAACTTCTTCTTTAAGCCCGTCCGGATAGTTCTTGTTGTTCTCATAGAACAACTTGCATACTTCTGTTGAGATTGTAAATCCGGGAGGAACGGGAATTCCCAGATTGGTCATTTCTGCAAGGTTAGCGCCTTTTCCACCTAACTCGCCGCGCATGTTGGCGTCACCTTCGGCCTTACCATTGCCGAAGAAATAGACAAACTTTGTCTTTGACATTGATTTTCCTTCTCCTTAAAATCACACACTAATGTGTGCATATTACCATTGATAGACAAGCGGTGTCAATGTATAATCATATAGTGTTTAAACATATGAAAAAACGTCATCGTAAGATATTCACAATTTGTCTCATTTTTTCCGTATTTTTTGTCATATTGTCCGAAACTTCTTCCACACTTTTTGCTGAACCATATCTGCCATCCCTTGACCTGACCTTTACCGGCGACCTGATGGCACACACAAGCAACTTCCGGATGGCGGATTACTCGCTCATCTATAAGGACATTGAATACATCACGCGGAACGATGACCTTACGTTCACCAATCTTGAAGTTCCTGTCGTCGCTGACCAGCCTTATGAAAACTATCCGAATTTCAACATCCAGCCGCCATATGTGGAAGCCGCCATCAATGCGGGATTTGATGTATTCTCGCTTGCGAACAACCACACGAACGACCAGTTTGCGAAAGGTATTGCCTCCACGTACGATTATTTCACCGGACTTGAAGCGGATGGAACAGTTGACGCTGCGTGCGGACTGAAGCCAGCCGGCTCGAAGGACATAACCTGGCGGCTCATTGAGAAAAACGGGTTCAAGGTGCTCTTTGTCGCCGTCACTGAAATACTGAATACGTTCATCGACATGACACGTATCGACTATATAAGCCCGAACGCAAAAGGACGGGCGGATTTCACCGCATTCTGCAAAAAGCTCCGAGAGGAACATCCGTGTGACCTGTTCATCGTATCCATGCACGTTGGAGAACCTGAATATGTCAGGACTGTTCCCCTGTCACGGAAGAATTACTTCCATCAGCTGCTGGATGCGGGAGTCGACATCATCTGGGGAAACCACCCGCACGTGACACAGGAATGGGAAGTTATCGCTGATGAAAGCGGAGAGCCGTCAAAGCTCATCATGTACAGCATGGGAAACCTCATTTCAGGGCAGCGTTATTACTATAATTACAGCGATCCAGGCGCAGACAGGGAATATACGGGAGACAGCCTCATCATGAAGGTTTCGGCTGTGAAACGCGATGACGGCTCGGTCCGGCTTGAGTTTGTACAACCGCTTTTCATAACGACAGAGATTGATTCAGAACGCAATTTTGTTATAAAAAGGTATTCGGCAGCATTCCTTGAAAGCAATTCTGAGAAGGATAATGCCTATTTTACCAAAAGATATGAACTAATAAAGAAAACTACAGGATTAACCATATGCAGATAGATTTCATGCAGCTTCCGGTATATCAGCAGAAAAACCGCATTCTGGAAGCGCTCGAAAAAAACCAGGTCATTGTCGTCCAGAGCCCGACAGGTTCAGGAAAGACGACCCAGCTTCCAATCATCCTGCACGAAGCGGGTTACAGCAAGAACGGCGTCATTGCCGTCACACAGCCACGACGCATTGCAGCGCTTTCTGTAAGCGAGTTCATCTCAAAGCAGCTGGGAACGAGTTACCCCGGTCTTGTCGGCTACAAGATGCGCTTTGAAGACAAGACGGACGCATCAACACGCATAAAAATCATGACGGACGGCATTCTCCTTCAGGAGATGAAACTTGACCCATGGATGAGCAAATACAGCGTCATCATGGTAGATGAAGCCCATGAACGGAGCCTCAACATTGACTTTGTCCTGGGACTTCTGAAGCGCATTCTCGCTGAACGCACTGACTTCAAGGTGATCGTGTCCTCTGCGACAATGAACGCAGAAGCTTTTTCCATGTACTTTGACGGCTGCCCTATCGTCACCATAGATACAGTCACGTATCCGGTAACGCTCGTCTACGACCCGCCGGTCATTCCTGCAGGAACAGCTACGGCAGCCGCGGAAGACGCACTTCTTGCAAAGATTGAGGACACGATAGACCGCGTGCTTGATAACCGCGGCACCGGCGACATCCTTGTATTCCTTCCGGGCGAAAAGGTCATCAAGGACTGCATCTGGCGGCTTTCACACGCACGCTTCTCGCGTCACATCCACCTGATTCCGCTGTACGGCAGGCTCGCAAAGGAAGAACAGGAGCGCGTGTTTGAGAATGCCCCGTTCGGACGGAAGAAAGTCATTGTTTCAACGAACATCGCTGAAACAAGCGTCACCATTCCGGGCATTACCACAGTCATTGACTCGGGGCTTGCCAAGATGAACTTCTACAACCCCAAGACCTACACGTCTAGTCTTAATGAAACCACAGTCTCAAAAGCGTCGTGCAGCCAGAGAAAGGGCCGCGCAGGACGTATTCAGGCAGGTATGTGCTACAGGCTTTACTCACGGCGCGATTACGAAGCACGCCCTCAGTACACCACAGAAGAGATTTACCGGACTGACCTTTCTGAAGTCGTCCTCCGCATGTCGGAACTGGGCATTACCGACTTTGAGCAGTTCAACTTCATCTCTCCGCCGGGAAAGGAAGGCCTTAAAGGCGCCATTGAAACGCTCCGCCTTTTGAATGCGCTCAACGACGACAACACGCTTTCACCCACAGGAAAGCTCATGGCGCAGTTCCCGCTCATGCCACGCATAAGCCGCATCATCGTTGAAGCTATGATGCGCTATCCGTCTGTCATTGAGCAAGTCCTCATTGCAGCAGCGTTCCTTTCAGCCCAGTCTCCGTTCGTTCTTCCTCCCGGAGAGGAAACGGATGCGCGCCAGGCACATCACGCATTCAGGGACATTCAGGGCGATTTCGTCACCTATCTGCGGCTTTTCCGTCAGTTTACGGCAAGCACCAACAAAGAGAAGTTCTGTGACGTAAACTATCTTGACCAGCGCGTCCTTCTTGAAATCGTGAACATAAAGGAGCAGCTTGAGCTCATTGTCGGTGATATGGGTATTCCAGTCTCATCTTCTGGCAGTACCGAAGATTACCTTACCTGTATTGCAGCCGGTCTCATCCAGTTTGTGTGCATCCGCGTCGGACGTGAGAATTACCGGAGCCTTACAGCAGAGCACATCCAGATTCATCCGGGTTCAGGACTCTTCAAGACGTCTCCGCTGTACATAGTCGCCGGAGAGATTGTCCGCACAAGCCGTATGTTCGCCATGTCTGTCTCTCCACTCACAAAAAACATCCTGCAGCGTCTGGATGGTGAGATTGACAGAAAGCTGAACCAGGTCCGCGATATTCCGGAAGCAGACAGCACGCGTAAAATTGACCGCGTTGCCGCCGCCCGCCACGAGGCAGAACGGAATGGCAACATCCTCAGGCTGGGAACAGGCCTTTTCGACATCAAGAAAATCAAGGGAAAGAAAATTGCCATCCTGCCCTGGAACAGGCTTTCCGATGCCATATCCAATTACAGCGCTGATGAGCTTTTATACGAGGTACAGGAACAAACCCAGAAACAGAAAGACCTTCGCGGCTCAATCGACATGAACGGTTACACGCTTCTTGACGGCGAAAAGTTCGGTACCATTATCCGCGCGGTGAAATTCCTGAATCTGACGCCTATCAATGAGAAAAACTGGAACCGTAAGCTCAACGTGCATATGCCTGAAGATGCGGATAAGCTTTCTGACGCCCTGGACTGGATTCTCCGCGTTACTGAAGCAAAAGCGAAAAGCCGTGAAATGGGCTTTATCTGCCTGTTTACCGATGGCTCGGGGAACTACTGGGTCAAGGTTTCACGCGGATTTGCAACGGCGCTCAACGAAAGTGTCTCAAGCCTTGAAACGCTCGTTGATGAAAGCGCAGGAGTGTTCAACGTCGAACAGAAGAGCCGCATGAACGCCGTGCTCAGAAAGCTGCAGCAGTTCTTCTAAAGCAGCGCTTCGAGGAATTGGTTCAGAAGCAGGATGCCGTCAGCCGTCATGGCGTAGCGCAAGTCGCCATCAGATGAACTGTATGTGCGTGCAAGACCGCGGTGCTGCCAGTCTGAGAACAGTGCGCCAAGACGCTTTTCAAGGTTTTTTCCAAAGCGTCTTTCATATTCATGCGCGCTCACGCCTTCAAGCAGGCGGAAACCCATCATGAGAAATTCAAACTCGCGCGTTTCTTCATCAAGATGCTCTACGTCAGCGGGCGGCTCACAGGTCTTTTCTGCTGACAGTGCATTCAGGGAATCAGGTCCGTTCCACCAGGTTGTGAACGCGCGGATATCTGCAACTTCAGTCCAGCGGTATGCATCGACCGTGCCCGCGCCACCAGCGCCTGTTCCAAGATAGTTCTGCATGTGCCAGTACACGCTGTTGTGCCTGCTTTCAAAGCCGGGACGCGCGAAATTGGACACTTCGTACTGTGCGTATCCTGCAGAAACGAGCATATCACACCCTTTTAACCACTGGCGGTCGTTCGTTTCATCAGAATAAGAGACAGAACCGTTTCTTACCTCTTTTTCAAGCCGCGTTCCTTCTTCAATCATGAGCGCATATAGCGAAACGTGATCAGCACCCGTTGCAATAACACGCGCGACTCCCCTTTCAAAAGCTTCATCAGAAAGGTCTGGCAGTCCTGCAATAAGGTCCAGGGACAAGCGATGTCCCTTTGAAAGCCATTCAGTTTCAAGCAGTTTGAGAGCATGTTCTACACGCTCAGCATCGGAACGGCGGCCAAGAGCGGCCAGAACCTTCTGGTCAACAGACTGAATGCCCGTAGAAAGTCTGTTCACGCCTGCGCTGTCCAGGAAAGCAAGAAGTTCTCCGGTGATGTCAGCAGGATTTGCTTCCATCGTGATTTCAGCACCAGGGGAAAGAGGCGCAGCTTTACGGACTGCTTCAAGAATGCGGGAAAGCTGATCCTGGGAAAGCAGGCTCGGGGTGCCGCCGCCTATGTATACGGTATCAAAAGACTGTACGTTGAACTGACGGGAACGGAATGCAATGTTGTTGCAGAGCGCAGAAATGTAGCTGTCGGGAAGAGCGCCCTTTTCAGGCACGGAAAAAAAATCGCAGTAACTGCATTTTGAGCGGCAGAACGGAATATGGATGTAAATACTAGAGGGCGCTGAATGCATCGAACGGGAAATAGCGCAAAATGGCCTTGCCGCTTATCCGGTCAGCCCTGACTGGACCGTACAGACGGGAATCAAGGGAATGTACACGCTCATCTGCCAGCAGATAGTATTCATCCTCAGCAAGTGTAAACTCTTCTACATTACCGGTAACACCAATCTGATAATCATGAACTGTAGATTCAGTGGCAATTTCGTACATTCTGTCTGCAACTTCAAATTCCGTAAGGAAATGAGATTCACCTGCAGGTTTTACATATAAAACATAATCCTTCATGTAGAGTGTATCGCCCGGTAATCCTACCACACGGCGGAGTGACGGAACTCCAGAAATTTCGTTCTCAGGTTTTATGATGGAAGCCTGTCTGAACGTAAAAAACTCCACGAGGAAATTGGCTGCTTTCTTTACAAATGAAACATCACTATCCTCGAGAGGCTTCAAATATACCACACTGCCCCGCTGGATATGATAGCGTTGGAAGAACAACGGATGGGCAGGAGAATACGGCACGACAAAAACAAGACTGTTTTCTGAATACTCAGGCGTCATTGCTGAAGTCTGAACCCGTACAGGAAAAAGGATGAAAACAGTAATAAGCTGAATGACAATACACAGCAGGAAAAAAGCCAGAACAACTAACAGTGTCTTGCGCTGAATCTCTTTTTTGAGTGCAAATGAATAATCATATGGATGCGATGCCATACAGTAACAATATCATATGCCCTTGCCGTTTTCAAGTATACCGCCTATAATCCTTAGTGTATGCCAGAAGGAACTAAACAGATAGCATCAAACAAGAAGGCACGCTTCAATTACTCAATCGAGGAATCCTATGAGTGCGGAATCGTACTTGAAGGAACAGAAGTGAAATCTTTTAAAGCAGGAAATGTGTCCTTTCCTGATGCTTTTGCCGAAATAGTAAATGGAGAGGTCTGGGTTAAAGGTCTTCACATTTCAGAATATTCGTATTCTTCTGTTTTCAACCACAATCCTGACCGCCCGAAAAAGCTTCTGCTTCATGCAGAGGAAATCAAACGCCTCAGCCGTAAGGTTGAGGAAAAGGGATTCACGCTTATCCCACTTGATTTCTACCTTAAGGATGGACGGGTCAAAGTCAACCTCGGTGTCTGTAAGGGAAAGAAACAGTTCGATAAACGTGCAGATATAAAGGAACGCGATGTCAAACGTGACATTCAGCGGGAATTCAGGAAGAGGCTGGACGGCTGACCGTTATTTTGAACAGACATATCTGTAAAAAGACACTTATTTCCGTTTTTCTCATCATCTCGAGCATTGCTCTGTCATTTGCAGATGGAGCACGGCGGAGTGTTGTCTTTTTCGGTTCAGTCTCATCATCTGAAGACACTGCAACCATAAAGCTCACAGAAGACCTCTATTATTCCCAGATGCTATCCCTATCCTCAATTTCCTTAAAAAACAGGCGTGATGTCATCTGGAATCCAGACATAGCAAATGAATATGCAACTACTGAAGCCACGCTCTTCCACGCTGAAATTCAGGAAAAAAACTCAGGCTGGCAGTGTACACTTACCGCGCTCGACAGTTCGAACGGCCGTGCAGTTTCAAAAACTTTCTTTTATGAAGGTTACTACAAGATCCTGATGGATGCAAAGAACTCAATACTTACGCTTTTTGAACAGCTTGATTCTGATTCAGGAGTCACTACAGGCTTAGAAGCAGCAGAAGCTGCAGGTATTTCAGAAGCTCTATCACAGATAACGCTGGATCAGCTCGCCGGTAACTGGCAGGGTGATTCATACATCACAAAAGTCGTCATTCAAAAGACAGGCCGCGGTTTTGTCATTTTCAAGAATGGCGCAACAATGAACATAACACTGTCCATTTCCGGCTCAAACGTGACTGCCATGCAGGCAAGCGGTACGAACGCCTCATTCTTTCCGGAACTTCCACGTGATGTTGCCCTTAAAATAGCAAAAACCGCTTCCCCTGTTTCATGGTCTTTTGAAGTAACTGACTGGAACACGCTTACCGGAACAAAACAGACTCTTGCCATGAATGAGGCTGGAACAGAACCAGAACAGCAGACAGTACCCGCTGTCTGGACGCGTCTTTAAGCCGCAACGCTTTTTTTTTCACTGTATAATAAACTGCTTTTAAATGCGGACGGTTCCCTGTCTTAGAACTGTTATGTTTCCGTCCAGAATTGACACAAGAGTTGAAGGAAGCGCACCTTTCTTTTCCCCGTCATCAATGAAGACTGCTGCTTCAGCACCAAATTCAGACTCAATGGCTTCCGGTTCATCAAGGACAGGGGAACCAGAACGGTTCACACTTGTTGAATACAGAGGACATCCGGCTTTTTCAATGATATTCCTGAGCCATTCATCTCCCGGGCATCGGTATGCAGTTGTTTCCTGCTGCATGCCTTCCTTGTTCCGTACGATAATAGTCAACGGTCCAGGCCATTTTTCAAGAAGCGCTTCTGGTACTTCCTGATCAGTATAATCCTTAATGTCTTCCGGATGCGCGATAAGCTGGATGAATGGTTTGGTTTCTGCTCTTCCCTTTATTTTCCTGATGACAGCATCTGTATCCGGAACAATGCCCGAAAAACCATAGACTGTATCCGTGGGGATAATGACAACTTTCTTTTCTTTAAGCGCCTTTACAACAGCGTTTTCTGATTCCTGATCAAATTTGCTGAGCTTCATATTCCGGTTCCTGTATGATTAGCTTCCGTTTTTTCCGTAAATCAAGGGCAAGCATCAACAGGGCACTGACTGCAAAAAATCCAAGTCCCATTATCTTGCATGTTCTTTCAGAAACAAAAGTTATTTCTGAAAGCCTGATTACTGTACCTGTATCATACATTTCCGGTTCTTTTTCTTCAATTCCATGAATGGTAATTGCCATTTCGCCATCATGAATAAAGCCTAATTTTCTCGCCTGGGCTTCAATTCTTGCCTGATCAGACTGCAATTCTGCATAATCAAGCTTCAACTGATCACATGTATTCTGTAATTCCTGTGTCTTCAGGATCAACTTTTCATTCTGTTCATAAAGCTGCTCATATGCCATTATGCCATTTCTTCCGGCAACAACAGACATCCCCGTATACACAAGTGTACCGATGCACAGCGCTATCATAAACTTTAAACGAGTCATACTCTGTTTTTCGACACGATTCTTGAAATTATGAATGAAACATTCTGTAAAAATATTTTTGAAACTTTTTGTTAAGTTAATACCCTTCCCTGCCGATAAAAAAGTGAAGTACCCTGCTCTTTTTAGTGAAACAGGGAGTATAATGGAGTTGGTATGTCAACGGATATTGATGCAAAGACGTCAAATGACGACATTTTCAGTAATCCTCTAGAAGCATTTCCCGAGTTCATTGATGAACCCGCTGCTACGGAAGCAGAGTCTTCTGAATCAGAGAATACTGAAAAAGCCGCAGTTTCCACTCCAGAGCCTGAAAAGACGCTTTCTTCATCAAGGCTTCTTTCTTCCTCGTCTTTCACTGATCCTCTTGATACTATAGAAGAAGTTGACATTTCTTCCCTTTCTTCTGCATCACTCGAGTTATCTTTCACAGAAGATGATTCACGTTATCAGGAAGATGATGATTCAGCAAACTCATTCTCCACAAAAACAAACCTGACATTTGGTTCAATAGAATATGAAGATGTCGCCGTCAGAAAAATAGACGGATATGCAGATATCGATGACAGCGTTCCTGACGAAGCTTCAGTAACCGAAGAAGTATCTGTAGACGATTTCCTTTCTTCTACTTCAACAGAAACCGAAGAAATAGATCTTGACGATTTTCTTGGAGATTCCTCTTCTCCATCATCTGCAACGCCATCCGCAAATGTAACAGAAGAAATCAGTCTCGATGATTTTGGTGTTGATTTTGGTGGTTTTGACGCATCAGCAATTGACGCGATTGCTTCATCAGCACGTCAGGAAAAGAACGATATCGAAAATGCTCCAGCCATAGAAATGGAACTTGAATTCGATGATGAATTCGTTCTTGAAACAAAGGCAAACCCAGAAGATGACATTGACTTCGACTTTGAAGCACTTATGGCTGGAGAATCTGTTCCTGTTCCCCAGCAGGCTTCTGGTGATGAACTGCTTGATAACTTTGACGATATTTTTGATAACATAGTCGATGAAACTGCTCCTTCAACAGAAAAACCTGCAGACAACAGTGAATTTGATCCATCTGCAATTGAGGAAGTTTCTCTTGATGATTTCGGAATCGGAAGCTCTTCTTCTGTTGCCGCAGAAACCGGAGAGTCACTTTCCGAACAGAAAATTGTCTACGATGAAGTTTCAGAATTTGACGACCTTCTTTCCTCATTCTCTGATGAAACTCATGTTGAAGTCGCAGAAAAACAGCAGACCATCAACAACAAAACAGGTCCGCATGATTACAACATCATTGTAATCATGGATGAAACTGATGAAACTCCTGTTGCCCAGGCTCCTGTTATTGAAGAAACAGAAGAAGAGGAAGACTTCAATATCAGTCTTTTCAAGACAGATGAAGAAGCTGAAATGTACAGAAAACATGATGCATATTCAGTTTCTGATTCTCAAGAGCATAATGAGGAATCTGTTCCTGCTGTAAACATCAGCAGTTCATCAGATTCATTTGAAGATATTTCTCTTGATGACTTTGGTGTTACATTCACCGATGAAACTCCAGAGGCAGACAAAGAGCCAGCTCCAGATAAAGAGCCAGTTCTGGAAGAAAAGCCAGTTCTGGAAGAGCCAGCTTCTGAGGAAGAATCAATTTCTCAGGATGAACCACCAGTTACAGAGGAAGCCATGGAAGATTTACCTGATTTACCCGACTTACCAGAGAATCCTTTTGAAGATGAAGAATCTGGTAAAATCATTGCAGATGAATATGAAGATACAACTTCAGATAATAAAATAAATGTTGATATGTCCGAAAATTATGGTTATAATGAAGATAATACGGAGGACACTTCCAACATGACTGACGAAAACAAAGAGGAGATGACTGATACAATGAACGAAGGACTTCTTGAAAAAATTGTAAGTGAACTTTCTGTTCTCCGGAATGAAATGCAAACCCTCCGGGATGAAGTGCAGACTCTTAAAGGTGGTGTAGAACCAGCTTCTGAACCTGCCGTCCAGGAAGAAGATTTCACTCTTCCTGAAGAACCGGTTGCTGAGGAACCGGTCATTGAGGAACCAGTCGTCGAAGAACAGTCTTTCGAAGAAACTGTTATCGAGGAACCTGTTTCAGAGGAAACAGTTGCAGAAGAAACTGTTATTGAAGAATCAGTTACAGAAGAAGCTGCGGCTGAAGACATTCCTCTTCCTGAAGCAGATCCTTTTGCAGCACCTCAGGAAGCCGGCGGATTCTTCTCTGGCGATGATGATGATGAAACCATTGCCCTTTCTGGTGATGAACTGAACAATATTCTTAACAGCGCTGACTTCACTCATGAAGATGGTTCAAACTTCGGCATGGAGGCACCAGAAGGGAGCATCCTTCCAGATGGTCTTTCTGATGAAGTTTCAGATGTTCCTCCTGATGATATTTCACTTGATATTCCAGCAGAGGAAACTCCTTCAGAAGAATCTGCTTTTGAAGCTTCAATTGAAGACCCTGTTCTTGATGAACCAGCCGCAGAAACATCTTTCGATATCCAGGAAGAGACGCCTGCTGAAGAAGCCTCAATTGACGACTTCAACACTGATCTTCCATCTCTTAAAGAAGAGACAGAAACAGCTCCTGCTGAAGAAAGTGCACCTGCAGATGACGGCTTCTCTCTTGATGATCTTGATATTCCAGAGCCATCAGTTGAAGAAAGCTCAATTGCAGACATCGACATTGATGCACCGGAAACAGAAACAAAAGCTGAGGATGATTTCTCTCTTGATGACTTTGACATTCCGGAGCCTTCTGTAGAAGAAAGCTCAATTGCAGACATCAATATTGATGAGCCTTCATCTGAAATTGCAGCAGAAGAGCCGGCAATTTCAGATGATGCAGATTTCTATGACAACAGTGACAGTTCTGCAATTTCTGAAGAAGATGTCTCAAACATCGCTGATCAGGAAAATCTTGAAGAACCTGTTCTTGATGATATTGATTTCGGAATGGACGAGCCACAGGCTGATGATATTTCAATTCCAACAGGAGAAAGCCTTGTTGTAGATTCCTCTTCTACTGATTTCCTTGAAGAAGATGACCCTACTCTTGATGAGCAGCTTACTTCAGAAAAAGTAGATTATCTTAACGAGGAAGCTTCTGTAGATGATCTTGGTGCAATGCCAGAAATTGAGGATGTTTCCGCTGTCGAAGGAATGGAAGACTCTCTCGAAGTTGATACTATTGCAACAAGCGAAGATGAAACACCAGCAGATGATATGTTTGCTTCTCAGTGGGAAGCTGAGCCTTCAGCTGAAACAATTGAAGAACCAGCTCCTTCTTTCGTTGAAGAAACTGGAGAAGAAATTGTTCATGCAGCAGCATCATTTGATGATCCGATTGATTTTGGTATCGAAGAGACTCCTGCTGAAGAACCAGACGTTTCACTTGATGAAGGTATTTCATTCGATGAGCCTGAACAGGATATTCCAACAGAAGAACCTGTATCTGTAGAGCCAGTTGCAGAAGAGCCTGTAACAGATAATGGCGCACTCGATGATGACATTAAGCAGGAAGTTAAATCAGTACTTAAGTACATGGATCAGCTTCTTGAAAACCTTCCAGAAGACAAGATTGCAGAATTTGCTCAGTCTGAGCACTTTGAAACATACAAAAAACTGTTCAATGAACTTGGGTTAGTCTGATGGGACTTTACAGCAGGATTGTTTCTTACATCAACAATAAGCATCCAGGATTGCTGAAGCTTGCTGAAAAAGAACTCGAGAACAATCCTGTTGTACTGTTCAACACTGAAATCCGCTCATTGAACATTGAAAAGGCCTGTATACTCGTATGCAATGACGGCGTTTTCAGGCTTTTTCTTTCTTCAGGTTTTTCTCAGGATAAACTGTCAGATTCCATATCAACTTCTGATTTTTGGGATGGAACGCTTCCTCATCAGGACTGGGTTCACTATTCCCATGATGAGGCAACCCCTTTCCTTCAGCTTTTTTCAAAAGATGATGTCTCAGATATAGCAAAACTCCATATCAAGCGGTTTTCCGTTGCTGATATTCAGTATATTTTTATTTCTGCTGAAACTGATACGAACACAGAAGTTTCTGTTGATTCACTTGATCATCTCATCTCATCTTTCAGCCAGTTAATCTTAAAAAATGCCTGAAAAGCAGACTGAACTTCAGTTTTTCAATGCACGAAACGGTCAGCTGTCATGTTCCGCAGATGGCCGTTTTCTTCATTCATCTTTTAATCCTGAAAATGAAGCTCTCCGTTTTGTTCAATCAATCAATACACAGTTCATGCCCTCTGCTATTATTCTTCTTGGTGCATGTCTCCCATGGTGTGTAAAATACCTTCGTGAACAGTTCTCTTCGTCTCTTCTTATATCCGTTCAGTTTGACAGGCGTTTTGAAGAATATGCTGACTACTGGGATTCCGTTTTTTATGTAACTGATGCAGACTCTGCTGTTTGTCTCAGTAATGGACTGTTCAATCTTCTTGGAGAAGAAAAACTGGTTACTTCCCTCTTTCTTTCATGGAAAGCCGCAGAGGGGATATGGCCCAATCAGTATAAGTTTTCCTGGGAAGCAATCAAATCCAGCATGGAAAAAGCACAAAGTATTCTTACCACGCGAAACTGGTTCAATATACGCTGGTTTACAAATACAGTAAAAAATCTTTCGCTGATTAAAGAGTATTCTCTTCCAGAAAGGACGTCTTCCAACATCATAGTTACTGCGTCTGGTCCAAGTTTAACAGCCGCAATTCCTTTTCTCAAAAAAAACAGAAAGTCCTTCATACTTCTGGCAGCATCTTCATCAATCAGTACGCTTCTGTTTAATGACATTGTTCCAGATTACTGTATTTCTACTGATGGAGGATGGTATGCAACACGTCATTTACGAGCATATGAAACAGATAAACGCTTGAAGGACGTCCCTCTCGTCATTTCTGCCGAATCGGCCGTTCCATCCCGCATAACTGGAAGCATCCCAATCATTCTCCTTACATATGGCGATGGTCTTGAGTCTATCCTTGCTGAAAAGACAGGAATTCCTTCTGTAAGCGGATTAAGAAACGGAACAGTAAGCGGGACAGCGGCTGCTTTTGCCGCATCACTTACGACAGGAAACGTATATATCTGCGGCCTTGATCTGGCACCTGGAAAAGGTTTCCAGCATGCAGAACCTAACGAAAACGACGTCGCGCTTTTTACAGGACAGACACGAATCAAGACTCTCGAAAGTTCTTACACTTCATCACGGTTTGGAAGTGGTTCCCTTTCAATCTACAGAGACTGGTTTTCTCATCAAAATGAAGCTTTTACATCGCGCGTTTTCAGACTCATATCAAAAAACGATCGTCTTGAAAAGCTTGGTACAATGCAGGACGTTTATATTGAAGAACTTGATCTTCATAAAGCAGCTCAACCGATGTGTAATAAAAAGACAGTACTTCCAGATAACGACTCTATAATAAAATCATATCTTACATCCATCTGTACTTCACTTGAAAATAATCCCTCAGACGCAAAAAACAGCATCTGGTATTCGTCTCTTTCATTAAAACGATACATTAACTATCTGCGGATGAACAGCGAAAAACAGAAGGCAGAACTCGCGCTTCTTGTATCCGAAACCGTCTCTGTCATCAAGGAAGTGATTTCCGATGTCTGAGTGTATATATAAAGGAATGCAGATAGCGAAAAACGGTTCTGCTGTTCCAGTTTTTCAAAACGGACGTACGCTTTTTTCAGCATATAATCCAGAGCGTGATGCTGAATCTTTTTTCAGCGCCCATAAAGAAGCGTTTGATACAGCAGGTTGTATTCTTGTAGGCGGTATTGGAAACGGACTTCACTTAAAGATCCTTTCAGAACAGTATCCAGAAAAACAGATTATCGCATTTGAAGCAGATGAAGTTTCTCTCGCCTTTTCAAAAGCAAATCTTGTCTGTCCTCTTGAGTCCGTTGTGATGACTGAGATTTCCCAACTAAACTACATTCTTCCCGCTAACTACCTTCCTGCATTACATGGAAACTTCGCGTTCGCATCTATACGTTCCTGGTCGGATAATCTGAAAGACCGCATGGACACTATTCTTTCTATGATAAACGGAGTGATCAGCACTATTTCTGCAGATTATTCTGTACAGGCTCAGTTTGGAAAACTCTGGCACCGAAACATACTGGTCAACCTCAAGCATTATGACGCAATACAAGATAAACAGACTTTTGATTTCAACGGTTTTGAAACAGGTGGTAGAAAGGCCGCCATCATTGGCGCAGGACCTTCTCTTGATGAAAGTATTTTGACACTTATTGAACACAGGAAAGAATTCTGTGTTTTTTCTACGGATACAGCATTTGGTACGCTCAAAGCGGCAGGTATTACGCCTGATTTTATAGTAACAGTCGATTCTCAGAGCATAAGCGAACAGCATTTTATAGGACATAATCTGAAAGGGACCGTGCTTGCAGCAGACCTTACAGCCAACAGTTCTATTATAAGGAAAGCCATTAATCAAAACTGCCCACTCCTTCTGTTTCATAACAATCACCCGCTTTCCCTTCTTATAGATGAATGGCTTTCATCTGTTAAACATACGGAAAGCCCTTTCCCCTCAATCGATTCAGGTGCGGGGACCGTTCTTCATGCAGCCGTTGATCTTTCAAGAAAACTGGACTTTCAAGAACAGGTTTTCTTTGGTGCCGATTTTTCTTACATCAACGGAAAGCCATATACAAAGGGAACATATCTTGAACAACAGTTTTTTGCTTGTGAAAAGAGAACCGCAAACGGTGAAACTGCATACAACAAAGTAATGTTCCGCTCTCCGTTGATTTCTTTGTCTTCAGACATATATACAACTGAAGTGCTTAAACGCTATCAGAAAGCATTGGAATCGTATCTTGACAATGGATACAACCAGAACAAAATTACTATTGCTCCACCTCATCCTGTAAAAATGGCTGATTTCACATCATGGTATCTTGAGAAATTACAAAAAAAAGACAAAAAAGTGCTTTTTTCTTTACTTCCTTTATTTGCTTGGTATAAAAAAAATTTCTTAAATGCCGATACTGAAAGTGTCTATGCATTTGCTGAACAGAACACAGCAGATGTTGGGAGGATTCAGTGTCATCAGCGAAAAAAATAAACACATTCTCGTTTTTCATACTTTTCGTATTTTTGTTTTCTATTTTATATGCAGTACTCTTCCTTGTAAGTACATCTTCAGAACGGAATCTTTCTTTCTCTCAGAAAACAACAACCATAACAAACAGACTCCAGACAATCACAAAAAATGAGACTCTCTACTCTTCTTCATATTATCAGGGAATAACAGACCTTATTTCTTCTGATCCGACAATCTCCGCCTTTGTTCTGAATCATGACGGTGAACCGGTATATATCTGGCCAGCTGCTTCTTCTTTTATCACAGACAATGCGGGAAGTGCGTCAGAAATAAAAACAAACTCACCCATTGTTACAGTCAAAGAAGGTTATTTTATTACCGAAAAAGGACTTACTGAGTATTCAATAGCATTTTCAAGTATAACATCACAAGATTTATACAAATATCTTTCACATGCATTCATTGCAATACTCACAGCAACTTTAATCACATTAATGGTTATTCTTTATATCAGTCTTTTCAGAACTCCAAAATATCCTGCATCTGTAAAAGCAACATCTCAAAAGGAAACAGACAATACTTTTGAGTCTTTCTCAAATGATGAAGATGATTATGAGACAGAATATCCATATTCTGTTTCTTTTAACGATGATATTTCATCAGTTTTTGAAGAACAGGATAATGAACCTGCAGTCCATAAAAAGATGGATAAAGAAGGAATCCCTGACGAATTTGTCGTAGAAGCTGCACAGCATCAGGCGGCTGTTCATGCATCACCAAAGAAGCGCGTTCTTAAAGAATCAGAAGATCCTCTTGGACTTTTTTCAGATCTTACAGGTTTCGGTTGGGAATCATATCTTGAAACAAGACTTGATTCAGAACTTATACGTGCTGCTTCTTCTGAATATGACCTTGCTCTTTTCATTGTAAAAATCAAAGATGTTGAAAGAACTCATCCTGCATATAGTGAAATCTGCGGAGCATTGCTTTCATTCTTTAAATTCCGTGATATGGTTTTTGAATATGGCTCAGACAGTTTTGCAGGTATTGTAACAGGAATGGATATAAATGGTTGCATGTCATCAGTTGAGCAACTGTATACATCTCTTTCATCTATTATGAAGAAGAATGGTATGGAAGAAACAATCAGTATCGGTATATCAACAAGATGTCTCCGCATCATTCCAGGTGACAGACTTCTTCATGAAGCAAAAGATGCAGTTGCAAAAGCTGCTGAAGAACCTTCAATGCCTATTGTTGCTTTCAAAGTCAATCCAGGTAAATATCGTGAATATCTTGAAGAAGAAATGGGTATGGTTCAGGAACCTATAGCTTCCTGATCAACTTCAGGTTCTTTTTCTATTTCTGTTTCTTCCGGCGGATTAAGCTCGTTTAAGATTTCAGAATGATTTTTTTTTATCCGTTCGTTATCGGGATCACATTCACAAAGCTCTGCATATAATTGCAGGGCTTTATCTTTTTCGCCTTTTTTATATGTAATATATGCTAATGCTTCTTTAAGGTTGGTATTATCAGGATCAACTTCCAGCAGTTTTTCGTACAATTCATATGCTTCATTCCATTTATTACTGAGCGTATATGTTCTTGCCATCTGATAATCTATTTTTATGTAATCTGCTGGATCAGCCTTGTCACGGGCTTTCTGTAAGCATGACAAAGCTTTTTCATATTGATTAATATCAGAATACTTTATTGCTAAATCATAGTATTCTGCTGCAAGATTTCTGTCACCAACATCTTTTTCTCCCGGAACGGAAAAACACGAATAGAAGAAATTGCAGCAGAAACACATGCAGCATAGAATGAGAAAAGCATTTTTTTTAACTGTTTCTTTCTTACCACACTGCATGTGTATTTCTCTTAATGACCGCCGAGTACAGTCTGTTCAATCTTTCTGAGCTGAGAACGGTACAGACCGTTGATATTGAGACCGTAGTCTGCAATCAGCTGGATGATGTTACGTGGTGTATCTTCAGTATCGCGTCCGTTCAGACGGTCACCTGCATCACCAAGACCTGGCATGATGTAAGCAGATGCATTAAGGACAGGGTCCATCCAAAGTGTGTAGCATGAACAGTTCTCAAGCGCGCGGACAACGCGGAGACTTCCCTTGAGTGCAGAAATAACATTGAAGAACTTGATTGACTTCGGCTTTACACCCTGGCTTAAGAGATATTTGACGACAGTTACCAGAGAGCCGCCTGTTGCGTTCATCGGGTCGGCGAAAATCAGATCTTTTCCGTCAAGGTCTTCCAGTTTGTAGAATGACTTCTCGAGGTCAAGAACGTATTCCATGTTTGTCTCTTTCTTTGACTCATCTCTCTTAATCTTGAAAAGAGCGAATGGAGTTACGTATCCGTGTGATGAATATTCCTCAATTTCTTTTGACATAATCATTGAAGGAAGCAGAGCACCGCGGAGCATTACGCACATGACAGTGTTCTCAAGCTTATAGTCAATGTCAGGAATCTTATGGACAGCGTAGTTCTGTACAGGTGATGTAACTGGTGTCTTTACAACGAGATAGTTCTTGTTGTCAGTGTGGTTCTGTGTATACGCGAGCTTGAAAAGCATTTCGTAAGCACGCTGTGTGTAGTATACGAACTCGTTGTGACCAGTGCGGATATCGCGGAGCTTTGCAATAACGCGTGAAGCTTCTGCGTGGCTTTCTTCTTCAGTGACGAAAGAGTAAACGTTAAGTCCTGGAACTTCGTGACAGATTGTCTGCATAAGCTGGCCCATTTCATCAAATACGTCGATTACCTTCTTCTCTTCATTTGCAAGTGTTGAACTGAATCCACCAGCTGCAATCACTTTGAATGACTTCATTGCCTTGTCATACAATGCATCCATCTGTGAAAGGAAAGACTGATCCTGTTCTGTCAGGTAACCGTCAAGGTCCTCAGCTTTTAAAATAATCTTTGAATCCATATAGTTTTTATCCTCCAATAAAATACGAAAGTAGTTTTTCTTCCTCAATCATGAAATCATGTATTACGAGCGTTCCGTCTTCTGACGTTTCTGCTTCTACATTGAAAGCTTTTGAAATGAGCAGTCTTACAGGAACAAGAGCGCGTTTTTCTTTCAGACCGACTTCACAATTTACAGAATAAATCTGTTCCGGTTTTTCCGCAACGGTTTCAGTAAGTGGCACAATTCCGGCTGTTCCCTGAACGAGAGAAACATTTCCAATCAGAGCATTCAGAATGCTTAAACCAAGCGTATCCATTCTGGGTTCTTTTATACTGAACGCAATGCTTTTAGCGGAAAAACTTTCAGGGAATACATCGTTATGGTCCAATTCACCATGAATCATGCAATGAACATGTTTATCCTGCATCTTTATGATTGAACCATTACTGAAAAATACGAGATTCTTTTCGGGAAACGCAATCTCCATGCCGGATTCATGAACATATTGTACATAACTGGCTTTTATACGCTTTCCGGATGTATCTCCAGGGATTATCCAGCTCATATTGTTCTTGATTTCTTTCCAGCCGTTCTTTTTGGTGAATGCGAGCGATTTTAATGATGGGAATGATCCTTTAGCGACAACAAAAGTCTGCTTTACAGCAGAATTCTGTGCCACATACACTGTCTCAAGCATGCCTATGAGCTTCAGACGATCGCTTTCTTCCATTGCAGGGATGTATTTTTCTACAATGGCATTCAGAAGCTGAATATTTTCTCTGGCGTCAATGCGGAAATAAATATCTGCATCGTCTGGCAGGAAGTCCACCGGATCTGCCATTGTGGCAGCCGATGGAACTGTCTTACAGCCAGCGAAAAACAGAAGAACAAGCACAAGGCTTATTACACTTACTATTTCCGCATGTTTTCTCATAAACGCCTTTTATTATGCTTTTACGACAGCAGCCTTCCAGACCTGGTCTTCAGACTCAATGTCAGTTGCACCTGCAGGAGCAGAACCAGCGAATGTTGCCTCAACCGCAAGAACTTCGTTTGCAACATAGTCCTTGAACATATCAAAGGCCTTTGCGCATACATCAGAGCCGGAAACAGTCAGCTTGATTCTGTCTGTAACGTCGAAGCCGCTTTCCTTTCTGAGGTTCTGGATACCGCGGACGAGGTCACGTACGTAGCCTTCCATCTTGAGTTCTTCAGTAATCTCGGAGTCGAGCGCAACAGTCAGTGTACCGTCGTTTACGACCTTGAGTGAAGCTTTTTCAAGGCGGTCTACGATGATCTTGTCTGTATCGAGTTCAACAGCCTTGCCCTGAACATCGATAGAAAGCTTAGCGCCATCAAGGATTGACTGAATTGAAGCGTTGTCGAGAGTTGCAATAACACCGGCTGCAGCCTTCATGAGCGGTCCGAGTTCCTTACCCAGTGTCTTGAAGTTAGCCTTTGCCTTGTATTCAACAAGTTCATCTTCCCTTTCGTGGAATACGACTTTCTTTACGTTCAGTTCTTCGCGGATTGAATCTTCCATCTCAACAAGAACGATCTTCTCATCAGGGTTGCGTGTTACGAACTCAACTGACTTAAGCGGCTGTCTGTTCTTCAGGTTGTACTGGCTTCTGAGGCTGCGTCCCATTGAAACTGCCTTCTGGACAGTGTTCATCTTGAATTCAAGCTCAAGGTCACGCTTTGACTCATCGTAGACCGGATAGTCTGTCAGATGTACAGATTCCTTGTCTGCCACCGTCTTAAGGTTCTGCCACATTGCCTCTGTGATGAACGGAATGACAGGAGCTGCAACCTGGCTGAATGTCTTGAGTGCGATGTACAGGGCCTCGTATGCTTCCTTCTTGTCTCCGTCATTCTCGCTCTTCCAGAAGCGGCGGCGTGAGCGGCGGATGTACCAGTTGTTGACCTGGTCTATGTAAGCAACAATCGGGTCGATAGCCTGTGAAAGGTCGTATGCATCGAGTGCGTCTGTTACGTCCTTTACGAGCTTCTGTGTGATTGAAAGCAGCCAGCGGTCAAGCGGATTTACTGGAGACTTGCTGTCGAAAGCGTTTCCGTCCGGTTGGATGTTGTCAATGTTAGCGTATGTGATGAAGAAGCTGTAGCTGTTCCAGAGCGGAATCAGAATGCCCTTCAGGATGTCGCGTACACCCTCGTCTGAATAACGCAGGTCATCTGCCTTAACAGCAGCTGAGTGCATGAGGAACATGCGCAGCGCATCAGCACCGAACTGCTGGATTACCAGAGCCGGGTCTGTGTAGTTGCGTAAACTCTTAGACATCTTCTTTCCGTCAGATGCAAGGACAAGTCCGTTTACGACACAGTTTTCAAAAGCAGGCTTGTCAAAGAGCGCTGCTGCGAGAACGGTCAGTGTGTAGAACCAGCCGCGTGTCTGGTCAAGGCCTTCAGAGATGAAGTTTGCCGGGAAATGAGACTCAAAGTATTCCTTGTTCTCGAATGGATAGTGCTGCTGTGCGTATGGCATTGAGCCAGACTCGAACCAGCAGTCAAGAACTTCAGGAATGCGGTGCATTGTGCCGCCGCACGTACATGGGATGGTGATTTTATCAACGAAGTGCTTGTGCAGGTCGTTTGGATAGGTACCTGAAAGGTCAGCCAGTTCCTGGCGGCTTCCGACGCAAACCTGCTTACCGCAGTCAGGGCATTCCCAGACCGGAATCGGGTTACCCCAGTAGCGGTTGCGGCTGATAGCCCAGTCGCGTGCACCTTCAAGCCACTTTCCGAAGCGGCCGTTCTTGATGTGCTCTGGCTGCCAGGTAATCTTCTGGTTTGCAGCAACGATATTGTCGCGGATCTTTACGACGTTGACGAACCAGCTTCCTACAGCGCGGTAAATCAGCGGGCTCTTACAGCGCCAGCAGAACGGATATGAGTGCAGAATCTGGTCACGCTTTACGAGCTTGCCTTCTTTCTTGAGGCGGTCCATGACGTCCTTATCGCAGTCTTTTACAAAGCGTCCCTGATAGTCAGGAACTTCTGCGGTGAACTTACACTCGTTGTCTACAGGACAGATTGTCGGAACACCAGATCCGATGAATACCTTGTTATCGTCTTCACCAAAGCCAGGTGCTGTATGAACGATACCGGTACCGTCTTCTGTTGAGACGAAGTCTGCGTTGAATACGCGGAAAGCTCCGATTGATGGCGGATTGCCGTCGCTGCCGTCAGTAGCGTTGTACAGGTCCTTGAAGTAATCGAATAGCGGCTCATAGCGAGAACCGAGCAGTTCGCTTCCCTTCTTGCGCCATACGATTTCGCATTCCTCAGGCTTCTTGTAATAAGCATGCAGGCGGCTCTCTGCGAGGATGTAATACTCATCGCCGTCGTGCACCTTTACGTAGTCAATATCAGGACCCATTGTCAGACCGAGGTTTGATGGCAGTGTCCATGGAGTTGTCGTCCATGCAAGGAAATAGGTCGAGCCATTTGCCATGTCAGGGTCTTTGGCGTCCGGGCCTGCTTCAGTTACCTTAAAGCGGATGGTGATTGCAGGGTCGTTTACTTCCTTGTAGCCGCCTGTTGCAAGCTCGTGGTTTGAAAGCGGTGTTGCGCAGTGCGGACATGTCGGCAGAATGTAGTGGCCTTCATAGACAAGTCCCTTGTCCCACAGGCTCTTGAAAACCCACCAGATTGATTCCATGTACTCTGGGTTCATGGTCTTGTAGTCGTTGTCAAAGTCAACCCAGCGTCCAAGACGTGTGATTGTCTGGCGCCACTCGCTTGTATAGCGGAGAACACTTGCACGACAGGCTTCGTTAAACTTGTCGATACCGTAGTTCTCGATTTCGGTCTTATCCTTAAGGCCGAGCTCCTTTTCAATAAGGTTTTCTACAGGCAGACCATGGCAGTCCCATCCGAAGCGGCGTTCTACCTTCTTGCCTTTCATTGTCTGATAGCGGGGAATAATGTCTTTAATTGTACTTGGCAGAAAGTGGCCGAAATGTGGAAGGCCGGTTGCAAATGGTGGTCCGTCATAGAAAACGTATTCCGGACATCCTTCTCTCTGACTTACAGATTTCTTGAAAACTCCATTTTCTTCCCAGAACTTCAGGATTTCTTCTTCCTGCTGAGGGAAACTTACTTTTGGATCTACTGGTTTGTACAAAATATTCCTCCGTTCATATCACCAGACATGATGATATAATCTGAAGAATTATGCCATATTTTGCACTTTTATTCTAGATGTTTTATAGAGTTGAAAATACGTGAAAATGCAAGAACAGAATAAAAAAAGCCCGGTTTTTACCGGGCTTTTTGAGTTAAAAACCGCTTAAGCGGTTCTTAAAACTACTCGCTCTGAACAGATTCACAGATGTTGAGCTCTGTTTCCTTGTCGAAGAACTTTGACTTCTCCATTACTGGAACGAAGTTTACTGTGTCGCCAAGCTGGAACTTGATGTCCGGTGATGTGCGAACAGTTACAGACTGTGTCTTTGACTGCAGGAACAGGTTTGTTTCAGCACCGAGAGGCTCGATGACTGATACTTTCATCTGCATATTGTTTACAGCAGCTGGAGAAGCAGCATATTCCATATCCTCTGGGCGGATACCGAATGTTACTTCCTTTCCGATGTAATCCTTAAGTGCCTTAGCCTGCTCTTCTGTAGGTGTAATCTCGAATGAGCCTTCATCTGCAACGAGCTTGCCGCCCTTCTCAAGAATCTTTACGTTGAGGAAGTTCATTGGCGGTGAACCAATGAAGCCAGCAACGAATTTGTTGATTGGGTGGTTGTAAAGATACATTGGTGAACCAATCTGCTGGATCTTTCCGTCTTTCATAACGACAATCTTGTCTGACATTGTCATAGCTTCGATCTGGTCATGTGTAACGTAGATCATTGTTGCCTTAAGTCTGTGGTGCAGGTCTGAAATCTCAGCGCGCATCTGAACACGGAGCTTAGCATCAAGGTTTGACAGAGGTTCGTCGAAAAGGAAGACCTTTGGGTTACGAACGATAGCGCGGCCTACTGCAACACGCTGGCGCTGTCCACCAGAAAGAGCCTTTGGCTTGCGGTCAAGGAGCTTCTCGATATCAAGGATACGAGCTGCTTCATTAACGCGGCGCTCAATTTCTGCCTTGTCGACCTTGCGGATCTTAAGACCGAATGCCATGTTGTCATATACTGACATATGTGGGTACAATGCATAGTTCTGGAAAACCATTGCAATGTTGCGGTCCTTTGGCGGGACCTCATTCATCAGATCGCCATCGATGTAGAGTTCACCTTCTGTGATGTCCTCGAGACCTGCGATCATGCGCAGTGTTGTTGATTTTCCGCATCCGGAAGGTCCAACGAATACTACGAATTCCTGGTCGTTTACTGTAATGTTAGCGTTGTCAACAGCGCGAACGTTACCGTCGTAAACTTTACCAATACCTTTCAGTTCAACTTTTGCCATTTTAAGCGAAAGCCTCCTAAAGTTATTTTATATTTTATATTTTAGAGTAAAATTTTACGGTTGTCAAACAAAAATTTTCTGAACGCAGACAAAAACAACGACAAAAATAAGTGCGGGAAGATAGTTTGCTGTCTTGATTTTCTTCAATCCGAGCAGATTTATTCCAATCATGATAATCATTGCACCACCGCATGCAGAAAGCTCATTCAGCATATTCTGGTCAATGTATGGAGCAACTACCCCCGCCATCAACGTAAGCACTCCCTGATAAACGAGAATGGTGAGACAGGAAAACGCAGTTCCAATTCCCATGGATGCGGAAAATACGATAGCCATAAATCCATCAAGGATTGATTTGGTATAGATTATGGTATAGTCGTGGTCAATGCCAGCCTTTAAGGATCCCAGTATTGCCATGGCACCAACACAGAAAAGAACAGAAGCATTCAGAAAAGCATAGGCAAAGTTCTTGTTTCCGTTTTCCTGAGAAAGTTCTGTGCCTTCTCCAGCCTCTGGAACCGGTTTTTTCACTAATGTTTCAAGTTTATTTCCAAGTTTCAGGATTGCGCCGTCAATATCGATCCAGGTACCGGTTATACCGCCCAGGAAAAGACAGATTGCAAGACAGATGATACTCTCATATTCGAAAGCCATCTGCATGCCGATTATCAGCGTTATAACACCGGCACCCGTCTGCACTATGTCAGACAGTGAACTGGAAATCTTTCTTGAAAAGACGCATCCAATCAAGGCGCCGGCTATAACAGCAGCGCAGTTAACTATAATCGAAGTCATTTCATATCCTCCAACTCATGCTCATATCCGGAGCATGACATTTATCTATCAAGCTGTTTCTGAAGAGTATTTTTACTGTCAATTTCATACTGAATGTCTTTCAGAGCAGAAATTGCACGTGAATCATGATATTTCTGAACAAGATCATTCATCTCTTCGTATGCTTCCTTGAAATTGCCTTGAGCTTCAAGAATAACAGCGGCATTGTATCCGGCTTCGAAATATCCTCTCGTTTCATAAATGTCCAGATACAGCTTTCTTGCATAATCAAGAAGACCGTTTTTGACATACTTATCGGCAGCCTTCATATCAGGATCTTTTGTCTTATCCTTAAGCAGTGATATTGATTTTGTTTCCGTGTATGGCTGAATTTTCTTCATGATATTATATACAATTTCATTCAGCGTTGGTTTTATAGTCTGATAAGCATCAGGAAGTTCTTCCGGGTCTTCAATCTCATCGGAATTCTTATAAACATCTTCTGTCTTTGAAGTAATAATCCGGTTTGTTGCGGAATCAACAATCTGATATGTCAGCGTAAAGCCCACTTCCCTGTAGTAGTATGGAATCTTCAGAGACTCACCGTTTTCCTTCACTGTATGCATTGTTTTCACAATTTCTGTATTATACGAAGAGATAATTCCTGTCAGATATACGTCACACGGAGCTTTTTTTGCGTTATTCAAAGCGCTTTTTACTGCATCTGAATATACAAGGCTAAGATAATCTGAATCAGCAATTCCCTGCTCAAGCTGGTGAGTAAGGTAATCAGCTATATCATAAGCACCGTTTGATTTGTATTCCAATTCATTGAAGAAAGTGATTACATCGCCAATTATGGTAACATTCTGAGCCAGATTTCCCTTTTCAGTAATCTGGAATGGCAGGACTGCTATTGTTTCAGCACCATTCAAATCAAGTTCTGCAGGTCTTTCAATTGTGGTATGAATGGTGGTAGAACATGAGGTAAACACTGATGTACCGAGAATCAGGACTGCTGCAATAAAAGATAATCCTTTTTTCATAAAACCTCTCCTTCATTACTATGGATAAAATCAGTATAACTTAGGAAAAACAGTTTTTCAACATATCCTGATATCTGCCATGTGGAAAATCTTTCATTTTCGGTATATAGTGCCATTATGAGCGAAAAACGTGCTGTAGAAGTGCTTGATGAGTGGCTTGATTCTTACCTTAATTTTGAAAAGCTTCCTCAGAAAAACATGTTCTGGCTTGATACAATAAAGTTCCTCTGCAACAGATTCGGTAATCCTCAGGAATCATACAAATCATTCCATGTTGCTGGCTCAAAAGGAAAAGGATCTGTATCTACGTTCATTTCTTCCATTCTTGAAGAAGCCGGATTTCCATGCGGATTATATACGTCACCTCATATTCTTGATTTATCTGAACGCATAGGATCTGCACACGGCCCTCTTCCTGAATCTGTCTATGAAAACGCACTCCGCCTCATGGTATGCCGTGTTGAATCGATTATTCCGGAACAGCTTCCAAACGACAGGGAAATTACCTGGTTTGAACTCATTACTCTGTACGCTTTCCTGTGCTTCAGGGAAGCAGGCTTACCGTGGGCAGTTTTTGAAACGGGGCTCGGCGGCCGTCTTGATGCGACAAACGTGCTTCTTCCCCAAATGTGCGTCCTCACGCCTATTGAACTTGAACATACCGAGTTTCTCGGAAACACGATATGTGCCATTGCAGGGGAAAAGGCCGGAATCATAAAAGCAGGCGTGCCAGTTTGTTCTTCAGCACAGAAAAAAGAGGCCGAGGATGTGTTCCGTGCAAAAGCGGAAGAGTTTGGTTCCGACATCGTTTTCATCAATGAAGTGCTTGAAAGCATGGATTATTCTCTTAAAAAGGATGAAAACAGCGGCTTCATCATGCAAACGTCTTTCACCTTCAACAGATTTTTCTCCCGGCCGCTTTCTGCATGTCTTCATCTGCTGGGACGCGTCCAGGCTGAAAACGCCGCGCTCGCTGCCCTTTCAGTCAAACGCATTTTCCCGGATCTTGATGAAAGCATAATTGAACGGGGCCTTGAAAAAGCGCGGCTTCCCGGCCGTTGCGAGATTACGGTCAACCCATATGATGAAAGCGGAAAAAGCATCATCGTGCTCGACGGAGCGCATACTGTAAACAGTCTCTCCGGCATACTGGACACGTTCAGCAGGATTATCGGTAAAGGGACAAAAGCAGACCTTCTTTTTGCCTGTGCCAGTGACAAGGACATGACGCATATGGTGAAACTCCTGCTTCCGGACGAACCACTTTTTGAAAGCATTACCCTCACGCGCCCCGGCGGGAAAAAGCACTCTGATCTTGATACGCTTGCAGACGCATTCATGAAACAGCGGGCGGCGCTTTCTTCAGGAAATGATGTACACTATGCAATTGAAAAAGATTATAAGTCCGGCATACACAATGCACTCAAAGAGGCGGCCGAACGTCACGTTCCGCTTCTCGTAACAGGCTCGTTCTACCTGGTAAGCGAAGTCAAGCAGGCGATGCAGGCTTTATAAGCCGATTGCACGCAAAGCGATTTCATCAAGTACATTTTCAGCAATCTTAACCGACAGCCCCACTTCCTTCAGCTCAAGCCCCGACGCGAAGAAGAGCATGCGTTCGTCTTCTGCTGACTCTTCAACTCTTTCATCCCTGCCCGATTGACCACCGTAGAGCGCGTCTCCGATGACGGGGTACCCAGTGGCCGCCAGATGCGAGCGCACCTGGTGGCGGAAACCTGCAGTGATGGAGCAGCGCGCGCGTATGACATGCGCAATCGGCTCGAGTGCGAGCACGGTCGTACGATACACAGCACTGCCCGCTTTCTTCAGATCGGCGCGCGTGGCCTCACCTTCGAACACAGGCTTTACCATGGCGCCCTTCTCGCCGAGCGGGCGGAAACGCGACTCGATTGTGTATGGAAGATTTGCGGCTATAAAACGCGGCGCTTCGGTCATGCAGTACGCGGTGTAATATTTCACGAAACTTCCCGATTTCTGCGCTGTCTGCGCCTGGTCGTAAAAGTCCTGTGTCCGCGCAACAAGAAGCAATCCGGCGGTTTCTTCATCAATTCTGTGAATAAGACCTCCCTCTGCGGCGTTTTTTCCCTTTACAGAGAGGATTTCAGGAAAACCGGCAGAAACCGCCTCAAGTGCAGAACGCTTTCCGCTCTTGAGAGGCGCGCTCGGAATTCCCGCGCTTTTAAGCAGAACGAGATAATCCGGTGTTTCAGAAAAAACGGCAACATTCCCGCGTACAGAAAGCGCCTTCCTCACTTCTTCCGTCGTAAGTTTCATCGGGAAACGCCTCCGTTTTCACGCGGCCACTTTCTGTGCAGGACGCGCATCACTTTTCGGAAACGGCGAGGAACAGGAGCTTCGAAAACGCTGAACTCATCCGCTCCAGGAAGGCGGATGGCCATCTTCCTGGAATGCAGCATAAGCGTGGCTGAGTCAAACAGGCCGTCTTTCCTGCTGTAGATGGGATCTCCTAAAATAGGACAGTTTATATATTTCATGTGTACGCGGATCTGATGCGTACGGCCGGTCTTAAGACAGAGACGCATCAGCGAATACGGACCATATGTCGCTACACACTGATATTTCGTCCACGCGAACTTTCCCTGTGTCGTTCCGGTTTTTGCAACAAAGCGCTTTCTGTCAGACGGGTCGCGCAGTATCTGCGTCTTGATTTCTCCGCTTTTTGAAGGCGGCTTTCCCTTTACTATGGCAATGTATTCTTTGTAGACATGACGCGACTGAAACTGTTTCTGGAGCGTTTCAACAGCATCTCGTGTCTTTCCGCAGATGATAAGGCCTGAAGTGTCTTTATCCAGACGGTGTACAATCCCCGGTCGTGCTGCATCAGAAACTGTTCCTGCGGACGTTTTCTGCTCATCCGCAGCAACAGCGCTCATCCCCCAACGGTATAAAAGCGCATTCACGAGCGTTCCCGTCCAGTTTCCTGCTGCAGGATGCACGACCATGCCCTGCTTTTTATTGACGACCAGCACATCCGCATTTTCGAAGACTACATCCAGAGGTATGTCTTCAGGAATGATAGTCTCGGGAACCGGGTCATCCCATTCAATTTCAACTTCCTCACCACCAGTCAGCTTATATGAAAGCTTTACGGCTTTTCCGTTCACTGTAATTGATGCAACTCCGTTTTTAAGGCGGGAACGGCTTATTCCTTCTACTGAAGAAGCATACACATCAAGGCGGACGGGGTTATCACGTAAAGTGTCGGCATCGGCAGTAAAGCTTATTCTGTTCATCATTCTCCGCCATTAGCCGGAAGTGGCGTTATCGTAACGTTCTGGGCTGTATCAGACGCTTTTTCTTCTTCTGTTTTTTTACTTTCAGAGCGTTTGACACAAGAAATGATGAAGTCTGCAATTCCCGTTGCAAGACTTAAGGCTGCAGACACAGTGATAATGCCAATCTGTTCATCTGAAGTAAGATTTGCTGCGGATGAAGACTTTGCAAGCGGGTTTGGGAAATAGTCTTTGTCAAAATCATTTTCAGCATAGCGATATATTGAATAGGCAAGCGTAACAGAGAGTGTCGTAAATGGGAGAGAACCAAGCGTTATTATTTCTGCGCGGCGCACATCCAGAAGCCAGTCAGGAAATTCACCTTCATGATACGGCTCAATCTGGATTGTGGGCTCTACAGCAAATAGAACAGATGGCAGAAAAACGAGGAGCATCAGGATAGCGGCGAACTTCCTGAAATCATGCATACACGCGTTCTCCGAAAATAGCGGTTCCCACGCGGACAAGTGTACTGCCCTCTTCTACGGCAATCTCAAAATCATGCGACATGCCCATGGAAAGCTCAGTAAGCGGTAACTCCGGGAAACGCGCCTTAATCATATCCGCTGTCTTCACAAGGCTCCTGAAAGACGCGCGGATTGCTTTTTCATCGTCGGTGAGAGGCGCCATTGTCATGAAGCCCGCACAAACAATGCCCTTTTCGCTAAGTGTTGCGGTGTAATCGACAGCCCGGATAAGCTCATCCGCATCCGTAAAGCCTGATTTTGACTCTTCGCCAGTATGTACTTCAAACAGCAGGCTGAGCTTCTTTTCCGGGCAGAGCTTATCCTTCTGCTTTGCGATTTCTTCTATAAGTTCGAGACGGTCCACTGACTGGATGCAGGAGACAAGCGGCAGAATCTGCTTTACCTTGTTGCGCTGCAGGCTTCCGATAAGATGAAGTTCAGCTTCCGGATGAGAAGCAAAAATGTCAGGGAACTTTCCGCACGCTTCCTGAACGCGGTTTTCGCCGAAAAGCGTAATGCCCGCGCCAAGAGCTTCTACAACCGCGTCCGCAGGATGAAACTTGCTTACCGCCATCAGTTTTACAGAACCTTCAGGACGACCGGCACGGGCTTCTGCAGCATGAATTTTATCAAGAATCAGCTCACAGTTTTCTTTAATACTCATTTTTGTATTCCTTCAGCGATAACGTCGCTCAATGCAAGCATCTGGTCTACAGTAAGCACTTCAGCGCGGAGCGTCGGCGCAAGTCCTGCCTTTTCAAGAAACTCATCAACACGACCTTTTGTTTCAGGAAGCGCATTGAGGTTATTCTTTATTGTCTTACGGCGCTGTGCAAAGAGTGCGCGTACCAGCTTCATGAAAAGTGACGGATCGCTGCAGCGCGGGAAAGCTTCTTTCTTCACCATTTTGACGGCTCTTGAATCAACATTAGGACGCGGCCAGAATGAACCGCCTGCAAGATCAATTATGTTTGAAACGTCGTACGCCCACTGACAGAGCACTGAAAAGGAGGAATAGTCATCATCACCCGGTTTTGCAGTGATGCGCTGGGCGACTTCCTTCTGCACGGTGATGACCGCCTTATCAAAACGGACGCCAGCTGAAATCATGTCCGCAACTATGGCCGCTGCAACATTGTACGGAAGATTTCCGAAAAAGCGCTCAGGAACGCCGTTTTCCTTCCACTCACCTTTCCATGTCTTTAATACGTCGCCTTCAACGAGCCTGAATGTAGCGCCATCTCCCTTCATATAATCTGCAAGTTCTTCACGAAGGCAGGAAGCAAAACCGCGGTCTATCTCAAAAGCGGTAAGGCGTGCGCCATCTGCAAGAATCATGCTTGTCATGGAGCCAAGGCCGGGACCGACTTCCCAGACTGAAGTGCCAGGCTCAAGTTCAAGCGCATCAACAAGACGGCGGCGGGCCTGCGCATTTACGAGAAAGTTCTGGCCGAATTTCTTCTGCATGGCCATTCCGTGCGCATCAAGATAAGCTTTCAGGGCTGCTGGTGAATCGTAGTCAATTCCTGACATGTAACCTCGCTCAGGACGCAGATAGCATCACTGTAGAATAATTCCAGGAATCCCGGCAAAAAGCATGACGAGACGCCTGATAACAGTATACAGACAATTCATTATAACGCCAACGGGTTTCAGGAGAAAAGGGAGAATGAGCACACCGGTAAGTCCTGCAATGCCGCCTGTCACAAACCATGAAGCAAGCGGAGAAACAATGACGGATGCGATTATTCCCCCGGGACGGCACTCACCGAAAAGCAGGATGCTCACCGGCGCTGTACAAAGCTGCGCTCCAATGGATGCGCTCACGGACGCTGCTACGGATGGCGGGAAATACCGTGAAATGAGCGGTTTCACGTATCTGTCGCCGAAGTAAAGCCCGATTAGCGCTCCGTAAGACAGCAGAAACGCTGCAGTTCCGGCGTCCTCAGGAAGGATTGAGACATGGATGAGAAAAGATACGCACACTTTTTCAAGAACATTCACGCTTACACAAGCCACGCCGGCGCACGCTGTCACGCACATGGAGATAAGTGCCCGTACCAGAGACGGAGACGCGCCTGCAAACCAGACAAACAGCGCCGACGTTGAAAGTGTGAGCACGGGCTGAAGCTTCTTTCCCAGTGCACGGCCGGCGGTCTGCTCTGTCAAAGATGAAAAAAGCGAAAGATGCATTCCAGACAGTGCAAGAATGTGCGACAGGCCCGCTCCCCTGAAAGCATCAGAGACATCCTGTTCAGTGTATTCACGTGCTCCGCAGATGAGCGCAAGTAAAAGTCCGCCGGCCGCTTCCCATGCAAAGAGAATGCGCTTCAACTGCAATCTGAGCAGCGCCCGGATGTAGTCTGCCCTGCTTCTCCAGCCTGAAAAGCTGATTGTGTCAGCATAGTACTGCGGAGGATCAATCTGGCACGCAACAGCTTTTTCTGAAACGCGGTCAACAAACCGGACATCTGCGGATATGAGGGCTCCCGTTTCTGCTATGAAAACATCGTGCTCTCCCACACTTTCATAAACACTTCCAGCTGGAACTGCGGCAGAGTACAGTTTTCCAGGAAGCAGTGCTTCAACGGTTTCTGCGTCTATATAGAGCTTTATCCGCCCCGTTGCCGCTGACGAAAAGTGCACACTCTCCGCTTCTGAAAGCTCTACCAGCACCGAGTATGACGTGCCGGAAGACGATTTTGCCGGGCTTGAAGCTATGGTGCCTGAAATGCGCACAATGTCTTTTTCACTGATGAGCGTACGCACGTCATGACGCGGACATACGCTTACCAGACCAGAATAAATGAGGAATGCCGTTATTGCGGCTGATAGAACTGCAGGACTCTTTACCACTTCAGTCTCGCGAGTGCTTCGCGGGACGCAAGGATGACTTCATCCGGATATGAAACGTAAGAAACATACAGCAATGCATCAAATGCGACTTTATCACCAAGCGATCCCAGCGATGAAATAACAGCGAGCACAACAGGAACGCTGCAGGAAAGTCCATTCTCAACATTCGCATTTATATAATTCAGATAATCAGTAAACAGAGTTCCTGCCTTGACGACAGAAAGCTCCTTTACAGATTCAATAACCTCAATGAATTGACCAGGAAGCAGGTTGCCCGCTTCAAATTCACTTCTTGCAACAGAGAAGAAGTCTGCTGCAAGACTGGCAGATTTCGTCCAGGAAAGACGCCTCAATTCTGCAAGAGCCATCATCTGTAAATCAATCAGCGAAGAATCAAATGTATCTCCTGCATGTATTATGGACGTGGACAGGGCACTTTCTGCCGCTTCTGCACGCAAAATATCAGAATTCATCTCATTTTCCAGAATCATCTGGAGTGCACTGAGTTTATTTGGAACTGGCGAATCGGTAATTATTGACAGCATTGAAATGCGGTACACATCTGTCAATCTGTTCATCGCAGCAAGAGCGGCACTTTTTACTTCATCAGAAAGATAGGGACTTGAAGCATAATCAAAAAGCACGCGGAACGAAGTATTACTGTGTATTTTATCAAGGACTGCAATGCACGAAAGCAGATGTCCTTCGTCATCATTTCTTTCATTAAGTAATGTAACTGCGTAATTTTCTATAATGGAGGCAGTTTTATCGGATGTTCTTTTTGTTTTGAGGAGATAGTTGAATGCAGCCTGCCGTACTGAGGAATCGGAAAACTTCTGGAAAATGTTCATCACCAGATTATATGTTTCTGCTCCATCGCATTTATCAGCATTCTGAACTGCTTTTGCAGCAAGGCTGATCATTGGCTGTTCATTATCAAAAAGGGATGCATTGGTATCTGCAAAGGAAAGACCATCTGCAATAAGTCTTTCTGCACCAGGATATTCTGCAGCTTTTTCTATAACCTCCGTTTTATCGGTAATAGTCCCGCTTACAAATACTTTCTTGAGATTCAGATACATTTCATTCTGAGCAGGAAGAGCCGTTATCATCAATACAGCTGCAAGAATCAGTACTATTTTCTTATTCACGGGAAGAACTCCTCTTCTTCATCTTCTTCATCTTCATCATCCTCATCAGGATAAGGGGTCTCATAATCAGGAATGCCCTCATGCGCATTATCATCAGGATCTTTTCCGGGGATAACCTCATTTGCAGCTGCAGCATCCATTTCTTCATCCTTTTCTGCTGCTGCAATTGCAGTAAGCTCATCCTTCTTATCCTGTGGCAGTATGTTATACACATATGTCAGGATTGCATTACGTACAACAGGATCAGGCATGACATACTCAAAATGCAGTCTTGACTGGTTTGTCTGCTGATTGTACTCAACAGCACGGATGATACCGAACATGACAACCATCTTATCATCAAGCGGGAACTGAACCTTGATTGCGATATCCTTTTTTCCGGCTCCTCCGATACGTATCATTGCGCCATCTTCGGAAATATCCTCAATAAGACATTTCAAACCGGGTTCAACCTCAACGGACGTTCTGTCCATATCAGGTCTTATCAGATAAAGTTGTGCAAAAATCTGGCATGCGCACCGTACTGATTTCCGTTTCTGGGTCCTGACCAGACTGTCTGAATGTGCCAGGAACAGAGATGTCTTGTTGCCTGCGGTAACAGAATTGTGGACCTGAGTGTCAAAAACGTAACTTGCATCTCCCGGTCTGTTGAGATATACGCTTATTCCCTTACCGACCCATTCAGGTCCCGGAATATACGGCATTCCCGGCTGTACCGGCAACTCTATGACAAGCTCCCTTCCGGCATTTATGACTCGTGATGAAAAAACTCCCCTTCCCCTCAGGACGACACGAAGGCGCTGTCCCGGAGAAAGCGATTTTGTCGTTTTCATGGAGTGGCTGTTACGCGGGTCAAGTTCAACTTTTGTCCGGTATTTATACATTTTTGAAAGAAAAGACTGTATTTTTTCGGAACTTTCCGTTCCATTGGAGCGTGCATCTTTAAGGATTGTCGCAATTCCCTGATTCAGTGCAGGAACAGACCAGAACAGCGCGGTTGGCTCCTCCAGTTCTGCCTCTTCTGCAATATGGTGAAGAAGCATGATTTCTGAGAATTTGAAACCCGAGTCAAGTCCTGTTGTGAAAAAATCGATTATATCCTTATTAATTGCAAAAAAGCGTATGATAAGCGCAAATATAATCAATACTAATG
>JAGHRS010000018.1 GCA_018066285.1 Candidatus Treponema caballi
ATACAAGTATTTATTACTAATAAACTGTCCAAGCCCGAAAAAACGGACATCGCTACTCTTAGTTGTGAAATTATTCACAACTAAATTCCAAAAATCATTGACTAAAGTTTTTCACTTCAGCATAATGGTTGGCGTTAGTTGTGAAACATTTCACAGCATACACAATTCTGCAGGTGACTACAGGACATACGTGATGGAACAGAAGATTTCAAAACCAGCAAGGGAGCGGCTCATCAGACTTTCAAGACTTCTTGAGCAGCAGGCGAAACAGGACAAAGAAATCATTTCATCAGCGGAAATTCAGCAGCACACGGGATGGACGAGTTTTACCGTACGCCGTGACATATCTATGCTGAACACGTCCTGTTCCAGTCCGGCAGGATACACAATCAGCTCACTGCTGAAAGCAATTCAGTCTGAACTGCACATGGACACTGCAGAAAAGAAATGCTGCATCGTGGGACTCGGACGCATGGGTGCCGCGCTTGCCGGATATTCCGGCTTTGAAAAGACAGCTTTTACCATTACTGCAGGATTTGATTCAAGCTTGAACAGGACTGAGACGCTGAGAGCACCTTTCCCGCTGTATACGACGACCGTCATGGAGCGGATCATAAAACAGGAAGGAATTGAGTATGCCATACTTGCTGTTCCCGAGCACGCAGCTCAGGAAATGGCCTTGCGGCTTTCAACATGCGGCATACGCGGCATAGTGAATTACACTTCAGCCATCTTACGGCTGCCGGAAACAACATCTGTCGAGAATCTGTCAGTCATTGACGCACTGCAGAACCTCGCCAGCAAATAACAATCAACCACCGGACATCCACACATCCGGAGAGAATGAGGAGATACAAAAATGAGTCGTGTTTACAACTTTTCAGCAGGTCCTTCAGCACTTCCTGAAGAAGTCCTTAAAGAAGCAGCAGAGGAAATGCTTGACTGCAATGGAACAGGTCAGTCTGTAATGGAGATGAGCCACCGCTCAAAGGCTTATGAACCAATCATCCAGGAGACAGAAGCTCTTGTACGCGAGCTGCTCAACGTTCCTGAAAACTACAAGGTCCTGTTCCTGCAGGGTGGTGCAAGCCTCCAGTTCGCAATGGTTCCGATGAACCTGAAGAAGCTCGGAAAGGCTGCTTACGTAAACACTGGTGTATGGTCAAAGAAGGCTATCGCCGAGGCTAAGAAGTACTTGACCGTTGACGTTATCGCAACTTCTGAAGACAAGAACTTCTCATACATCCCGACAATAGAGCCAGTTGTAGGCGACTATGACTACCTGTACTACACCATGAACAACACAATCATGGGAACAAAATGGGCTTACATTCCTGAGGCAAAGCGCCCAGACGGAACACCGATCCCACTGGTAACAGACGCATCAAGCTGCATCCTTTCTGAACCACTGGACATCAGCAAGTTCGGCATTGTTTTCGCCGGAGCACAGAAGAACCTGGCACCTGCAGGTGTTACACTGGTCATCATCCGCGAAGACCTGATTCCTGAAACACCAGCTGTTGAAAACACACCAACAATGCTTCAGTACAAGACACATTCTGACAACGATTCTATGTTCAACACACCGCCATGCTACACAATCTACATGATGGGCAAGGTCCTGAAGTGGATCAAGAAGAACGGCGGCGCACAGGGAATGGCAAAGAGAAACCAGGAGAAGGCAGACCTGTTCTACAACTACCTGGACAACTCACCGTTCTACCATGCAACAGCAGCTGTCGGAAGCCGCTCACTGATGAACATTCCGTTCCTTACAAAGTACTCAACAGGTGCAACTGATGAGGCAAGCGTTGCTAAGGAAAAGGAAATCAACGACAAGTTCGTAAAGGCAGCTGCAGCAGCAGGCCTTGTAAACCTTAAGGGACACAGACTTGTCGGCGGTATGCGCGCATCAATCTACAACGCAATGAGCATTGAAGGCGTAAAGGCCCTCATCGCATTCATGGACAAGTTCGCAGCAGAAAACTAAAATGCACGGCCGGCCGTAAAAAGCCGGCCCACTCAGGAGATTATAACTATGTACAAGATTCAGACATTAAATAAGATTTCACCAGACGGCCTGGCACAGTTCCCACGCGATGACTACGAAATCGCTTCAGAAATCCTTAACCCGGATGCAATCCTCGTCCGTTCAGCTGACATGCACGAGATGGACATTCCTGCAACAGTAAAGGGTATTGCCCGCGCTGGAGCCGGTACAAACAATATTCCGACAGCAGAGCTCACCAAGAAGGGCGTTGTTGTTTTCAACACACCAGGTGCAAACGCAAACGCTGTTAAGGAACTCGTTGTAGCTGCAATCCTCTTTGCAAGCCGCCCTGTCCACAAGGCTGCTGAATGGGCAAAGACACTCGCTGGAAACGGCGACAAGATTCCTGAAATGGCAGAAAAGGGCAAGAGCCAGTTCGTCGGTCCTGAAGTTAAGGGAAAGACACTCGGTGTCATCGGTCTTGGTGCAATCGGTGCAATGGTTGCCAACATGGGTATTGACCTGGGCATGACTGTTATCGGATATGACCCATACATTTCAGTTGATGCTGCATGGAGACTGAGCCGCAAGGTTACACACGCAGAAAGCCTTGAGAGCCTGCTTTCAAAAGCTGACTACGTTACTGTCCATATCCCGCAGCTCGATACAACAAAGGGCTTCATCAATGCAGACCGCATCGCAATGATGAAGAAGGGCGTACGCCTGTTGAACTTCGCCCGCGGCGGCCTCGTTGTAAACAAGGACGTCCTCGATGCAATCGACAGCGGCAAAATCGCTCAGTTCGTAACTGACTTCGCTGACGAAGAGCTCCTGAAGAACGACAAGGTCATCTGTCTGCCACACCTCGGCGCTTCTACTCCAGAAGCTGAAGACAACTGCGCATTCATGGCCGTCGCACAGCTGCGTGACTTCCTTGAAAACGGAAACATCACCAACTCAGTCAACTTCCCGAAGTGCCACATGGATGAGCCGATTCCTGAAAACGGAACACGTATCTGCATTGCTAACAGCAACGTACCGAACATGGTCGGCCAGATTACAACAATCCTTGCTGATGCAAAGCTCAACATTGCCGCTATGGTAAACCAGAACCGCGCAGATGTTGCATACAACATCATCGATGTTGAAAACGCAGTTGCAGCAGACGTTGTCCAGAAGCTTGAGGCTATCGACGGCGTCATCAACGTAAGAACTATTGCAAAGTAATCCTCCTTTTATCTTTTCTGGCTGTCCCTTCCGGGGCAGCCTCTTTTTTTATGGCTTTTGCTTCTATCCGCAGTAAACTGCAAAATTTTCAAACGTTTTCATGTAATTTCGTTGCATAAATCGTAAAAAAATGCTATAAGGTTTTTGCTATGGCAACAAGAAAATCACTTAATGTTGATTCTCTTAGCGCATTACTTTTATCATTCCTTTTTACGGCTTTGATTTTTGGACTTTGCATGCTGGTCGCCCATATCAGACCTTATTCACCAGCAGTAGTCGTTGAAGCCCCGATTAGCGCAGAAGAGAATCAGGACACAGGTGTTGAAGCAGATGCATTCTGCGAAGAATTTGTTGAGGAAACACCTGTTATTGACGAAGCAGCTCTTGCTGTAAACATGCAGAAAGCTGTCATCTCTCACGCAGACCTTGCAGACAAAGGTCTTGAAATGTATCGTGACCTTGCTACACGCACACAGGTTATCTGGTTCTATAATCAGATAACGGGAAATCAGGATGTCACAGAAGCTATCCTCTACTATGCTGATCACAACGACATTCCGCTGTCTCTCGCATTCGCCCTTGCATGGACTGAAAGCAGATACAACCAGAAAGCTCAGAACACAAACAAGAACGCATCTGTAGACCGCGGTCTTTTCCAGCTGAACAACAAATCGTTCCCGGCTCTGAGTGAAGAGGATTTCTTCAACCCATATGTAAGCGCACGCAACGGTCTTTCACACCTCCGCTACTGTCTTGATACAGCAGGAAACGAAGTTGCAGCCCTTGCCATGTACAATGCAGGCACAACACGCGTACGCAACAACACCTGTCCGCAGAGCACGCTCAATTATGTTTCGAAAATCATGGATTACCAGCAGGGACTTGATGAGCTTTTCGAGGCACAGATTGTAAATGCGGGCGACACAAGCATCAACAGCAACGCCGAGATGCTTGCCCTTATTTTGAGATAATCCGTAAAAAACAGCGGCGGGCTGCCAGTGTCTTCACAAAAAGACGCTGCGCAACCTCGTCATCGCGGAGCGCACCAGCTCCGTCAAACTTCTCTACTTTCCAGCCTTTTGGAAACCAGCACTTAGGAACAAAGACTTCTGTATCAGACTCACCGGATGACGGGGAGCATTCCGTGCTGTCCCACTCAAACTCAAAGACCGGCCCGTTTTTGTGCGCGCCAGTTCCCTTGGGATAAAAGCTCATTCTGACGGGAACGCCCGCAACAGCCATTACGTACGGCCGGATAAAGCCCTTTTCCGCACGGAACGCTTTAGTATCTGCGCACCAGACGCTCGTGTCCCCGCCATTCCAGCCGTCTCCGGCTGCCTGCGTGTTTGTGGGCGTATAACTGTCGAGGAAGCCTGAAAGAAGCTTCTCGTCAAGCGCATCGTAGAAAGCGGAAATTTCCTTTTCCTGAAGGCTGTAGTCACCCGTCTTGAAGGCTTTTCCGTTCTTTGCGTTAAAGGATGTGCCAAAGCCCTGCACGACAAGCGGAACGCCGCTCTTCCGTGCCTGCTGTGCGGCGGTAGCGGCAAAAGCGTCAAAGGGCGCTGATACAGAAGCACAGGATGCAGCCCAGTCTGCTGTCTGGATGATATGCTCATCTGCAACAGGCAGCGGCGAGAAGAACAGATAGTGGCCGTGCTTTTTCTGCAGTTCTTCCATAAAGAAAGCCTGAAACTCGTTCCAGCACGAAGTGAAATCAAGAGATGCGAAATAATCGCTTCTTTTCAGGACGGGAACGCCGCCTTCATCAGACCAGACACCTTCCGCTTTCCACGGATCACTGAAGCCTGGAAGGAAAATGCCGGCGCCTTCTGAGCCCGGCGTTCCGGCTCCGGAAGCAGACTCTGCCGCATTCACGGGAACAGCGCGGCCTTCCTTCACGATGAACGCGCCCTTCTTCTCTTTTCTGACAAACCGCTTAAACTCAGCAGGATAGCCGGAAGCGGCCTTCATGCCTTCAAAAGGCGTACACATGACACCTTCTTCACACAGCGGAACCTGGAATGCGTCCAGTGATGAAAGCCCGATGTAGCCGGCAGACGGAGCATTCATGAAAGCAAAGCCCGCGACAGCCCGGCAGTCTTTGATGCGGCGTGCCGTGTGGTTCATAGCGGCAATGAAGTGAGACTGAAGATAATACTGGGCGCTGTCGCCCTCAATCTTGAAGTTTGGTGCTGCCTTTCCGCCGGCAAAAAAGAGCGTTGAAAGCGTCTGGTACGCATAGCGCTGCAGGTTGAGCTTCCAGTTGCCATCCGCGTCGGAGGCAGCAGCCCCACACGAACGGAGCGCGGCCTTGTTGAAACCGACCTTTTCAAGTGCCCAGTCCGGAATGCCGTCGCCTTCCAGCTGGCTGAAACTGCTATGGAACGGCTCTATGAAAACTGCAATGTTGTATTCTTCTGCTTTTTGAAGGAGATTACGGAGGTACGCAAGATAATTCTCGTCATATTCTTCAGGACCTGTCGGCTCCACAGCACTCCAGGGCAGCTGCCAGCGCAGGAATGTACACCCAGCCTGAGAAAGGCGCATGAAGTGGGCGTCAGCTTCCTCTTCAGGGAACGGACGGCCTGTTGTCCGGGCAAGCGCACTGACGCTCACACCACGCAAAAGACGGACGCGGCCGAATGAATCCTTGATCCAGCCCTTATCTGATATCCACAAAGCTTCCTGTTTCATACATACTCCACTAATCCGTTTTTTAAATGCTTACTTTTATATCGGCAGATACGCTTATCCGCATGAAACACACAGGCTAAAAAAATAAGACCACCGCACCATCCACGTGGTGAAGTGGTCTATCCGTCAAAACCTCAAGAAATGAAAAAATCTGACTACTCAGTAAGAATCTTGATGACCTGAGCTTTGTCTGCTGTCTTCAGGATTTCTGCACGCTTTTCAGCACTCTTGAACAGGAGGCTTACTTCTGCGAGGAACTGAAGATGAGGACCTGTCTTGTTTACAGGTGACAGTGTCATGATGAAGATGCGGCATGGTTCCTGATCCAGTGAATCAAAATCAACAGGATTATCAGAAATACCGATGCAAGCAACCAGATCACTTACGGTGTCTGTCTTTCCATGAGGAATTGCAATTCCGTGCTTCATTCCGGTAGACATCTTGCGCTCGCGGTCAAGAACGCACTCCCGGGCAGCTTCTTTATTGCTTACTTTGCCGGCAGCGATAAGAACTTCCAGCAATTCGTCGATAATTTCTTCCTTAGTTGTTCCCTTCAGGTGAAGGTTTACTGTCTCTGGTGTTAATACAGTTCGTAAATTCATAATTTCAGTGTACGTTCAGTTTATATAAAAGTCAATAATGAGAGTTATCAAAAATCGTAAATTTGTGCTAAAATACGGCCATGACAGACATTCAGAAATTCTATTCAGACATTGATAAAATCATAAAGCATGACCGCGCGGATAACGCTGGCGGATACAACGCAGAGCGCGCTTCACGGGCAGTTGCTGACTTCTTCATTTCATCCAACAAAGGGATGGCCGAACTGCCTTCATCCCTCGCAGAGTACTGGCTCAACAACAAGGTTCTGCCACATCTTTCAGAAGATCCGTGTCCTTCTGCGGATGCGATTGACTGGCTTGGGGATGCGCAGGAACTGCTCGATGGAACCATTGACGCGGATACGCACTTTTCTGCCAATGATTGGGAAGAACTCCGCGACATGGTGAACTGCGAGGCTGAAGATCTGCCGATTGACGCACTCACCTCAATGATGAGCGTCATCATGGACCACGGAGCCATCTGATGAGTGGCACGAGCGCTTCTTCAAGCGCAACCGGCTCTTCTGAAGCGGGGCTTTCCAACAGCAGCGTCCGTAACTTCCCCGCGTACGAGAGTTGCACACTCTGTCCGCGTAACTGCGGCGTAAACAGAAACGCCGGCATTGCAGGTTTCTGCCGCGAAACAGCAGACCTCCGCGCAGCTGTCGCGTGCCTGCACTTTGGTGAAGAGCCGCCGATTACCGTGTGGGCGGGCTCGGGCACCATCTTCCTTACTGGATGCAACTTACGCTGCGCCTTCTGCCAGAACTACCAGATTTCCCAGTGCGGCTACGGCTCACCGATAAGCGTGAGCGAGTTCGCTGACATGTGCCTGAAACTGCAGGAGCTTGGCGCTGAGAACATCAATATTGTGACGGGAAGCCACGCTGTGCCGGCGATAGCGGCTGGTCTTTCAGCAGCCAGACAGGCCGGGCTCACCCTTCCCGTCTGCTGGAACTCGAGCGCGTACGAAAGCGTTGAGACTCTTGAAATGCTTAAAGGCCTTGTAGACATCTGGCTGCCTGATTTGAAGACACTCAACCCGATGATTTCAGACGCTGTGTTCAAAGCCGCCGACTACCCGGCCGTCGCTAAAAAGGCAATCCGCTGGATGGTGCAGAACACACCGGCGCGCTTTACGGAAGTTACCGGCACAGACGCCCAGATAGAAGCCGCAAAGCAGGCGGGCCGCGAACCTGGCGAAGAAGTTGCGGACGGTTCGTTTGTAAAGGAAAAGATGCTTTCGGGCGTGATAATCCGCCATCTGGTACTGCCCGGCCGCATGGACGATACCCGGCTCGTGCTCGACTGGCTTAAAAAAACTGCCGACCGCGACGATGACCACGCCGCCTGCATATCACTCATGTCACAGTACACGCCGGTCAGCATTCCGGACGGCATCTTCACGCCAGCAGACAAGGCTGCGCGAGAGGCAGCACTGCACTCTTTCAGCAACCGGCTGCTCACAAAAGACGAGTTTCACCAGATACGCGATTTAATCGCCGAATACGACTTCAAGTACCTGTTTTACCAGGAGCTTGAGCAGGACACTGAGTGGTTGCCTGATTTCACGCGCCCGCAGCCGTTCAGCTACAAGCTCGCGACGCCGGTCTGGCACTGCTGAAAAAAAAGGCTGAGTAAAGCACTTCGCCTCACTCAGCCTCATCGTCATGTCACTCAGTATTCACCGGGGACTTCGATTACCATGTCGCTTACCGGGAAGCTTGAGCACGGGTGGATGTAACCGTACTCAATATCAGCCCAGCGGCGGCCTTCGTTTTCTTTTGGCGCGAAGTAGTTTCCGCTTATTACACGGCTGCGGCACCATCCGCATTCACCACTGCGGCAGCGGCTTGGCGCCTTGATTCCAGCGCGTTCAACAGCAACAAGAATTGACTCAGCAGAATCGGCCTTGATCTTGTACTCAACCGGGCCCTGCTTAATCGTAAGCTCAAATGTCTTGCCAACTGCATCCTTCGGGAAATCCGGGTTGTCGTACACTTTCTTGGTGACGCCCATCATTTCCGCACGTACAAGACGGCGCGGCAGGTTGAGCTTTTCAATTTCCTTCTTTGCAAAGCGGTACATTGCTTCCGGTCCGCAGATGAAGATACTGTAGTTGTCCGGAGCGTACTTTTTGACGAGTTCCGCTGTGATGAAGCCGTGCTCATAGCCTTCCTTCTCTTCATCAGAAAGAACGTGGACAACCTTTACTTTCGGGCAGACCTTTGTAATTTCATCAAGCTCTTTCTTGAAGAGGATGACTTCCTCAGTACGGTTTCCGAAAATGAGCGTAAGGTTGAAGTCCTCAACGCCATCACGGATTGCCTGTGCCATTGAAAGGAACGGTGTAATGCCGCTTCCTCCGGCGAGCGCGATGACATTCTTTGCATCGCGGTACTTGTCGTAGAAGAAGTTACCCTGAGGAGCAGAAGCCTCAATCTTGTCGCCAGCCTTGCAGTTACCGAGAATCCAGTCAGCAGCAAAGCCTTCTGGATTTGCCTTTATGGTGAGGCGGTACTTGCCTTCAAGCGCTTCTTTAGGGCCTGAACTCAGTGAGTACGGGCGTGTTACAAAACTGTCGCCAATCTTCAGTTTGAGGGAGATATACTGTCCTGCCCTGAAATAAGGGAGCGGACCATTCTCTGCATTCTTGAAGACAAACGTCTTTGCTCCGCATTTTGTCTGGTCAATGACTTCATCAATGACGAGGTTCACCTTATCAGGATGCAGGGCTTTGGCCAGGTTGTTTATCTTGTAGTCACAGACAATATCATTTGCCGGGGCTGCCTGGATTTTCTTCTCACGGTTCTTCGCCATGTTCTTGAATTTGAGCATATCAAATGCTCCAATAAGCTTTACCTTTACGTTTGCCATTATCAGTTACCTCCCTCAGCCCAGGTGTTCAGATCCTTTATTGCAAGTTTTCCGAGAAGCGAACCTGTAATCATTGAGCCACTGTAGCCGTCTCCACGGGGACCTGCTGCTCCAATCGGGCGCAGTCCCTTTACCGGATAGTCTGTTGAAAGCATCATCATGCGGGGCATGATTCCGTCCCAATCGCGTGCTTCATGTCCGTATACAGCTCCCTCAGGAACATTGAGATAACGTGCAAAAGTCCATGGACTGGCCGTTGAAACTTCTTCAATATGTCCAGACATATCAACACCAATTTTTTCCTTGACTATCTTGAGCATCTTGTCGAGCGTTGCTTCCTTGAACTGTACGTATCCCTTTGCATCAACGTTGTCCCAGTCCACTGGAGAACCAAGTGTCGTCAGCGTACAGATACATGTTCCCTTTGGTGAAATATCCGGATTACATACGTTGAGACAGTTGAAGATACAATACTGATTTGTCTTTATACCGCCGAGGAGATCGTTGTATTCCTTCACGGAATCAGAACCACCAGAAAGGAAGTATGTATAGTTCGTCAAGCCGAGATCGTGATAATCGCAGTCCAGACAGAAATATGCCGTATACATGCGGGCGCTGTAGCGCTGCTGGCGGGCGGCAGAAAGCTTCTTCTCCCGGACAGGAATCAGTTCCTTAGGAATCATCTTTCCGTACACGATATCAGGATTGATGTTCGGAAGGCACATCTTTGTCTCAACAGTTCCCATTGTTGTCTCTACGCCGCACAGAGCGTCACCGTCAAACAGGAACTTATTGGCACGACAGTTGAACCAGATTTCACCGCCAAGTTCACGGAAGCGCTCGAGCATTGCCGTTGAAAGCTCGTGGGATGTGTGACCCGGAATGTAAGCTCCAAGGCGTACATAGCGCTGCATCATTGAAGCATAATGGAAGAACGGCAGATGCTTCATATCGACACCGAGATATCCCCAATATACAGAAAGGATATCCTGGCACTTCTGAGGAAGCTTCATAGCCTTGAAAACCCTGTCTGTTGAATAGGCACCAAGACGGAGCATATTCGGGTATTTAGCCTTCATGACAGCAGGGTCTGCGTGTCCTGCACATGCTGAAGTATAGCTTGCTCCCTGACGGATTTCCTCGTAAATCTCGAACAAATCCTCCATCTTCTTTCTGGAACCGGGAACGTAATATTCCATTTTATCAATGAACGCATCAATTCCGTGCGGCATGGTAACGTCCATTGGTGTTCCATCTGAAAATTTTGAAATAATTCTGAAGCACTCTGGTACTTCAACCCAATTAAGCTTTACTCCATATTCATCCAGAAGTTCCCGTACATCACCGGGATTTGCTTCAGAACCGACATCGCAAAGTTCGTGAAGTGACGGCTCAATTTCAAAGCGTCCACGACGGAAACTGGTCGCACAGCCACCCGGTAAGTTGTGCTGTTCAATCAAAAGGGTTTTCTTTCCTGACATTTGAAGACGGATTGCGGCAGAAAGGCCTGAGTTTCCGGCTCCAACTACAACTGCATCAAATTTTGGCATATCTCCTCCTTAAAAGAGTTATTTGCTGATAAGATTATCAGCCTGAATTTTAACTCTGTCAACTTTTATTTTTAAGAGGGATATACAATTACGTTATCTTTTACAGTAACAGAAGCCCCTGGGTTATCATGAAGACAGCAACCGTGTACGTCAGCATAACGGTGAAATGCTTCTTTGGGATGTAATCGCGCAAGTCTGAATAGCGCACGGAAAAGCAGCTGAAATCAGAAATGAAGAACAGGACCGCTCCAATGTAGACGATGAGCGCCGGCTGATTACGGAGCGTCATGTACATCATCAGTGCAAAGACGTTCATCGTGCCGTTAGCCATGATGTACATGCTCATAGGCGGACGCAGGACTGCCGGCGTTGATTTTCTGAAATGCACGGTGAGGAAAATGTCAGCGGCAAGATACAGACATGCAACAGGGATGGTGACATACCAGTTTACGCAGGCGAAATCGATGTACGGATAGTATGTCATGACGAAGAAAACGTGCGTTGCAAAGAACGCGACACCGCCTAAAGCAAACCACTTGTGTCCCTTGGGAATAAGAAGTATATCACCAAGCCAGGATGCGATGAGTCCGGCTACCAGAGGCCAGCAGACAGTTTCTGCGGAAAGGAAATAGTACGCGACAATGCACGGCACAATGAAAGGCTTTGAGAATTTGCGGCGCTTTTCATCATCTTTCCAGCTTGAAATAAGATGGGCTGTAGTAAATCCCACCAGAAAAACAAGAAAAACAACCTTCAATGCAGTCACTTTGCGGACCTCCTGATAAATGCTAAAGGATATTTTATAGCAGGTTTTTCATTTTGACCAACAAAAAAAACGTAACTTTGGTGTTTTCCTTGCAAAATCTCCGTGATGAAGTACAATATCTGATATGAAATATACCGGTACAGCAATCCCTCTGGGAGCATTACGCACAAAGAACAGTTGTGGCTCAGGCGAATTTCCTGATCTCATCCCGTTTGCAGATTTCTGTAAGAAAGCAGGTCTTTCTGTCATTCAGCTGCTGCCGGTCAACGACACCGGCACAGAAAGTTCTCCGTACAGCGCGCTCTCCGCATTTGCACTGCAGCCGCTGTATATAAGCATAACCTCGCTTCCCGAGCTTTGCGCCCCGGAAACAGCCGACGCGCACACTCTGTCAGCAAGCCAGAAGAAACTCGTTTCGGCAGCAAAAAGGCTCCGTGACCAGTGGGAAGGCGAAAAACGCTATTCGTACCGGAAACTCCGCACGGAAAAGCTCAGCCTGCTCCGCGAAGTGTACGACACACTGGTCGCTCCTGATGTACCGAAAGCACTGGAAAAGTGGATTAAGGCTCATCCGTGGATAAAAGAATACGCAGTTTTCATGACACTCAAAAACCAGAACTTCGAAGCGTCCTGGAAAGAGTGGCCCAAATATAAGAAGATTACACCTGAAAAACTCGATGAACTCTGGAACGCGCCTGAACGAAAGCAGAATCTGCTTTTTTACGCATGGCTGCAGATGCGTGCCGACGAACAGTTCAGCGAAGCCGCTTCCTATGTCGCTGAGCAGGGCATAAAACTCAAGGGCGACATTCCCATCATGATGAACGAGGACTCACACGACGTCTGGGCTCATCCGGAACTGTTCAACATGCACCTTCGCGCGGGAGCTCCTGTAGACGGACCAAATCCTGTCGGCCAGAACTGGGGTTTCCCTACCTATAACTGGAAAAACCTTAAGAAAACAGGATACGCATGGTGGAAAGACCGCCTTGTTTCCGCTTCGCGCTACTACAAGATGTACCGTATTGACCACATCTTAGGCTTTTTCAGAATCTGGGCCATCCCCGACACAGAATGCACTGCCGTTCTTGGCCACACAGAGCCGTTTGAAGGCATTTCCAGAGAGGAACTGCACGAACTAGGCTTTACAGATGAGAGAATCCGCTGGCTTTCAAAGCCGCATGTACTGACGCAGCTTATCCAGGATGCAAACGGTGGCGACTACCTTGGAACGCACGGCCTCCTCCACACGCTGATGGACCGCATCGGCGAAGAGGAACTCTGGCTTTTCAAGGATGAAATCGCAGGCGACAAAGACATTTGGGCGCGCGAAGAGCTTCCCTTTACGGTGCGTGAGAAGCTTATTGAAAAGTGGCGCGACCGCATGCTTGTCCAGACGGGACCTGATGAATATTTCCCTTCCTGGACATACGGCAATACAACTGCATGGTACAGTCTCTCGGACACTGAGAAAGAGCTTGTACAGGACCTGTTCACACAGAAGCAGCTTAAGATGGAGTTTCTGTGGGAACAGCAGGCGCGCGAGCTGCTCGGAGAACTGACTGGCGCCACAAAGATGGTTCCGTGCGCCGAAGATCTTGGAGCCGCCATTGACTCACTGCCCGTTGTCCTTGCTGACCTTAAGATAAACAGCCTCCGCGTCGTACGCTGGAGCCGCGAATGGGCAGAAGACGGCCAGCCGTTCATTCCGTTTGACGAGTATCCTGAACTGAGCGTCACGACTGCATCCGTTCACGACTCATCCACACTCAGGCAATGGTGGACGGAAGAGCCAGATTCTGAAGCTTTTTTTGATGCCTTTCCGCCTGAAAATGACGATATTATATATGGAAAGTACTCACCTGAAACTGCAGCATATCTGCTTGAAACGATTGCACAGGCAAAAAGCCGGTATGTCATTCATCCCATCCAGGATTATCTCGGACTCGTCGATACGTACGATCCGGAAAAACTTGAGGATGAGCGGGTTAACCTTCCGGGCAGCGTGAACGAATTCAATTGGACGTACAGACTGCCGGCAACGGTTGAGGAACTTTCAAAAGACAAAAAGCTTTGCGCTGCGATAAACCGCGTGGCAAAGCCCCGAAGCACAAAAAAAGAAAAATAACAGGCTCCGCCTGACCAGGAGAACATACATGCACATGGAATTTCACGTTTCCCGAAAAATAAGGACAAAATGCAACTTTGACAAGGAACTATTCTCTTTTAACGGAAACGTGATATTCGCTGACTTTAAGAGCGTGCGCCTTTTCGCCCACAAGGTGAACAAACTGTTCGACCCTAAGACAGAGGGCAATAAAATGATCCGCGCGGGCCAGCTGAACGCCATGGGCCTTATCGACGAGATTTTCCACTTCATCTGCAGCGAGTTCAGAAAAAGCGAGAATCCGAAAACTTTTGAGCAGGCCCTCGCAGCTCTTGAAAAAGAGTACGGCGCACAGGCTGTCGACAAGATGCTCCTTGAGTTTACCAGAGAATTTCCGCCTGTCGCCGTTTTCCAGAAGAAACTGACTGAAGAAGCATACCTTGCAGGCGAAACAGACGGCGTTTCAAACCGCGTCTCGACACTTGAAGAAATAATCATGCTGCATCTTGCGAACGAGAACCCGGCTTTCCGCCCCTTCTATTTCCTGTTCAGCGATGAAAAGCTTGCTAAAAACAAGCTCTGGTTTGAAAGCTGGCAGAGCATTCAGGGCTTTTTCAAAAATCAGCCTCTGTTCGGTCCATACCACAATGATCTGATTACCATGCTCCGTGAGCCTTCCGTTAAAAGCCCTACAAGTCTCAAGGGGCAGCTGGAGTACATCAAGACGCATTGGGCAAACCTGCTCGGTGCCATGATGGGAAAGCTCAACGACTGGCTCCGCCGCCTGCTCGCCGGCATGGACATGATTTCAGAAGAAGACAAGGCTGCATGGTCTGCACCACAGGCTGGCGGCGGTCTTCCTCCTATGGAAGCGTACAGTTACGACTCGCTCATGAACGAGTATGAGAAATACAGTCCCGACCTTGACTGGATGCCGCGTGTCGTTCTGCTTGCAAAAACGGTGCTCGTCTGGCTCGATCAGCTTACCAAAGAGTACGGCTATTCCATTACACGCCTGGACCAGATTCCAGATAAGGAACTCGACATAATCGCATCACAGGGCTTTACCGGCCTCTGGCTCATCGGCTTATGGGAGCGCTCCTGGGGCAGTAAGCGCATAAAGCAGAAGTGCGGCAACCCTGAGGCAGCGGCAAGCGCCTACAGTCTGCATGATTACGAGATTGCACAGGAACTTGGCGGATGGGAAGCTCTCGGCAACCTTCGTGACCGCTGCCGTGCACGCGGCATACGCCTTGCTTCAGACATGGTCCCGAACCATACAGGTTTGGACAGCCGCTGGGTCGTTGAGCGCCCTGACCTTTTCGTGCAGACGCGCGACTGTCCGTTCCCCGGCTATTCTTTCAATGGCGAAAACCTCTCGCTTGACCCGAGGGTAAGCGTCTATCTTGAAGACCATTACTACAGCAAAAACGACTGTGCGGTAGTTTTTAAACGCGTCGACAACTCATCTGGAGACACGCGCTACATCTACCACGGAAACGACGGAACAGGCATGCCCTGGAACGACACAGCCCAGATAGACTTCCTTAACCCTACAGCGCGCGAAGAAGTCATCCAGAAGATCCTGCACGTTGCGCGTAACTTCCCGATCATCCGCTTTGACGCGGCCATGGTGCTCGCTAAAAAGCACATCAGACGCCTGTGGTACCCGGAACCGGGCATGGGCGGTGACATCGCAAGCCGCGCTGAACACGCAATCAGCCGCGATGAGTTCAACGCCCGCATTCCGAACGAATTCTGGCGCGAGGTCGTCGACCGCTGTGCGCGCGAAGCTCCTGACACGCTGCTCTTAGCTGAAGCCTTCTGGATGATGGAAGGCTACTTCGTCCGCACGCTCGGCATGCACCGCGTCTACAACAGCGCGTTCATGAACATGCTCAAGAAAGAGGAAAACCAGAAATACCGCGATACCGTAAAGAACACAATGGAGTTTGACCCTGAGGTTCTGAAGCGCTTCGTAAACTTCATGAACAATCCTGACGAAGAGACAGCCGTCGCACAGTTCGGAAAAGGCGATAAGTATTTCGGTGTCTGTACGCTCATGGTCACCATGCCTGGTCTTCCGATGTTCGGTCACGGCCAGATTCAGGGCTTTGAAGAAAAATACGGCATGGAGTACACGAAAGCGTATCGCGACGAAAAGCCTGACTGGGGCCTGATTCACGGACACGAGCACGACATATTCCCGCTCATGAAAAAACGCTGGCTCTTCAGCGGCATTGAAAACTTCACGTTCTACGATGTCTGGAACAACGGCAGCGTAAACGAAAACATATTCGCCTACAGCAACCGCGCCCGCGATGAGCGCGCCATCGTCTTCTACAACAACAAGTACGAGGGCGCTGCCGGCTGGATAAAGCAGTCATGTGCGTTCGGCGTAAAGGCAGCGGACGGTGCGTTCCACCTTGAGACACGGAGCCTTGCTCAGGCACTCGCGCTTTCAGATGACCCGTCTTCGTACATCATCTTCCAGGAACAGCATTCAGGAAAGTGGTTCATCCGGAAGAACAGCGACATCCGCGACCACGGCATGTTCGTAAGCCTGCATGGCTTTGAATACCAGGTGCTCTGGAACATGAAGGAAGTCATTGATGACGAGACAGGCAAGTATGGCATTCTCTGCCGGAACCTGAACGGCGCCGGCGTTCCTGACATAGAAGAAGCACTCGACGAGATTTTCCTGCACGACCTCTACAAATCGCTCACTGATTTCGTTACGCCGGCTTTCTTTGAGAGCATCCGTGAACAGTGCACGGGAAAAGGTGCACGTGTGGATGTGATGAAGCTGCTTTCTGAAGCAAAGGAAGACGGTCTCGCATTCTTCAAGACATTCCGCGATTTTGTGGATGGAAACTATGGCGCTGATCAGGTGATTGATACTTCCCTTACCGGAAAGGTCAAAAAGCCTGAAGTCATCTGGAATCTGTTCGCAAACCGCATCATCCATATAGTGCAGCTGTGCACAGATAAAACTGGAACCGCTTTTGGTGGAACTCCTGAAGGCAAAAAACTCAGCGCGTATCTGCTGCCACGGCTTCACAAAGAGCCTGAATACGCAGAGGCGCTCACCGCTGCGGCCATTCTGTACACGACACGCGATCTGCTTGGCGACAAGGCAACGCTTCAGGATGTACGCAAGATAACCTGTCTCTGGCACCTTGGCCGCAAAATGACGCAGGCGCTTTCACTTGCAGATGTTGAGAAAGACCGCGCTCATCAGCTTATGGCAGAGTTCATATCAACAATGCCGTTCCTTGAAAAGAAACTCGCCGCAAAAACGCTCAAGACACAGACTCTGGACGCAGTTACGGCCATCTTCTATGACACGTACCGTTTTGATCTTGCCGGCGTCAATGAATATGACAACATTCTCTGGTTCAACAAGGAAAAGACTGAAAGCGTGCTCTTCTCAGGAGCACTGCAGTATGCGTTCGCTTCTGACAGCGCTTCCGTGCCGCTTCTCTGGAAGCTCGTCACACTCATTCAGAAAGCGCTCGATGGCGCTGAGTACCGCGTGGACAACGTGACCGCCGCCTTCAAGGAGAAAAAATCCCCTGCAAAGAAGGCTGCAGCTGCGAAAAAGCCGGCCAGCGCTACAAAAGCGAAGAAAGCAACAGCAAAGAAGGCATCTGCCGCCTCAAAGAAAACTGGCGGCACAAAAAGCAAATAAAAGCCGGAAAACGCTCAGTCCAGGAACTCGCGCATGACGCTTACGGCGGCGTCCACATCAGGAGCAATCTTACGCACTGCATCACACGGCTGGTACACGTTTAAAAGCTTGTCCGACATTTCTGGAGCTTCGCCGCACCAGTGGCGGATTTCATGCTGAGACAGCGACGGGTCGTTGCGCGCAATCAGGACAGTGGTTCCATCATACTCATCCACAAGGTCACTGCGCTTTCTCGCTGCAGCCCAGGAAGAAGCCGTTTCAGGATCCATCAGATATCCGTATTTCATGAAAGCGTCCTTGCAGGCACGCTCCTGGTCTTCCTCGTACACATTTGCCGGGAAAACGAGGCCTTTCATGACAGCAGGACTTGCCTGGAAAATCTCTTCAATGCGCTCAACGTTTGACGGCTTGGCTACATCCGCAATACCGCGCTTACGAAGCGGAATAACCGCATCCATTACCTTGCACTTATCCATCTGATCAAGGATAAGATCAGCAGTCGTATTGGTGATGAATCCGTTCAGCGGCAGGGAGAATTTCCATGCATAAAGACCTGCAGCCAGATTACCGAGGTTTCCCGCAAATCCGCTGTAATAAATACTTCCAACTGTATGCGCCTTGAGGCGGCTGAACGCGTAGATATAGCAGAACACAAGCGGAAGTACACGACCAATGTTTACGGTATTTGCAAGCGTCAGTCCGTATTTTTCAACAAGTTCAGGCTGAGCATATATCTGTCTGACCATCTGGAAGGCAGACTCTGTATCGCTTTCAACTTCAACAGGCAGAATGTTTCCGCCATTCTGGACCAGATCGCTTTCAGTAAAGCCGCGTGGTGCGCCCTGTGTAAAGAAAAGCACAGCCTTAAGGTTTTTCCTTCCGCGGAATGCATTGGCTATACAGGCACCTGTTTCTCCGTTTGTAACGGCAAGAACGGTCGCCTTTTTTCCCTGCATGAGCAGCATGTGATCCATACACGCGGCAAGGTAAGAAATGCCAAAGTCCTTGTAACAGCCGGTCGGGCCGTGGAAAAGCTCCAGCACATACAGGCTGTCATCAAGACGGCGCAGTTTTGGACTGAACGGGAAAGCTGATGTTGCAATAGCCTCTGAGATAATCGGGCTGAATTCTTCTTTTATGAGAGCCTGAGTCAACGAACCTGCCATTGACGTAAACGAGGTTTCATCTGTCATGTAATTAATCCAGGGACTTAAATCTTCAGCATAGGCAGGCACATACAATCCGCCATCACTGGGGAAACATCTGAGTACAGCCTCTGAAAAAGGCACCTGCTGTTCGGGATTATTACTTCGGGAGCTGATAAATCTCACTCACAACCTCCAAAATGAATGCACGCATATACTAACACAAATCACTGTTTAAGTATAAGGTTTTTTTACTAAAGTTGTACTTTAATTATCCTCTATGCTCTTTTAAGGCAGTAAACGACAGTTGTTTTTAAGCATAAAATGACGTATCCTATATGGTATGGAAAATATGAATGATACACTGCTCAAGCGCTTTGTTTCATACGCAACAACATGGACAACAAGCGATCTTGAAAAAGCAGACGCAGGCATTATGCCTTCAACCGACAGACAGGCAGATTTTGCCAGAACCCTTAAAAATGAATTACACTCCATCGGTATTTCCGATGTCACCATAACAGAGCACGCATATGTATGCGCACGTCTTCCTGCCACAAAGGGATGTGAGAAAGCCCCGGTTGTCGGTTTCCTCGCCCATATGGATACAGCGGAAGAAGTAAGCGGAGAAAACGTAAAGCCAAATATCGTAAAGAATTACGACGGTTCAGTATTGAACATTGGCAACGGGATTGTGCTTGATCCCGCAAAGGATGCAGCACTGGCAGCCGCAAAGGGAGAAACCGTCATAACAACGGATGGCAGTACGCTGCTCGGTGCTGATGACAAAGCGGGCATTGCAGAGATCATGACCGCAATGGAAGCACTTATCGCTGACAAAGACGCAAAACACGGCACCATTGAAATCATCTTCTCACCGGATGAGGAAACAGGCCACGGCATGGACTACGTCCCGACCGACTGGCTTACCGCAAAACAGTGCTACACACTGGATGGCGGACACGTGGGCGAACTTGAGACAGAATGCTTCACCGCATACAAATGCGATGTCAACTTCACCGGCGTTGCATGCCATACAGGCACCGCCCGCGGCATAATGGCAAACGCAATCACCATGGCCAGCGCTTTCGTTTCCATGCTTCCGCAGAATGAAAGCCCCGAAGCGACCGACGGCTATTATGGCTTCTACGCACCAATGGATATGACAGCGTCTATTGAAAACGCGCATGTCCTGCTCTACCTCCGCGACTTTACCATGGAGAAGATGCAGCGCCGGCTCGACACGGTAGACATCATTGCAAAAGCAATTGAGGCCCGGTTTAATGGTGGAAAGGTCGAAGTCGTCCATACAAAGCAGTATCTGAACATGAAGGAAGAGCTTGATAAGAACCCGGCAGTTGTAGAAAAGCTCGTGCAGGCGGCAAAGCTTGCAGGCGCAGAACCTGTCTTCAGCCCCATCCGTGGCGGCACAGACGGTTCCCGCCTCACAGAAATGGGCATTCCAACGCCGAACATCTTCACAGGCGGACACAACTTCCATTCACGCTCGGAATGGGTTTCATTAGATCAGATGAACACAGCAACAAAACTTGTCATTGAGCTCGCTAAGCTCTGGGCAAACTAAGGATGGCGCTATGACTGAATATCATGTAGAAGGCGGTTTCCCCATCAAGGGCGAAATAACCGCGAGCGGCAATAAAAACGCTGCACTTCCCTGCATTGCAGCATGTCTTTTAACGGATGAGGAGATTACCCTCCACAACATCCCGGACATTGAAGACACTGGCGTCATGTTCTCCATTCTGAAAAGCCTTGGCGTTTCAGTCAAACCAGACGGAAAAAACTCATGGAAAGTGCAGGCTAAAAACATTACCCGTAACGACATCCAGGCAGAGTTCACCAAGAAAATACGAGGCTCCATCCTTTTCGCAGGCCCACTCGCCGCGCGCACAGGAAAAGCCGTCATGTCTCCTCCCGGTGGTGACGTCATTGGCCGCCGTCGCGTAGACACACACTTCCTCGCACTGCAGGAACTCGGCGTTGTCATCACTGCAACAGGCCAGTTCGTCTTTTCCGCAAACAAACTGCGCGGCGCAGACATCTTCCTTGACGAAGCGTCCGTTACCGCCACAGAAAACGCGCTTATGGCAGCCGTTCTTGCAGAAGGCTCAACGACCATCACCAATGCGGCAAGTGAACCGCATGTCCAGGACCTTTGCCGCATGTTGAACGCCATGGGCGCTTCCATCACAGGAATAGGCTCAAATATCCTCTACATAAAGGGCGTCAAAAAACTGCACGGCTGCGAGTTCACGATTGGACCTGACTATATGGAAATCGGTTCCTTTATTGGCCTTGCAGCTGCAACAAAAGGCTCAATCACCATACACGGCGTAAATCCTCAGGACCTTCGTCCTATGAAGCCCGCTTTCACAAAGCTCGGCATTCACTGGGAGCTGAACGGCGACACGCTTACCGTTCCCGTTGGTCAGGTCATGCAGGTTGATACTGATATCGGCGGTATGACGCCAAAGATTGACGACAGTCCGTGGCCAGGATTCCCGGCTGACCTTACAAGCGTCATGACGGTTGTTGCAACACAGGTAACCGGCACCGTCCTCATCTTTGAAAAGATGTTTGAGTCACGCATGTTCTTTGTGGATAAGCTCATCGGCATGGGCGCGCGCATTACGCTGTGTGACCCGCACCGCGCTGTTGTTTCAGGTCCGAGCATGCTGCACGGCGACGAACTCGTTTCTCCAGATGTACGCGCCGGAATGGCTCTGCTCATTGCCGCCTTAAGCGCACAGGGCGACAGCGTCATCAGAAACGTCTATCAGATTGAGAGGGGCTACGAACACCTCGTAGAACGCTTACAGTCTCTTGGTGCCCACATCACACGGGAAGAAGGTTAATCCGCGTGTTCCGCTGTAATCAGGTCGTATGCAGCCTGAACGCGGCGGAACATATCCCCACAGGCACGCTGCTGTTCCGGAGAAAGCGCTCCCGTCGTATCCGGATGATACAGCGCCGCAAGTTTTCTCCATGCTTTCTTAATCTCGTTCATATCTGCGGAAACTGAAACGCCCAGCAGCATACACGCCTTTTCGTACTCAGACGTTACCGGCGTATACGAAAGCAGTGACGCAATGTACTCAGAAGGGCGAGTTCCCCGTTCATCGCGCCACCCGAACTCCACAGCAGAGAGCAGTTTGAAAACACGCTCAGAAAGGTCTTTGTCACCAGCTTTCTTAAGGACAGCAGCCAGACACTCAGCCACAAGATCAGCGTTTATAGCTTCTATTGAGTCTGCAGCCCGGCAAAGCAGTTCCCATGCGGTTTCACTGTATTCAGGAAAAGTACGTTTCAAAGCAGCGGCTGCAGCATACTCGCTTCCAGCACAGTACCACGTAAGCTCTGCAATAAGAGCAGCTCCCTCAAAAGGTTCGGAAACAGACATTTTCGTTGCAGGATTTTTCAAAAGACCTGCCAGATGCGTGATTTCCTGATTGCGATGGATAATGGTCTCTGCAAAAAAACCGGTCATCACTCCGATGACAATGCCCCATCCGCCACCGGCGCATCCTGCAAGTGTACAGATAAGTATAATCCAGTGACGTTTCAGAAAAGAAAGAAACAGATCACCTTTCATTTTACTCAGACCGCTGGCTCAGGAAATAAATACAGGTCAGGAAAACCGTTAAGATGGCAGTTGCAACAATGATGACAAGCGCAAGCTCCGGAACATAATCACAAAGAACGAAAACAAGAAGTTTCAGGATGTACAGCACAAGATCTTTTGCAATATACGTAACGAACGCCAGAAGCGGGAACATGAGCAGCCAGCGTGTTTTGAACGGCTGATCCGGAGCCAGCCTCAATCCCCAGCCAATGACGGCCATATACAGGAACATGGCAAGGACGAACAGCGGTAACGAAAGACGCAGAATCAGTGTCGTCAGGTAAGATGCAGATGAAAAACCGTATGTATCCGCTTTTGAAGCAAACTTGAAAAGCGAAATGAGCGGCATAAGTTCTGGCCCCTGAGATGCCTGCCTGACAAGCGTGAAATCATCGTACGGCATATCGATGAGTCTGTATGAAGGAATGGGGGAACCATCGTCAATAATCCACTCTGGCTTAATATGGAGCTTTTCAATGTCTGCATTTTTGTTGACGCTTTCAAAAAGCAGGAACGGCTGATACTGCACCTTCTTATCAAGCGTAATGGACTGAGCGCTCATCTTTGCATAAGGAACATTAAGTATGCTTACTATTGTTCCGTCAGAAGTGATTTTTGCTATAAGGACATCGCGCAGATACTGAACAAGCTGTCCGGTGTTGCCGACAACAGTTATTCCTTTGATATTCCATTTCTCCGTGCCACCATCTTCAGTCTGAAGCGAGAAGCTTATATTGTGATAATTCTCAAGAGCACGCATGTCCGTAATCTCATCCGTGTAAAAATACATGGCTTCAAGCTGATTCTTTGCGGCCTGGAAATATTTCTGGACATCAAGATCTGACGGAAGCAGTTCTGACAGCATTCTGAAAGCATAATAAGCCTGCAGGGTGTCACCTTTCTCAAGATAATCGTACGCTTCCTTTTTTGCGGAATATATCTGCTCGGTATCCTGAGAAACACCTTCCGTATATGTTCCAAGTTTGTTCCATGACCGTGATGCAAGTTCACGCGCAATTTTCAGAGTTTCGTCATCGCGGGGAGAAGTCTGCTCTGCCAGAACGGCGTAATAATGGGCATTCCAGAAATCATTCTCGTCCCAGGCTTTCTGAGCCATCTGCAGATACGTCAGCGATTCTTCAAGTTCCTCTGCAACATTCTCCACGTAGTCATTCTGAGAAACAACCTGAAGGTCCATTTCTCTGGCAAATTCCTTAGCATCCGGATCATCAGGATTCAGCGCGTATGCAGTTGATGCGTAGAATTGTGCAGAAACATACTCATGCCGTGACGCATGTTCTTTTGCAAGCGTTGTATAATCAGAGAAATTGACGGCATCCTGCAGCATGTTTTTCTGCTTCGTCTCTGCCAGAGGCTGAATAAGGTTGCTGGCTACAACAAACAGAAGCGTACAGAACGTAACGACAATCAGAACATTCTTAAGCTGCGGCAGCATGAACGCTGAATTGCGGTGCCTCTTGGGATCAGCTTCAGTAGCAAATGCCCAGGAAAAACCGATAGCTATACCTGTTGCAAAAGTCGAGAATATGAGCTTGCAGAAAAGGATGAGAGCATCCTGAATACGGTAGCTGAACACATCTTTTTCAAGCAGTACAACATCGGATGGAATCTTACGGCAAAAGGCAAAAACCAGACAGAAGATGAAGACGGCAACCGTACAGACAAGAATAATCAGAAAAGGTTTAATCAGCTTTTTCATACTGTATCACCTGTCCTTTCGTGCATCGGAAATCAGGGTGATGACTCCAAACAGCGTATAAATAAGGAAAATACCTGCATTCACAAAAAGAGGCAGCCATTTAGACATGAACTCCGTAAGACCGAGCGTACTCATAAAACTGAAATCGAACAGAAAGCTGTTCATGACAACACTGAATCCAAAAGCAAAAATGACAAAGAAAGCATTCCAGAGTCTCCAGGAAGAAAAGCGTGCAAAACAGCCAAGAGCAGCAAGCGAAACAAAGAATGACGCGTACTGCATGATTCCGAACATCAGCTGGGAACCCTGGAAGAAATACACCAGCTGGTCATGCAGGATTTCAAAACGCTTCAACAGAAATGCTATCCATCCCGGAAGCGTAAACAATCCGGTTGAGTTCACTTCTTCAGGAATACGGGAAATCCACCAGAAAAAGCCCGGAAGCGTTCCACTGTCATACCACAGGCAGGCAGGAACAAGAACAACCCATACAAGAATGGTGATTATGCAATAAGGCAGGATCATTTCCTTAAACGAACAGTTTCTCTTAATGAAACTGAAAATAAGGAGCATGACCGAAAAAATGGCACAAGCCGGAGTGAACCGGATTACACAGGACCATAAATACGAAAGAGAAAACGGTATCGAGGTTCCCATACTGCTCAGTACAAGAGTACAGAACAGATAATAAAACCCCGAAAGAAGCAATATGTAAATTACAAGTTCCAGCAATGTAACTGCAAGAATTTCAAATGCCTTTTTCATGCAAATTCAGAATACCACAGAGCACCGCCAAAAACAACTATGTAAAGTAATATTTTATAATCCAGCCCCTTAATTTATATGAAATTATGTTTGTCAAGTACCATTTAGGCACAAGTTTTCCACAACCCGCACTTTGAAGATTATGGATTTTTTAGATATTTGCCCCTAAAAA
>JAGHRS010000001.1 GCA_018066285.1 Candidatus Treponema caballi
TTGTAAGAGAGTTCTACCACAACAACACGATTATCGTAAATGGTGAAAAAGTTCAGAAGTATTGCTCACTTAAACAAGGATGTGCTATGTCGGCATTCTTTGCAGACCTGGTTATCCGAGATATAGACGAAGTTATGAGCAAGTTACCTATCACATATTACAGATACTCAGATGACTGCATCATAGTCGGTAAAGGCACTGCTGCAAGTAAGGCACGTTTCAAAATGGAACAGATGCTTAAAGAAAAAGGGCTTCAGTTCAATCCAAAGAAAACTGAACCTATCAATAAGAAACGTTGGGTTACTTTCCTTGGGTTCAAAATCAAGAACACAACAATCACAGTCAGTAAAGAAGTTCTGGATAACATCACTCACAAAATCAAGGAAGAAACTATCTTCAAGTGTAAGAAATTGCATAGAGCTCTCACAGAGAAAGAACTGAGAAGAGCTATAGATAACATTCAGTATTGGTTGTTTATAGGAACTAAAGATACAGAAGCCGGTATGGGTGCTTATCTGTTCGGTGCAATTAATGAGATGCACGACCTCGAATTGATAGATATATTCGCAAAAGACTGCATTCGTGCTGCTTATACAAACAAGTGTGATATCTACGGACTTGTCGCAAGTTACGGAGAACACGGTGTAATGGCAGGGGGTAACGATAAGAACGGTGTTTATCACCCAGGTCGTAATGTTGGAATGAATAAACTCAAGACTGAAGGACTTCCAGAAAGACTTGGTTGGTATTCATTGATTCATATGTACAAGAAATATCACTCTGGAACTGATGTGTATAAAGCTGAAGTTCTGAGAATGAGAAATGGTGAATGCTACGAAGGAGAAAAGAATGATTAGTATCACAGAAAAGACAGCAGATAAACTCTGCAATGAATTCAGAGAATTGGTTCAAACGATTGATAAAACGCTTGAAGATGAAGCAGAACGTTTTCAGAAAGTCACAGATTCGTTCAACAAACTCAACAAAGAAAATGCAGCATACAAATTAGCAGAAGCAATGTACAACACTACTTATGGAGATCATATGGATGCACGTAAACATCTTGAAGACGAAAAAAACAAATATCTCGGATTTATTGAAGTCCTTATGTTAGGAGAAACCGAATGACATTCAATGAACTCTTAATGAAACTTGCTTCAGTGCATTTACCAATGAAAAGAAACAAATGTTTTTCTGATCTTATCAGTTTCGACTTTAAGAACCGGAAAATCAGTAATGGCTCCATAGTTCTTTATGACCATGGAATTATTGAACAGACACTTCACCTTTGTGGAATGGAGGTTGAAATCACAAAGGATATGAAGATTGAAAGTGGACCTGCTTCAGTTGAAGAGCTGGAACAGTTGTATGAAAAGTTCAAATACTCGAAACGTGAGGTTTGGGCAGACTATGCAAAGGAAAACTTTGTATCAGTAAACAACAATGATGACCTTACTAGGGAACAGTTTGAGAGTGCTGAAGATAGACAGCCAGCAAGGGTAAGACTGGAAAGTTATGTAATGTTCAATGACTTCTCAAACTTCTTCACTAATAAGAAATATCATCTGTGGAAATCAAACAACGGACTCGTCTTGTATAGAGATTGGGTCAAAGGAGAAAAAGATGTCTAGATTAGACACTACAACACAGCCATATAACTACTACGTTATGAACTTCGAGAGAGGTGAAGTGAAATGGTGTTATGGAGATATTAATGGCAACTATCAGTTTGGGATTGACGAAAAACCAATTGCCTTTAAGAAAGATACAGCTCAGAGAATTGCCTGCAATCTCTCACTTAAATACGGAACACACTATATGTGTGTTGAATCAATCTATCCAATAGGAGAATAAAACAATGGCAAAAGTCACTTGTCCTAACTGCAAGACAGAATTTGAAATCGTAGACCCAAAAGATTCACACTTTTGTGGTTATCACCCAATCCCAAAAACAGACGAAGTAATCGGGGAACTTATTCCTGCTTCAGAACCAAAAAAATCAGTAAATGCTAAAGGAGAAACAAAAATGGCAGAAACAAAGAAAGGAACATCGATGGAAGATCTTATCGCAATGGTTATGGAAAGTCAGAAACAGATGGCAGAAGCAATGAAGGTTATGGCAGATAAAGGGGAATCTGCTGTAGTGCCTGTGTCATCATCAGAAAAAGTAAACGGTGGAAAATTCGGAAAGAACAGTAAATACTACGGTAAAACACTCTGTGGTTTTATGTATGACCCATTCATGGTTGCTCGCTGGACTCCAGGAAAATTCCGTGGCTGGATGAAAGATTACAACCTGAACATTGACCGTGCTATCAAGAATGAAGTTTCACTTATGGAATGTATCAAGTTCTGTATCAAAGAATGTGGTGACCTGGCATTTATGCAGAAACACGATCCAATTGCTTTTGAAGAACGCAAAAACTTCTGGTCTGTATTAGATATGAAGTTCATCTTCACTGATTATTGGAAAGCAGTTCTTGAAGAAATCAATAAAGCAGTAAAAGCCGGAATCAAACGTTATGAAGAAAAAGGTACTCTCAGATACATTAAGTTCCATGGCAAGAAGATTCAGGTAAATGTAAAGGTTACAGTTTCTAACAATGGAACACCTTATCCTTACACTCACACAGTAATCGAATTCAAAAACTGGAAACTTCAGAGAGACATTGACACCATCATTCGTCAGATTACAGAAGCACATTCTTATGATGATCTTTATAAGATTATGTCAGTCCAGAACCTTGTGAACCTTGAAAATGCTTTCATTCGTCAGTGGAAAAACTTCTCTTGCAAATACGTTATGAATCCTGGATATGAACGTAATAAACTTACAGCTGAATTCATTAACGGATACAAGAAACGTGGGGCTTACTACACGATGAAAGACGACATCATGTTCCATGGTCTTGAAGTAAATGGACTTCGTGACCGTGAAGCAGTTGCTTACATCTCTACCCTTTTGAACCTCGAAGGATACGAAGTATACAAGGTATACAAAGTTGCTCGTGGTTACTCAAAGGTATCTGGTCGTAACTAATTGACACTCCAAAGAATGTATTAATAGGCACATTTCCAGCTCAGAACTTCATGCCGCAATCTACTGTTATATATTGCGGCATGAATCTTGAGTCTGGAGACAATCTAACTGCGTGAAGTTGAATAAAGATTAATGCAATACACGGTATCAGTAATTGGACACTAATTCTGGAAAGTAATACAGCTAGAAAGCCTTAGCAGGCCATCTAGCTGTAATATTCCAGAGTTCAATCCTCCTGAACGGCAGGAATATATCTACCAAACTGAAGAAGTGAAAAGAACTGAACACGACTTTAAGTCAAACCAAAACTACACTAATCAATGAAGTCACTCGAATGAGTGGCAAGGAGAAACAAATGTTATTGAAAGACATTTCAGTATTTCATTATGGCATTGATTTTGCCATTGCTTACAAAGAAAACGACACGACTTACTGCACAGAAACATTTGAATCAGATTCAGAATGGTATACAGATATCATTGCTAATTATGGCGATGTTGAAATTGAACTGGTTACCTTTGAAACAAGGTTCCATAACACTGCACTTTTCTACGTTCCAAAAGAAATCTGTTTCGATATAAGCCGAAAGGTTATGAACAGATATATGGATGAAGATAATTCATGGCAGGAGATTGCATGAGAAGTTGTAATTCATATCAGGATATTAAGACACCTGAAGAACTTGAAGAAGAAGCTATCTACGAGTCACAGCTTCAGGATTTGTTAGACGAATATGACCCAGACATGAGCTGTACATTCCAGCAATATAAATCAACTTGCATAAGAAGACTTAGGGAAAGGAGAAAAAAATGGAAGCAACAGGAAAAGTAAGAGCAACTGCAAAAAAGACAGTGACAGTAAACAACAAAGAATATGAACTGACTTGTACCTGCTATGGCACAATGACAGCTCCAGTTTCCTACTTTGATCGTGGAGACCGTTGGACTCCACCAGACTTCGAACCTGACTACGACAGTGCAGAATATGAAGTCGATGATACAGAATGGGAATACGACAATAACTTTGAGTTTGAATTCACAGGCTATGACGAACTTATGGATTATCTCAGTTCAGTCAAAGAAGAACTTATGGATGAAATCTATGAGAACTTCAGGTCCTCTGACGTAAAGGAAGAGAGAATAGCATGACTTACATCACAAACAATTAATTAGGCGAGTACTTCGGTATCTCGCCTTTTTTCTTTAACAAGCCACTCCGTATGGGGTGGCTATTTTATTTTAGGAGAAGTGTATGAACACTCAACCAAACAAATTCAATGACCCTTACCCAAGACTTTCAAGGGGTAACTCAAAACTCGGAGCCTACATTACAGGCGTTAATCTTCCAGCCGGAATGACTTGTAGAGCAGATGCACCTTGCAGAAAAGGTTGTTATGCCATGAAAGGTCGTTTCATCTTCAACTCGGTAAAGACTTCAATTCAGAAGAACCTTGAAGCTTACATCAATTCACCTACTGAATACTTTAATCTGATTATCGCAAGACTTCAGATTATGCCTTACAGATACTTCCGTTGGCATTCATCTGGTGACATTGTGAACATGGAATATCTGTACGGTATGGTTCGTGTTGCAGAAGAATGTCCCAAAACAGAATTCCTCTGCTTCACAAAGAAGTATGAACTTGTAAATGAATATCTTGCAAATGAATCACCATTTCCAGATAACCTGCACATCGTGTTCAGTCATTGGGGTTCTTTCCCTGTTGATAACCCGTTTGAACTTCCAACATCTCATGTTCGCTTTAAGAAAGAAGATGAACTGCACGACAACTGTGATATTCCTGACGATGCTATTCAGTGCAGTGGTTTCTGTGGTGACTGTGTAGGAACCGAAAAGAACTGCTGGCTTCTTAAAAGTGGTGAAAGTGTTGTATTCAATCAGCACTAAGGAGAATGTATGTGGTACTTCGTTGCAAACACAAAAACTAAAGAGATTGTTTATAAAGTGAAAGATGATTTACATAATGCTGCAACTGAAAGAGATATGCTTAATGCCCCCTACCCTCTTCTCGACCATCCGTTTGTAATTGTCTGTGGCAAGAACGGTCTTAAACGTTGTGGATACACACTTAAATAATAAACACTAAGGAAATTCATATCAAAACAATTTGATCCTTCTGATTATACCTGTGAACTGCAATGTCTCGCAGTACACAGGTAAACATGGAAGGTTCAATATCTATCTGTATGAAGAAGAATAAAGGATATGAATTAAATAAATCTTATACGAAACAAATTCAACTGGACACGTCCACTCAGTCGATCCCATCATATCGAATGGATCTTGGTGAGGAACTATCCAGGAATTATCTATCGCACTTAAGAAGAATGAAGTGTATAAGACGAAGAATATTTCAGTAAACAATTAGAGACGTGGATCAAATCCTGTTAGCCTATATATCTACAGCCGAACAGGATTGATGACGTCCAAATATCTAACTGCTTTAAGAAGAATTAAGACTGAAATATATAAAGCAATCTGCAGAACACAATTAAATTCGACGCATTACTCCAGATGTCCAACCTAACGGCGGGAAATCTGGCATTCGGCGAATTTCATATCTAACACGCTAAAGTTGATAAAAGACTGCAGAATATTTCTTATAGGAGATGCCAATGATTGTTTGTAAAAACTGTCTAATGGCTATCGAAAGCCACGAAGGACCTGTGTTTCATAGACATATTGATTACACAGAATATGAAGGTTCCACCGTCAAATGTGAATGGTGTGAAGAAGAATATGAAACTTCCGAAATGGAAGAAATTAAAGAGGATTAAAACAATGACAATTCAACAGAATTACAAACAGAAAGAAGCACTTATCAGCTTCGTAAACAATGTAGCAGAACTCGTTCTTGATCCAGAACAGTTCCTGGATCCAAATACAAATGAAATCGTGATGCTTGGAATTGAAGATGACAGCAATGTTATCGACTGTGAATGCAGTTCAAGTATTAAAGATATTCGTAGTTACTTGGATACAGTATATGACGAATTGAAATGGATGATAGATGCTTGGAAGAAAATTCCAACAGTTATGAGTCCAGATGAATACAACGAACTAATGAATAGATTATAAGGAGTAAACAATGGAAAAGAAAATATTTCACGTTTTCTTCACAGAACTTTCAAATCCACGCAAAACTCACTGGAGAAAGGTTAGAGGCATAGATGAAAAGCAGGCCCTTTGGAACGCAAAGTGGATCGCTATTTTCGAGAACTGGACTATTGAAAGAGTTGTTTTGCAGGAGGGAGTAAATAAATGAAAAATATTGAAATCAAGACTTACACTTTTGATGAATGGCAAAACGAAGGTAAAAGACGTTTTGGTGATGATTATATGGACTGGCAATTTCAGTGCCCTATGTGTGGCAAAGTTTCTTCAGTTAGAGACTTCAAAGAAGCTGGTGCTTCCGACCCTAGTTGTGCTTATACAGAATGTATTGGCAGATACACAGGACAAGGAACCCCAACAGAAAATAGTAAAAACGGTTGTGACTGGTGTGCTTATGGTTTATTCGGAATTCCCAAAGGTGGAGTATACGTTGAAAAAGACGGTGAGAAAACACACATCTTTGATTTTGCTGATGTAATGGAATGCTAAAACCTGCAGATGATACAGAAGATAAAAACTATATATGACAAATATTGTGATGGTGAAATCCCTCATATTCACAATTCAACTGATTTTATAAAAAACATAGTTGATGACATTTTATCTTTTCAGGGAAAAAGAATTAAAAATAACCTTATGAAATATTTTCCTGAAAAAACTGAAAAAGAAATAATGATTATGATGTTTTACGGAGATGAATATGAGAACTCATAGAAAATACCATGTAGGCGATATAATAAACGACAGAGTAATTATTAAAGTCGACGGGAGATTTGCCATTGCAGAATGCTTAAAGTGTGGAAGAATTAGAAAGACATTTCCTTCTGAGTTTTCCAAAATGAATTGTATTTGCAGAAAAAAAGACAGTGGTAGATTTTCGGGAAAAATTTATAAAAACACGACTGAAAAATTACAGAGGATAAAAGAAAAATATAAAAATGGAGTAACAACAGAACATATAACAGAAATGTTAAATAGTTTAATTGGTTGACAAGGTGAAAGATGCTAAAAAATGCATATAAGACACAGCATAACACACAGTTATTTTGAGAAAATGGAACGATGGAACATGAGATTAAATCAGGAGAATGGGAAATGAAAGACGAAGAAAAAGCAAGAAAACTCTATAAAACAAAAAAAATTAAGAATCTTATTTTTGACACTTTTGAATTAGATGGGAACTGTTCAGATTTAATCGTTGCAGTTTTCAAAACTGCAATTAGAATGGGGAGAAAAGAAACTACTTACGATTTGGATTCTAAATAAATGTGAGTTAGCAGAATAATTCGTTAAAAAAACATTTAGTGTAATAAAGTTTTTCCAGGTATTTCCGACAATATAAATACCTTACAATACTTTTCAAAAGGCGCGAAATTCGTTGAATTAGCGCCTTTTTTCATTTTCTAATCAAATAACACTAAAAATGCAAAAAGACCGTTAAAAACGCCTGTTTTCAGCGTCTCAGACGGTCTTTTTGTGGTTACCTGACCACATCGTTTAGCCCATTTTCAGTGCATCCTGTTTTTTCACTCTCCAGAAGTAATAATCAACAAGACGGCTGCCCGGTTCATCATCTCCTGTAAAGTAAAAATCAGCAAACCAACCCCAGTCTTTGACTTCCAGGGACTTACTACACTTCTTGAGCGGAGGGTTCACATCATAGTACTGAATATGCATTGCAGCCCAGAATTCACGTGGAGTATACCCTTTTTCTTCAAAAACAAAATCATGACTTCTTGCCACTTCATTTGTTTCTTCCAGGGTCCATCTCTGCCCGCGTTCTTCCCCCTGATACAGCATTGAGACAAGTTCAATGCAATTTTCATCAGTCAAAGTGTTTCCATGAATCTCTTTATAAAGCTTCATGTACACTTCCTTTTCTGATTCTTTTTCACGCATTCCGTGAACCATAATTTCAATGACCTTGTCTTTATCTACACCATCAAGATGCATCCCTTCATAAATCAACTTTGAAACGTCAAACATAACCCCTCCTAGTACATCTGATTTACAGACGGAATGTTTGTTACAATCACATGCTGAGGAACAGCTCCAGGACCAGTTATTCCATAACGAAGTTTCAAAATCTTTCTTGTTGGAAGAGTCTGACCTGTAATGACATTTCCCACCCTGTCATACATTGGAACCTGAATTCCATTCAGAAGAATTGTAACAGGTAACGCACTTGCATTACCGGCAGATGAAGTAACCAGGATACAAACATGGCCGTAATTCTGTGGAGCCAGTGCTGTATCAGGAGTCAGTTCTACAGCTGCAGCCGCAACAGTCACAGTTGAGACTTTTGATTTTAAGCACGGACAGCAGTTCATATTGCAATTAAAATTCATTTTATTACCTCTCAAATATCAGACAGACTCCGCAAGAGGAAAGACAACGGAGTCTGCCGATTTTATTTTTTTCACGCTGAAAGCGGATTACCAGGATACGCCACAGCCGCATCCATTGCTTGCATAAGGCACGTAACGGCCCAGAGCATTGAGCACGTTCTGTGTCTGGTTTGCATTTGCAAGAGTAAGCTGAGCGCTCTGAAGATCAGTGCGGAGACGCTGATTTTCCATTTCAGAAATCATCTTGCGGGTTTCTTCACCTTCTGCATGAATTGCAGTTGTGATTGCGCAAGTATTCTTTGCGTTTTCAGCTCTTACGGCGTCAATGTTGCGTTCAATTCCACACATAGCCAGCTGGGCGTTGTAACCACACTGACCGATGTTTTCATTGACTCTGGCAAATCCGGAACACAGCTCATGAGCTACAGAAGAACCTTCGCCGTAAACTGCATTGCGGACACCAGCAACTTCACCCATGAGATTCTGCATTTCCAGTCCATCATGAAGTTCTGCTCTGGTAAAAGAACCCTGTGCGGCTGCATTATCTGAGCCGTACCCATAACCACCTCTGAACAACCAAAGAAGTACTAAGTACACAAACGGATTGTTCATGAAACCATTACCCTGATTAATCAGGGCATAATCGCCTGCTGTCATCTCCGACATGGGGCACCTCCTATCATTTCAGCGACTTGATAAACTCAAGCCCCTGATTTATTACATCATCACTCATTCCCATAGATCTTGCCTGGTCTGCAAGCTTCTGCAGCTCTGAGTCTGACACCGTTTTCAGACGTTCAATCTGATTCATATTTTTCTGATTTTGTGCGGATGGATTCGGATGAAAATTAAATAAACCTGCTAATGGACTCATTTTTTACCACCCTTTTGAATGCTCTGATTCACAATATTTTCTTTCTGGTCAGTACTCTGTATAGGATTTTTTACATTGAGACCTGTCAAAATCCCTTCTAAAGTGGCAATTCTCTGCTTTAAGTTTTCCACTTCAGCATCATCCCTGATTCCAGGCGCACCACCTGAAGGAAGCGAAACTTCTTTGTATTCAAACTTTCTGAGATTCTGAACCCCGACTTTATCAACAGTTTTTATATAAAACTCTGATTTTTCATCATCAAACAAAACTGCAGAGCTACCAGGAAATACAGTGAAATTCTTCACAGCATCCAAGCCATGAACCATGGAGTATGTCATTCCAGGCATATTCTGTCTGGACTGTACATTTCCAAAATTACTTAATAGCGGACTCAGTGAAGGAGAAAATCCATTTGTAAAATCCGGCTGCTGAAAAACATTAAACATATTCACCTCTTATCACTGAATATACACCCTGTTAAATAAAAAAAGTTCTGGGAACAATCCCAGAACTTATGGAATGCGGTCAAAATTATATTAACTTAGTCTCTATCTCTTTGAACTTACACATCAGCTCACCTTCAGTGCTGCAGTTATTCCTTTCCATCGCATCTTTAATTTTTTGAGTAACCGTATTTTTCGAATACCCTGTAATTTCCTTTTTCAATTTTCTATTTCTGAGTTGCTCAAGAATTTCCTTTTCACTTTCCGTCAGAATCAACACTTCCTTGGACCTGAACTCCCGCCGAATATCAACACAAATTAAATATACCCCAGCACAATACCCATAATGAAGAAACCCATGCGCCCAGTTTCTATTACTAATCGCAAGACAAATAATTACAGCAATACCATACACAACAAACAAAACAATTTTCCACTTTGGGTATTTCAAAGCCACTGCAGCAACCAAAAGAAATGATATCGGATTATACCACCTGTTAAAGTACATCACAGAAAATGCGATTACCAGGAATTGTAACGGCATCCACTTTCGGCCAAAAATCAATGCCATCACAAAAAACAATCCGCAGTAACAAATCCTGATAAGCGGTTCTATCATATACCCGGAATCAATAAACATATAAACATGACAGATCGTAAAACAAATTGCCGCTATAAAAATATAAGCCATTTGCTTATCAATGAAAATCTTTTTAAAATGATCTCTTAAACTTTTTGACATACATCCCCCTGAAAAAGAAAGACACAGGAGTTAGTCCCCGTGTCTTCACAAATAAAGTATCATCCCATTTTTCCAATAAGTCAAATTTTTAACTGATTCTATTCGCCCTCATAAAGCTTTGCATCGTAGACCATTGAACATTAAGTTCTTTCGCCAAGGAATTCTTACTTCGTCCTTTTTCACGTTCCCGTCTGATGTACGCCGCTTTTCCTGTCAGTTTATATCGTTTCGGCTTTTGTCCTTTCTCACGTCCGATTCGCTTACCTTGCTTCCTGGCTCTTTCAAGCCCTAACTTCGTTCTCTCTGACAACAAAGTTCTTTCCAACTCTGCAGAAAGTCCAAAGGCAAATGCAAGTACTTTTGTCTGCATATTATCCGCCAAAACAAAACCCTCTTTTATCGCAATTATCGTTACACCTTTATCCAACAACCCCTGCAGCACTTCAAGAATCATCAACATTGACCTGCCCAACCCGGACAACTCTGTAATGACAATGACATCTCCTGTATTCACTTCTTTTAGAAGATCTCCCAACTTTCGTTTTTCAACTTTTTTGGTTCCTGAAATAGTCTCTGCAACCCATTGAATATTTCGAAGCCGATTTCTTCTGCAGTATTCCCTAATTGCCAACTTTTGATTCTGTACAGTCTGTTTTGCCGTACTCACTCTGATATACCCATAAATCATTTATCACCTCTTTTTCTTTATCGGTTTTTATTTTTAACGAACCTTAACGAACGTTTTAATTACTCAGGGTGACGACAACAAACCTCATGATCATGAAATGAGTCATATTCATAATATTTCTCATACTCATAAAGTCAGAGGTGTGTATAACTCTGGGGGCTCAACTCCTAAAATTCCATTTGAATTAAGAAATGGAACTGATAACTGGACTTCAGATTCTGGCGGATCTTCAATTGATTATTCTGGAGATTCTTTATTCGGAGACGCTTCTGGAATTCGAAAAAATACAGGCGAATCTGGAAATATTGAATCACGTCCAAAAAACGTTTCAATCCGAATCTGGAAAAGAACCGCATAACAATCGAACGTTTTGATTACACAGAGAGGAGATTTTAGTTCACATAGTCATACACTAAATTTCAATTCAAATAAATCGTTTGTTAATACAGTTTCTGGATCCACAGAAGGCTGGGGAGTCGCAAGTTCATGGAGTTCCACAGGTTTTAATCTTTTAGGTGATTCAACAAATGCCAACGGAGGAACCGAAACACGCCCAATTAATACAAGCATTAAAATCTGGAAGCGTGTATCATAACGAACGTTTTGATTACTCAGGGAGACCAAAACAAATCACACTCGCACAATGTTACAGATTCAGGCCATACTCATAATTCAGTAAGCGCTGCTTATACAACATATACAGTCGCCTCTGGGCAAGATTACGGCGGCGCATGGGTCGGAGGATCTAGTGCTTATCAAGCAACAACATCTGAAAAAACCGGAATCAGTATTAATTCCAATGGTGGTATTGAGTCTCGTCCTATCAATACTTCACTTCGTATTTGGAAGCGCACCGCCTAAAATAATGGAACGTTTTAATCACACAGAGAGACATGAACAAGGTCCACAATCATACCTATTCCGATCCAGGACACGAGCATGGCATTTATGTTGGAGACGTTCGCGTCGAATATAGAGGAACGTCTGTTTTTCCGGGAGCAGGAAGTTCATTAGGTTATTGGGGGGGCGGTGACACTACGAACACACGTGCTTACAGTTCTACTACTAATATAACAATTGATTTAGACGGTGGTACAGAATCAAGACCAAATAATACCTCTATCAAAATATGGAAACGCACCGCATAATAGTCGAACGTTTTGATTACACAAAAGGACCAAATTTTATCTCATTACCATTCAAATACAACAATTATTCAGGGATATTCTGGATGGCACTTTCAATCGCCGTTTTATTCTTGTACAGGGAATGCTGGACCAAACTCTGACTTACGAACAGAAGTCCCTGCACCTAATACAGGATATACAGGAGGGGCAGAAAACCGACCGACAAATACATCAATTAAAATCTGGAAGCGTACAGCGTAATAAGCGAACGTTATCATTACACAAAAAGACACCCTCCAAGGCCATAAGCATGACGTTTATGCCGTTTTAGCAGGACAGAACAAAACCGTCATGGTAGGACCTGGAGATAGAGGGTTCGGTGCCAGCGCCGGTGGTGACGGAACTTTTGTGCAAATGGGCGACATGACAAATCTCTCTGGATACGGAGATGTCAGATATAGTCCTGAAACTCGGGCAATAAATACTTCAATCAAAATTTGGAAAAGAACCGCCTAATATTACCTTATATTAAGCTGTACGCTTCCAAATGCGAATTGAAGTATTTACAGGCCGAGATTCTACGCCGCCACTAGCAGCTAATTTAATTCCAGTAGAATTAATAAATGTTCCTTTGGAGGCACTCATAGACAAAGAACTACTACCAACGGCGATATTTGCACCAACTGGATAACCACCAATGTTTGAGGAATATTCATAACCTAAAGAGAAATTATGGCTATGTCCGTTATCTGTAATTGTATGGTTATGGGATTTATTTAAATCGCCTTGTGTAATCAAAACGTTCGTAAAATTTGAATAAGTTCTTTTCTCAGTAAAAGTAACTACAGTATCAACAATACTTGAAACAGTTCTGACCTGAGTTTTTGTCTTATCTTTATTCACAGTTGTTGAATCTGCACAAATACAAACAATTTTGTCACCAACTGAAATACCAGCAACAGATTCAAGATTAAGTGTGTAATCAGTCTGAGTTGAACCAGTTCTGACTTTATAATTACAAGTTGCAAAGCTTTTAGCGTTTCCACCTTCAGCACGGAAAAACAGACCAGAAAATTTGTCTGTAATTTCTACCCAAATATAAGTACTTGGAAAAAGTTCTGTAGGGTCCTTTTCTCCTGGTAACTGAAAATAAGTAAATCCAATCGGAACGGAATAGTCTTCATTTCGGACATTGCCAAGCCCTAAGTTTGTTCTGGCACCTGCGGCAGTTGTTGCACCCGTACCACCATTTGCAATTGGTAAAGCCCCTGTTGTATTTCCAAGACCCATTGCGTTACGAGCACCTGCGGCAGTTGTTGCACCCGTACCACCATTTGCAATTGGTAAAGCTCCTGTTGTATTTCCAAGACCCATTGCGTTACGAGTTGCCTGAAGTGATGTATAACCAGTTCCACCATGAGATGCAGCCAATGTTCCTGTTGCATTTGCAAGATTCTTTGCAGCACTATCACCATCATCTACATACTTTTTATTCGAAATATCTGCATCAACTGCTGGAGCCGCAATTTTGCTACGTCCGTTCGCATCACGTGCCATCAACTGTCCGGCTGTTGCAGTTACAGTTGCTCCATGTGCATCTGTACCACGTAAACCAGCATGAGCCGCATCAGGAGTGCTGATTAACTTTTTCAATGCATTCAAAAAATCAGAAGCCGCAATGTTATCTGGATTTCCAGAAACACCATCAAGGTTTCCTTCAGCTTCATTTACTACTGACTCAAGAGCCCCCTTCACGTCATTTACTAATGACTGTAAAACCGGCGTTCCATCGTAGCTTTCATCAGTGCTACAATCCATAGCTTTTCCATTTGGGTAATTTGGGTCACTCAGGTCTGTATAGTCTGAATAATCACGGTTAAGTTTAATCATCTTTTATCTCCTTCTTCCTTTTGCTCTATCTTCATCAAGGTTTTCAACCCATTCTATAAATACTAAAGCACCGCTTTGAGCAGGCTTCAATTTCAAAATTAAGTACTCAACATAAGGCTTCCACTTTAAATCAAGCTCAAGCTTCTGGCAGTAGATAATTTCCTTTCTTGAGTTTCTCATTACATTTCTACAAACATAGAAATAGTTTTCCCAATAGCGAGGGTCAACAGGAATGTCATAAAGTACTTCGTTATCATTACGAATAACTGTAGGCGTAAAATCTTTATCACCCTGACGAAAACCACACAATGCAGTTTTTCGACCACATAACATCTGTTTCTGTCCAACCAAAGCAACCAGCGCCGAGTTCGCATCACGCGGATTTTTAATCGGCACATTTTCAACTACTTTAATTTCTGGACAAACTTTCTGAAGACATTCCTGAAGATACTGTGCACTCTGTCCGCCCGCGTTACTTTTCCACAAAGCTTCAAGAATTCCTCTTCTAGAGTCCCCGTACTGTTCAGCCGCAAACTTAACAGAGAATTGATTTTCCCATTCCTCTATTGCTTCAGTTGTCTCCGGAAACAAATCAAAAAACACTTTGTCAGTTTCGCGTCGTACATCATCAGGCAATGCGGCCAACCCCTTGAAAAAACGATAACTGTCTGTATCTTTGTCAAACGAAAAAGCTTTCCCAAAAGGAAGCAAAGCTTTTATAGATTCAAAAAAACTCATTAAACTTCAACTCCGTTTACATACAGATGTCCGAGCTTAGCAAGTTCCCCACGCCCCAACGAATAAGCATTTACAACGCTTCCATTACTTTTAAGCTGAAGCCCTGTATAGTAACTTGCATATCCCTCACAAACTTCTGTAACAATTGAACTTACGTTGTAATCAGAAATTCTGTTTTTCTTTTCCGAATCAACCGAAAGTCCGCGAACATAAGGTTCACGTCCTTCCAAATAACTTTTCACCTGACTCTTCACTGTCTCTGAAAAATCCTGCAGACTTTCTCCTGAATATCCTGTGATATAAAGATCAAAAGTCTTACAAGTTATAGGCTTAATGTTTGAATATGTTCCATCAGCTGCAGGATCTAAAACTGCCCCGATTGGTTTTCTGGCAACGCCGTCTTCCGAGAAAGTACAACGCTCTCCAACTGCTCTACACAGTTCAACATTTGCAATACGGTCTACATATACAGCAGGGTCTCCAGCAACATAAATAATTACACCGCTTGCCGATTCATCATCTTTATATACATAAGTCTGATACACTCCTGGAACTTCAGAAGCCCAAAGACGATAATCTGCCAAGCTTCCTCCCTGTGGCTGAGTTCGCCATCTATTGCGAACACGTTCACGATAAGAAGCTTCTGTTTCACTATCAGTTCCATCCACTCCGTTTTTAATCAACAAAGCCTTTCTTTCAACACTTCCAATGTTATTTACAAAAGAAAGCTCATCACCTTCAGAAAGATTTCCTGAAGTTCCAGCTTCAGCACATTTAATTTTTATTTCTTCTGTAGGATTTACGAGAAGCTTTGTTTCAGTGGTCAGATAGATTTTTCCTGTTGCATCATTTTTGAGCTGAGTACCTTCAAGAACATATTCACGGTTATTTACAGTTGTAACTTTGATTGTTCCTGTATACTGAGTTGCAGGTGAAGGGTCTCCCACCCCTACAAGTTCCCCCCAAAGAACTAAAGGACGTATTCTACGTCCAAGAACCTCAACTTCATCAAAAGTAGCTGTATCAACAAACATCTGCAGGAACATCCATGCCTGCTGTTTATATAAAGTGATAAAAACACCTGCATTCACTTTAGCCATAACGTGAATAAATGCTTTTGGAAGAAGTCTGAACTTTGTATTCAGTTCCCGTTCAACTCCTTCAATCACCAAGTTATAAACATCTTCTACAGTCTTATTCTCAAATGCCATTGTTTACAGCCTCCCAGTTTGCCGTCCAGTTTCCTTTTTCAATTAATTCACCGCTCTTTTTTATTACTACAGTGATTTCTACCCGGATTGTGTCTACCGCCCGAATAGAACAAACAATATCATCTGCAATCCCTTCATCAATGAACCACTGAAGATCATCACGGGCAGCACTTTCTGCAACCCGAAGATTCTTACTTGTCATCGGATGGGTTTTTATCACGCTCTGAAACTTCCCAGAAATTTTTTCAACCTCAGTCGTATCCTGGAAACGATTTCCCCACCACGTTTTCGAATTATCAACTTTTCCGTCATCTTCAGGATTCCCACCAAAAAGACTTAAAAAAGTTGCAGTGGTAAATCTTTTGTCAGACATTACAAGTCCATTAACAATATTGATTTCACCACCATCCACTGTATCCATCAGCAGTACATCACCGCCAAATTCTTCTTTATCCATCATCCAATCTCCACACTAGAACTTCCGCTGGTTATCTTTCCCGTCAGCTTTATCGGATTAGGATTCGGAACACCTGCCTGTGCACCAATAAGAACCACCCCAGCAGGAATTGTCACTTCAACCGTATCTTCCTTTCGAGCCGCCGCCGCTCCACCTTCATTCACTACAACCTTACTTCCCTTCAATGTCATTTCTTTCTGACTTTCAACATTGAAAGTATCAGGGGACTGAATATCAATAGCACCACTGTTCAACATTTTTATGACCGCCTGAACATCCCCATCTTTACTACGGCTGTACATTATCTTTTCGCCGGGCTTTGCACCCTGAGAAATTGTCAGAACTCCAGCAGCACAATATTTGCCTGTCCCGTCTTCTTTAATTAAAACAATACGGTCTTCTGGTAATGGCGGAGCATCTTCTCCAGACGGACCATACTGATAACAAAGCTGATTCAGACGAACAAAGCTTTCAACAGTCTGCATAATATATTTATCAATCTCAGTCTTTATCAGGCGTCCTATTCTTCCCACGGTAACACCTCCGGCAATTTTCCATTTCTGCTTCCTGGTAAAATAAGACTCAAAACAGCCTGATTTCCTTCTGTATCACTACGAATTAATTCAACTTTCTCAACCTGAAATTTTGTCTCGCGGTAAATCATTGCTCCAGGAGCATAAACAGAAACAGACATATTTTTGTGATAAAGATTACCAAACTTATCTTTATGCCCTGTCACTGTTATCTGATAACTCATACAGCCGGCAAACATTTTGCCAGCCTCAGCTTTTGTTTCATTTTCAATCGACATAGCATCTGCATCTTTTGAAGTAAAAGAATACGGACGAAAAATTCCTTTTTTAATCAAATACATATTCTGATATGTATAAGACCCGGCATCAGTCTTTACATCTGTTTTTGAATAACCTGTGATATGTGAATACATTGACTGGGCGTTGAATGTAGGCTTACAACTAATAAAAGGCAGTTCACCTTCTTTAAAAGTTGCAGTTACAGCTTCAATTGCTGGCTTCCAGAATTTCAACATACCCTGTGTGGTATTTGTAAATAAAAACCCTCTCTGCTCCGCAAGACCTTTCAAAAATTCAAGAATCTTTTTTGACGGGTCATATTCCACCGTTTCAAAATTATCACCAGGTAATGAATCAAAATCAGCTTCAAGACCGAAAGAAGATACAACATCATTCGCAATCTGTTTCAAGTTCAATCCATTGTATGATGGCGGGTATTTTGTCGCAGGAATACAACAGTCATTCAGAACACCACAAAGCGGATAGCCCTGAATATTTATTGTTTTTGAATCAGGAGAAACTTCAGGAGCACTTGTCAGTAATGTTCCGGCAAATACAATTTTTTTATCGTAATAAACGACACATCGAGAAAACCTGAAAGGCTTAAAAGCTTCATGCAGTTCTTTTTTTGAATCATCCCATGGAGCATTAAAACTGAACGCATCCATTGAGTCACAATTAAAAACAAGACGATACCCTGTAAAACCTGTATACAGTTTCCCGTTTATCAGAATAGAAATATCTTCAGCACTATCCGAATCAAGCTTCACAGGAACCTTTGATACTGTATTTTCTGGCTGAACAAAGTCTTCAGGAATAATTAAAACGTCTCCTGGGTAGATCAAAGGAGAACCGTCTGAAGCTGATTTTCTTGAGGCAAGCATTGGATTTGCATCACGAACCTTTGTCCATTTAGAAGCAGACCCAAGATATTTTGATGCAATACCGGTTAAGGTGTCACCGCTTTTTACTACGTGACTAGACATAATATGACACCTCTCTTCCCATTGGCAATAAACCGATTTCATCAGCAGTCAGATTGTTATCAATGATGAATTCATCCAGATTATCAAAGTTTCCATACAATTCTGAAAGAAGCTCCATAATCTGACGGTCACGATTCAAAATAATTGTTTTTCTGATATCCAGATTAAAACTTTCATTCACAATGAAAGATAAAGCCGCACTCACGGCATCCCGCATCTCATTGTATCCTTCCCCGGTATCAACAACAAAATCTTCACCTACACGGGCATCTATATATTCACAAAGCGCATCATACTTTTCTGCAATTTCTGCAGCTGCATTTACAGCTTCATTTCTTGAACGGAATGCACCAGAATTTTCAGAAGTACCACTATTAAGCACAAATGTTGCACCGGCTGTTCGTGAAGAATTATTTATTTCATTTTCGGTTTCAGCGCCACCAGTTGTACTGATTGCAACGCCAGACGAGAGAGCAACTCCAATTCCTTCAAGTGCAGCTTTTGTTAAAACAAACTGATTGCGGACATTATTTATTCCCGCAGGATTGTTTTTGAAAGAAGTAATGATATCGGCAACTAAAGTTCCGTAAGCTTCAATTTTAATCATTGGCTTTACAACCACTTCAGACGGAATCTTCAGCAAAGTAAGACACCCTGACACAGCATCAGCAGAAGCATAAGCAAATGAATTAATTTTCTTTTCTGTCTCCGCACAAACCGACTGAAACTCTGTCCAAGCAGTTTTGCTCTTCTTAGCAATGCCGGAAATATTTTCCACAATTTTTTTATAAATTGTTTTCTGCATAACCTGAGCATTAATCTTTTCTGCAGTTGTAGAAAACTTCAGGTCTTTTCCAGCTTCTGCAGCAATGCTTTCAAAAGATTGGGAAACTTTATTACGAATCAGATCTTCTGTAATTGTTTTAGACTGTGGAAATGTCTCATCAATAATTGTTTCGGCAAAAGTAATCTCAACAGTTGAAACGTTCAACCCATTAACGAGATTATCACTTCTGGAAATACTACCCGTTGGAACGACTTTATGATTTCCATAAATCGGATGCTGAAGTTCTCCATAACCTCTTTCTTTCAAACCCTCTTCAAAAGCATCCGCAAGAGAAAAGCAATCAGCACCATAAAAAGAACAGGACATAGGAAAACGACGTCCGCCAACTCCAAGCGGAGTTACAAGAGCACCGTCTTTTTCAGGAAAAGTAAATGTTGCTGTTTTAAGGTCAGTATCACTTTTTAATTCCCCATAATGAAAAGTAAATTCACGTCCAGATGGAGAAGTGTATATTGCGTCTCTGATCTCATTTGTCCAAGCCATGATACCAATTTAAAACCGAAACTTCATCAAAACTATATACTTTTGAACTTAGAACTGCCTTATCTTGAACGTATGAAAACATTCACAGGAAACATTGCCACAGCACTTTCAAAATGTCTGGAAGATGCTGAAAAGAAATGCACAAAAGCCTGCATCAATACAGTCAATATTCAGGCAGGTATGACTCGAAAAGAAGGCATGCAGAACATGGAACGTGACTTTATTCTACGTAATAAATTCACTCAAAACTCAGTCCGCTTTACGCAGTGTCCTAAATCTGAAACCAGATTAAGCCGCATCCAGGCAACAGCAGGCGTTACAGAAAAAGCTTCATACATGGAACGCCAGGAAAAAGGAGGCATCCACACAAACCCGTCAGGAAAAGAACTTCCTATTCCAACCGATTATGCACGTGGCGGAACTAAAAACAAACAAGTCCGCTCAGCTTACCGCCTCAATAAAATTAACCGTGATGTTGTTAAAGGACCATTTGCAAAACATGGATCTAAAAAATCAGAGACCGTTGCCAGAGCTTTTGTTGCGAAACGTGAAAACAAGCTTGTCCGCTTTGGCAGACAGAACCTTTTCAAAGTAACTTCATTCAGAGCTAATGGATCCAATCCTAGCTTCAAGATGAAAGAAGTCTATACATTCAGATATATTCAAACCAGAACCCCGCAAAAGCCATGGCTTGAACCTGCAGCAGAACACGCTAAAAGTCAGGGACAGAACATTTTCAATCAGCAGATGGATCTTTTATAAAATCGGAAAAATTGCGTATTTACGCAAAAAAACGAATGGACTCTTAACGGGTCCATTTTTTTTTATTCTATTTGTCAGAAAGTTTTCACATAAAAAAAGGGACTCAAACGAGTCCCTTTTTTTTATCTATTTCTATGTTCATTCAATAACTTAAACTGTGCCAGAATTTCTTCCTCTGACCGATAATGTGGAGTATCATTTTTACACTGATACTTATGCAGCATTGCAGCAATTCCAAATAAAGTTGATGCAGTCTCCCGATCCTTTATTTTATCTTTATCTCTTGCGGTAATCACATCATAAAACAAATGCCCCAATTCATGAGCAATTGCTATTCTTTTCTGAACATCATCAACAGAATCATCATAGAAAATATCATAAGAATCTCCCATGTAGATACCCCACGCAAGATCCTTAATACTTTCTACAGATTGATTCGGCGTCAACGTGATTCTAAAATATTCCTTATGTTCCTGATCACGAACAAATATCTCCATTGTACGGACTAAATGGGCTAAGTATTCATAAGGTACATGTCCAATAATCTTATTATAACTTTTTTGACAAGCCTCTACGGCATCAGCCTTCACCTTAAAATCTTTTTGTATTTTTTCTTTTATGTCACTTTTTATATTTACTTTATTATTGCCCATTTTTATTTCCCAGCTTTAAGTGACCTTAATGAATCTGCATATCTCCATCTTCCACTTAAAAATGTTGCCATCAACATTTCATATCGCTGTTCTTCTGTTGGTTTTCCATTTGATGAGAAAAGCTGCGGATTATTCATTGCTTCCATCAGAAAAGTAATCTTTGTATTCATATTCACAGCTTCACTTTTGGTAAAGAACTTCTCTACTTCAGCCCTAGTCTTACATTCTTTCAATGTCATAAATATCTCCTATATCCCCCTTTTGACGAAAGCCTAATTATTTTAAACTACACTCAGAATAAAAGCAATCGAATATATACTTCCCGTCACATTGTGTCAAGAAGCAGTTACGTTTCCGTGATTTTTTAATGTATCAAAAACCACAATTCATAATAATATCGGGTAAAAACAAACCAAACCTGAGAATAACCTACTAAAAAATATTAAAAACGTCTAATAATAAATAAAATCTCAAAAAGAATTAAAAAGAATTATATTGACTTTTTCCCAAATATACCCGATATTAAAAGTACCTACAAAAATACATACAGCGGAAACGCACTGACCGAAATTCAGGCTTTTTTTATGCCCTTTTGAATTTTCAAAAGCCGTAAGATAAAGTAAAATGGATTATTAGTCCGTCTGTCCCGGATACCGTGAGGCCTGGGGCTCTGTCTGTATGCAGAGTAGGTAACAGACGGGCTTTTTTTATGCCCGCCTGAAAAACCTATTTATTACCATACAGGAGGTTTTCGAATGGAAAACGAAAACTTACACAACAATCCTGATCTTGTTTGGGACCAGGAAGAAATCAAAACTCAGGAACTCATTGAAGAAATGGGCGTAGACTATGACGACGTTTCAGAGCTTCTTGATACCATTCATTGTTTTGGAGACCTGATTAATGCAGCAGGTCTTTCACCTATCGAACCGTCACAGAAATCATTGTACATTTCAGGAACAATTCTCTGCGACACTTTTGACGAAATCACAAGCATGATGGATGTCAACAATCCGGATAATCTGCATAAAAACCACGGGCAGATTCTTTCTTGTCTTGAAGTAGTAAAAACCTACGGCGAACTTCTGATCTCCGCTGGTACATCAGAAACTGTTATCACGCAGAAAACATTGCAGACTGCAGGAAACGAACTGATGCATCAGGCTGATGTTCTTGAAAAGCTTTTCGACTAAACCACAAGCACCACAGGAGACCAAAAATGACCGTAGTAATTTTATCAATTTTTTTAATGGGTGGTTCTGTAATCGGAATCTATTTATTCCTGGAAGATCTTCTTCTGGACCTGAACCGGAAGAAGTGGGAAGAATTCAGAAACCGTCAGAATCATAGAGTAAAGAAAACTGCATAGAAAAAAGGGGGACTGTACAACGTACAGTCCCCCTTTCGCACCACAATTTTCCAAATTACCGTAACTTCAATATATACTAAATGTGGCGTTTTGTCCACATTTAGTATATATTGTGGATAACTTACTTTCCAAAGTTTCCGCTTGATGTTGTAGTGAAACTTACCCCCGGAGCCTTTCCACTTACAGAACCTGTCAGACCTGGTGCCATAGCAACATTCAGATTTACATCTGACACGCTTTCTTCACGGCTGTATGCCATACGGTCTCCCTGAGTTACAGGAGCATCAGCGGTCAAAGATGCCTTAAGCCCGGAAATTTTATCCGCACCCATTCCAATATATTTCCCGATACCAGGAATATGACTCAACACACCAAGCAGATTTTCAATAGGTGTTAATACAAAGCTTAAAATCGCAGCTCCTATATTTTTTAAGGCAGTAATAAAACCACCGCCTGTAAAAAACTCTTTCACCTTTACAAGCTTTTCAATCACCATATCAAAAACACCGACAAGTTTTTCCCAAGCCGCAACAAAGAACGAACCTATTGCTTCACCAACAGACTTTATCCATTCCCAGCATGTTTTCAAGGCTGCAGTTACTATATCCCAATTCATTGCAAGTGCAACCACTATTCCAATTAATGCTGCAATTGCAACAGCAATTATCGTTATAGGGTTTGCAAGCATAGCAGCATGAAGCACAGCCATTCCAGCAGACAATGCTTTTACAACCTCGACAATTTTCATTATTGAAATTAATCCCATCATTGCCACTTTATAGGCTTCAATTCCTACAATAAGCGGAATTATTAATCCTTTCATTTTCCACAACACAGAAACAATTCCACCGATAACATCAAACACTCTTGTTAAAGTTGCAATAAGCGGTGCAGGGTCAAAATTCTGAACGTAAGTTATAAGATTCTGCAAAGCTTCAGACCCCTGATTTTTGAACGCTTCAACAAACTTGAATCCAAGTTCTGTAAGTCCTGACTTCAATACATTGATTTGGTTGGCAATACTTCCACGCATTACAGCCGCCATTTGCGCCGCCGCACCTGTTGAACTTATCAACGTTGCCTCATAAGCTTTCATAGCTTCTGCACCCTGAGCAAGAATAATATTCATTGCCTTTCCACCACGAACACCAAATACAGAATCCAGGAATGTACTTCTTTCAACTCCACTCATAGATGCAGTTTTTTCTTCAATCTGAGCAATAATGTCATAAAGGTTCAGGAAGTTCCCTTCTGCATCCGCAATTGAAACTCCATATCCTGCAAGAATATCCTGCTTCTTTCCTTTTGCAAGTTCAGTAAATACAGCCTGAAGAGCAGTACCAGCAGAACTTCCTTTAATACCGGCATTTGCAAGAGCACCAATTGCAGCTGACAATGTCTCAGCACTCTGTCCTGCTGCTGTAAATCCTGGACCCGCATATTTAATTGCTTCGAACATATCTGTGAGTGAAGTATTTGCAGTGCTGGCAGTCTTCGCCATAACATCCGAAACCCGCTGAAGATTTCCAGCTGTTGCATCCAGATTAAACGCCCCAAGCGCATCAGTAGCAATATCAACAGCCGTTGTCAGGTCAGTTCCTGCAGCTGTTGCAAGGTCTGTTGTTCCGGCAAGCAGAGCCATAGCAGTTTCACTTGTCATACCGGCATAAGCCATTTTTGTTAATGCCCCAGCAGTATCAACTGCATTAAACTCAGTCACGGCCGCAACATCACGGGCAGTTTTTCCCAGAGCTTCCATCGAAGCGCCAAAAGACTCGGATGTTGAATCCAAGTCTTTAAACAAAGCACCTGAAGATGTAATAGCCTGGTCAAACTCTATGTACTGCTTTGTAGCTGAAGCAATGCCCACTCCCAAAGCAGCAAACGCACCCACTGCAGCACCTTTCACCGCAGTTTTTGCAGCACTACCTATGGCTGACATACGCAACTCTGCTTTCTTCATTGCCCTTGCCGCTACATCTCCCTGCTGCGAGATAGACTTCATCGGAGCAGTTGCATTATCAATAATTCTGAATACCGCATCAATTGCGTACTGTGTCGCCATATCTATTTTCCTTTTTTATCCTGAGCATTTTTTTGAATCTTACAAAGCCCGTCTATTGTCGGGTCGTAAAAAAAATGCATCATTTCTAGCGTCATTTCTTCAGGTCTAACAGGAATATTGAAATCCGAATAAATCTGAAGCATCATAGTCTGTATAGCAGTCTTACCATACAGCTTTTTACGGGCGCCTTTTACGGCGCATTCCGCACAAATCAGACTAAAAAAAGTGCAACCACCTGAGAAAGGAAGCCCCAGTCTTTAGCATCCATCTTGGAAATCCATCCTACATCTTTTCCAATAAGGGCAGAAATTGCCTGCTGGGTTTTATGCATCTTTTCAGTGTCTTTTTTTCCGTCCATTCCAATCCAAAGCTTTCCGTCAGGATGTCCCACGTGAATTGTCGTTCCGGCAACACCTTCAGCACCAAACTTTGAAAGAGTCAGGTCAAAACATTCTGCATCTACCACCAGACGCCCTTTTTTCAAAAGTGACATAAACTTCTTTTTTGCACTTTCAAACACAGTTACCTGATCTTCAGACATTGAAGATACATCTGTTTCAAGTTCGTTTTCTTCACACCAAGACAGAAATTCTTTTTCTGCCATTTCATCAGTCATTTTGTTTTCTTCAGCCATTTTACATACTCCTTTTATAGCTTTAAAAAATCTAAAAAAATGGGCAGGGTATTAACCCCACCCACCAAACACAAACCAGTCCAGAAGACCAGGTTTTTACAGTTTTTCCAGTGTACCTTCGAACGAAAGTTCCAGAGTGTTTTCAGCACTCGAAACGTCATTCTTGTCAGTAATCTGCATACTGCCCGAAAGAACAGTACCGTCAACCTTAGTACCTGTTACCGGGAAAAAGTCCAGCGAGTTCTGACACTGTTCAATAAATTCCAGGTCATCACGGCTGTCATCAATATTGATATTGATTCCCGAAATAGCACCGCTCACGCGGGTTTTCTTCTGCTGCATTGTTCCGTCACCCTGCACCAGAATTTCATTTTCAAACCCACCTGAAAGATGATAATTTACATCGTCATCTGCTTTACATGTAAAGCGACGTCCATTGATTGTTATTGATTCCCATGCACCACTTGCCATGATTAGTTACCTCCCAGGTAGAAGCCGTAGTAAATGTCACCTGAGCAAACTTCAACGTTTCCGCTGAGTTTTACAGGGAATGTTACATTCAGGCGTTTTGGATTTTCGCTGTCAATTTCAGCTTTAAGACCATCTTTTGTGAACTCTGTATCCTGAATAATTGCTTTGTCCGCAAGAGTTTTTGCCAGGGTAAGAAGTTCAGATTTAACCATTTTTGGCTGAATTGCTTTAGGGTTCGAAGTCACTGTATTGTCTTCAACCAGTGGAGCGGCTTTCTTTTCGTCTGCTTCCAGAATAAGGCGCATGTTGTAAACAATATTCATCAGTTTGATGATATCTACAACATAACGGCGAGAAGGGAATTTTCCTTCAGAAACCGGATGATACATTGTGATAATATCATTCAGTTCTGCAACACTGCCTGTTTTGATGTTTGTTGAAGCACCTTTTGAAACCGACATGTTACGTGTATTGTAGTTTTCCTGAACTGCATCAGGACCTGCATTCAGTCCGGAAAGCTGACCTTTATAACCACAAGCTGGGTTTGAATCAGCTGTAGTCAGAATGTCATTTACCATTGCTTTTGCAGCAATTACATAAGGCAATTCACGAGAACCAACCGAAGTAATCAGTGCATTTACATAGTCGTTTGGACGTGCATCTGTTACAGCTGTACGTGCGGCATAGCCGTCTGTACATCCCCAGAAGAAAAGACATGGCTTTTTAACCAGAGTATCCCAGCGACCTTCACCGAATACAAAAGCTTTTTCAAGCTTAGCATCATCGTTGTAGTTGAAAGCACAAAGAAATGCTGTTTCCCATACTTCACCAACTTTTGCAAGAGCAACATCAATATCAGGATCCACAGCACCATTTGCCATTGCTTCTGTTGAGAAAACAAGCCCTGGAACATCAGCTTCGATTGCAATTGTAATTGCATTTCCTACAGTTCCGGCTGCTTTTGCAGTCAGGATAAGATTTCCTTCTGAAACGTCTCCTGCAGATACAGGCATATCAAGATTTGCATTGATTGCATCCTTAATTGCAGAAAGAACAGCTGCAGCATTTGAACCTGAAGCAACCGCAAATTCAGCAGATACACCGCCGATATAAACCTTACCGCTTCCAAGCTTTGTTGCAGTTCCTTCACATCCAATTTTTCCTGTAGCCTGTACTGCATTATCAGCTTCAGACAGAGGATAGAATGTTACAGGGAACGAAGCACCTTTTCCCGAAATAGGAAAAAGCTGTTTAGCGATAAGATGGAGTGGAGAACCATAGCCGTATCTATCACCAATCTCTGCGGCAGATCCCTCACATTCATACTTGTCTGTGCCATAGGTTACCCCATGATTACCCAGACCAATTACAGCAAGTCTCTGGCTCAGCATCTGAGCAGCACCTGCATTAAAATTTTTGTAGCTGACCTGCACGCCTGTTACGCGAGAGATAGCACTAGCAGAAACACCCATGGTGATTCCTCCTTTATTTAATTCACTACAATCTGACCCAAATCATCCAAAATCGTAACAGGAATAATTTCAAGAATTTCCCCTGTAGTTCTTGGTGCGTTTTGGTCAAATGTAACATCCAATGTTATTCGCACCTGACTCACCTTTACGGCACTATCAGCCATATTCGGTGCGCCACCTTCCATACTTTTTATTTCAGTCCCTGAAACAAGACCCCGTAAAAGAAGGTAAGTGTATGCATCAGATTTAAGAATCCGGCGCACACAGCGTGCAAGCTTCCATGCTTTCAACGAAGCTTTTCTTCCGGCAAACTTGCCGTCATAGTTTCCAATTGCGTATAAATCAATTCTGTATGTTGCAGTCTCTTTTGTTGTATTAACTTTTGCAGACCCTGATTCATTCCGTGTCTGGTCAAGCCAGACATTCACAATCGGGAATATATTTAAGTCACTGCCCGCAGCAAGTGGCTCATCATTTTCAATGTAAGTCGTAACCTTGTAATCCTCTGCTACAGGGTCACCATCTGTAACCGCCATCTGATATTGGTTTTCCATTTCCAAATCAAGAATGCCGGCTATCTGCTCCCGGATTATTTCAAAAGCATCCGGCTCATTTAATCTTTCTGTTATTTTTGCCATCAACTTAAATCCAGACTCAACCAAACCCGACCTACACCCAGTGTTCGGTCAGGTTCAAAACGGGTAACATACAGAGTCCACTCGCGACCGGATAGATCGGAGTATGACAACCGCCAGCCGCGGCCGGGCTCTGCATATCTCCCGTTAATTCCCACCATAGAAGACATGCGCCACACAGCACAAACTGTGCGGCCCGCTACTGCATTCCCATCAAGGTCCAGCAAGTAACCAATGTCATCAACATTGCCGTTCACTTTATATTCGTTTCCGGCAACGTCCGTGAAAGTCACTGGAACAGCAAAGCCGTTTTCAGAATCTTCCAATGTCATTGCAAGGTCTTTTTCGGCCAGCTGTCTCAAGTTCATTTACACGTCCCTTTTTTTTGAAGTTTTCGGTGAAGATGTTTCTGTGTCTTTTGTTTCTGTTACTGCATCCGGGGTCTTTGTTTCCGGAGCCTTCACTTTTTCTTCGCCTGATTCAATAATTCTGCCCTTACTTACAAGAGCTGCAAGAACAGTTTTGTCTGCAAACACAGCAGCAGGGATTTCATCACCGCCCTGATAAATAAAACCATCTGCTGTAAAACTGTTGCCAGGGGCAACAGTGTATTTTTTTCCAGCCATTTACTATGCCAGTACAGTCAGACAACCGAAGGCGTCGATTGATACCGGAATAGAGAGTGGGCGGCTCTTAGCTTCAGCCATGAATGTATCTGCTTTTTCATCTTCGTAAACACGGTTGTTTACGCGGATTGAACCATCATAGAAAACTTCAGAAGGCATTACAGAAGTAAATGGTTCTTTCATACCGAGTGAAGGAACTCCACCGTATACTGTACGGAAATCCAGATCTTCGATTGCGGCTGTAATAACAACTTTCTTTGAATCCATATAGCGGTATTTTGTTGTGCCATTAACTTTTTCATAAGAATCGTTGTATACATACATATCAAGTCTGTCAGTACCAATATTGATATAACCCATGTAGCGACCACCCTTGTTTTTAAGTCCAGGGTTAAGGGCACCAAGATTAAGACCATCAACTTTAACTGCATTCTGGAAATCTGCATTCTTAATTGCGGCATTCCATGCATCGCGTCCAAAGATAGCAATCTGAGCATCAACTTTTCCGTCATCCTGAATTGCTTCGCAAACAGCCTGGATGTCAGCCAAAGGATTTGCACCTGCAGCATCCCATTTGTTTGTTACAGTAGGGAAGTGTGAAGCTTTTACAGGATAAGCCAGAACGTAAGCATCGTTTCCGTTTTCATCCTGAAGAGTAACAGTACCTGTCTGGAGAATCTGTGCTGCCTGAAGTTCAACAGTTTCTTTAATCATTTTGTGAAGCTTCACAAAGTTCTTGAAGAGTTTTCCGAACAGGCGAGCTTTCCATGCACCAACAACTTCTGCGTTGTCTTTTTCGCCAGGCTGACGTTCCATAAGACCATAAAGATCTACAGGCATTGCCAGGTTGATTGAAGGTGGAGTGAATTCTTTTGTTGTAAAGTCTTCTGCAGACATTACAATTGCACCTGTATTGCGGTTTTTCATTGTTGGAGCAACTTTCATTCCGTTGCGTTCAATGTCGATTTCTACAGTGTCTGTATCTGTGTAATCTTCTTCTGTTGTTTTAAAGAATGTAGAAAAGAATCCTCTTTTCTGCATTGAGCGTTCATCTGTGAACTTTTTAAGAATAGTTGTAATCATCTTTCCAGCCATGATATTTCTCCTTACTGATTGTCCAGCTGACCAACCTGTTTAACTGTTACAGGAATGATTGAATTTTTACGAAGTGCGTTAAGTGCAGCATCTGTTGCAACTGCATCACCCAGGAAGCAAAGACCACCATCAACACGTCCTGAAATAAGAACGCGGTCTGCAACACCAGCAGAAGATGCTGTAACATCATTTACACATACAGCGAGTGGTTTTTCCAGATCTTCAGCTGTTGCGGCTGAATATTTGCCTGAAGCGTAAGCAAGAATTGTTCCTGCTTTTACTACGCCAGTTCCCGAAATAAGAACTGACTGGAAGTCATTGTTGCCAAGCTGAAGCTGGCGGTAAGAGTTGTTTGTAACTTTCATGTTTTAACCTCTGATTCCAAGTGCTTTATTGAAAGCTTTAAGTTCTGCATCTTCTTCAGTTTCCTGTTCAGGAGTCTGAATAGCGTCAGGATTTTCAGCTTCACGCAGAGCTGCAAGTTTTTTTGCACTTGCTTCAACTTCTGCGGCTTCTTTTTCTTTCAGTGTTTTACAGAATGTTTCGTGATAAGCTGCAACCACTGAATCCTCACTGCATTTAGCTCCGCTTTCGATGAAAGGGAGTGCAGCCTTAATGTCGCCAGAATCTCCGGCCATCTTCAAATGAGCCTGGATTCTTGAACGTTCTGCATCAGCACCTTCTTTGCAGGCTGCTGCATAAACGTCAGGGCACTGAGCCTTGAGTTCTTCCAAAGTCATAACTTCGGTCTCCTTATTTGCAGCAACCGCTGCATTGATATTTTCTGCCGGCTTTTCAGCAGGCATTGATTCCATAATTTTGATACAGGCAGCAATAGCAGAGGCATGATTCTTTGCACTGTTTTCTGCTTCTCTTCGGAACTTCAGTTTCATGCTTCCGAATTTATTTCTGAAATCTGCGTACTTTGCCGATTTTGCAACAGTGAAGTCTTCTTCACTCTGTTCAACTTCATCAACCAGAACATCTGCAAAACCGTTTTCAACAATCTCTTTGCCATAAAAGAAAGTATCAGCATCCATCCATGCTTTGATTTCATCACGTGTCTTACCTGTTGCACGTGTATAAATGTCACGCTGAAGTTCATCAACTCTTAAAATCTGAACAGCTTCATCTTCAAATTCGCGGTGATCACCCACAGCAATAGTCCAGCAGTTATGAATCATGTAAATAGAGTTGTCTTCAACAGTGATTTTGTTTTCAGGATTTCCGGCTTTGGCAGCAAGAGCAAGCATAGAAGCGCATGATGCAGCCATACCGATAATGTAGGTTTCGATTTTGTTTTCTTTCTTGCGTGCCAGATTGCGGATTGCATTGAACATAGGCACCATTGCATAAAAATCACCACCAGGAGAATCAATTGTAATTTTCACATCATCTCCGGGCTGAACTTCTGCGAGAGCATTTGAAAGTTCGTCTGGCTGTAATCCCCACCAGCCACCGATTTCTTTATCAATCAGGATTTCTTTCATACTCTCAACTTTAATTTTGAAAAACAGTCAAAACTATATACTAAAAAAAAAAATTTATAAAAAAAAGGGCAGAATTAAAAAACTTTTAACTCTGCCCCAAAGGAGATATTTATGTATGTCTACATTCTTCTGTATATCCGTTTGGAATAACATTTTCCCTCAGCAACACTCTTCGAATACTGAAGTGTGTTTTCTCCAGGATTTATAAAATGTCCGATTCCTTGCTTTGCCCGTTCTTCACTCCATGCCCAGAACTGGATTTCCATCTCATTATCCTGGCATTGGTAATCAGGATTTTCTATGCTCATTCTCCAGGGAACTTTAGTCAGAAAACTCATGAAGCCTGAACCGTCTTTTACATAAAAATTATTTTCATCATTGAAATCTTTTTCATTAAATAAAATATACCCATCTTGAATTCCCATTTCTAAAGCTTCAAGATAATTCCATTTAGAAAGTCCGCGACTTGCACGCCATTTATTTGCATTTTTAATAATACAAAGTGCATTACAGGCATTATTCCCGGCACTCAATAAAAAACTCTGAATGTATTTTTCACAGTCCATTAACACCACCTCTGACTTTATCAACGTACTGTCTGACTCCTTTGTATTCTTCTTTGAATTCAGCAAGCTCAATAAACCATTCAAGCGAAACAGTAACAGTATTTTTTTCAAAATCCACTTCATCTTCACCATCTGCAAGTTTCGGGAAATCAGGCCAGTCTATTTCTGGCACCACATAACAAATTTCTGTTTCTTTTTTAGTCGTTGCGCAGGATATTACTTGCAGCATTAAAACGGTCAGAAGAAGACCCTTTGTGTAATTTTTGAGTTTCTTTTTTGACATTTTCCTCAACCTCTTTTTTTGCTTGAGATTCAATCTCTTTAATATCCAGCTGACTTCTAAGAGTCAGTATTTCACGTTTCAATTGTTCTGCATCTTCTTCAAGAGTTTTAATCTGTTTCCTCAAAAGCAGATTAAACAAAATCGAAAGTGCAAGACAGCCGGCAAAAATTACCAGGACAAAAAGCAATGTCTTCATATTCATTCCTCACTACTAGCGCTAGTAGTCCCTGTTGCGATCTTATTTCCTTCAAGCCCGCCTATTAAAAGCCCAATCAAAATAAACACAGCAGCAACAAAAGTTCTGTTCATTTCTGCAAAATCAGACCCTGTCGTTTTACCAACAACATAACCGATAAATACCAGAACTGCGTAACTGATTGCACAAATTACATAACGATGGATTTTCATTTCCTTGAAATCACCAGGAGGGAGAAGGGACGTTTTTTTAATCATATCCCAGATATCAAGCCCAAGAAATGAAGTCAGAATTGACACATAAAAAACACTGACATCCCCTGAAATTGACGGACAGAGAATTTCAGTTCCTGCCATAACAACAGTCGCGATAATATACAAAATAATTTTTAACGCTTCCATTTTTTACATACTCCTAAAAACGTTATAAAAACTCACGAAATCGTAAGTTAGATTTTCAAGCCAAACTTAGCAAGAACGAAAGTCACCCCTACAGTAATAACTGACTTAAACACAATATCGCTAATAGTCTTCCACTTTTCAGCACTGCTTTTCATCGGAGCCTGTTCTACTACATCCATACGCGATTTTAATTTTTCAATTTCCTGATTCTGTTTTTCAATTTCCTGATTCTGTTTTTCCTGAGTTTCTTTAATCTCATGAATCTGGAAACCATGTTTCTGCTGAATCTCTTTGTCTTCTGCCATATCCTTTAATTGTTTTTCGATAGCATCTAATCTGTAGTAAATCATCTCCGCGTTGATTTCTTTTGTTTCCTCTGCCATGTCCATACTCCTTTAATTACTCTTCAGATGCTCCTGAATCCTCTTCCGGTTCCTGTGGGTCTACCGGATAAGCCGGTTTCCCGTTGTTGTCTTCGTTAGCATGAGGAACGAATCCAATCTGTTTCATGTATTCTTCTTCACGCTTTCTTTTCTGCATTACCTGACGGAAACTAAGCCCGCAGGTTTTTCGACATTCATTATCATAAGTAGTCAATCCCGCATCCAAAGCAGACTGACTTGCATGAACTTCTTTCTGAGGGTCAACACTTGGACGGCTTAATCCACTCCAGACACAGTCAAGCCATGCAGCCTTCAAATCCCATTTTGTAAGATCCACAAGAGAAGGAATAAACTCTGGCAATGTAACCATTCCGCTTAATGCAGCCTGAATGACAAACTCTTCATAAATCGGCTGACAGAAACGGCGTGCATTCTGCTTAACCTGATAATCCAGATAAACCTGGAATTCATTATTTGCCTGACGGCTTGCAGAATAATTGCTCTGAAACTTCAGACGCAGAATTTCAGGAGGGATTTCCAATGCCCACGAGATACCATCAATAATGGCATTTTCAAATGCCTGATAATTTACATTCGGGCGTTTTGTGTCAAATGAATTGATTGTTTCTCCTGGAGCAAGATCATCAAATACAGTTCCAGGATTCATTACAGAAAACTCTTTTCTTGGTTTTGGAGCTCCTGTTGTATCTCCGTTGAAAGGTTCAGTTGGATCCAAAGTTTGAAGCTTTGTAAGTCCGGCTGTAGGACGGCTTCCAATTGGAGAAGCAGTTCCACGAGTTACATACATTGCAAGCATTGCATTGACCACTGCAGCACGTGTTTCTGCATCTCTGTAACGGTCCAATTCTTTCAGCATGTACAGAATACAAGCCAGAAGTGGTTCACCGCGTACATCATCAACACGGGTCTCTGACCCATAAACCATCCATGCAATATTTCTGCCTGATTTTTCACCGCGTACCGGAATACGTTCTGAAACGACAGTATCTTCTTTCACAGTCTCAATGTGAAAAGCAACCTGACGGTCATATTTATCAAGTTCTACACCATGAACAATTCTATGACCTTCACGGAGTTTATAATTCATAGGTGTCTTAATATGATCTCCATTCACAAAATCCCAGTATGGAAGTTTTGTAACTGGATTGATTCTTGAAATAATAATTCCGTCTCCACAGATTAAAGTTTCAAAACGGACCATCTCCTGAAACTCTGCAAAAGTCTTTTTTTGTTTGAAGTCAAAGATATTTTTCTGACTTCCGTAAAGATTAAAGAGATTTGTAAGTTTCTCAGAATATTCAACGCCCAGATCTTCACGGGCTTCCGGCTTCATCTCTGGCCAGATGATTTCAGGCTTTACATTTGCATCCGGAATAAGCCCTGTAAAAATCTCATTTCTTAAAAGACGGCGAATCACACCGCGTGCATAATGATTCTCTGTAAAAAGCTGCTGACTTCTTTTTCTGAGTGTCCAGTAATCCACACACTCAAAAAGTTTTGTTGCACCAAATGAGCCGGCAAACTTTGAGCCGTCCCAGATATCAGCAATGTAATCGCGAAGATAAGCACTGTAAGTGTTGATTGTTTTTTCTGCAGGCTGAATTTTTGCCTGTCTCTTAAATGGATTTTTCATTTAGTACCCCGGTATAATCTGACAGGCACGGCTTCCACCAATATTTAAACGTGATTCAAGAACAGCAATCTGACCGATTAAAGCATCACGCCGCTGATAAAGAGAAACCAGGTCTGCTTTGGTAACAGTCTGTTTTGTCTGTCCTGTATCGATTGTGTAACTTTGTGTAGGATTTGAAGTGAGTTCTGCTATTGCCTTGTCTATCTGACCAAGTAAATAGCGAGAGTTTTTCAGCTCATCATTCCAGAATGTTTCAGAGCTTTCATTATTGATTGGTGAATTAGGGTCTATCAGCATACAAACATTTTGGCCGACAGACCCCGTCAAAACTATATACTTTTTATTTTAATAATTTAATAAGTCATACAGCAATGACCCCAAGTCATTTAATGTACCTGGTTTCAAGTTGGGACAGTCGCTCCTGTCAGCTTCCATCATCAACTCTGAAATTGCCGAAGCTTGTCGGCGCTTTTCCGCTCTCTCTTCATCAAGCGAATTTCTAAAATCGTTTGTGTTTGGCATTTTAATATAATCCTCCTGTAAAAATGCTTAATAATATTATACCCGTCTTTTTCAACCAAATGAAAAAACTATTCCCAAAATTAAAGGAACTCTCCCACTTCTTTTCTAAGTTCTTCCCGTTCCTCAACTTTTCGTATTTTCCATCCAGAAACCGCTTCACAGAAATCAGGTCCTAGACGCCGCATCAATGCTCCTAAAAGAAGCTCAACATCAGCAATTTCTTCTGCAAGCTCTTCATAAATAGTTCCAGTAGTTTTTCTAACAGGAAATGCACCTTTGCAACGCTCCCGCAAAGTCTTACATAATACCTGCTGCAGTTCCCCGCATTCTTCAACAAGCTGAAGCTTTATACCACTATCTGAAATATTTACATTCATCCTACATCCTCCTCATTATCAAACCACATCAAAAAAAGCAGACAACAGACCGCATGAGCCAGATGACTTTTCCCGGATTCTTTATCTTTCTTTTCTCCCTGAACCCATGAAGTAAAATGCCGAAATGCCGCATCAATATACCTTTCTTTTGGAGTCACTTTTTTCCAGTTATCTTCTGAATATTTCTGCGCTCCAAAAGTTAAGATTTCAACAACCTCTTTTACTTCCCGAAAAGGAAGTAAGCCCCACCGAGGTTTCCCGGCATCATACTTCACGCCTTCTTCAATCTCTTTTTTTTTAGCCATTTATTTCACCTCATATTTCAAAGCTGCAGAAATCACTTCTGCACGCTCACTGTCCATAATTATTTTTTTTGCTTCTAGTTCAGGAAACACCACACCTACCTCAATTTTGTCTTTCCACAAAATATACGAATCTATTTTTCCCTCTACAGACTGAAGCCAGATTATTTCTTCACGTGTTATTTTTAAGTCCTGAAGTTCTTTTTTAAGATCTTCAATGACCATTTCCTGAGCTTCAATTTTATTTTTATAATAATTGCAGTAGGTCCAGCCCGGAACCGCCGCTATAAAAAGCAAAAAAAATGCAGTCGAATAAATTACTTGTTTCATGCCGCATCCTTTTTGATATAGAATGCCCCTGTCTTTGCATAAGCCCAGAAACTCTTCCAGTCACACCAGTTAATTCCCAGATCATTGCGGCATATGTCATCAGCGAAAATTTCCAAAGCTGCAAGACAATATACATAAGTATCAAAACCGTGGTTCGGCGCGTTGAACTTTGCACGCCAAACAGTCTTAATCCATTTGTTGGTGGCTTTGTCGATAACTTCAACTTTCTCTTCCGCTTCAAACATCTTGAAATAATCATCACGGAAATCTTCTGCAAAGTTCGGATACCAATCCGGTTGCATCTCATTTGTATTCCACATCAAAAGATTCAACGAAGAAGAAATTCTGTCTTTTAGTTTTCCCGTGTTCACGTGATAAGCTAAAGGAAGTCCGATGCGGTCCAATGTTGCACGATTAAATACTTTGTAGCTCTCACCGTTCTGAATCCAATCCATACCTTTTGAGGCATAGACCCCGGAAGAGAAACGGGCAACGAATGCGTAGACATAGTCTGTATAATGTCCTGAGTCAACGAGTGTAATTGCAATGCGGTATTTATCACCCGTGTCACTTTCAAAAACTTTGTTATTGATATAGTCCGAAAGTTTATCCCATACACCATCAAACGCTTCTGTCGGTCCGTCTATACTGAAAAAGTCCAGCGTCCATGTTGCACCGTTCGCACTAAATCCTTTCACGTCTACAAACAGATTGTTTTTCTGAACATCGACACCACAAACAACAATACAGACTTTCGAACCTGTATCTGTAAGTGCCAGCTGATTTGGAACCTGACCGCGAATAAACCCGAAACGTCTGTGAAGAACTACTTTTTCATATCTAATCTGTTCGTTCATTTCGCGGAACGGAAGCCCCTGTTTAAGGTTTCTGAAAACACGGTAAGCATCTTTGTCTTTTACACGATTGTTTTTAATATCCCAGCAGAGAGACCACTGAGCCACCATTTTTTCCCAGGAATAAAGCCCCGGCATGTTATAAATCGGTGAGATGTGAAAGGACCTCGTTCCAGGTTCTTTTGGTTTTTCGACAGATGGAACCCATTTCCCTTTTGGAATTATTTCCGCTTTGTCATAGTTTTTCATCAATCCGCCACAATGCGGACATTTATATGCAACAGTTTCAAGAATCGGCTGGTAGTTTTCATCATTCTCCCAAACAATTCCACCAATCTGATTTTTCCCCTCATCCTGAACAAACCATTCCAATTCCTGAAAAGTACCACAATATTTGCAGGGCACCATGTACTTTTCTTGAGTCCCTAAAAGATACTGCTGGTAAACTTTGGACCCCTGTTCAGTAGTCGGCGTAGACTGAAAAAGAAATTTTGAAGAGTTTGGATAAGCATCCGCACGAGCCTGACAAAGCCCAATTACTGTACCTTCGTTTTTAAGTACATCCGGCATAGCATCCAGCTCATCGACAAGAATTATTTTATATGAGAAGTTTCGGAATGATTTTGGAGTCTTAGCAGATACCGCATGAAGATATCCGCCCGGAAACTCTTTCTTGAGCTTCGTGTCACCTGTGTTTTTTGCACCTGCAGCTTTACGACTCTGGCCAAAAATTAAACCACGCAATCCGGATGCATCAATCATTCGGTCAACCTTAGTATTCATTGCCTGTTCTGCCATGTCTTCATCAGGTTCTACAAGCATAATCGGATTCGGATTACAACCAATGTTATACAAAATAATTGGTTCCAGAAGAGAAGTAGTGGCCGCCATCTGGTTCCCTTTCAAAAGCGCCACCTTTCTTGTCGGGTTATCCGGAGCAAATAAGTCTACAATCTCCCTGAAAAAAGGAGCTTTATCAAAACTGAATTTCCCTGGAAAAGGAGTAAGTTCTTTATCAAGATAACGTACTTCCTCCGCATAATCTGACGGTAATTTGAAAACACGTTTATCAGTTACAAGCTTGAACTGGTCTATGAGAAAATCGATATCATTATTTGTGATTTGTGTTTCCATACTCAAAATACAAAACTACTAGCGCGAGTACTGGGTGGAGGGGGAAAGTACTAGCGCTAGTAGTCAGCCCATATATTCTATTTTTTCTGAGCCACCAATGTCGGGATAAGACCTATAATCATAATGACCACACCCACAATTGCACTGACGAGTGAAACTGCAGCTTCTTTAGCCATTCCGCCAAGTCCTACCAAAAAGCCACCAACTCCAAGACAAATAATTGTCACAAGAAGCTTCCAGTCTTTCTTTTCTGCCTTTATGTAAGCTGCTGCAATAACCAGTCCAAGACCAACAGCAGAAGCTACAATACCGCCTGCAGTTTCAAGAGGTACTTTTGCGAAGTACGACAGAACTGCACCAACTACCATCAGAACAAGCCCGATGATGTAAAGAATCTTATTTTTCATAAGTTCCTCCCACGTAAAATATAAAAAACTACTAGCGTTAGTAGTCTTTTTCAAAACTTTCCTGCAACCAGTTTGCAGGCTAAATATAAACGTGCCCACAAAGGACGATTATTTAAGTACCAGGAATACTTCACAAAAAATTCTTTCTGAACGTTATTGCGTAATTCTTTCTGAAAATCTGCCTTCTGAAATTCATCTCTGAACGCCTGACGTCTTTTTTTATCACTGGATTCACTCATTTTGCATCTCCTACAAAAAATGGACATCCGTTATTTACAACCCATTCACCAAGCGCATATTTTTCAGGAATTGCTTTTTCAAAATCTACGGCTCTATGCAGCAGATACTTTTTACAAAAATAGTTTTCACTCTGCTCTAAACCAAATAAACAAGCTTTACATCCACGCTTTGTCTCTGGCTTTCCCAGACCTGCAATTTCTGCATTTTTAATTAAATACCCATTATCACGGCGTGCTTTTTTGAAAACTTCTTCCGTTGCTTTCCATCCCTGTTCTTTAATCAATCCCTTTTCAACATAAACGACCAAAAAAGAAAGACATTCACAGGTCCCCGGTACAATTTTTACTACTTCGTTTATTTTCATATCTCTTCCTGTTCCAGAATTGTCAGAAGTCTTTTTTTTATGTCATTAAAAGCTCTCTGATATTCTGTGTTTCCGAATTTATTTTCATACTGAACATTCAGGTAGTTTTTTATTCTCCTAAAACTTTTTTTTAATTTTTTATTTTCATCATTAAGTTTCTTAAATTTACTGCTTTCCGTTGATTTCATTTTTCAGCCATTCCGCATACACCTGATATCTTTCCCAAAGTTCAGGATCTCCCAATCCTTTCATAAGTTCTTTGAACGTTTTGTCACGCCAGCCACAACCTTGAAGTTCAGGACAGGCATAAAACCTAACGCATTGCGGAACAGAACAAACAGCCAAAGCCTGAAGCATTGGTTCAGGACTTTTCAGCATTTCTTTAATCACATTGATTACCCACTGACGTGTCTGCTTTGCAGCTTTGAAGCAGAGCCGTTTATAACACATTTCCATCCAGGATGCAGGAGTCCATACGCTCATATAAAACTTAATTTCCTGATCCAAAGGTTTTCTTTTTTCACCGTTATTCCAGTCAGGTCTTTTTGACTGCACAAAATGACGCGGATGTCCGTTTGTGGACCTTACCAAATGACTGGCAACATCACCCCGGCATTCATCACTAAACACAGAAAAAAACAACACCTCACATGTCGAATGTCTGCAAATAAACTGCTTTATATAAAACGCCTTAATTTCTTCAAAAGATTTCAGATCTTCTTCTAAATCTGTAAGATTCCATCCTGGAGCAACATCACGACCAAGTTCCAAAGATTTTGCCATATATGCATTAAACTCACGGCTTATATTTTCAGTTTTTGGCTTTTTCCCTTGAGTTGCACACATTGCTTTTTTTATGTCATAAAGCGGACTTTTATTCAGAACAGATACTTCAATCATTTCCCCTACCCTCTGTCTTTCAGTTCATCAATGGCATCCCGTAAATCAGAGCTTTCATCGTCATACTTACCTTTCAGACTGTTCAGCTCATTGATGATGTTTTCTTTTGCGCCACCAATACAGCGGCTTAAAACGTCTCTCATGTAAGTTACAATCTTTGCACGGTCCGACTCGCTCTTTACCAACGCAATAACCTGGTCAGCCATACTGTCAGGTGCATCCAGAATCTTGTTACTCAACTGATTAAGAAAACCAAACAAACGTGCCACTACAAAATCTTTTGGAATCTGCAGCTGGCGGCGTTCTTCAAGACGCTGTGTTTTTTCATCTGCTGTTGTCAGGTCCTTGAGAATCTTCACGTAATCCTGAAGCCCCTGAAAATTTCCAAATCTCTGAAATAATTCCCGCAGATTCATCTGAAGCATTTCTGCCGGAATATTATTTTCAGGCTCAGGCATTGGAGCAGGAATCATTACCGTCTGAACCTGACGCGGACTACTAGCGCTAGTAGTCTTCTCAGCTGCAGACAATGTCATACTCGCGATTTTTTGTTTATTCTGCTTTTTATCCAGGTAAGCGCGGTTCACCGGATTGTCAGTGTCAAGCATTTTCCCTGAATTCAAGATGAGAGTTTTATTTTCGATTTTTTTATGAATGGCTACGCGCGACACTCCGGCCATGCGTGCAAATTCTGCTTGTGTAACTTCCACACTGTTAATGTTAAGTGTTAAGTTAACTCAAAACTATATACTGATTAAAAAATAGTTAACCACTAATAAGACCTGACACATAATTGAC
>JAGHRS010000024.1 GCA_018066285.1 Candidatus Treponema caballi
AATATTTACTGATTTCTCTTTTCGTGTTCGAATAACATTTGTGAATCCTTGACGGACTTCCGTGCGGTAGTTTATTCTTTAACCATGACAGAAAAAAAACAGACCAAAGGAATTAAAACCAGAGAACGTGTAATAAAGTGCGCTTCTGAACTTATGTCTGAAAAAGGTGTCGGTGCTGCATCTCTGTCCGATATTGCAGGAGCAGCCGGAATCCGGAAGCCGTCTCTCTATAATCATTTTGAAAGCCGTGATGAGCTTGAGGAAAGTGTTTTTTCTTATATAGAGACACTTTTGGAAAAAGCAGATTTCCTGCCGCCGGATATTGCTTCCATCGCTGAGAACTACACGGCAGCCGCGGTGCTTAAGGCGGTTATTTTCCGCTATGTGAAAGCGTTTATTGTACCGCCGGCCTTGAATGCGTATAAAATCATTGCGTCAGAGAAGTTTTTCAACGGGCGTGTTGCACAGATTGCAGAACAGCAGCATGAGCGGCTGCTCGCCCAGGTAAAGGAGCTGGTCTCCATTATGACGGGAGCCGGCAAGCTGGCTGCTTCTGATGATGATTTTGCTGCGGAAATGCTGACTCATGAAATAGAAGGAATCATTTCTGAAAGCGTTATTGCCGGCGCTGCTGACGAAGAGAATGTTGCAGCTTTTTCTGAGCGGTTTGCTCTATTGTACGCGGTCCGTTAAATCGCTATAATTACACTATTATTCATATAAAAGGGGAAGAAAATGCCCAAGATTGAAGTAAACGAGAAACTCTTTTTCAACCTTCTCGGAACAAAATACGACTACGACACACTTGAAGCAAAGCTGACCTGCGGAAAGGCAGAGCTTGATGAAAAGCCGGATACCTCAAAGCCGGAAGATGAGCGTGTCATCAAGATTGAACTGAACGATACAAACAGACCGGATCTGTGGTCTACAGGCGGTATTGCACGCCAGCTGCGCCAGCATAATACAGGAAAGATTGCTGATTACAGCAAGTTCCTTTCAACAAAAGGCAATTTAAAGGATTACGGCAACCGCGTCGTAAACGTTGATGCAAACGTAAAGGAAGTCCGCCCATACATGGTTGCTTTCGTCATTTCAGGAAAGCCGATTGATGAGCCGATGCTCCTTGATATCATCCAGACACAGGAAAAGCTGTGCTGGAACTTCGGCCGCAAGCGCCGCTCAATCTCAATGGGTGTGTACCGATCAGCACAGATTGAATGGCCGGTTTCTTACCACGCAGTAGACCCTGACAAGACTTCATTTGTCCCACTCGCCTGCGAGGAGCCGATGACCTGCCGCCAGATTCTGACAGACCATCCAAAGGGAAAGGAATATGGCTGGATTCTTAAGGATGCAAAGGTATTCCCACTTTTAAGCGATGCAAAGGGCGAGACAATGTCCATGGCCCCAATCATCAACAGCGCAACACTCGGCGCCGTTCAGGTCGGTGACAGGGATCTTATGGTCGAGCTTACCGGAACTGACATGCCGGGACTTCTGCTTTCTGCAAACATCGTTGCCTGTGACTTTGCTGACGCAGGATACGAAATCCTTCCTGTAAAGGTTGTTCATCCATATGACACAGGCTTTGGAAAGGAAATCGTCACACCGTTCTACTTCCAGGACACAACAGACGCAAGCCTTAAGGCATGCAACAAGCGCCTTGGTTCAGAGCTGACTGCTGATGATGCAGTTGACGCCCTTGCCCACATGGGATGCGCTGCAACAACAAAGGCCGGAAAAGACGGCGACACCATCATCACGGTTACTCCACCGCCATACAGAAACGACTTCCTGCATGAAGTTGATGTCATTGAAGACATCATGATGGGAAAGACGCTCGCGTTCTTCTCACCTGAGCGCCCGCACGACTTCACCATCGGCCGCCTGCTGCCAGTAACACTGCTGAGCCGCCGAGTAAAGGAACTGATGGTCGGTATGGGCTACCAGGAGATGATCTTCAATTATCTCGGCTCAAAGAAAGACTACATCGACAACATGAACATCGACCCGGCCGGCGTCGTAGAGATTGCAAACCCGATGAGCGAGAACTATCAGTTCGTACGCCCGTCAATCATTGCATCTCTGCTTTCAGCTGAAGCAGGATCTGCAAATGCCGTCTATCCGCATAAGATTTTCGAAACAGGAAAGATTGCTTACCTGTGCGATGAAGAGAATACCGGAACACGTACAAGACAGAATCTTGGCTTTGTAACCGCATCCGGTGACGCAAACTTCAACACCGCAGCCAGCGAGGTTGCAACGCTGCTCCACTTCCTTGATGTAGAGTACGTTGTTGAAGAATCAGACGATGCACGCTTCATTCCGGGCCGACAGGCTGCTGTCATGAAGAACGGCAAGAAGATTGGCGTTTTCGGCGAGATTCACCCGGCTGTCCTTGAGAACTGGCAGATTACCGTTCCATGCGTCGCTGGCGAAATCGACCTGGAAGAGATTCTCTAGTTAAAAGCTGATATGAAGAAAAGACCGGCAGCTATTAAAGAGCATGCCGGTTTTTTTATGCCTGCGAGTAACTAATTTGAATAAAAGCACCACAAATGAAGTGCACCCCAAAAGTTAGACGAAAAGTCTAATTTTGGAGGTGTTTTTTTTTATGCTTTGTGAGAGAGGAATTGGGGTAAAATGCTAGTATTTGAAGCTTAACCATGACGCAATGAAGGGGATTTCGTGAGTTTCATGGTAAATGTGCGAAAACTTCCATGTTACCATGACAATTTTAGTCTGGCGTCATGGTAAATGAGGAAAAACTTGCATTTTACCATGAAAACTGAGCCTTTATTTGAAGAAATTCATGGTAAAGTACTAGTATTTGAAGCTTAACCATGACAACTCTTATAAAAAATCATGGTAAAGGTCTGAATTCTAGTATTTTACCCCCATATCTCTCAAAGACGCCAACAATATGTCATGGTAAATGTCGGAATTCTAGAATTTTACCATGATTCGCTTTTAAGATGTCTTTTGCGGGGCGTTGCGGGGGCGCGTGACTCAAGCTTTAAGTAAGTTTTTTTGTTTTGCAGAGTAGCCGTGCAGTTTTGCAGCGCAAAACTGCATAAGCAAGACCGTCAGGTCTTGCGACGGGCTCCGCCCCACATTATGTTTTATCTTGTCAGTTCGTACAGAATGATGGCGGCGGCCTGGGCTACGTTCAGGCTTTCGATGTCGTCTGCGGGGCTTGGGATGATGACGAGGTGGTCGCAGTTTTCCTTGATTTCGTCTGAAATGCCGTGCTCTTCGTTGCCGAGGACGATTGCGGCGGGCAGTTTTGTGACTGAGCCGTCAGCGTTCTTCTTTTCGCATAACACCGCCATGCTGCTGATTGGCGTGGTGCAGCGGACGTCGGTGCCGAAGCGGACCATGCGGCCTTTAAGGTCAGCAAGCAGCTTTGTCATTGACTGTACTGTCCAGACTTTGACGCGCTCCATGCCGCCTTTTGCGACGCGGTAGGTGCTTGTGGTGACGGTAGCGGCTGCTTCATCCAACGGGATGACGATGTTCTTCACACCGAAGAAGGCGGCTGACCGGATTATGGCGCCCAGATTGTTCGCGTTTCCGATGCGGTCAAGAAGAAGCGCGTTCTCGCCGTTTTCGATCCACGCGGCGACGTTGGCTTTTGAAAGGTGTTCGATAGCCGGCTGGTCTATCATGGCGACGACACCCTGATGGTGCACGCTGCCGCAGAGCTTTTCAAGGTCAGCGGCCTCAACCTGATTGTACGGGATGCGCTTTTTAGCCAGTGATTTACAGAGTCCGCCGAAAAGAGGTGCGCGGTCTTCGGTGAAATAGAGACGGCGTATTGCGTCGGGATTATTCTTTTCAAGAGCTTTTACGGCTTCAAAGCCGCAGATGGCAAGCTCATTATTTCTTTTGTTCTTCATACGGCCACAGTATATAGAAAGTCTTGCGTAAAAACAAGGATTAACTTATTATAATACTATGAGTAGAACCGATTTTAAGTTATCGGGGAGAGCAGAAAGTAATTTAAGAATATTTATTGGGTTCGGAGGTTTAGTATTAGTCGTTGCGCTGATATTCTCCGCCATCAATCTTCCTCCTGCTGAACCAGACTGGTTGTTTAACTGGAACCTGCTGGTTCCTATTATTCACGGCATTGTTTCCATCCTTACCATTATCCTGTGGATTAATCCTGACAACAGGGTTCTGCTTGTTACTGTACTTACCACGGAAGGAATCCTCTGCACGTTTGTGAGGGGATTTGGCATGATCAGCTGTATTTTTCTGAACATCCTTCTGGAAAGCCTTTTTGCGTGGGGTCGTTTTAAGAATCACGGATACAGAAAAGTTATCTTGATTTATACTGCATATCTGATAATACTGCTTAATCTTATCCGTGAAGGATGGGATATTTATTTCTTTACGGTAGGTTTTTCCCTGTTTACGCTGGGTTCTTCTCTTTTCGTTTACACTCTCGTAAAAGAAAAGCTTACCTATTATGTTCCGCAGATGACCCGGCTCAACGAAATCCTTGCTGGTGAGAATGAGCTTCCGGGATATGGCGAACAGATAAATCTCAAAGATTATGGATTTACTGAACGTCAGTTAAAGTGCGCGGCCTGTGCAATCCGCGATAACATGACGTATCCTAAAATTGCTGAGGAAATGGGGATAAGCCTTTCTATCGTAAAACGCGAGATGGCCATTGTCTGTAAGCAGTTTGCGGTAAAAAACAGGGATGAACTGTATCTGCTTTTCATCCAATACAAAGTGGATTATGGCCTGTAAAAAAGCACTTACTTTGACCCGTTTTTCAGTCATTCTCTTGATTTGTGCCGCGTTTACCGCATGTTTTACTGCCTGTTCTACGACACAAACGCTTCCTGAAGTGATAGAGTCTCCTGTTCCTGAAGAACTTCCGCCACCGCCTCCAGAACCAACGCTTGCAGAACGCGCCGCTGCCCTTGATGCAGCCTGGAACGCAGCTTACTCTGCTGAGCGGGCAATATCTGCTTTAGAGGCAGGTGCCGCCGGCAAGGAACCGCTTTTTTCTTCTCCAGCAGCACTTCCTGCCGGTGACCGTCTTGCCCGGAAATACGGAACGGCGCTTGGCGGCTTTCTCGCGGATGCGGAACGCGGCTTTCTTGCTGAGCATGGCATTGAGACGGATTTTGCTTTCCTTAATGCGGAACTGATCCGCGCGGGGTTGCCGGAAGGTCCTGTGACAAAAGCGGATATTGAGCGCGTGCTGCCGTTCGGACAGAAGATTGTGATTGCAGAAATGAGCGGCGTACAGCTGCTTGAACTGTTTGCGTACATTGGCGCGCTCCCTCAGGGCTCCGGCGGCTTTGCCCAGGTTTCTGACGGAGTGACTTACACGCTCACATTTGATGAAACGGGCTTTGGGGCTCAGATTTCAGATGTGCTCGTGGGTGGCAGAGCGGTCGACGTTTCCAGGATGTATCGTGTGGCATTGAATGACTTTTTAGCAGCCGGCGGAAGCGGGTACAGCTTTTTCCTTCGCGATGATGTCGTGAAAGTGCCGACGGCTGTGGAACTGGCCGCTGCAATCGCTGACTATTGCAGTAACGGCGCTGATTCGTTATATATGAAGCAAGGAGAGAGAATAACCATTCACGGTGGCATCATCGAATAGGTTATCTCATTTTTATAAGTATGGATAAAAAAACACGTAACAGAAACATCGCCATTGCAGGAGCTCTTGGAGCGCTCACCATTTTGTTCGGCTTCACACGCCTGGGACTTATCCCCTGGTTTTCCGGAGCTTCAATCACCATCCTGCATGTTCCGGTAATCCTTGCAACAATTCTTGCAGGATTGGGCGTTGGCGAAACAGTCGGCTTCATTTTCGGCCTGACATCACTTGTTGTCGCTGCAACACAGGGAGTCGGAACCGATCTGTATTTCATAAATCCGATGGTTTCAGTTCTACCTCGACTCTGCATTGCACCAGTAGTATACTTGATATATAAAGGTCTCCGCCGCATCAGATGGTGCCCGGATTTCATTGCTGCAGGTATTGTTGCTTTCATAGGAACAATGGTAAACTCTGCGCTGGTCCTTTTAGCCCTTACTGGTATGGGAGCCATTACGTTTGAAGTTCTGGTTGCCATCATTACAGGCAACAGCCTTCTTGAAGCTGCTGCAGCCATCATTATCTGTGTGGCTGTTGTTGCCGTAAGAGACGGTGTAAAAGGCCGGCGGACAAAATCGTCCCTTTCAGAGGAATAAAACAGAACAGATGAAGATAATCATAGTAGGCGCAGGATTTACCGGCATTCAACTTGCCAAACGCCTGATAGCAGAACGCAATGATGTTGTGCTTATCGATAAAGACTCAGACACGGTTGCGCAGGTAGCAAACCGCCTTGACTGCATGGTTCTTCCTGCAAACGGAAACAGCATTAAGACACTTGAACAGGCTGGAATTGCTCACGCTGATGCGCTTGTTGCAGTAACAAGTTCTGATGAGCTGAACATGATAACCTGTTCGCTTGTTGAATCAATGTATCCGGATGTGATAACCATTGCGCGCGTCAGAAACTATGATTATTACATTGACGCGAATGAAAGCGACGGAGAACCACGGGATTCGCGCCATCTGTACGGCATAAATTTCATGGTTCATCCGGATGTTGAGGCAATTGAAGCAATCGTCAACGCCGTTGAACATGGGGCCGTCACGGAAGCTGTTGATTTTGAGGGCTCAAAGTTTGAGCTTGCAAACATCACCATTGAAAAGAACAGCACGCTTGACGGCCTGACCGTTCAGGAAATCAGGAAACACACGGATAAGTCTTTCGTCGTCGCGTTTGTTGAAAAAGAAGGCGTTGCCATGCTGCCTTCAGGCCCTACCCTGCTTCATGCCGGCGACAGAATCGGTTTTCTTGCTGACCGGGATGACCTGCAGTCATTTGTGGAACTGTGCGGTTCAGAGCTGCGAGTTTTCCACAAGATTGCCATTCTTGGAGCAGGCCGCATAGGTACCGGAGTTGCTGAAAAGCTCATCAAGCCGGCAAAGAAAGGCATTTTAAGCAGAATTTCCACGCTCAAAAAAAAGATTAACCAGCAGATTGTCATCATTGATCCTGATGATAAGCTTACGCAGGCTGCGGCCGCACGCTTTCCGGAAGCACATGTGTACCGCGGCGAAATAACTGACGACAGCCTGATTGAGGATGAGGGCATTGCCGCATTTGACCTTGTCATTGCTGCAACGCACAATCACGAAAAGAACATGATTGCATCCGCGTATCTTGAATCAATAGGCGTCAAAAGTACTGTCTGCCTTATCACAAACAGTTCGTATTCAGCAATTGCACGTAATATTGGCATAGATGTCTCTATTCCGCTCCGTGATACCGTTGTTGACAGCATTCTGAGTCACCTTCGCGGCCGCAACGTAAGCGGCATACACACCATTTCTGAAGATGGCCTTGAAATAATCGAAGTTACGCTGCCGGAAGACACAAAGCTTGAAGGCAAAGCGCTTAAGGATATTGCTGAAGCCGGCGTTTTCCTTGTGCTGCTCATCAGCCGAAACGAAGATGAAAGTTATGTGATTCCGGGTGGTAATACTGTACTTCATGCCGGCGACAAACTGGCAGTCATTCACGATACAAAGGATACGCAGCATATAACGGAGAAGTTCGGGGTTCAGAATTGATTTTTCTTTCAATCGTAAAAATCATGAGCGTTCTTCTCGCTATCGTGGCAGCGACCATGCTGCTTCCGGGAGCCGTGGCGCTCATTCTTGGGGAAACTGGCGCCGCCGTTTCGTTCCTGGGAACAGCGGGCGTTTCCATTGTGCTGGGGCTGGCCATCTGGTTTGCACTGCGCAAGTACACCTTTAAGCTTACAGCCCGTACATCATTTGTTGCAGTAGCTTTCAGCTGGATTATGGCCAGCATTCTTGGAGCAGTGCCGTTCGTCGTTTCTGGCGCCATTCCGTCTTTCACGGATGCGCTTTTTGAAAGCGTTTCTGGCTTTACGACGACTGGCGCCACAATCTGCAGCAATGTGGAAGCCCTGCCCCGCTCCATTAACTTATGGCGCATGGAAACGCACTGGCTTGGCGGCATGGGAATTGTGGCGCTGACTGTTGCGCTTCTGCCGCTCATCGGCGTTGGCGGATTCCAGCTTATAAAAGCGGAAACCACCGGGCCTGAAAAAGGCAAGATTACGCCTAAAATTACGATGACTGCCAAAATCCTGTGGTTTATTTACCTGGGACTGACTATTCTTGAAACCATAGCACTCCGCATTGCAGGCATGGATTTCCTTGATGCGCTGGGTCATTCGTTTTCTACGCTGGGAACTGGTGGTTTCTCTTCCAGGAACAGCAGCATAGGCGCGTACAATTCAGCCGCGGTCGATGTCATCATCACGGTTTTCATGTTCCTTTCAGGAATCAACTTCAGCCTTTTCTTCATGCTGCTGAAAGGTAAGTTCGGTGAAATCCGCGAAAACTCAGAGCTTCGGGCGTATATCTGGATTGTCTTTATTGCGGGACTTGTTGTCACGTTCACTATTTCACCGCTGTACGATTCGTTTGCGGATGCACTTCGGTACGCGTTCTTCCAGGTTGTATCCATAATTACGACAACCGGTTATGGAACTGCAGATTATACAATGTGGCCTGTTGTTCCGCAGTTTGTCATCTTCCTTCTTTTTGGTATAGGTGGCTGTTCTGGTTCAACAGGTGGTGGCGTCAAGGTTGTCCGCTGGGTCATTATGGGAAAGCAAGCCAGGATTGAAGCGAAGAAAATGCTTCATCCGCATGGAGTGTTTGACATCAGGCTCAACAGGACAAGCTGCCGTAAAGACGTAGTTTTCTCTGTTGCAGGTTTTCTCTGGGTCTATCTGATTCTTGTCATAATCACGACGTTTGTTGCAGCTTTTGATACGCAGGATTTGTTCAGCGCGCTTACTACGGGACTGACTGTTGTTGGCAACGTGGGACCTGGTTTTGGAGCAATCGGGCCGGCGAATAATTTCGGCTTGTTCTCAAGCCTGCCAAAATACTGGTTCTGCTTTGCCATGATAGCGGGCCGTCTTGAGCTGTATACGATGATTATGTTCTTCTTCCCGGATTTCTGGAAGAACTGATTTACTGAATCTTTGGGATGGCGAACTTTACGCCCGCGTCAAGAAGCATGGTAATCTGCTCCTGGAAGTAGCCGGGATGCCGTTCCTCTGTTTCTTCATGATCGTGAATGAGGATGATGTGATGCGCTTTTCCATCATCCGGGTCGTCTTCATGCAGCTCTATGAAGTTCTTTACGTTCTTTTTGACATCATCGAATGTGAACGGATTTCCTTCCCGCAGGTTATATTCAGCGAAATCGAACGTCCAGAGCACATCGCGCTTCTGTTTGTGATCAGGCCGGAAATAGGCGTCATCAGCAAATGCGCGGTCATCAATGTGTGCAAAGCCTTTTCTTTCGAGGAACTCCTGAAGGTCTTCAGCTTTTTCACCGCCATTATTGCCGTAGGGGAAGCGGAAGAGTTTGAACGGGCGGTCGACTCCGGCCTTCTTATATAAAGACTCGATTATCTTTTCGTTTTTCATGATTTCGCGTTTTGCTTTCCACAGGGAAAGTTTACTAAACTCCGGATGACTGAAACTATGATTCTGAAGGATTACGCCATGCTTTAATGCGTATATGGCTTCATCCGGATGGGCAAGAAGCCGTTCTCCCCAGCAAAACATGATTGGAGTAATGGATTTGGAAGTAAGGAAATCAACGATTCCGGGCGTGAGTGATGTAGTGACATCATCAATGGTCAGATAAGCTTTTATCATACATATACTGTATCGCAGTTGTTTCTGTTTATCAATACGGAATTTTCAGTATGCTTTCCATGATGTCCGCATAATCTTCGCCATAGTACAACATGCCGTACATAACAGCTGATCTGAGTATTTTCTGCCCGTAAAGGCGCGTCTCTTCGTAGGGAACGGTTTCAAGGAAGATATCCAGAGGAAGGTTAGGCGTCTTTCTTCGCCAGTTGCGGACACGCGTTATGCCTGCATTGTATGAGAACGCTGCCAGAAGTGTGTCTCCGTCAAGCCGCCCGGTCAGTTCACTCAGATAGAAACTGCCAAAGCGTACGTTTGTTGCGGCATCATTAAGGTCGTATTCTGCAATTTTAAGCTTCCGGGCTACGTCTCCCGCCGTTGCTTCCATGAGCTGTGTCAGGCCGTGCGCACCCGCCGCCGACGTAATATCCGCCTGGAAGCAGCTTTCCGAGTGAATGAGTGCGAACAGAATCCAAGGTTCAAGGCCGTACTGGCGGGCTTCGTCTTCTATAAGCTCCCTGTAATACTGTGGAAAAGAAAGCTTCATCAGTGTCTCATCGCCCGGCCGTGTGCGGGCTGTCTGCAGCGCCAGGGAAGTAAGCGGCCTGAATCTGCTTTCTGCATCTGCTTTTGAGAGCAGGTACGTGTACGCTTCCTGAATGCTCTGTGTGCTGAAAGTGCCGCAGTCTCTCTGGAGCGTACGCCAGGCCAGGTCTGGATAATCGTGCTCAATGAACTTACCTAACAGTCGTTCGGTAAATGAAACGTCACTTTCTGCGGAGGAAGACTCAGAGACAGTGAATTGCGCAGTGAACGGGGTTCCTGTCATGAAACGGGCGAGCAGATCGTAATATGAACCGAATGGTGCGTTTTCAAGCGCTGTTTCGTACAGTTCTGCGGCAGTTTCAGCTGCGTTTCCGCCTGCATCAGCGTCAGAGCATAGCCCGCATTCCAGGAGCCGTGCACAGATGACAGCGTATTTTGCACGGCTCGCGTTACTGAAAAAGGCTTCGTTTTCGCGGAAAACGCGGAAAAACGTTTTCCAGTTGTATCCGGAAAGAAGGTCAGAAGCGAGCCTGTCAAGGAAATCATCGAAATACTCAGGATTGTTCCATGTTGATGAATAGTTCTGGAGTTTTGCAGCAGCGTTCTGTGAGTTTGATTTGCGTGTCAGTTCAAGAAAATACCAGAGCGGGCGGTCATAGGTCAGTTCTGAGTATGCTTCTGCACAGGCACGTGTGTAACAGGAAAGAGCTTCCTGCCGTGTTGCAGCTCCGTTTTTTTCGTAGAGCCGCCCGGCATAAAAAAGAAGTGACCACTTCTCTGCAGCTGAAGTTCCGGTGGGAGCGCGTGTATCTTTGAGATCGGCGGCTTCTTCAAGGAGCATGGCGGCAGTCCGTTTGTCATCTGCTTTTGTAAGCCAGGACGAAGCGACGTCATCAAGTTCAACCTGAGAAAAGCCCGAAAGCGTCAGAGCGCTGAACGTGACGGGAAAGTCCTGCTTTATACGCAGAGTAGTCTGCTTCACGGGATGATATTCATGAGCAATGTTTATTGCGTCACGGATGTTCCGGGAAATGTCTGTGTACGGATGTTCGGAAAGCAGTTCAAGCAGCTGTTCTGAAGCAATGTCGGCCCATTCGTCACGGCGGATGATGCATTCTGCATAGGTTGAGGCGGCGTCCTTTATGCTGCCGGAAGAAGAAAGTTCCAGAGCCTGGAAGAAAAGGTCTTCAGAGGGAACTTTCCTGTGTACGCATGAGGTAAGCGTGGTGGCCGAAAAAAGGGAAGCCAGCAGGATGATGAGGATGAAACGCGCTTTTATTTTCATCTTTTAGCGTGGAATGATGAGGATTGTACCTGAAACTATCAGATCAGGGTTCTTTATGTTGTTTGCCTTTGCTATACGCGGATAAGCCCACGGATTCTTGTAATAACAGCCGGCAATATCCCACAGCGTATCGCCCCATTTTATGAGGTGCTTGATCTGCTTTGCATCTTCTTCAGCTTCAGGCTCAACGATAACCGGCTGCACCGGGATGATGGGCTCTTCTGCCACAACGATGATGTTTTCGTTTGGAGAGGGAACATCCTCTTCTGTCTGGTCAGGAATGAGCTGGCCGTCAAATTCATATTCAGGAGCTTCGGTTGTGCTTTTTGAAAGCCACTTTGGCGGTGAGACAAAGAACATAATGCCGAGAACGCAAAGGCAGATTACTGCGCAGAGAATACAGATGGCAAGCGGGATGGAAACACTGCTTTTTTTTGAGGTTGTTTCAGGATCATCAAAAAGACTTGCATCCGTGAACGGACTTGTCTGAATGGAAAAGTCGTCGTTTGCTTCATTTTCTGTTGATGTATCGAAATCAGTTGAGAAATCTGAAACAATTGAACCTGTCCCCCGGATCTCATCATCGTCAAAACCAAAATCGAGATCTTCTTCAGTGAGAGGCGGAATATCGAATTCTTCAGCAGGTTTTGGTTCCGGTATTGCAAGATCAAGATCGAAATCAGGGATATCAGGCATATCCTCAATTTCAGGGAAGGCATCCTCTGCAACAGGTGATGGGAAAGAGCCGATGGATACTGTTTTGGAAGAGCGGGTGCCGGTTTCTGGGTCTTCAAGCTGTGCTGAAATGTTGCCAGCGATATCTGATGAAACAGTAAGCGATATGGTCGGCTCATTCATTACGTGGTAATTGAGGTTATCAATGCGTAATGAATCTATATACTCTGCATCGTTCATTGTTTCATCTGAAGAACGGTACAGATGCAGCCTGATGGAAGTCTGTCCATCACGGGCTGTTGTGAGTTTCAGCTGTTTCTCTGCCTGTTTTCCCGCTGTTAATACAGGGTAGAAAGAGCCATCAGAAAGCTTGATTCCAATAATGTCCTTATTCATTGTATCCACTCGAATTATGTTAGTCTTGTTAAATGTTCTTGTCAACGGTATAGGTCAACGTTATAATAGAAGTTATGGAATCTTTCTTACCTCTGATTATTGCGGGAATTGTTGTTTTATTCGCTGTCATTTTCATTCTTCTCGTTGCTTCAGCAAAGAAATCCGGCGGTACCAGCAAAGGTGGCAAACCTAAAAACAGTCAGGCACTTATCCGTGACTGTACTAAAAAGCTGGCACAGGATCCTCATAATCCGGCTGGATTAATTCCGCTTTCTGATTACTACTATCAGGAGCAGATCTGGGATAAAGCATATCCTCTGTATGATACGATGCTGAATGTTTCAGTAGCTCATCCGGAAATCAATCTTCAGGAAGCATCCCTCAGACAGGGAATCTGTGCAATCAAACTCAACAGGTATGATGATGCTCTGCGTGGCCTTACTCAGGCTTTCAAGCTTGAAGGCGATTCATTTGAAATAAACTTCTATCTTGGTCAGGCATACTATCAGGTTAAGAAATACGACAAAGCCATTCCTCTGCTCAAAAAAGCCTTCCTGATAAACAAAGAAGTTCCTGAGACATATAAGTTCCTGGGTCTTTCAATGTACAATTTCCATGACTTCCGTGGTTCACTTCCTTTCCTTAAAAAAGCGTTGGATATCAATCCGGAAGACAAGGAACTGCTTTTCTGTCTCGCTGAAGCCATGAACGAGATGGGAAATGTGGATAAAGCTCTGAAGATTTACATGCATCTTCGTGCAGATCCGGAATTTGGTGCCCGCAGCAGTCTGGCTTGTGGAACCATCCATACAAACCAGCGTCAGCTTGATAAGGCTATTCAGGATTTTGAGATTGGTATGCGACACGAAAACGTTCCTCTTGATGTCCTGACTAACATCCGTTACCGTCTGGCTCATTGTTATCTGCAGGAATCGGATATGGCCAAGGCGCTTACCATTCTGAAGGAAATTCAGGTCTCTTCTCCGGGATACAAAGATGTTCCAGCTCTTATTGCACGGTATCAGGAATTGAACCAGAACTCTAATCTCAGGGTATATCTCGTTTCTGGAACCAGTGACTTCATCAATCTGTGCCGCCGCCTTGTTGCTGTCTATTTTCCGCAGGCATATGTCAAGGTTGTTGATATAACATCGACTACAGAATGTGTTGAAGTTCAGACTGAAATTGAAACACCTAAATGGGAAGATAACGTTCTGTTCCGTTTTTACCGCACAACAGGTTCAACTGGTGAACTGTTCGTCCGCGATTTCCATGCCAGAATCCGTGACATGAAGGATGGACGTGGTATCTGTATTACGGCAGGAACATTTACTGAAGAAGCCCGCAAATTCATAGAAGGCCGTCCGATTGACCTTGTGGATAAGGCCGGACTGCTTAAAATGCTTCAGAAACTCGACCATTAATTCCGTTTTTTACCAAGAGTTTTATTTCCTCAAAAAAAAAGCTGCCGGAACCCGGCAGCAACGCATTTTTAAATCCCCTCGTTTTAAAAATGCCTACATGACTTATTAAAAAAGTATATATAAATGGGATAGTTTTAAATAATTTTATTATCTTCAGTATAGGGTTTCATGTTTTGAATGTCAAGAAAAAAACACTAGATATAGCGTTTTTATTTCGATATACTGTAAATCATGAACAGACCAGTAATTGCAGTTCCCATGGGTGATCCTGCGGGAATAGGACCAGAAATAATCGTTAAGGCGCTTGCTTCAAAAGACGTTCAGCAGGCAGCAGAAGTCATCATTGCAGGAAATGCACAGCTTATTCACAAAGCTGCTGTCTTGTGCGGAATTCCTGAAGAAGTGGAAAGGACGTTCAACATATTGAACATTGAAACTCCTGGGTTGGAGCAGTTTATCCCCGGTCAGGTGAGTGCTGCCTGCGGTCAGGCGGCTTTTGAGTACATCAAGAAAGCGATTGAGCTTGTTCAGGAAGGAAAAGCCTGTGCAGTTGCAACGCCGCCAATCAACAAGGAATCGCTTCGTGCGGCTGGCGTTCCTTACATCGGTCACACGGAGATTTTCGGAGCTCTTACCAACACCGCAGACCCGCTGACCCTTTTTGAGGTGCACGGCATGCGTGTCTTCTTTCTGTCGCGCCATGTTTCCCTCAGAAAAGCATGTGACATGGTGACTAAAGAGCGCATCATGGATTATGTCGTAAGATGCAAGAAGGCGCTCGAACAGCTTGGTGTACAGGACGGAACCATGGCTGTTGCAGGCCTTAATCCGCATTCAGGAGAGCACGGACTGTTTGGCACCGAGGAAGGCGACGCGATTGTTCCCGCTGTTGAAGAGCTTCAGAAACTCGGATACGATGTCGTCGGTCCGGTAAGCGCTGATTCTGTGTTCCACCTTGCGCTTAAGGGAAGATACAACAGCGTGCTTTCGCTGTATCACGACCAGGGCCATATCGCCACAAAAACACTCGATTTTGAGCGTACAATTGCCATCACCTGCGGTATGCCGGTTCTCAGGACAAGCGTAGACCACGGCACTGCGTTCGATATCGCCTGGCAGAACAAGGCGAGCGCCATCAGCATGATTGAGGCAATTCTGCTCGCTGCCAAGTACTCACGCGTCTGAGCCTTTGCTTTATTCCAGCTGTAAGAGAATGTCCGCTTTCAAGGCGCCGGCCATGCGCAGGGAAACGAGATTTCCTGTCTTTTCGGCGCGGAGAGGGGTAGCCTGTGACAGCCTGTACAGGAACGAATTTGTGTTCAGCGCGTCCTGCAGCAGTGAAACGGTGACCGAGTAGCTTTTCAGGAAGCCGGCGCCGGTTTCGCTTGTGGATGCTGGGGAGTCTGCGGTGAACAGCATGTACAGCGTTTCTGTGCGGCGTCTGCCGTCTGCTGTGTACGTGCGGTCGGCGGTCAGAAGGAACGTACCGTTTGTTTCAGGTGTCGAAATGTATAAATCAGTGAAAGAAGAGAGAATGTCGTAGCCGGCGACCCGGAAGCGGATGAGTCCGGGCGCGTTTGCAGATGCTGTGATGGCGGTGCTTTCAGAGCTTGATGCGGCAGAAGAAGTGGTAGAGCTGCCTGCCTGCACTGCAAGTTGTTTTGAAAGCTGGTCGAGCTTATCAATGATTTCTGTGAGCAGGACAGTTGTCGTTGTGTTAGTGCCGCCGAGCGTTGTTCCTGAAAGCGCTGTAAGCAGTGACAGGTCATCGGAGGAGGAACTGCTTCCGAGCAGCGATGTCAGAAGGGAAGAGTCACTGTCGCTTCCTAAAAGCGCTGAGAGCGTGCTGAGTCCTGTGGTTGAAGACAGGCCCAGAAGCGATGACGCGGTGAGTCCTGTACCGCGTGTGCTGGAACTGGATGAGCTGGAAGAACTGTCTGAAGTAGAGACGCTGCCGACAGAAAGAGACGGCATTGAAGGCATGGAAGGGCCTGAAATTTCGGGCATGCTGAGTGAAGGCATGCTTTGTGCGGCGGGCTGTGCAATGGTTGCTGCAAGCAGCAGTGCTATGAGGACAGCGATGCGGGCTGACGGAACCGTCAGTTTTTTACAGCACAGACAGCTTTTCTTCGACCATTTCAAGGCGTGAAGACAGCTGCTCAATCGTTTTTTCAAGGCGTTTCTTTTCCTTCTCAAGACGGGTGCGGACATCGATATCCTCAACCTTCTTTTTCATCATCTGGCGGACGGTGTCAGGGCTTTTTCCGGCGAGAATCTGCTCTTCAGCCTCAGTTCTCTTCTGTGGATTTGAGATGGCTGACACAATCTTCATATTATCATATCCCAAAGCTGGGTTCAGGTTATCTCGGCTGATTTTGCGGATTGATGTTGCGGCTGTACGGGGCAGGCGGAGGATGCGGTCAATGTAATCCTCATAGCGGATGTTCGCCTTTTCACAGAGGTCGTGCGCTTCCTTGAGCTTCTTTCCGAACTCAAGCATGAGCTCACCGTTCTTCTCGATGTAGTTCTTGCGGATATCCTCAGTGAGGGCGGCGAGTTCAGGTGCATCCTCAAGGCCCATGACGTACAGGCCCTGCTGTTCGGCTATTTCAAGCAGTGAGTGGAACTTTGCCCAGAACTCGTTTGTGTGCGCACGGCCGCTGCCATAATCAAGGCCGTTTGTCTCATCAAGTTTCTTTTCGGTAAGCAGATGATGCGTGTATTCGTGGATGGCAGTGTAGACCATCATGTTGTCTGATTTGAAGTTCTTGTTGTGCAGAATGATTTCATGGGTATCAGGTTTATACAGGCCGTTTACTTTCGGGCTTTCCTTTCCTGAAAGCGTGACGGTGAAATCTATATCTGTGTTTTCAAGCTTCAAAAGCATTTCCTTTATTGCATCGTTGTTCATTACAGAACCTCCATTGATTGTAAGATGATTGTCGCGGCGACAGTTGCGGCTGTCTCTGTCCGGAGTACGCGGCTTCCCATTGAGCAGGACGCGAATCCTGCAGCCTTGAACTGATCTCGCTCATTGTCTGTCCAGCCGCGTTCGCTTCCAATAGACGCGTACACGTGTGGCGACTTTGCTTCGGCGAGCTTAGTCTGCATGCAGGAGAACAGGCTTCCGTCAGGCTTTACGTTGTCGAGCATGACGCGGATGTCGCCAGAGCCTGTGCTTTTAAAAGCAGCTCCGCTTTCATCAGCGAGGACGGCGAGGCATGCTTTCACGGACGGGAAGAGTCTGAGTTCTGGAACGTGTGTGCTTTTTGCCTGTGCGGTGCCATCAATAAGGGCAGCTCGGGCCGCTCCTTTTTCAACTATGTTTGAATCCATGTAGGATTTTTCACCAAGTTCGGTGCCGCACAGCCAGACTGACTGAACGCCCAGTCCTGCAACATCGCGGAAAAGGCGTTTCAGCTGAATCGGGCGGGGGAAGCCGACAATCAGCGTAACGGGAAAAAGAGGCTTTCCATCTGACTGCGGGGTAAATCTGAAGGAAATGCCTTCCTCTGTATCCGCAGTAATGACAGCCTGTCCTGCCTGTCCGTCGATGATGCCTGCTTCAAATGAATCGCCCACGCTTTTATGCAGGACTTTCCGGATATGGACTGTCCGCTCATCCCGCGGTGGCAGAGGTTTTGAGAGTTCATCCTGTGAAAACAAAACAATATTCATGATTCTTATAAAGTATAGCAGAAATTGCTTTTTCTATTAAGAACATTTTTAAAAAACCGATATTAGTTGTATGAAACAGTCTGAAAAACCGGCTTTTGCGGCTGGTGCCGTTTTAATGGCTTTTGCAGCAGTGATTCTTACATCACTGATTATACAGTTACTCGATTTTGGAATTGCTCCCAGTGCGTTTGCTTATGCTCTCAGCAATTTCGGAAGAATGTTGTATACCGTATATGGCATTTCTTCTTTCCTGATTCCAGTGTATCTGTTTGTTTCTGCCATCCTTCTCTATCTTCCGGGATTTACGAAGAAACGTGGCGTATATCTGCTTTTTTCAATAATTCCGTTCTTCACGATTGTTGGAATTGAACGCTTCGGTACAAATCTGTTTGCATCCGAGGCTGCTGCATATCAGCTGATAAAATACAGCGCCATTGCTCTGGTAAGCGTTCTGGTTATTGCGATTGAATACCTGATAATCGGAATTATTGTAGATTCAGTCATGGGTGGAGCACAACCTGCCCAGGTTCCTGTTAAGAAAGTTCCGTCTGCTTCTGTTTCTGAAGGCGTTTCAGAGAAAAAAGGCGTAACTGTTGGTGAAATTGGCGGAGAAGATGAGATTCCTGAACTTCCTTATGCTGAAGCATTAGTTGAAGAAGCTGCTCCTGAAGTTGAAGAAACTCCGGTTGCTGTTCCGCCGCCAGCTCCAGCACCAAAGCCAGTGAAGTTTGTTCATCGCGCTGAAATTGATACGACAGCATCTGAGATTGGTGATATAGACGAGGAAGAGCCTATTACGGTCGTGTTCGGAGCAGCTCCTGCAATGGATGTAGATGGAACGCCAGTTCCTGAAGAGACGGAGCCTGCTGTTGCAGAAGAGACTGTTGTACCTGAAGAGCCTGCTATTACAGAAGAGCCGCTTGTTGCAGGAGAACCTGCCGTGACTGAAGAACCAGCCATGACAGAAGAAACAGCTCCAGAAGCTCCTGCTGCAGAAGAGCCGGCTGTATCGGAAGCGCCTGCTGAAACTGAAGAGCAGGCAGAAGATGATGTTTCTGAAGAAGTTCTGAATAAACTTGATGCTGCCCTTGATGAATTCCAGCTTCCTCCTGAAGCTTCAATTCCTGAGGATGTTCCTATAGCTCCGATTCAATTGACCCCATCCGCTCCTGTTGCAGAAACTGCGACAGTGACGGCTGCTGCAGTTCCCGCTGCCGCAGCTGTTGAGGCAGCTCCAGCTCCAGCAGAGCCGCCTGCTCCGGAAGTTGTGGAAGTGCAGGTTGCGTCTCCTGTTCAGGTAACTCCGGAAAACACGTTTGAGTCTGGGTTCGGCTTCCCTGAGGAAGATGAAGAACTGCCGGCAGAGTCAGAAATTGAGGCTCCGGTGCTTTCGGAAAGCGACCAGTCTGAAGTTGCCTCTGCATTAAAGGAGATTGACGCCGGTCTTTACAGCGAAGAAGAAGCGGCGTTCTTTGACGATCCGTTTGAAGAGCAGTTAACCCTTGATGAGGGTGCCGGCGGTGACGCTGACGAGGGGGACGACAAAATCCCTTTTGAGGTGGCGCCGGTTAAAGGCGCCTACTCAGTCCCTACAGAAGGTATTCTGAATAGCTTCGAGAATAATCCGTACTGGATTATTGATGATGAGACTAAGCAGGCGGGAGCCATCCTTAAAGAGACTCTCAGTGAATTCAAGATAGAGGCAGAAGTGACAGGTATCCGTAAGGGTCCTGTCGTCACTATGTTCGAGATTCTGCCGGCACCGGGCGTAAAGCTTACCAAGATTGTTGCCCTGCAGGATAACATTGCACTGCGTCTGGCTGCTTCAAGCGTGCGTATCGTCGCCCCTATTCCTGGAAAGCAGGCGGTAGGCGTTGAAGTGCCAAACCGCGAGCGCGCAATGGTCAGCTTCCGTGAGCTGATTGAGAAGGAACTGCCGGCATACGACAAGATGCAGATTCCGGTCGTTCTCGGAAAGGACATCACCGGTGACGCTCAGGTGCTCGACTTGGCCGCTACCCCGCACCTTCTGATTGCAGGTTCCACAGGTTCAGGAAAGTCAGTCTGTGTAAACTCAATGATTCTTTCCATCCTGTACAAGCGCTCACCGAACGACGTTAAGCTCATCCTTATTGACCCGAAGATTGTCGAGCTCAAACTGTACAATGATATTCCGCATCTTCTGACGCCGGTCATCACCGAGCCAAAGAAGGCATTCCAGTCACTGCAGTACTGTCTGTGTGAGATGGAGCGCCGTTACGCAATGCTCGACCACATGGGCGTACGCGACATCAAGAGCTACAACAAGCGCATCAAGGAACGCCATGTCATGCAGGAGAAGCTGCCGTACATAGTCGTCGTCATTGATGAGTTCGCTGACCTTATGGCAACGACAGGCAAGGAGCTTGAAAGCACGATTGCCCGCCTGTGCGCAATGAGCCGCGCTGTCGGTATCCACCTGGTACTGGCAACACAGCGCCCTTCAATTGATGTCATCACCGGTCTTATCAAGGCGAATATCCCGACGCGCATCGCCTTCATGGTTGCGTCAAAGACAGACAGCCGCATCATCATTGACCAGATGGGCGCTGAAAAGCTGCTCGGAAAGGGCGATATGCTTTACGCAAGTGCCATCGATCCGTTCCCTGTCCGCATTCAGGGCACGTTCGTCACGGATGATGAGGTCGAGAACGTCGTTGAGTACGTCAAGAAATACGGTCCGCCTGAGTATATCGATGAAGAAATCTTCGTTGAGGATGAGGATGATGAGACAGCAGAACCGTCCCTGTTCTCTGATGGCGAGGACCCGCTGTACGACCAGGCACTTGAAATCGTCGTTCAGGCAGGAAAAGCATCTGCTTCATATATTCAGCGCCGCCTGAAAATAGGATATAATAGAGCCGCACGTCTTGTTGAAGAGATGGAAGACCGCGGCATTGTAGGCCCTGCAAACGGCTCTAAACCACGCGAAATCATTCATATCCCCTGATGTGCTAAATCCCGTAATGGGGGAGTACAGTGGATATTTCTGAAGTCATCATAATACAGCCTCCGCTGGTGCAGCTGAACACTCCGTACCCGTCGGGGGCTTATCTTTCTGCTTTTTTCCGCTCCCAGCTTCCGGAAAGCGTTCCGGTCGTCTGGCACGACCTGAGCATAGCCCTTTTTCACCGCATATTTTCCCGCACCGGACTGACAGAACTTTTTTCAGCCACGAGTGCGCGTGCCCTTGAGCTTGCCGCAGAATCCGAGAACCGCGGAGATGACGACACAGCCTTCAACCTGCGCCGTTACGTAAGTTCCGCCCCGCTTTGGGTTGAGTGGATTGATGATATTGTGGACATGCTCTGCTCGGGGAGCCGCGAGAAAGCTCATGAATTCGTGCGTTCAGCCCATGCTCCCCGCGGTGCACGTATGGAACGCTTTTTAAGTGAGCTCGGCCGCGATGTCAGCGTCGACGATGAGCGCATGCTCGCCTCCCTCGCGCTGGCAGACCTTGCTGATTACATAACCGTCGTGTTTGACGAAAACTTCGCGCTCATCCGCTATGCCGAGTCGCTTTCGGCCAGCACGGCCACGTTCGCCGATATTGCCGCAGCCGCTGACTCGCCGGTCATGAAGGCGTTCTACGTGCCTTTGCTGCGCGAAGTGCTTGGTTCACAAGAAGACAACAGTGCGCTTATAAGGCCTGCGCCCGCCGCCGGCAGGAAGTTCTTTTTGGTGACGGTGCCGTTCGCGGGCTGCTTTGCTGCCGCCCTCGCCACGTGCCGCGAAATAAAGGCCTGCTTTGGCGACGACGCTGTCGTATGCATGGGCGGCGGATATGTGAACACGGCCCTGCGCGGCACGCATGAAAGTGCACTTTCTGAGTACGTGGACTTCCTGAGTTTTGACCGCGGCTATGCGTTCTATCTGGACCTGCTTCACGCGGGCGCGGATGCCTTGAAAGTTGATGATGCCTTATTTGAAAACAGCGCACAAGAAGGCCAGAGTCCGCTTTCAAGGCAGGGCGCCGCAGATTCCCCTTCAGACGCGAAAATCGGGGCCGCCAGAGCGTTTTCTGGTGGTAAAGTGACAAATTACTTTCCGACAGCTGAAAGTCTCGCTCAGGAAGAGATACTGACGCGGACCCTCATTCCCGACTACAGCGACATCGACTTTTCTTTGTATCCGCGCGTTGCGGATGACATTAATCCCATGCACAGAATCTGGTCGGACGGCGCCTGGCTCAAGGCGTACCTGGCTCACGGCTGCTACTGGCACCGCTGCGCATTCTGTGACACGCAGCTCGACTACGTCTGCAACTATAAGCGCGTCGGGGCTGCTGAACTGCATGAGGGCCTTTCGCGCCAGGCAGAAGAGAAGGGCGTGTACGGCGTCCATTTTGTGGATGAAGCTGCGCCGCCAGCTGCACTCAAGGAGTTCGCGCTCGCCAATGTAAAGAGCGACCGCCGCCGTCTTTCGTTCTGGGGCAATATCCGCTTTGAAAAGGCGTTCACCCGCGACGCAGCAGATTTACTTGCATACGGCGGGCTCACCGGCGTTTCGGGCGGCATCGAGATTGCATCCGGAGAAGGTCTTGCCGACATCAATAAGGGCATCGACATAGACAGCCTGGTCGGCTCTTGTGCCGCCTTCAAGGAAGCGGGCGTGCTTGTGCATGCGTACATGATCTACGGCTTTTACAACGAGACGCCACAGATGCTCATAGACAGTGCGGAAACGCTCCGGCAGCTGTTCGCCGCGGGATTGATTGACAGCGCTTTCTGGCACAAGTTCACGCTCACCCGTCACTCGACCGTGTACGCTGAGTGGCTGGCTGGCAAGCACCCCGAGCTGCACCCGCTGAAAGCAGATGGCGCGCGCGCGTTCGCGGATTACGAGCTTCATTTTGAAGGCGAAGAGAAAAGCGAGAAGTATGGCGCGCCTCTTATGGCGGCACTCGACGCCTGGATGCATGGCCACAGTCTGAACAAGAGCGTCCAGAAGTGGTTCCCGTTCGCCATGCCCGCGCCGAAAGTGCCGGCTGATTTTGTAAATAAGGCAATCGCCCGTTACGAGAAGCGCCGCGACGCTGCATTTGCAGAAGCGCTGCCATCCTCGCTGGATGAACTAAGGAGCGCGTTCGTCTGGCTCGGCGGAAAGCCCGCGGTCCTCGCTTCTTCAAGTGGCGCGCAGCTCTGCTGGTCGTACATGGGCGAGCTTGTGTACGCGGATGCAGCTTCACGCGCGCTCGCGGAAAAAGCGGCTGAGCTCTTGTGGTCGCTGCGCCCGGGCGTGAAAGCGGCCGGGTCTGCTGTTAGGGCATCATCCGCTGAGAAAGCCGTCCTCGCTGTGTTGCAGCAGGCGCGTGGCGTGGGACTGTGCAGGGTATAAGTCTGTTTTCATGAAATTACCTATTAGGAGGAACTGTCCATTGTGTGGTAGGTAAGAAAACAGGATATTTACCTGCTGGAAAGGGGACACCCGCTTAAGGTAGGTAATTTTTCATAAGACTGCTCCTTTATAAAGCTCTAGAATAGCAGAAAAGGGCTTATTTTGATGTTTTTTACCTACCACAGAAGGGAGACCCCTCCATAGTGGGTAAAAATGCATATTTGCTTTTTTTCACGGAGAGCGCCATACAAGCAGACGGGGCGTTGCGGGGTGTCACCCGCTGGAAGGGGTAGCGGAAGACACGACAAAGCGGAGCGCGTGCGGCAGCTTGCTGGCGCATGTGCGGAGCGACTCGGGGCTGTAGCGAGGGGAAGACTTTCCCCATCCTGCTTATACTGCTGATTTAGTGACTTCTGGCGCATTTTTCGGTATTATCAGAGTGTGGGCGCGAAAGGAGCGGTAATGATCGACTTAGAAGCAGAACAGAATCAGAAAACTATTGCATTTCTCGTTGGAAAGACGGATGGGCCGCTCTCGCCGGATGCTGCGGAGCTCGCTGAACTTCGGGGCCTGGTCGACACGCTCGGTATGGAAATCTCTGGTCAGATTGTACTAAAGAAGCCGGAACCGCAGGCTAAGTTTGGCATCGGAACGGGCAAGGCTGCTGAAATTGCGGATGCGGCTGAGGCTGCCGGTGCGGATGTCATCATCTTTGACTATGAACTGTCGCCGACACATCAGCGGAACTGGGAAAAACTGAGTGGAAAGCCGTGTTTCGACCGGCACGAGGTGATTCTCCGCATATTTGCAGACAGGGCGCAGACTAAAGAGGCGGTCCTGCAGGTTGAGCTTGCAAAACTGGGCTACAGCCTGCCGCGTCTTGCACACACGTACGGGGATATGTCCCGTCAGCGTGGAGGAAGCTACGGTTCAAAGGGCTCGGGCGAAACCAAGCTTGAACTTGATCGCCGCGCCGTTCAGGAAAAGATGTACAAAATCAGGCGCGAACTTGAGAAAGTCGTTAAGGAACGCGAGACGCTCAGAAAAAAGCGGGATAAGGTGCCGCTGCCGTCCTGCGCGCTTGTCGGCTATACGAACGCGGGCAAATCGAGCCTTTTAAATGCGCTCACCGGCGCGGATGCTTTCGTTGAGGATAAGCTTTTCGCCACACTCGACCCGACTACGCGGCGCCTTTCAGTGCAGGGCCTTCCCGGCATCTTGCTTACAGACACCGTCGGCTTTATCAGCAACCTGCCGCACAGTCTTGTCGACGCGTTCAAATCGACGCTTGAAGAAGCCGTCCGCGCCGATCTGCTGCTGATAGTGCTTGATGCCACCGACCCGGCAGTATTCTTTCAGTATGACACGGTCATATCCGTTTTGAAGGAAATCGGCGCAGACAAGAATCCTGCGCTCATCCTGCTGAACAAGATGGACAAAGTGACGGACAGGCAGCTTCTTCAGGATTTGCACAGGCAGTTCCCCGAGGCTGTGGAAGTCAGCGCAAAACTTGGCGGCACCCTGGAATCAGGATTTGACGGCCTTATCCAGCGCATTGCCGACACGCTGCTTGGCGAAGAGACAGAGTATCACATCCCGCTTAACAGGAATGATCTTGTGGAAATGGCAAGGAAAAACGGCGTCCTCATCACATCCGAATGGCGTGACAATGACATCATTGTGGTGGCGCGCTGCACCGGCCAGACACGCGGACTGCTCGAGCAGTATAAAAAAGAAATGGTGTAAATATAATTAAACACATAAAAAAGACAAATTGTTTTGACAAATACACTGCCTGACACTATATTAAAGGCGAGGCAGATTATGTTTGAAACAATTAAATATCTCCGCGAGCAGAAAAAATTTTCTCAGGCACAGGTGGCAGATTATCTTGGAATTTCACGACAGATGTACATCAAGTACGAGCGGGGTGAAACAGAACCGCCAGTCAGCGTCGTCAAGGAGCTTTGCAGGCTGTATAAAGTCGGTTATGACGTTATTCTTGAAGATAAGCACAGGCAGAAAGATACGGGATATTCAATAAAAGAGCAAAAGCCGCTGGAGTTTGCAGATTCGGGGATAGCGACTAATCCAAATCCACCGTCATCTCTCTATTTCAGGGAAATACTCTCCAAAATGAACAAACTTAATTCAGATGAACTGATAAAGCTGGCCTCCCGCGCCCTCGACTGCGCACAGAAAAAAAAGAAATCTGTTCTGCATGAATGGACCATGGAAGAAAGTCTGGCAATGCATGAAAAACTGAGTGGGTGTATAAAAAACAGAAAAATCGAGAATTGGCGCGAGGAATACTACTTGTATCTGGATGAACGGTATGGTCAGGGGGATTCAAAATGAAGATTCTGATAGATACCAATGTCCTTATTGATATGGCTGTAGAACGTAACAATAACCATAGAAAAGCCGATATCATCCTGAAATCATGTGTCTTCAAGAGACATGAAGGATATGTTACATCCCATTCGATAACAGATTTTTTTTATATTGTTAGAAAAGACTTACAGCCTGAAGAAAAGCGGAATTGGGTGAAATATATAGTGACAAATCTTACAATCCTGACAGAAGACAAAGAGGCATTTCTGTCTGCTCTGGGTGATAATGATTTCTTCGATTTGGAAGATAATCTTCAGATTTCATGTGCAGCAGAAGAAGATCTGAATTACATCATTACGCAAAATCTCAAGGATTTTGCTTCGTCTCCTGTTCCAGCCATCTCTATTTCCGAGTTTGCTGATAAATACTGCTGATTTACGCCAGGTCGTCCGGTCCGAAGCTGAGCGGGAGCAGTTCCTCAAGCGTCAGTTCCTTGTAGTCGGTAACGCTTTTTGCAAGGATGATCTTCATCTCCCTGGGGTCGCAGAACTCACGCATGACCTGCCGGCAGATGCCGCACGGCGCGCAGTAGTCGCGGATGGTGTACTCAGATCCGCCGACAATCGCTATGGCGACGATTTTGCGCTCGCCTTCCTCAACTGCATGAAAAATAGCATTCCGCTCAGCGCAGATTCCCGCCGGATATGAGGCGTTTTCCACATTGACACCCAGGTACATCTTGCCTGAGCCCATGAGCGCCGCGGCCGACACGTTGAAATGAGAATACGGTGCGTATGATCTCTTCTGGTTGTCTATGGCCGCCTGAATGAGCGCGGCGCGGTCAAAATCTGCTGTCATGAGAGCCTCCTGAAGTGATGAACAATGATTTTTCTAGATTATATCACGAAAAACAGTAAAATTTTTCGTGATAAAGAACAAGTCTCTTCAATTGAAAAAAGAAGGAATATAATAATAATTATAGGAGATTATAATGAGACGGTTTTTTGTTGTGGTTTTTTCAGTATTATCAGTCTGCACATGTATTTCATGCAGCAATCTTTCTCTTGCAAAAAGAAATACCTCGACGGGAATTGTATTTATCCAGATACTTGATGCCTATACAACAAGTCGTAAAGCAGCACCAGTTGTCCAGGAACAGGTGGACGTTGAGAAATACCATATAGCTGTCATTAAGGAAGAGGCAGAAGATCTTGTGTTCGAAAAGGAATACACTCCGGCAGAACTTGATGCAGGTGTATCATTAGATTTGGATGCTGGTGTTTACAAAGTATGTATTAAGGCTTATGGCAGCGAAGGGATACTTTTTGTGGGAGAAACCGTAGAACCGTTAACTGTTACTTTGGAAAACACTCCTGAAAATCCTGCAGTCGCTGAAATCGATATGAAGATTGTTCTTGCAATCTTTGACAATGGCCTCTATGCTCCTGTCCAACAGGTTTATTTTTCGTGTCTTGAAGGGGCTATACTACCTCAGTTCTTAAGTGTTGATACGACAGATTTTCCAAATACCTGGTTCGTAGAGGGAAAGGTACTTAATGGATGGACTGATTCAGTAAATAATACAAATTATTCAATTTCTGCGGACATAGATATTTCAGATAAGAAGTTGCCGCTCCACCTGACTGCAAACTGGGGCGAGCCGGTTGACCCGGCAGGAGGTTATGCTTCTTCGTTCTTAGATACCAAGTATTATCAGAGTTCTGATGTTCAGTGGAATTCTAAGACGGCAGAAGGTGAAACATTGAGTTTCACGGTAACCGATGGAACATTCGAGTGCAACGCGACGTGTACAGAAACGGAATTCCTTAAACTGAAATTTGTTTCACAATCCGATTCGGGTGTTACGGTGGAAATCTGGAAATACTCCGGAGATAATGATACGGTCGGTGAAAAAGTTGGATCAACATCCTATACAATATCTGCAGTTACAAAATACGGTGTAAAGCTGTCAACACCGTTCCTTTTCACAAAGGAAGGGCTTGATCGCTATTACTCTCTGACGGAGGATGAAGGAACAAAACACATGAACAGTATTATTTTGGTATCAGAACCGAAATCAATAGCTGCTATTGAGGATAAAATCAGTACAACTCCATAGGGCGGTGGCAGTCTTGGTGAAGTCACCCAGTTTTCAACAGGAACGGCTATTTCCACAGCTGACAATTTTCTGAGCCATATAGGTAATTGGACAGGGACCTACTATTACATTTACAAATTATACACATTGCATATTCCACGACATAGAAAGTGATGGTTTATTACAAGATTTGATAATTACCGGTGATTTCTCTGTCTATAATGATTACTATGGTATTAACGGAATTGTCTGTTTGACTAACAAAGGACATATAACAAATTGCCATTTTACTGGTAATACTGAAGGAAATACGAGAATTTCTTGTATTTATGGTGGTGTCAGTAGTGGTGAATTACTTTCAGATCACTTTAAGGACTGCACAAAGGCCTAAGGAATTACAGTCAACCTGTTCCAAGGTTCTGACGCCCCTCTGTGATAACAGCTTGTACCTATATCCCGCCCGCAGGAGCAATCTTGGGGCGTTTTTTGTCTGGACAGGTCTGTCTTGTTGAAACCGTACCAGCATTGACGGAGGTCCGCTAATTTGTTACACTTTACAAGTTAATTCGGGCCACTAGCTCAGCGGTTAGAGCAGAGGACTCATAATCCTTTGGTCCCCGGTTCAAATCCAGGGTGGCCCAGAAAAGCTTCCAGCGCAACGCTGGAAGCTTTTTTTATGCCTTGTTGCCTTTAAATCCGCCAGAGCTAAAAAGTGACGCTGTACAAAAATCATGGTATATTAACTGTAATGAATACACTAAAAATTGCTGATATTCAAAAAGCCTGCTCTGAACACAAAATTGTTTGGACGAACCACATTCTCATCAGGTTATTGCAAAGAGGAATCTTGCAACAGGATGTAGAGAATGCGATAATGACAGGCGAAATCATTGAACAGTATCCAGACGATTACCCAAATCCGAGCTGTCTGATTCTTGGTGTTTCGCTGAAAGATGAAGTCATTCATGTTGTATGTGGCCTTTGCGAAGGCACTGTGTGGATGATAACTGCATATATACCAGATTTAACACTCTGGGAAAGTGATTTTAAAACACGAAAAAATGGAGGTACAGAATAATGACATGTTTCATGTGTAAGGGAAAAAACGTTGAAGATACAACAACGTTCATGTGCGATTTAGGAAATTGCATCGTAATTATAAAGAATGTACCTTGTTTCAGATGTACACAGTGTGGAGAAATCTCTTATTCTGATGAAGTCTCAAAGAATATCCAGAAGATTATCGAAAAACTCAGAAAATCGATTACGGATATTGCGGTGACAGATTACAAACTTGCCGCCTGAAATCCAGGGTGGCCCAGAAAAGCTTCCAGCGCAACGCTGGAAGCTTTTTTTATGCCTTCGGGGCAGGCGCCCCTTTTGCATCAGATGATTCCGAGTGGAATCAGGATGGCGAGCAGGAGCACATCCAGGCCGATCATGGTAATCAGGAAGCCTTTCTGGAATTTGGGGCTTGCGGCGGGGACGAGGTTGCTGGCCAGGAAGAACGGGATGTACGTGGTGATGAAGACCGGGATTGCGCCCCACCACTTGTAGACCCAGATGAATGCCGGTGTCCAGGCGAGGAAGATTTCGAACAGGCTGAACATGAGTGCCATGCCGAGCGCGCCGACGAGTTTGCAGTCCAGGCCTTTTCTGCCGTTTTTGGCGAGGTAGCGGGTGTTGGTGTCATCCGGGAGCATTTTCCAGCTGATGATGCCCGCGATTGAGAACATCATTGACAGTTCCCAGGAAACGCCGATGAGCAGTACGAATGTGGTGCTTTCGTTGGTGACGGTCCAGAGCGGGTAGCCTGCGAAGTGGCGGATGACCGCGTTCATGATTTCGTAGAACCAGTGCACGGAATAGAGTGAGAATCCGGCGACGATGGCCTTCCAGTTCTTATTTTTCGCCTCTGTCCAGTAGATGTAGAACACTACGGCGAGCAGGGCGATGAACGTCCAGTTGAAATTGGCCGGGTCGCGTACCTTTACGGCATCCACGAGCGGCTTATTTGCGGGATCTCCAAACAGCATGATTTCCTCCTTCAGCTGCCTTCTGCGTTTCAGTAAGCCTGAACGGGTGCTCTTCCGTAAGCGGATGAGCCGGCAGCACTTTCCCTATAAGAAAAGTGTACCACGGATATGCTCAGGCCGCCACCTTTTGAATGAACCCGTAGCTTTCAAAAAGCCGGCGGATGATGCGGTGGTACACGGGCAGGGCAGCCCAGATTAAGCCGAGGGAAAGTGGTAATGTGAACACAAACGCAAGGGCTGAGTTTGAAAACACGCTGATTCCGAAATATGGACGGTTCATATCCGGCAAGGCTGTTATAAAGCCGATGATAAACGGAAGCAATAATCCTGTTACCATGAAGCTTATGGATGTGCGCATAGCCCGTTTCTGGGTGGATTTGTACACATCCGTCTGCATGAAATCTTTAACTGAAAGCGCATACTCAAACTGCTGAGCGTCTTTTCCTGACATTTTACCTGATTTGTTCATCACGTTCTCCTTGGGCCCCGTATCAGCGGCGGCTTCTCTTACTGTTATTCCCCATCCCATGATTTGAGTATCGTCGGGTTAGTGAGACACCGAATGTCCCGCTGAAAAAAGTTTTCATTTTTTCCTGCAGTTCTATAACTCCAGAATCTGTAGCTATTTTTCTTGCCAAATTCTGTTTTCTTACATAGAATGTATAAAAGGGTCTGTTTTATCATGAAAAAATGTAACTCTGCAGAAACTGTCATCAGCCTTAAAGACGTGAAAGATGGAGACATCGTTTTATATGAACTGAAAGAGGAGCCCTCTTTCGTTAAGCCGATTAAAGACAATCTGGAAACAAATTTCTATGTACTGATAGATAAGCTCATCTGCTTTGCAGAAGGCTCACATATTACCCATGCGGCCATGGTCTATGACTCGGACAAAGTCGTTGAAGCCACCATTCCTGCTGTCAGGATCGGGTCTCATATTGCAAACGACGATTACCGTCTTCATATCAGACGTGTCCGGAACGGCATAGATGGTTCAGTTGTCCTTAAGTATCTGCCACAGACCATTCCTGAAATTGAGGCGGATGGCGAATCTTACGCGATGATGATGGCTGTCGTTGCGGGTGTTTCGTGTCTTGTTAAGGCAAAAGTCAGGGAAAACGAAAACCTTGGGGCACTTGCTACAATCATACGATACGTTTTGTACAAGGTTGCCAGCTATCTGGACAACAAGAAACTGCCGTATTCTAACGGAGATGACAACTGGTTCTGTTCTCAGCTCGTCTATTATACGTACACGACGGCAGCCGCAAAGATACCGGAACCGGCGTTCGACATTGCCCTTCCAGACACATCAACACCGATTGCCGATACGCTCATCCATAAGCTCGTCAGCAGAACGAATGCGCGTTTCCTGGGGGATGAGAGCGTTCTCCTGAAAAAGCCGGCTGCTGAAGACGAGGTCTATGCGCTGGCAGAAGACTTCTTCAATCCGGATAAGTCAGGTGAAAAAAAGAATGCTGTTTGCGGTGAAAAGGCAGGAAGCCTTTCTGCAGAGGATGCGTCGTTCTTCCTTACTTTCATAAACAAGCTCTGCAATAACAAATTTGATTTTTCAGATATTGAAAAGGAACTGATAAAGTTCCAAAGCGCATTTGTTATGCCGTCAGATCTGAGAAATTGTCTTGATGAAGGATATCTGGTTTCAGATGAAGAATAAACTGCTTGAAAGAGTCAGGGACTATTTTTATATTCCTCCGAAAGCAAAACTTGAAATTTCCAAAAAGAACATAAAGATATGCACTATTGCGGTTTATTGTCTTCTTGTGTTCGGGGTTGTTTTTTTACTCAGGGAATATCTTGTATTCTATCCGGATTATGGATTCATTTACTTGTTGTATTATGCTTCCTTTATCTTTACCAGCGTGCTGTTTCTTGTAATCTCCCGTATTAATAAGAAGAAAGAGAACTATTACATAAATCAGGCATTGATTATCCTGACGTGTTCGTTTGTCTGCCTTCTGATGTATTTGAACATTGTGGATGGTCTCGATATTCCGCATGTTGTTAATTTCTATTTTGCAATTGTCGTAATGATATTGACTTTTGAACTGACCCCTTTTTTCTATACAATCGCCATTATCATTTTTTGTATCGAAGCGTTCTATTTTGATTCTATCTCTCCAGATTTCAATATGTTCTTTCAGGTGAACAACGGACTTTTCTGTTCAGCACTTATCTTCTTTTCTTTCTACAAAAGGAGAATGATTTCCGTACGAGAAAAAAACAGACAGGAAATCGAAGATAAGAACCGACAGCTCAGTGTTCAGATTATTGAACTGTCACATCAGACAGGTTCACTGCTTATCAATACGAAAAACCTTGAAAATGCTGCATTCAACCAGTCTCAGGCTTTGCAGTTGCAGAAGGAACGTATCATCGGAATTCAGAACAACACAATCATGAGCCTTTCCAACCTTGTTGAAAACCGTGATGAAGATACAGGTGACCATGTTCTTCGTACTAGGGATTATGTTCGGTTGATTGTGACAAGCGCATACCTGACAGGTGATTTTCCGGAACTGAATGAAGGGTCTATAGAACTGTTCATAAAGGCAGCTCCAATGCATGATATTGGAAAAATTGTTGTTCCGGATGCGATTTTGAAGAAGCCGGGAAAGCTTACGCCTGAAGAATTTGAGCTTATAAAGCTTCATACGACAAAAGGCGGAAAGATTGTCAGTGATGTCCTCGGCAACGCTGAAGATGAAGAATATGTAAGAACGGCAAAAGAAATTGCTACATATCATCACGAAAAATACGATGGATCAGGGTATCCTTATGGATTGAAGGGAGAAGAGATTCCATTATCAGCCCGCGTCATGGCGATTGCTGATGTGTTTGATGCACTTGTGTCTCCGCGTTGTTATAAAGAACCGATGCCTGAAGAAAAAGCATTCAGCATCATTAAGGAATCTGCCGGAACACATTTTGATCCGGAGCTTGTCTCTCTCTTCCTGGAAGCAAAGGATGAAATCATAGAAATAAAGAACAGGTATTATGAAAAGTAAGCTTATAGACAGAATAAAGGAATATTTCTATATTCCTGCTGAAAAAAAACTTGATATTTCCAAAAGCAACCTTAAACTTTGCGAATTTGCTATAATTTTCCTCTTTATTCTGGGAATTTCCGGATTTATTATAGAGTTGACAAGGTACTATCCCTATAGAATTGACCATTTTACCTATTATGGCCTTTATCTTGTTATAAGTGTATTGTACCTGCTTGTTTCTCATTTTACTAAAAAGAAGAACAGTTACAAAGTGAACCAGACAGTGATTCTTTTTTCGTGTACTTTCATTATCCTGCTGATTCTCTATTTCATTTCAAATGATATAAACATCAGTCATGTTTTAATGTTTTATTTTGCAATCGTTATAATGATTATTACGTTCAATATTACACCGATTTTTTATACCATAGCACTCGTATCGTTCCTTTTTGAAGTGGACATCTTCAGTTCGAATATCGGAGAAAGCAGAATTGCCCTGATAGTAAACAACAGCCTCTTCTGCATAGCCCTCATGTTCTTCTCTTTCTACAAGCGCAGGCTTTTATCTGTCCGTGAGAAGAACAAGCTTGAGATTGAAAAACAGAACCGTCTGCTTCGTGAGCAGAATGAAGAATTGAATCGGCAGAAAAGTTCACTGCTTATCAGTAAGCAATATCTTGAGAATACTGTTTTCAATCAGTCGCAGGAATTGCAGGCACAGAAAGAGCATCTCATCAACATTCAGAACAGTACCATCATAAGCCTTTCCAACCTTGCAGAAAACCGAGATGAAGATGCAGGTGATCATATCCTGCGTACGAGGGATTATGTCCGGCTGATTGCTATAAAAGCCAGGCAGACAGGTCTCTATCCTGAGCTTAGTGAGCCGGTGATTAATCTTTATGTAAAAGCAGCCCCCATGCACGACATTGGAAAAATCGCTATATCTGATGAAGTCCTGAAAAAGCCGGGAAAGCTTTCAGCTGAAGAGTATGAGCAGATTAAGCTTCATACAGTAAAGGGTGGCAAAATCGTAAAGGATGTCCTTGGTTCCGGTGAAGATGAGGACTATGTAACAATCGCAAAAGATATTGCAATGTATCATCATGAAAATTATGACGGTACAGGATATCCTGAAGGATTGAAAGGAGATGACATCCCTCTGCCGGCACGAATTATGGCTATTGCGGCTGTATTCGATGCGCTCGTTTCACCCAGGGTTTACAAGGAGCCGATTCCGCTTGAAGAGGCATTCAATGACATTGAAAAAGCAGCGGGAACCCGGTTTGATCCTGAGCTTGTTGCCCTGTTCCTTGATTCAAAAGATGAAGTCATTGAAATACTGAATAAGTATCAGAAATGACTGAACAAGTGGTATACTTATCACATGGAAAAGCAGCACATTTATTGAAAGGGCATTTTGCGCCCACGGAGGTTGCACATGGAAGAAGAGACACTTGCTAAAATAGCGCGCTTACAGGAAATCATCGACGAATCAGAGAAGATCGTCTTTTTTGGCGGAGCGGGAGTTTCCACGGAAAGCGGTATTCCCGATTTCAGAAGCACCAGTGGTCTGTATAATCAGGAGTGGTCATATCCGCCTGAGACGATTATCAGCCGCACGTTCTTTGAGCGCAAAACGCCGGAGTTCTACCGCTTTTACCGTGCAAAAATCCTGCTGGAAGGAGCCGCGCCTAACAAAGCACACTTAAAGCTGGCTGAGTTTGAAAAAGCTGGAAAACTGACCGCAGTAGTCACGCAGAACATAGACGGCCTTCATCAGGCGGCGGGCAGTAAGAAAGTGTACGAGCTTCACGGCAGCATACTGCGTAACTACTGCCGTAAGTGCCACGCGTTCTATGACGGCGACTACGTCCGCTCCTGGATTGATGCTGCTGCCGCGAAAACGAGGCTTACGCCTGAGCAGTTCAGCTCACCGGAAGCAGGAAGCCGCTGGCCTGAAGAATGCGTTCCGCGCTGTGAAAAGCCGGGATGTGGCGGCGTCGTAAAGCCTGATGTCGTTTTGTACGAGGAAGGCCTTGATGACGACATAATCACCGGAGCCGTGCGCGCCATCGCAGAAGCCGACACGCTGATTATTGGCGGCACATCGCTCGTCGTGTATCCGGCGGCGGGGCTCATCAACTACTTCCGGGGCAAGCATCTCGTGCTCATCAACAAGTCATCGACAGCAGCCGACTCTATGGCCGAGCTCGTCATAAACGACAGCATCGGCGAAGTGCTCGGCGAGATTAAATGCTGAACGGGCCCTCTATTTGAAAAGTGAGCTCTAAATTGAGAAAACGCCCTGCTTACAAGTACATTTAAAACAAAAAAGACGCCAAGGATGGCGTCTTTTTTGTTTTCCAAGCAAAGACAGTTTGCAAAGCAAACTGTCAGTTTTCGATGACCAAGGATGGTCATCGAAATACCTACTGCAGAAGTGAGAGTACGTTCTGAGAAGACTGGTTAGCCTGTGCGAGCATTGCTGTTCCAGCCTGCTGCAGAACCTGGTTCTTTGTGTATTCAACCATTTCAGAAGCCATGTCTGTATCACGGATGCGTGATTCAGAAGCCTGAAGGTTTTCTGCACCAATTGTCAAACCACTGTATGTTGACTCAAGGCGGTTCTGATATGCGCCGAGGTCTGCACGCTGTTTGTTGATTCTCTTGAGTGCTTCATCAAGAGTTCCGATTGCGCGGTTAGCTGAGTCTGGTGTGCCGAGGCTCATGATCTCGTCACTGCCGAACTCACGCAGATTGAGTGCTGTTGCTGTCATTGTACCAATGAACATCTCGAGTCGCTGGTCCATGTTTGCACCAACATGCAGCCACATAGAAGCGGTTACAGAGTTTGTTCCTGTATCCTGTGCAAAGCGGCCTGTGAGCATGTTCATACCATTGAACTGTGCCTGGCTTGCGATGCGGTCGACTTCAGCAACAAGCTGTGAAACTTCAACCTGAATCTGCATGCGGTCTTCGTCAGTGTAGATTCCGTTGGAAGCCTGAACAGCCAGTTCGCGGATGCGCTGAACGATATCTGTTGTTTCCTGCAGATAGCCTTCAGTTGTCTGGATGAAAGAAATGCCGTTCTGAACGTTCTGTGCAGCCTGGTTCAAACCACGAATCTGGCTCCGCATCTTCTCAGATACTGCAAGTCCTGAAGCATCATCACCTGCGCGGTTGATGCGCTGGCCTGATGAAAGCTTTTCCATGTTTCTCTGTGTTGAAGCGTTCGTTACCGCTGTCTGACGATTAGCGAACATAGCACTCATGTTGTGATTAATAACCATACTGTATCTCCTTGAATTTACTGTATCGTTTTTAGCCTTCATGACTGCTAAGAACGATTCATCCGGTCTTCATGACCCGTTACTTTTCTATCGGACCCTGAAAAAAAGACTTAACACTTTTTTAAAAAAATTTTATATTTTTTTTAATATGAACAGTTCCATGGTCCTTGCACTGCTTTTAATGGGCATTGCCGTAGCAATAATCATCTTTGTTTTCAGGGGGATAAGATTATCCTCTTCTAATAGAAGAAAACAGGAAAATCCTCCTTCCGGACCTAAATCCATCTGCCCTGTCTGCTGCACGCCACTTGATCCTGGTGAAAACCTTGTTACAAAGGTGTACAAAGGCTCTGCCATCAACGAGAAAAGCTGTTCTATATATGGATGTCCACACTGCTATCCGTTGCCGCATCCGGGAGTGACAAGAAGCTGTCCTGTATGCAAGGCAACTTTGCTGCCTTCTTCCTATTTAGTAGCTCATCTTTTTGTACGCGATGAAAACAAGAATCACGTGCACGTTTCAGGCTGTGTAAACTGTTGCAGCGGGCACAAGCGCTAAATGCTTGCAGACTGAAAGATTAAATAGTATACTTATTGTGTGTCGGATTTATATATAGTAGCAACTCCAATCGGAAATCTTGGTGACATCACCTTCCGGGCCCTTGAAACACTGAAGTCTGTCGATGTTGTGGCCGCAGAAGACACTAGACATACGCTGCAGCTGCTGACACACTTTGAAATAAGGAAACCGCTGGTCTCCTGCCGTTCCCAGAACGAAGAAGATGCAGCTAAAAAGATAATTTCCATGCTTGATGAAGGCAAGAACGTTGCCTTTGCGAGCGATGCCGGAACGCCCGGGGTCAGTGATCCGGGGGCAATTCTGGTAAAAATGACCCGGGAGGCAGGGCACACGGTTATCCCGATTCCGGGGGCTTCCGCTTTTGCGACGCTGCTTTCAGTAGCAGGTCCGGGCGGAAAGACGGTTATCTTTGAAGGTTTCCTTTCTCCTAAACCGGGGAGAAGGCGGTCCCGCCTCAGAGAGCTCATGGCAACTGGATGTGCATTCGTAATCTATGAATCGCCGTACAGAATTGTTAAACTTTTGGCAGATATTGCCGATATTGAAAGTGAGCGGCATGTGGTAATTGGTCGTGAGATGACTAAACTGCATGAAGAGATTGTGGAGGGCTCTGCCGGGCAATTACTGGAAGATTTCAGTTCCAGAAGTAAAATTCTGGGTGAATTTGCAGTTTTTGTCTCAGGAAATGTAAAGAATGCTCAACTTGTGGAAGATTGTACCGATAAATAGGTAAGGCAGGTCGAATATGATGATTGACAGACTTAACGGAATCAATCCGTTGGACAATGTTAAAGGTTCTCAAAAAGCAGCACCTACTTCACGTGTATATACAGCTGAAGACAGTATTTCTATCTCAGATGAAGCACGTGAGATGGCTGAAATGTTAAAAATGGATGCTATCGCCAAAGAAACACCTGATGTACGCGCAGACCTCGTAGCTCAGGTAAAGGCAAAAATTGCAGATCCAAATTATCTGAATGCTTCAGTGATTGAGTCAGCAGCGGATAAGATTCTTGACAGCTTTGGCCTCTAAATTCAGGCATTGCATGTTATAAAAAGAGGCGGAATGTTTTTCCGCCTTTTTTTGTCTAAGGAGTAAAAAATGGCCGATTTCAGTTTAAAAATATCACCGAACATCACATTAGGTTCCTATTCATCAACCCGTCTCGGCCAGTTTGTCCGTGAGTGGGGTACCCGTTACATGCTCATCATGGATCCCGTTCTGAATGAGAGTGGTGCCGCAGAAAAAATTAAAGTTTCACTTACAGACCGCAACATAGATTATTTCACTTTCGAAGAACTTCCTTCTTCTCCAGATTCATCAATACTGGAACGCGCCATTAATCTTGCACGTGACGCTCACATTCATGGTGTCATTACTGCAGGAGGCGAAAAAGCTGGAAATCTTGGACGTGCTGTTGCTGCTTTATATCACGAAGCCAACAATCTGTATGAATACGTTGATGGAGCAACGCCGACGACAAGTCCGCTGCCGTGCATCTGTCTGCCAACAACCATAAAGGATGAGTTCCTGTTCTCAGACAGGATTCCTGTCATTGATGGAAGAACCCGGCAGCTCAAACTGATGAAAAGCCCTTCAGGCCTGGTAAAGCTTGCGCTTTTTGACCCTAACCTGACCGTTTCACTTACAGAAAACCAGACAGCATCTCTTGCAATCCAGACTCTCTGTATGGCTGTCGAATGCTATCTTTCCCAGAAATCAAACTTCTTTTCAGATACAATCTGCGAAAAAGCCATAGAATTGTTGAGCAGCGGAATGGACGGTTCTCCGACGCTTTCAAATGCAACTCCACCAGAGCAGTTCCTCATGCAGGGAGGATGTATGACATCACTTGCAGCAGGAATCAGTTCTGTGGGACCAGCTTCTCTGCTTGCCCTGACAATTGGAGCGCGGTACAGGCTGCCACGTTCAACAATTGCATCAATTCTCTTTCCTTATGTCATTGAAGACGCTGCCCGTTTCAAGACAGAGCGCCTTGCCAATGTAGCCCGCATCATGCAGGTTGCATCAGATACGACATCCAGTGAAACTGCGGCAACTGCACTTGCTGATAATATCCGCAACAGGCTTGCAATGGCCAATCTGCCTGCGCGTCTGAAGGATCTTAACATTTCCATTGAGCAGCTTTCTCTTGCAGCAGAAGATGCGGGCCAGCTTGAAATGATAAATGCGATGCCGCGTTCAATGACTGCGGATGATCTTTTTGACTTCATCAAGCAGGCATACTGATGATTCCACCAGAAAAACTCTTTGAACTCGAAGGCGGTCAGCGCAGACGGAAGCTGGCCCTGTGTTTTGGCGCGCTTGAGCGTGATATTGCCGGCATTGCGGAACCAGGTACGGAATACAACTTCAAGTCGTTGACGCGGCCACAGTATACGCGTCGCATAGCAGAAGTGCTTTTAAAAGATCCGCAGCTTTCAGAAAGCGGCCGTAATGAGCTTATGGCACTTCTTGCAGCATCATCTTTTGATGAGCGGCGTGTCTGTAACTGTGCGCGCAATGAGCTGCTTAAGATAATCGGAACATTTCCTGCTGAATGGGATCTCGTCATTGCACCGCACAAGCCACATATTCAGCCTGCAGAAGAATCGGCGGAAAGCGTGGCAGGAGCTGACGGTGTTGTCACGCAGCGGGACTTTTTTCCAGGTGTCATGGTGTATGCAGAAGACATCCGCTCTCCGTTCAACCTTGGTTCAATTGTAAGGACAGCGGAAGCGTTCGGGGCTGAAAAACTTTTTCTTTCGCCCAACTGCACGGACCTTTCTCATCCGCGTGCGATACGCTCTTCAATGGGATGCGACAAGATTTTAAGCTGGGAGCGGACTTCTCTGGACAAATTGCCTGAAGACGTGCCTGTGTTCTCGCTTGAAACGGGCGGAACTGACATTTCTGAGTTTGTTTTTCCGAAAAAGGGCATTGTGATTCTGGGTTCTGAAGAGCTCGGCGTAAGTCCGGAGGCTTTGAAACGTGCAACGTACGGATGCGTTTCCATCCCGATGAAAGGCATGAAGGCGTCGCTGAATGTTGGAGTTGCTTTTGGAATCCTGATGCAGGCGTGGACGAGCGCTCTTACCGTTCTTTAGTGAGTTCTGTCTGAAGTTTTTCAACAAGCGCTTTCAGTTTATCCTCGTCCTTAATACCGAAAGCATTCAGAATGCCTTCATCAAACTGGTAGAACTCGACAGAACCATCCAGATAATGAGTCAGCATCTCTGCAAAATAAACAACGGTAGCTATACTCTTTACATCTGCAGGCGCAAGTTCCGGATTATGATGATACCGGATTGTAAGCGAAATGACTTTCGGGAAGTTCCATTTTTCCGTAATCTGAGCACCAATTTCTGCGTGATTTGCTCCTGATGTAATCTTTTCAAACAGTTCATTCTTCATCTGTTTTTCGGAACAGTGTGATCTGTATTTATCCATGAGTTCCGGATGCACATTCTCAAAGACAACCTTTCCCACATCATGCAGCAGACCGCAGACATAAGAATCATCTGTAACCTGTCTGTTACTGCGGAAATAAGCTTTTGCAACAAGACTGCTGAAGGCTGCGACCTGATAGCTGTGGTCCCAGAGATCCTTCTTTGCGTTTGAGGAATCCTGAAGGGTTTTGAGTGATCCGACAGAATATAGAAGGTTGCGTAATCCACGGATACCGACGAGTTTAACGGCATCAAGAATGCTCAGGCACGGAGTTGGTAAAGAGAATGCTGCAGAGTTTACGTGACGCAGAAGGTCAGTGGTAAGGGAAACGTCGTTGCTGATTTCATGGGCGACTTCCTGAAAATCAACAGCAGGGTCACTGAGCATGGACTGAATGCGCGCAATGTTATCAGGGAACTGAGGCAGGCTGTCAATTTCAGTGACAATGTCTTTTGACATTTCGGTAATGTCTTCCTGCGTGCGTTTGTTGAGTGGCAGAATAATCCGGCTGATGGTTTCACCATTCTCGCTGAAGACCTGATAATTATTTTCTGCAAGACCGATTTTCTGCAGCATAAGGATCATGATGATGAGTCCGAGACCTGCGCCCTCGCTGTCATCAAGAATCTGGGCGAATGCTTCATCAATGGATGTGTACTGCTGCGCTCTCGAAAGCTTGTCGTGAATACGCTTGTATTCGAAAACGGTCAGTTCTGTGTGGTTGCGGACTTCAAGGCAGATTTTTCCATTCTTTGCCTGCAGGATGAGTTTGATGTAATAGTTGGATGCTTTCTGGAGTGACAGGTAGTGTTTCAGGTTTTCAAGCGTATCGACCTTGAACGTTTTCATGCCCATTTCATAATCTTTCGGGTCGTTGATATCCAGATGTTTCTCCTGGAAGTAAATACGCTTTGTGTTTGCCTTCTTTGCATTGGTTGTAAGTTCATTCATGCAGTACACAAGATACTCGGTCATGTGTTCCTGATTAAGTTCTTTCAGAAAGGCAGTAAGTACATCCGCCATATAAATTTCCATTTCATGTGGCAACGTATATGTTGTTATTGAAAGAGGAATATTAGACTGTACGGCTCGACGGATTTTACTCGGGTCGACCTGAATACGGCTGGAGTCAGACATACTTATTATAATTCTACCATACAAAGAACCAAAAAAAAAGCATTTTCATAAAATTTGAATGTTGTTATAAACAATGTTTTCATTTATCATTACCATATGTCGAGTTATGTTTTAGGCGGTGTCTTGCTGCTCGGTCTTCTGGCCCCGGTAATACTCCGGATTTTCATGAAAAAGCGGACACATGTTGATACGACAGTCATTCTTGTTCCGGTTTCCGTCTTTGTTTTCATAATTTACGTGATTGCATTTGGTGTACAGCTTTTCACGGTATTACTCGCCATCCTGATTTTTCTGGTGGTAATCACCAATTTCCGCGCATTACAACGGTATTTTAACGGACTGTATGTTGATTATTACCATGTTCCTTATGTTATTGCGACGGTTCTTTCAGGATTTGCCATTGTTTTTCTGTGTTTTCTTCTTGTCTGGTTTGCTCCGGTAAACGATATGGATATAGTCATTACTGTTAAGGACAGACCTGCGTATACTGAAACAAGACAGACTTTTACAGGAACCGCTTATCAGGGATTTTCAGAAAAGAACTCCGTATTTGAGAAAACATCTGCGGTCGTTACCACGTATACTCCGGAAGAAGACAATGAAAGAAGCCCGGTTATCGTTTTTGTTCCTGATGTCTGTGTCAGGGCCGCTGATTACGTTCCGCTCATGAAAGTTCTGGCTCTGCGTGGATATGCATGTACTGCCGCAGACATTACGTCAGCAGATACGGCGCTTTTATCTTTCAATGGCACATGGATCAGACCTTTCATCATGCGGGTTGAACGTATCATGAATCAGAAAGCGTTCAATGAGGTAAAAGACGGATATTTTCAGAAAAAGCTGCTTGAAACGAAAGCTTTCATCAGCCTTGTCAAAAAGCAGTATCCAGGGCGGGAGATTGTTTTAGCTGCGGATGAGGAATATCCGCTGTTAAGCAGAGAAATGATTGAAGGCGTACGGGTGCTTCGGCTTGAACTTGACGGGTTGGGCTTCCTGCCGCTGACACATCCGCTTGATGCAGCCTGTATAATGCCGGATAAGTACACGTATGCGGGAAGGCGCACCTCAGACAGAATGGTATACGAGGCAGCAAATTACATTATTGGAGAATGCAGATGACGCTTAATGAATGTTCAGCATGGCTGTGCGCCCTGCTTAAGCCGGAACTTTTTCCTGGCGATCCGTCAATGAACGGCGTACAGGTCAGTAACAGTGCGCCTGATACAAAGCAGATCAGGAAGATTGCCTTTGCAGTGGACGCCTGCCTTGAGACAATCGAAAAGGCTGCGGCCGAAAAGGCGGATCTTCTTGTGGTACATCACGGGCTTTTCTGGGGTCAACCCATTGCAATAGATGGTGCGCATTACGGCCGCGTGAAAGCGCTTCTTGATGCCGACATGGCGCTTTTTGCCTGCCATATTCCGTTGGACGCAAATGCAGATTGCGGTAATAATTACGGAATCGCCCGACGCATAGGTCTTGAAAACCTGGAACCATTCGGCTTCTGGCGTGGCATGCAGCTTGGTGTCATGGGCTCGTTCCCGTCTCCGCTTTCAAAAGAGGAAATCTGCCGCCGGCTGCTTCCTGAAGAAGCATCTCCGCTTGCAGTGCTGCCGTTCGGTCCGGATGCCATACAGAAGGTCGCTGTCATTTCAGGCGGTGCCGGCGAAGATGTTGATCAGGCAATAGAAGCGGGCGCCGATGCATATATTACGGGAACGATAGAGCATGAACAGTATCATGTGGCTAAAGAACACCGGATAACGGTGATTGCCGGCGGTCACTACAATACGGAGACTGTGGGCGTTTCGCTCGTTATGAAGAAAATACAAGAAGAAACGGGCGTTGATGTTGTCTTCATCAATGCTCCGACGGAATTGTGAGGTACATTAATGGATAAACAGAAAAAGCAGAAACTGGTTCCGCTTTCATTACTTGCAGGCGTCCTCATCCTGGACCAGCTTACTAAACATCTTGTCGTTACATTCATTCCACGGAATACGATTCTGTGCAGTTTTTTCGGAGATTTCCTCCGTATTGTCCATGTCCGTAATCTGGGAGCAGCTTTCAGTTTTGGCTCAGGACTTCCTGTTTCTGCACGCTCTGTGCTGCTTGCCATCCTGCCGGTAATCGTTCTGTGTATAGCTCTTTTTATTTACTTCAGGAATAATGAGTTTACCTATTGCCAGCGCTGGCTCATATGCGGTGTTCTTGGCGGTGGTTTTGGCAATATTATTGACAGGCTCTTCCGTCCTGCAGGTGTTGTTGATTTTATTGATGTAAAGTTTTATGGTATCTTTGGTTTTGAACGATGGCCGACATTCAACGTTGCAGATTCCTGTATTATGGTATGTGGCATCTGGTTGTTCATAAATGCTTTGATTACGATAAAAAACGAAAAAGGAACGGAAAATGACAAATAAGAAAAACACTATTCTCTTCATCATTGTTGGTACTATTGTTCAGGTTTTGCTTATTCTTCTGCTTCTGGCTGTTTTCATCACTCTGACTGCTGTTGTTTTCAAGAATGACAACGATAATATGGCAGCAGCTTTAATGATTGCAAGCATACTCTGCTCTTATTTTCTTGGTGCATTGCTTTATCAGAAACTGGCAACGTGGGTAATCACGAAATGGCATCTTGAGGATAAGCTGGATCCGCTGTTCTCAAAGCGGACAATGAAGAAGAACAGGTACGACAATCAGTTCTGATAAAAAAAGCGTTCCAGACGGAACGCTTTTTTTATTGCTTAAGTCAGTCAGGAATCAATATCCGTCGGACATTGCCCTGTTCTGGTCTTTCTGATACAGCTCCTGATAAATGGTGCTGCGCAGCTTGAGTTTATCCTTAAGATCCTGTGGGAACGGAACAAAGCGCCAGAAAATGCCTCGGACTTCTTTATCCATCTTCTGCATACCTTCTGATTCTTTTGTCATCCAGAGGACATAGTCGTTGATGAAGTATTCCTTGACGTCGCCCTTCAGTTTCTGGTTACTGAACCATTCGTAGTAATGACCTGTAAGACCTTCTTCCATCCAGTAGAAAGATGCCTGCTCCTTTGCTGTCTGCCAGCGGAGGTCTGCAACTGCGGTAAGTACGGCAATCTGCAGGTTTTTCGGGTACATAGGAACAATGATGCGTCCGCGGCTTGTTACGCGGTTGTAACGATCGAACGGCTCCCAGCAGAAACCTGAGTCTCCATATGTCGGGAGAAGCAGGACATATGGAACGATTCTGTTAGGAACGTTTTTATGGGTGCGGATGAAAGCGCCCGGATCAATTGATTCTACCCATTTAAGCTGTTCAAGGACATTTTCACGGAAGCCGGTCAGACGCGGTGTACAGTGGAAATACTCCTTTGTGTAAATCGGGAAATGGTTTCCCTGGCGGCCGCAGGTCATTTTTGCCATCTGACGGACAGTTCCGGCTTCTGTTGAAATGTCTGTACTGCTGATTTCAACTGCTGCAGGACCTGCATCAATTTTAGACTGCAGACTGTCGTTTATCTGCTTTGCTGAAGTGAATTCTGTAAGAAGTGTAGCGATTTCCTTGTCAACTTTTGAAAGCGAGCGGAGTCTGTCGATGATATCGTTGAAGAGCTTTTTCTGCGGCTCAGTGTAAGCGTAAACGTGCGGTTCCATTCCTGGAATAGGGTGATGTTCGCACAACTGCTGTACGCGGGAAGAAACTTCTGCTTCAAGCATGGCACGCTCAGATTCCTTTAACGTGAGCTGGTTTTCTGATGTCTGCAGTTTTCCGCTGTTCTTAGCCTGTAACTGCATGAGGCGTTTTGTTTCCTCTTCGCCGGTAAGGTTCTTTTTCTGGGGACGTGCCTCATCTGTTGCTGAAAGGGTCAGAGTACCCGTTCCAAGGTCACGGAACCATTCATCAACATAATAAACCGGCTCGTTATAGGTGTTCTCAACGAAGGCAGAAGCGAACATGGCTTTCTGTTCTTCTGTGAAAAGCGTCGGAAGGATGACACCATAACGCATAGCCATGCGTTTCTCATTTGGAGTAGAGGGGAGAGACATCTTTGGTGCAAGAGAATTGAAGAACTCCCAGTAAGCGGTAATGAGTTGCTGTCTGAATACGGAGCGGTCTTTCGGATCCTGAGAAGTCAGATATCTTGAAAGAAGATTGTGGAGCTTCTGAGAAGATTCGTTTTCTCCTGACAATGCGACCTTATAATACTGAGGATTCTGAAAGGTCGAGTTCTTTTTCTGAGAAAATTTCTCTTCAGGGACATTGATTTCTTTTCTGTTAAGATCGACACGCTGGAAATTTGGAAGGTAATCGCTCATAGAGATAGTGTAACATCTGAATATCGATTAATCAAGTTTTCAGGTAAAACTACTGCAGAAGTTGCTGTTCCTGAACCTTCCGGCTGTTGTTGGCAAGCTGGCAGATTTCTGCGATTTCAGTAGAATCGGAATCAGAGCTGAGAGCGTACCCATATGAGAAAGTAATTTTAGCATCCGGATGACTGTCGTTGTCACGGTTCACAAGCACTTTGAGAGCCCGGAGCAGCTGTATGACCTTTCCTTCCGGCATATCCGGAAGAGCTGCAAGGAACTTTCCGTTTCCAAGATTTCCCGTGATTCCATAAGAACTGAATACCAGGTAAAGAAGGCGGGCAAAGTTATCTTCAAGGAGTGGTAATGGTGTCTGTGACAGTTTCAGTTCATCCAGATTATCAATTGAAAGCGTAATGATTGTGTATTGTGATTTTGACTCCTGCAGTTCATGAAGCAGGGCAAGCGTTTTCTGATATCCTGAGATTCCAGGTTCTGAATTTGGTTCAGAGAAGCGTTTCCATGATTCTTCAACAGTTTCCTGAATTGTTGAGGATTTGAACCAGAGGAAGTAATCAGTCAGGGAACATGCTGTAAAAATAATGATACCGAAACTCAGGATAATCATTTCAGGAGTTCCGAAAGCCTTGATTCCCGCTGAGAAAAGCATAATGCGGATCTGTTCAGCAACCGTATAGGAACAGAGCACAAGGAAACCCGCAACAGGCAGTGAAAGCTGTTCCGGGTGAGTTTTCCACTGCCGTATGCACAGATACACGGAGTACAGGAGGACAGCGAGAAGAATGACGATAGAAACGGTGTATGTATCCATTACGTGGATGTTCGTAAAGAAAGGCAGCAGCAGTGATATAACGCAGTAAACCAGATATGCGATGGTAAAGTGCCTGAAAATGCGGTTGCTTTTTCTTGTTGAGAGCAGCTTCGGATAAATGACGAGGCATATGGAAGCAAGCGCAAGGTAGAAAGAAAGCAGTTCCAGAATGGTGTTTAGGATTTCACTGTGAATGAAAAGCAGGATGAAGCCGAGATGGCAGAACATGCACAGGGAAGTCCAGAACGTAAACTGTGAAATGTGGATGAGCGGCAGCAGCTTTTTTCCTAGGAAACGTGATGTTGTACAGATTACTGTGCCAAGAATTCCAAGGAAGAACATGAATACCGCTATGATGAAAGTAATGTTCCGAGCCTGCAGGAATTGGGAGAAACCATTGTGCTGCTCAATCAGCATGAAGTTTGGCACTGAGAAAATGCTGTTTCTTTCAGATGCTGTTACGGTAACGGTTATCGGCTGGGAGAAATCGGCATCTTTAAGCGGAATCTGGTTTATCATTGCAGTTTGATTGGATGCCTCTCCGCTTTCAACTGAATAAATGGTTCTTCCTGCATTGGTTACAGATATGCTGCCTCTGACAGACTCAAATACAAGTGAAGGATATGCAAGACTGCATTCAGGACAGGAGATGACACAGGTGAGTACATCGCCACGGTTCATTGCAGTGAGGAGTACTTCTCCGGATGAGAGCTGTGTATATGTTCTGCCATTTGTTTTTGTTAATGAGATTTCAGAAACATCATCTGAGAGAAGCAGTTTCTGTGAAAAAGTACCAGAAAAAAAAACCAGTGCAAGTAATATGACGAGGAAAGCACCGCATAAAATGAGAAATCTTTTGATGTCGTTTAATGTATCTGTTTCGTTATCAGTAGCCAAAAGTGCCTTCCAGAGATTCGTCGTTATCAATCCAGTCTTTGACTTCAATGATGCGGTAATTGTCTTTATCATCGCGTACAATGACTTTTTCAATGCCGGCATTTATGACAAGCCGCTTGCACATTGAGCAGCAGACAGCGTTTTTTATGTAAGAGCCGTCTGAGACTTCAACACCGGCAAGATACAAAGAAGAGCCAAGCATTTTGTCACGACTGGTACTGATTATTGCGTTAGCTTCTGCGTGAACGCTGCGGCAGAGCTCATACCGCTCGCCACGTGGGATATTGAGTTTCTGTCTGACGCACATGCCCAGATCGGTGCAGTTTTTCCGCTGTCTTGGGGCTCCGACATATCCTGTGGATATGACTTCATCATTTTTTACAATGACTGCTCCATAATGGCGCCGGAGGCATGTACTGCGCTGAGATACAACTTCAGCAAGATCAAGATAGTAGTTATTTTTATCCCTTCGTTCCATATTTCTCATTATATCTCATTTTTTTGGATTAAAACAGTCTGAATATGTTATGATTAGTAGTATGAAAAATAGTTTGTGGTACAAAAAACCGGCTTCTGACTGGAACGAAGCTCTTCCACTTGGCTCTGGCCGTCTTGGCATGATGATTTTTGGCCAGCCTTGCTTTGAGGTTGTGCAGCTCAATGAGGACTCAGTCTGGTCTGGCATGTTCCGAAACCGTAATAATCCGGATGCGCTGAAAACCCTTCCCGAGGTGCGCCGCCTGCTTTCCGAAGGCGACATCCGCGGGGCACAGAAGCTCGCCATGGAAGGCCTGAGCGGCGTTCCCACACAGGAAAGGGGCTACCAGACCGCCGGCAATCTGAACATAACGCACCTCGCTGACTGCGCCACCGGCTGCCACGGAGAGTTCCCGCTGCCAGATGCCCCGCTCGGCGGAGAAAACGCTTCAGGCGTCACAAACTATCGGCGCGAGCTTACTCTTTCAACAGCAGTTGCGTCCGTTTCCTTTGAGAGTGCCGGCATCCGCTTTACCAGAGAATACTTCGCCACAGCCGCTGACGATGTGCTTGTCATCCGCATTTCAGCAGATAAGCCGGGCGCTGTCAGTTTCAGGGCGTCTCTTGACCGCGGCGCTTTTGAAGACACGAAAGGCGCAGTTGACGGCCGTACTGTCTTCATGGCCGATTCTCACGGCGTTCCGTTTTTTGAGGCTGTCCGGGCTGTGGCAGATGGCGGTACTGTGCGTACTGCAGGCGAGTTCCTGATTGTAGAGAACGCCGACGATGCCATTTTATTCGTTGATATAGAGACCGCTTTCCGGGAAGCTGATCCGCGTGCCGCCTGCCTTAAGAAACTTGATGAGGCAGTTGCCTGGGTTGATGCGATAAACGCTGAAGAAGCGCTCAGACAGCAGGCTTCTGGTTCATATTCAGGATCTGAACCTGCTTTCAAGACCGCGCCCTCAGACGTGCTTTCTTCTGTGGATGACATTTCCATGCGGCACATGGGGGCAGCGCTTGCCTGTGCATCAGCTTTTTCTGTTGTTGATGACAGATCAAAGGCGACCGTTCCCGTAAAAGCAGCAGGCGCCGCGTATGCTGCCCTTAAAATGCGCCACACCTCTGAGTATCAGCAGTATTTCGACAGGATGGAGCTGCGTCTGGGCGCCGCGCAAGATGAGCTGCCGACAGACGAGCGGCTTGCTGCTTTTGACGGCTCAGATCTTGATCTTATCCGCCTGTACGCTGATTTCGGCCGTTATCTGCTGATTTCGAGCAGCCGCCCCGGTACGCTTCCCGCAAACCTGCAGGGCATCTGGTGCAAGGATATTGAGTCGCCGTGGGGCAGCAAGTACACCATCAACATTAATACCGAGATGAACTACTGGCCAGCTGCCATGTGCAACCTTGCTGAAATGGAAGAGCCGCTGTTTGACCTGCTTGAGCGCATGGTTCCGAACGGCCGCGAAACGGCAAGGAACATGTACGGCTGCCGTGGCTTTACCGCACACCACAATACCGACATCTGGGGCGACACTGCACCGCAGGACATCTGGCTGCCTGCAAGCTACTGGGTGCTTGGCGCCGCCTGGCTCTGTACTCACGTCATTACTCACTTTGAATACACGCAGGACATGGATTTCCTGAAACGGATGTATCCGGTGCTTCATGAGGCATGTCTTTTCTTTGTGGATTTCCTGACAGAAGGGACAGAGGATGTCCCTCTGAAAGACGACCGCGTCGTCAAAAACCTGACGGTGAATCCATCCACGTCGCCGGAGAACACGTACCGCCTTCCGAACGGGCAGACGGGCTGCATGTGCCCTGGATGCGAAATGGACAACCGCATACTGGAACAGCTTTTCTCAGGCACGATTCATGCGGCTGCCCTGCTTGGTGAAACTGAGGACGTGGACGCGTTCAATGCTGTACTCGAGCGGCTCCTCCCGCCGGTTGTCGGAAGCGATGGCCGCATCCGCGAATGGAACGGCGAGTTTGAGGAAGTTGAGCCGGGCCACAGACACATTTCACATCTGTACGGACTGTTCCCGGGTAACACAATCAACCGTTTTGACACACCAGAACTGGCCCGGGCGGCTGAAAAGATGCTGGAGCACCGGCTTTCACATGGCGGTGGCCACACAGGCTGGAGCCGCGCCTGGATCATCAACTTTTACGCATCGCTTGGAAACGGAGAAAAGGCGGGCGAAAACGTCAGCGCACTTCTTGCAAAATCAACGCTCGGCAACCTGTTCGACAACCATCCGCCGTTCCAGATTGACGGCAACTTTGGCGGGCTTACGGGCATCATCCGCATGTTGGTGCAGAGCCGCATAAAGGACGGAAAAGTGCTTGTTGAGCTTCTGCCCGCCCTGCCTGATTCCTGGAAGGACGGAAGTCTCCGCGGTGTGGCGCTGAAGGGCAATCTGCTTGCTGATTTTGAGTGGAAGGGCGGAAAACTCACGCAGTATGCTGTGTATCCGGTTGAAGGAAAAGAGCCGTTTCCGTACACGCTTATCATGCCCGAAGAAAGATAACTCTGCTGATAAGGCATGTGCGCCAAACGCTGCCGGATGTGCTATACTTCCCGTATGGCAGAATTAAAATCATTCGCATTACGCGACATTCCTCACCGCATTCACGGCAGGACAGGTACGCCCGACATTACGGGCACAGAAGATATAGCCCTTTTCTGGCACGGCAGCGCGCTTGAAGTAAAAGTAAGCGCTTCAGAACTGTGGGTTGATGTATCCGTCGACTTTGAAATCCACGAACCGTGGGTCCTCATCGAGATAAACGGCGCGCTCATCGGCCGTCAGATGCTGCAGCGCGGCGGGCAGAAAGTGTGTCTTTTCCGGAACTTTGACCCGACGCTTGTCCACACAGTGAAGTTCATCAAGGATACGCAGGCCATGAACGATGACGACGAGAAAATCCACTCGCTTGTCGTGCGCGGTATTGAAGCGTCTGATGCTAAGTTCTTCCCGGTGGATGAGCATCCGTACAAGTTCGAGTTCATCGGCGACAGCATTACGAGCGGCGAAGGCCTCCGCGGTGCACATGAAGAAATGCAGTGGATTACTGCCTGGATGAGCACCATCAACCAATACGGAGTTGCAACCGCGCGTCATTTCAATGCAGAATACCGCTTTGTCTCACAGGGCGGCTGGGGCATCATCTCCGGATGGGACGGGGATCTGCGACATACGATTCCGTCAGTGTACAAGAAGATTTGCGGCGTTACTCACGGGGAACGCAACGTGAAGATGGGAAGCCAGCATGACTATGATTTTGCTTCCTGGCAGCCGGATGCAGTCATCATCAACCTTGGAACAAATGATTCGACAGCGTTCTCTACGGGTGTTGCGAAAGTGACCCGCGCCCAGTTTGTCGATGCCGCTGTTGATTTCCTTAAAACAGTCCGTGAGAATAATCCAAAAGCATATATCGTATGGATTTATGGGATGTGCGAAGTTGGCCTTACCCGTGAGATTGGAAACGCAGTTTCACGCTATATTGCTGAAACAGGGGATGAGCGTATCGCGTATCAGACAGCGGTAACGATGACCGAACAGTCGTTCGGTTCGCGTCAGCACCCGGGTCCGCTTATCCACGAAAAGGCAGCCAACCAGCTGATTTCTTTCCTGAGCCAGGTGCTCTGAGATGAAACCGCTTTTCGCCGACAGCCGCCCGCTTGATGAACGCGCGCGCAAGGACTACGGCCTTACCACAGAGACGATGATGGAGCACGCCGCCATGGCCCTCGAAGCCGCCGTCCGCCGCGCGCTTGCCCGCACTCTGCTTTCAGAAGCTCAGAACGCTGACAAGGCCGCGTCCGCTTCTAAGGCCTGCGTGCCCGATTTGCTTTCCGACGCTCAGGACGCAAATAAGGCAACGTCCGCTTTCAAGGCAGCGGGCGCCCCGCGCGTCCTCATAGTCTGCGGCTCCGGCGACAACGGCGGCGACGGATACGCGCTGGCCCGCCGTCTGCTTTCAGAGGCTGCGTGTGCTGACGGTTCGCTTTCTGAACCTTCATCTGCAGATAAGCCATCAGACGCTTATAAGGCAACGGGCGCCCTCCCGCCGGAAAGTGTCGTCGTGTTTGCGGCTCGTCCGCCAAAGTCAGCCGCCTGCATTGCACAGGCTGAACGAGCCGAAAAAGCAGGCGTGCGTATTATTACTGACCTGCCGTCTTTAAACGCCGCGGCGGCCGTTGTCGACTGTCTTTTTGGAAGCGGTTTTCACGGCGCACCAGATGATGCAACTGCCGCCCTCATTGAAAAACTGAACGCGCTCGACGCTTGGAAAATAGCGTGCGATATCCCGAGCTGCCTGCCGTTTCTGGTGGCATCTGCAGATAAGGCATCTGTCGCTTTTAAGGCAGGGGCGCCCGTGTTCCGCGCGGATGAGACAATCACCATGGGCGCGCTCAAATTCGTTTTGTACGAAGATTTTGCAAAAGATTGGACGGGCGCCATCACTTGCGCGCCGCTCGGTGTGCCGCGTGAGCAGTTCGAGGCTCCATCCGCTTCGGTACCTGCCCCTGAAGCCTGGTTGCTTGAGGAAAGCGACCTGGTCCTTCCGCACCGCACAAAGCAGAACAGTAACAAGGGCACATACGGCCATGCAGCAATCGTTGTTGGCGACAAGTGCGGTGCAGGCATCATCGCGGGAACGGCTGCGTTAACGTACGGGGCAGGTCTTGTAACGCTCGTCACTGACAGGGATCTTGCCGCGCCCGAGTTCCTGCGCCAGGCCCAGCCGGCTGACAGATATGCTGAAGGCGTCTGTATGCTGATGCAGTCTCCGTCTTTTCCTGAAAACACGACGGCCGCTGCCCTTGGAATGGGACTTGGCCGCGATGAAGCTGCCATCGCCCGCGGTCAGCTGTTCCTTGATGAACTGATGAAGCGGCCTTCTGCCGGCGTCGTTATTGATGCCGACATGTGCTATCACCCGGGCGTTCCCGCGTTCCTGAAAGCGCGCGCGGCAGGCCTTGAAAGCGTACAAGGGCCTGCTTTGGCAAGTGCAGCTGATATAAGCGGGGCCGGCTGTGAAAGCGCACCCCACTTCCGTACGGTGATTACGCCGCATCCGAAAGAGTTCAGTGCGCTGCTCGGACTGTGCGGTTTTGGCACGTTCTCCGTGAAAGAAATCCAGTCACGGAGATGTGAGTTTGCACGCTTGTTCGCATCCGCATATCCAGGCGTTGTGCTCATCCTTAAGGGCGCGAATCTCGTCATTGCATGCGCATCCGGCTCATCCGCTGACAGTGTCGGCTCATCCGCGTGTGAGCTGCTCGTGAATCCGCTCGGAATGCCGTGCCTCGCAAAAGCAGGATCTGGCGACGTTCTTGCAGGCCTTACAGCAGCGCTCCTCGCTCAGGGATGGGATGCGTTCGAAGCCGCGAAACAGGCTTCGCTCGCCCACACCTGTGCATCCCGCAGAATCAAGAACGATTTCGCCATGACGCCCTTTTCGCTGATGGATGAAATTGCGCAATTATAGTAAGATGACATATCCGATTAGTTTACAGGTGGATTTATGACGTACAAATACGATAAAAAACACAGCAAAAACCTTTTACCGATGTATCTGCTCGCTATTGCGTGTGTAGGAGCCGGCATAGCCTGCTTCTTCTTTGCATCCCGCCTGACAGCGCTGCTTGTAACTGCAGCCGGCGTATACGTTGCATACATTATTTTCAGGACATCCGCGAAAATCCTTTCATCAAAGGTTGTGACTTATTCAGAAGGATGCACTGTATATACAACGATTGGCGAAAAAATCCAGTTTGACTGGACCTCAATCAATTACTCAGGAGTCGTAACGAATGGCGAGCATCCGGGAATTGTGTTCATGTATCGCGAGGATGAGGACAAAATCGCTACAATTCCAAACATGTTCCAGGGATTTGATGAACTTGTTGCAGAAATCAAGGAGAACACGCCGTTCAAGGAATATACGCTCGCAGATGATGAGCCGAACATCATCGCACATTTGAAAAAACTCGTCTGTCCTCCTGAAGAAGATGATGAGGAAGCAGAAAGCAACGAAACTGCCGATTCTTCAGAGAATTGACAACCCGCCGAAAATTCTGCTAAAATAAACGCATCTTGGGGGTGTAGCTCACCTGGCTAGAGCGTTTGAATGGCATTCAAAAGGTAGTCGGTTCAAGTCCGATCATCTCCATAGAAAGAATCCCGAATTAAACTTCGGGATTTTTTGTTTTTAAATCAATCATTCTGAAACTTCGTGTCGGACTAGAACCGACTACCGGAGCAGCCACTATACCAGACTGGTCGCGAGAACGCGGAACGCGTTGTCGCTCCGGCGCGGGACGGAGCTTTAGTACCACACTGCTGACCAAGGCGCCGGCGTGAGCAGTGCGGAACAATTTGTGGAAAAGTCGTCGAAAACGACGGTAGCGAGCGAAGGCGCGCCCAGAGGGCTCGGTTCAAGTCGCGCCAAATATTGTCTTTCCGCTATTTATTGTGAATCTAATCTTCTTCCTTGTTACGCACGAAGTGCGGAGAAAAGCGGGCGAAAACGCAGAAAAAGCCTGCTTTCGCTGAATCTTGAAAAAGCCCTTTCAGCGAAAGCAGAAGAAAGCTCGCGATTTCTCTGTACAGAGGCGCCGGACGCTTTCGATGAGCGTGCGGAGAAAAGCGCCTTTTTCTGCAGTTTCTCTGCAAAATGGCGGGAGAGCGTGCTCTTTCAGCGGAGAAAACTGTGAAAAACGATCCGTTTTCCACGCGCGGGTACGGAGAAATCGCCCAGAATTTGTGTATTTCGCTGAAAAATGCCTTAAAAAACGCGGTACAGGTCCCTTTTTCGAGCCTTTTCACAAACTGGGGACCTGCAATATGCGGAGAAAAGAGCAAAAATCGCGTTTTTCGCGGACGGGCGCTTGAAAGCGATGCTTTTTTTATGGAGATTTCGCGATTTTTCTGCGTGTTTTTTATGAAAACTGCTGAAATCCGCTGTTTTTTGGAAAAATCGCAGGTCCCCTAAAAGCGAAAAATGCTTTTTTGGGGGACCAAACTGCGCGAAATGTAGCTTTTTTTGCGCGTCATGTCTTAAAAGCGGAGAAAGGCCGTATGAGCGCAAGCGCGTCAGGGATTGGAGCACCTGCGGAGCAGTCCACCGCAGGGAGCGCGAGCGATCGAGGAGGATGAGCGTGAGCGAAGTGCGCAAAGCCCGGCGGCGCGAGCGGAGCGAGTGGCGGGACGCCCAAAATTGTGGTAAACGTCGGAATTCTAGTATTTTACCGATATTCCCACTGCTTTCTTTTGTGCTATAATGCCTGGCATGAGAGTTAAGACACGTTATCAGAGTTTCAGGCAGGTTTTGGAGCAGGGGCCGCGCGCGGTTGTGCTGTATATCGTCAGTCAGGTGGTGTTTGCGGCTGTGCTGGCGGTCGCTATTTTGTTCCTGATAAAGGGCATTTTCAAGGCGAGTGGGCCGTACAAGCATTCAATCGGTGTGATTGAGACGAAGCCAGAGGTCATGCGGTATCTTGGGGATCAGTACCGGCAGAAGGGTTTTATCTTCGGGTCAATCAGGTTGAACGGGAAGAACGGAAGCGCTGATTTTTCATACAGGCTCCGAGGGATGAGCGGTGTTTCGAAGGTGAAGGTTACTGCGATAAAGGCAAGCGGTTCCTGGATATATACAGCGCTCTTTTTTTATCCGGATGCACGTGGGTCGGATGTGATTAATCTGCTGGAATAAAGGCGGATGAGCATGGACGAGAGACTTCAGTCAGCATACAATCTCGAAAAATCAGGTGAGTTTCAGGCAGCGCTGGACGCGTATCTGCAGTTTGAGGCTGTGTCTGGTGCGGACGACGTGTCGCTTTCATCAGATGACCGCCTGTTTCTTGCGCGTTCCATAGCGGCGTGCTTTTATTATCTGAAAGACTATCCCGAAGCGGAAAAGCGTTTTGAGCGCATCCTGGCCGACACGTCGCTGAGTGCTGAAACGGCTGATGAGGTTGAGTCGTGTCTGTACCTGTGCTGGCTGTATGGCGGACAGGCTGAGAAGGCGAAGGCGGCGTTTCAGAAGCGTGTTCAGGTGCGCGCTTCTGCGTGGGATTACTGGTATCTCGGGCAGTGCTGCCTTCATCTGCATGAGTACGCTGAGATGGTTGATTACTATGAGGATGCTGTCCGTTGTGCGGAAAGTGTCAACTCGGATAAAGTGCCGTTTTTCATGTGTCATTTGGTGGTTGCGGATCTGTTGAATAACAGGATGGATGAAGTGGGGCGTCTGCTCAATCGTCTTGCATTCATGCAGAAGGCAACGTATGGCCTGTTTGGCATAACGAGCGCGCTGTATGCAAAAATGCGTGGTTCTGCTGATTGGAAAAAGCAGTATTCTGCCGGATTGCGGCAGGCAAAAAAGTGTGGATATCATGAAAATGTTGAGCTGGCGGAATTCCTGCTTAAGGAGCTTGGCTGAGCTGGACGATATACTGAAGAAGATAGGTATGTGTTTTTTTTCACCAGCGCTTTGGAAAGCCAGAATATAATACGGAAAGAACTATATAAATGAGAGCGATGATCCTAAGGTAAAAGCATATCTGAAGCTGTGTGACTTTATTAAGGCGGAAAAAGAGGCTCATATAAAAGAACAGGAAAAAATGTATGAGAGGGAAGAAAAAGGAAGAGAAAATCCTGAATATGTAAAAGTGGTTAATACTCAAGAGTTCCCGAAACCAAATTCTATGTCATCGACTACGATACGTTTGAAAAGTACACCGAAGAATACTCATACTCACATTACGGAAACTGAGTAGTATCTGCTCACTCCAGCGTGATGAGCCGTCCGCCGAGCAGTTGAACATCCGCGTCGTCGTGCGTAACGACAATGAGCGTTTTCCCGGCGGTGTGGCGCTTTACGTACTGAATCGCCTTTTCACGGAGCGCGGCGTCCAGTCCCTTGAACGGCTCGTCCATAATGACGAGTGGCGCGTCAAAGCAGATGGCGCGCGCAATGGCAACACGCCGCTTCATGCCGCCTGAAAACTCGCCCACTTTCTTGGTGAGCGCGTCGCCGAGTTCCAGTTCGCGAAGGTGCCCGGTAATCTCGTCTTTTGAAAGCGCATGCCCCGTCACTGCGCGGATGTTGCTTACAGCAGTAAAGTTGTCTGACAGCCGGTTTTCCTGAAAAACGACCGCCATCTTTCCGCTTACGCCCGTGACGGCGCCGCTGTCCGGCTGTTCAACGCCTTCAATCAGTTTCAAAAGCGTCGTTTTTCCAGAACCTGATGCGCCTTTTATGCAGGTAATTTCGCCTGCAGGAAATGTCAGGGAAAGGTTATCAAGAACGCGTACATCGCCAAATGACTTTGAGACGTTTTCAAGCACAATATCTTTGCTCATATCCGCTCAAGCCCCCTGAATGTCAGTTTCAATAAGCCGATGAAGACTTTTTCGAGCATCACGCTCAAAAGCACGATGATGATTGTCCATGAAAGCAGGTCTGCGTTCTGGAAGTAGATTTTCGCTTCGTAGAGCCGTTCGCCGATGGAGCCGTTCACGAGACCGATGACTTCCGCCGCGACGCCTGATTTCCATGCCATGCCAGCCGCGATTGAGCATGCGGAGATGAGGCCCGGTTTCACGGCTGGCAAGTACACGTACAAGAGCTGCCTGGGCCATGTCATGCGGTACAGGCGGGCCATCTCTGTCATGCGTGGGTCGGTGCTTTTAAGGCTGGCGAGCACGTTGGAGTAGATAACCGGGAATGAAATCAGGAACGCGATGAAGACTGTCAGCTGGGTAAATGAGAACCAGATAAGGCACAGGATGATGAATGAAGCGACCGGAACGGATTTGATGGTGACGATGTACGGCCACAGGAGCGTTTCCAGAGTGCGGAAACGATGTGCGAGCACTGCAAGGATGACGCCCGCCGCAAATGCGAGCAGGTAGCCCGCCGTAATGCGGAGGACGCTGAAAAGCACTGTCTGCCAGAAATCTGCTTCAAGCCAGATGGTGGCGAGCCGTTTTATGACAGCGAATGGAGACGCGAGGAGCATATCCATGCCGACAATCATCGACACGATCTGCCAGACGGCGAGCGCGAGGATGATTGAGAGTGCTTTGTATACAGTTTGTGACGCCGGTTTATTCATCCGTCAGATAGAATGCATCTCCTGGGAGTTCGCCGCCCACAGCTTTCGGATTCAGGTCGAAGAGCACCTTCAGGTAGCCCTGCGTAATCGTCTTCATGCTGCTGCCCGTAATGCAGACAATGTTGCAGTACGGAATTGCCTTCTGGGCAATCGGTGCTTTAACAATACCATATTTTTCAACAAGTTGCGCGGCGTCTGCAACATTTTCAGTCACAAAACTTGTGGATGTGCTGTAATCTGCCAAGAAAGCCTTAACCGCTTCCGGGTGCTCCTCAGCGAACGTTTTCCGCACGAAAATACCTGCTGTCAGGAACTGGCTGCCGTTACCGAGAGCGTTCCATTCGGCGGTCAGGTCGACGGCGATTCTGAGCGTGCTGAACTGATTGCCGGCGACCGTGACGTACGGCTGCGGCATCATGGCGACGGTGTTCTCTTCAGTGTTCATGAGCGCGACAATCTCCGTCGGCTCGCTCTTCCACTGCACATCCACGTCCTTGTTGATGTCGAGGCCGTTCTGCGCGAGAAGATACGTCAGCGCGTATTCAGGCGTTGAGCCACGGCCGGTTGCGTAGACAATCTTGCCGGCGAGGTCTTTCAGGCTCTGGATGGTCTGGCCGTTTTTCTCGACGATGTACACGACGCCGAGTGTGTTGACTGCGAGCATTTCGACAGCCCCGCCGGAGTTCTTGTTCAAAACGGCGCCCAGGTTTACCGGAGCCGCGATGATGTCGAGCTCGCCTTTGAGAAACTTGGGGGAAATCTCGTCGGCAGAACCGGCAAGGGTGAACTCGTAATCGTTTGCGGTAAGGCTGTTCTCAGCGTCATCAAGCAGCTTGACCATGCCCATGGTTGTCGGTCCCTTAAGCCCTGCCAGGTGCACGAGCGTCTTCGGCGCCGCTGCCTTATCAGCGTTCAAGGGCTGCGGGGCGGCGTCAGGCTGCGCATACGTCGCAGATGACTCTGCGTCAGTTTTTTTCTGGCAGCCCGCGAGAAGCAGGACCGCCGCTATCACTAAAAGAAGGGTAATAAGTGTTCGTTTCATGACATAAATATACTAATAAGTGCGGCGAATGTGCGTTGCAATTGCAACGAAAATGAACGCGGCGGCGAAAAGGCATTTTCTGCGGACAAAAAAGCCGCCAGATTTTCATCCAGCGGCTTCTCTCATAAAAGCGTGTGCGTTTGCGCCCTTGCGCAAGCTCCTACAGCTTTGCTTTTCTCAGGCGGACCTGCTCAATATCACTTGAGAACAGTTCGCGAAGGTCGTTGAGTCCCAGAGCCATGAGAGCCATGCGGTCAATACCGATACCCCATGCGAGAACCGGACAGTCAACGCCCATTGCCTTGGTAACTTCAGGACGGAAGATACCTGATCCACCGAGCTCGAACCAACCGAGGACAGGGTGCTTGATATGAACTTCAACAGAAGGCTCCGTGAACGGGAAGTAGCCTGGAACGTACTTGACTTCAGTTGCTCCTGCAATCTCAACAGCGAACATTTCAAGGAAGCCCAGCAGTGTCTTCAGGTTAACGTCGTCACCAAGAACGATGCCTTCTGTCTGATAGAAGTCAGAAAGGTGAGTTGCGTCGACCTTATCGTAGCGGAAACAGCGTGCAATACCGAAGTACTTGCCCGGAACCTTAGCCTTTGCCAGCTGATGTGCTGAAAGGACAGTACCCTGACTGCGCAGGATCAGGCGGCGTGTCATTTCATGGTCGAACTCGTAGTTCCATCCACGGCTTCCTGTGTTTCCACCGTCTTTATGAACAGCTGCAACGTTAGAGAGGAACGGTTCCTCAATAGCTTTTGCATGCGTCGGGTTCTTGATTGAGTAAACGTCGTGGATATCGCGTGCTGCGTGGAACTGAGGCATGAACAGCGCATCGCAGTTCCAGAATTCGCTTTCAACAAGCGGGCCGTCGAACTCTTCAAAGCCGAGGCCGCAGAGCTTGTCCTTTACGCTTTCAAGGAATGATACATAAGCGCTTGTGCGGCCCGGAATGATGCGTGCCGGTGGAACGCCGATGTTGTATCCGCGGAATGTGGCGTTCTTCCACTCGCCGCTTACGAGAATCTTTGATGTAAGTGAACCGATTTCGTTACCGGTAATGCCGGCGGCCTCAAGTGCCTTTGCAGCATCTGTTGCGGCTTTTGTCAGTGTGTAGACGACAGTCTCGCGTTCTACAATGCGGAATGCGCTGTCAGCGGCGCCGCGCTTCTTTGCAAGACCGCCCATAACGTTCTTCTCTTCTTCAGAGAGAGTAGCCTGATCAAGCAGGCCGCCTTCAGCAGCAGCTGCTTTCTTGAGCAGGTCAGCGGTTACAGCAAGACGGGCCGGAAGAGCTGCGCCTGTGTAAGCGGCTTTCTTCTCAGCATCCATCTTCAGGATGCCTTCCTTTGAAAGGCCACCGAAAGCAGAACCGACGTCCTTGTTCTCGATTGCGAGGGCAGCAGCAATCTGTGGCAGAGCGTGCGGGCCCTTATCCTTCAGGAAGTTGATGATGCGCTCTTCGGCAGTGCCTTCAGCAGCGAATGTCTTTCCAAGGTCGGTAATTTCAAAGTAGGTATGTGGTTCACGACGTACGACTTCGACGAGCTCTTTTCCTCCAAGCCATGAAAAAGCCTGGTTTGCGTGTCCTTCCTTGTAGTCAAGTTCCTTCTGAAGCTTTGCGGAAGTAAGTTCTTCGCCCGGCTTATATGAGCGCAGAACCTTGATTTCCAGTGGATGCAGGTTCTTTATCAGTGTCTGTGAATCCATAATATCCTTCTTTGTTTTTATTTTGAGAATTGAATGTATGATGTATAAATTGCGGTGTCATCTTCAAGGTCGTAACGTGTAACATCCTTGCGTGAATAGACATAACTGTAATAACTGTGGCTTTCCTGGAATGCCATTGCCTGAACATGAATGATATTCATAGCAGCACCCTGATCAAAAATTGCTGCAGGTGTTTCATAAATGAAATAAGCTTCATCAGTTGCAGGATAGTAAATAATCTTAAGAACATACTCTTCGTTCTTAATGGTTATGTTTTCTACCTCGGTATAGTCTTTTTCGGAAGGAAAAGCTTCGGCAAGTGCTTTCATCGCTTCATCCTCTGCAAAGATTGAAAAAACAGCCATCAGAATGACAGCGCAAGCAACTATTTTTTTGAATGTCATGATACTCTTTCCTCCGTTAAGCTAGTAGTATAGGTATTGTTCTATTCTATCAACATACAGAAAAAAATCAAGGTCGGCCATATACTGACCATGGTCAATATAGATGCGCGGGGACTCATCTGCAAGCAGCAGGGAACCAGTCATTTCCCGCGGTTTGTTTTTTTCTGTTTTCTGAAGATATGCCCTTATAGCTGATTTTACAGCATCAGTGACAGCCTGCTTAATGCCCTCAGGTCCAAGTGTTGTTGAAGCAGAACCTTTTCCTTTTATCCTGACAATATTGATGGAATTCCACCATTTTTTCATCTGAATCTGCGAATCAGAGCGCATGTATTCCAGCCAGCAGGATGTGGTTGTGTCCGTTATTTCAGATTCAGTCCACTGGATTGCCGGATCATTGGGAGAAACTGTGGTTATGGGGATGCACTCGTAGAACTCAGAAACCTGGCGGATGGAATCTGATGGTGTATATGTTACGTTCCATCCATACAGCATGCCTTCAAGCATGAAAGGCGCAATCTCTTTCAGGTTGCGCACAGCAGACATGTACAGTTCTTCTCCTTCTTTGGCAACATCGTTTCTTGAAGGATCTTCTTCAGTTGGAACCCAGAGCTGTACCCGGATTAATGGTGAAATCTCGCGTGCCTGAGCAGCAATCGGCATGCATTGCAGTAAGAGAAAGACAGACAGGATAAGCCAGCTGCAACGCTGCATGATCAGCGGTAAGCGTTTTTCCATACGCGCCAGGGATGTACGTTCATCCGGATAAGAAGATAAAGCCAGGCAAATGCAAAGCCTGCAATATGCGTCATGTGTGCAACGCCGCCTCTCAGGTTCAGCAGCTGGTCGGCTATTTCAATGCCGGCATATACCGCAATAAGAATAGGCGCTGGAATGGGGAGAATGCCCCAGATGAAGATTTTTGCCCGTGGATAGATGACGGCATAGACAAGCAGAACGGCGTACAGACAGCCGGAAGCGCCATACAGGAAAACTCCCCAGGCTCCTGACAGGAAATAAATGAGCAGGGATGCAAGTCCGCAGAAAAGCGCTGAAAGAATATACATCAGCAGGAACTCTCTGGAGCCGATTGCCTTTTCTACGGGGACGCCGAAGAACAGCAGGCCGAGCATGTTGAACAGCAGGTGCTGGATGCTCGAAAGGTCGTGGACGAAAGCGTACGTGAATACCTGCCAGTACATGCGCCAGTTCACGAGATTGTATGGATTCAATGCAAGATATGAAAGCCAGCGTGTGTTCATCCTGCAAAGGAGATAGACGCCGATGTTGATGCCAATGATGATGAGTGTTGCGTTCCAGTAAACGTAGCGGAACGGCTTACGAAGAAAGGATTGTCTGTTCATGCAGTTTCACCGCTGAATAAGGTAACGCGGTTTCTGCCGCTGTTTTTTGAGATGTAAAGCGCCTGGTCTGCGTTGTCCACAAGCTGCTTTGCTGTAAGTTCCTGGTTTTCTGAAAGCACGGCGGCGCCAATGGAAATGGTTACGCTGAACTTCTTTCCTTCGTATTCGAACTCTTTCTTCTCAATGTTCTTCCGGATGCGTTCTGCAACCATCATGGCGGTAGACGTTTCAGTGTTGTTCAACATGACGACGAACTCTTCGCCGCCGTATCTTCCTGCAAGGTCATGGGTCCTCACGCCTTCAGAAATGATATGCGCAACTTCCTGCAGGACGTAATCGCCGCATGCATGGCCGTATGTGTCGTTGAAGTTTTTGAAATGATCAATGTCCAGCATCAGAACGGAAATCGGCGCACGCTGGCTTATGGAAATATCGAGCTTATCTGTAAGAACGTTGAAGAAGTAGTGCTTCAGTTTCAGATGCGTCATCATATCCGTCGTTGTCATTTCAACCAGATTTGCGTTACCTATTGCAATGGCTGCTAGAGACGCGATTGATTGAATCTGATTACGTTCATAGATGCTGAACCGTATGCCTTCGCCCAGATCAATGCGTTCGCCGAGAAGCAGGATACCGATGAGGCGGTTTTTCTGCTTGAGCGGCACAATGAGTGAGGGTTTGAGTGAAGTAATCTGCGGGATATCCTGAGAGCCCATTTCGTTGAACAGTTCTTTCAGGGTGAAAGTCCGTTCCACTTTTGTCAGAAACTGGATGAGCGGACTCTCTGTAGGAATTGAGTAGTCAATGAGTGGATCTGTATCAAGACCGGAATAGTAATCCTGCAGGGAATATGAGTCTGATTCAAAGTCACTGCAGACAAAAATACCTGCGCCGAGGACGTGAACCTGACACATACAGATATACAGGATTGATTCTATAAGAGTGGAATAATCCAGAACTGAGCAAAGGCTTTTTGATATTTCGAGTAGCTGGGTCAAATCGTAAATTTTCTTTTCGTAATCAGCGACTTTATTTTTGAAAGAGGATTTTGAGCGTTTATTCTTTGTCGTTGAGGCTGCCATAATTACAATTCATCCCGGACTTCGCCAATTATAGCATAGTTCCTCATTATTTCAAGGAAGGTGTTCCACTGCGGCAATGAAACTTCAAGAGCGCCGGATTTTTCACGATTGCGTGGTGACATGAACAGGACTTTAAGGTTGGAAACATGCTCTGGAGTGGATTTGTGTGAATCCGGAACAAGTTCCATAAGCCGGTTGTACAACTGATAGAAGCAGGTCGTCTGCTCCTGGATATACTGTTTTGCGGCATTGTTTGCCTTATTGATGAGTGTAGAAAGGCTCTTCATGAACTCCGGATGAGCGTGACTGTCGCGGATAAATCCGGTAAGTACATCAACATCGAATTCACCGCCCTTGTCGAACATTTTTTCGAAGTTCTTCATCGTTTCTATGCTTTCGTTGCATGCGTACACAATTGAAGAGAAATCAGTCTTATACTGCTGGTTATTGAAGAAGCCTTCTACTACAAGGTCATTGAGCAGACTCTGAGCAGATTCGTTATAGAAATATGTAATGAATGACTTAATGATCTGAACCGGAGTAATCCAAAGGAAAGAACCTGCGCCACATTCCTGAAAAACGGAATTATTGTCCTGATTATAACCGAATACAGGCGTGAGTTCTTTTCCGGTAAACAGATCTTTCATTTCCTTGGCAATCTGTTCATCCTGAATTTCACTGGTAATACGTTCTGAATCAGTGGTGAACTGTCGTTTCATCTGCTCAATGTAACCAGGCATAATTTTCTTTTGAGGCACAGAAAGACGTGGCTCATAATGGGGATCCGTCTTGATGATGCGTAGCAGTGCAACCTGATTCTGTGGAGACAGAACTTTTGTCAGGATATTTGACATTTTTCTGAGATGTGAAAGCAGCTCTTCTGCCTGCCGGTCAGAGAAAGCGTCGTCATTAAAGCGTGTAGCCAGCGCGATGAGTGCCCGTCCCATTGAAGCTGTTATGGATGTATTACCTGTGACGAAATAGAAATCGAGCAGGAATTTTTCTATGTTTTCAATTGGGATGGAATTGAACGGTACCTGTTCTTCGGAAAGACCGTTGTAATCTGGATTAAACAGATGCAGCATGCTGACATAACTGTAGTTACAGACATCATACAGCTGGAAGAGCGAAAGGATTGTCCGTTCTATCTGCGGGAAGAAACCTGAACCCATCTCCTTTATAAGGATTTCCAGATCTCGTTTCTGATTATCAATGACTTTCTGCGGGTTTTCAGCGGCAAAAAACTCTTCTTTCCGGACCTGATATGACAGTCTGTTTTTCTTTTCGAGCAGCTGGTCAGAAAAGCCTGTTTCAATGAGCAGACTGCTGTAATAGCTGGAAATCTTCTTATTTTCGCTGCAGAGTGTTTCTGAAAGCAGAGTGCAAACCGGTTTTGAGTGAACCTGCATCTGGCGGAAGGCTTCGGCCATATTAGGCATGGCAGTGCGGTTCTTGTAAATGTTGGGAGTATTTACCTTCAAATCCTGTTCAATTTTCCGGATTTCTGCGCGCTGATGTCCTTCAGGCTTTGATGAGAGAAAAAGTGAACCAAAAAAATCTATCAGTGAAGATAGCAGACCCATAACACATCCATTTTAATTTGATATGGTTGATTTGACAATAAGCTCATTGAAAATTTGCTTATATTCAGACAATGTCGAACATTGCACTATTCTTGGCCTGAGCGCGGCGGCTCCGGTAATTCCCTTTGTGTAGCAGCAGAAGCGCTTCCGCATTTCACGGCAGGCGGCAACTTCGCCAATGTCAGCAATAAGCAGTTCGAGCTCATGCATGCCTGTCTTAAGCCGCGTTTCTGAAGGAATCGGGCTGAAAGCGCCTTTGGTAAGCAGGTCGCGCGTCTCGGTGAAAATGAACGGATTTCCCATTGCACCGCGTGCAAACATAACGCCGTCACAGCCTGTTTCCGTAAGCATGCGGCGCGCATCTTCCGCGCTGAACAGGTCGCCCGAGCCAAAGACGGGAACGCGGCCATCTACGAGCTTCACCAGAGCGGCAAGCAGTGTCCAGTCTGATTTGCCTTCGTAGCCCTGTGCGCGTGTACGTGGATGCATCGTGATTGCCGCAACGCCCGCATCGAGCGCTGCAAGAGCTGCTTCTTTCCAGGAAAGGTGGTCTGCGTCCCAGCCTGAGCGGATCTTCACGGTAACCGGTACGCTTCCGGCGGCTTTTACGGCTGCGCCTACAACTGCGTGCAGCGCTTCAGGATTATGTGTCAGCGCTGAGCCCGCGCCGCCTTTCACTATTTTTGGTACGGGACAGCCTGCATTAATGTCTATGACTTCAGGATGAACACGGTCCAGCGTAATGCCGACGGCGGCGCTCATTGACTCTGGAGAGCCGCCAAAGAGCTGAACTGCGAACGGAACTTCGCCTTCTGCGCGGCGCATCAGGTTTTCTGTCTTGCCTGAACCGCGGAACAGAGCCTCTGCAGAGACCATTTCCGTATAGGTGAACGCTGCGCCGCATGAACGGCAGATGCTTCTGAAAGCTGCATCCGAATAGCCGGCAACAGGCGCAAGAAAGACGTTTCCGGAAATGGATACGTTCCCTATTGAGACGGGGTGAAAAAGAGAATTATCTGACATGATGGCGGTTTATTCCGGCAGACGGAAGAATCTGCAGCTGTTTTTCCAGAGCTGGTCCGCAAGTTCTTCAATGTCCATATCCACAAGGTCAGCAAGGAACTTTGCAGTAGACGGAACATACGCCGGCATGTTGCGCTGGCCGCGGTACTGGGCTGGTACCATGAACGGGCTTTCAGACTCAATGAGGATGCGGTCAATCGGTACGTTCAGCACTGTTTCGTGCAGGTTACGTGCGTTTCTGTAGGTCAGGTTGCCGGCAAAAGAGAAGTACAGGTTCAGGTCTTCAGCCTTGCGGGCATATTCTGCGTTCTCGGAATAGCAGTGCAGAACAGCGCCGGCGTCAGGAATGCGTTCAGAGAGAATGTCGAGCACATCCTTTCCTGCGTCTCTGTTATGGATGATGACAGGCATGTTTGCGTTCTGGGCAATTTCAAGCTGTGTTATAAAAAGCTCAATCTGAGAGCGTTTATCGCCGAATTTACGATAGTAGTCCAATCCCATTTCGCCAACGGCCACAACATTCGGGAGTTTGACACCCTGCTCAATTGTCTGAATCCAGTCTTTTCCCGGATTCTGGACTTCTGACGGAGCAACACCGATTGCGTGATAAACGCCTGAGACGGATTTCAGGTTTGGATAAACGGTATTGAAATCGTGCAGACTGTTGCAGATGCTTACGATTCTGGTAACCTGGGCCTGTTTTGCCTGCTGAACAACGCGAAGCTGCTCAATAGGATTATCATAGATGAGCCCGATATGGGCGTGAGTATCAAAAAACTGCATGGCTTTCTTCCAAAAAGGGGTAGTTGTGAGGAACAGACGCTAAAAAACGCTGTTCATACTTTCCTTTAAGATACCACAGGTTGTGCCAACCGTCAACAAAACTGCACACGTTAAGGTTTGTTTGACACTGAGTACATGGAATGTTATACTGACTCTGACTGTTCGGGAGACAAAAAAAGTGGCTAAAAGCCGACATTACAAACGTATAGAAAAAAACATAGTCTCAAATATCCTTTCACTTTTTGGCAGAGTCTTTAAAGCCATAGGTCTGTTCTTTGTACGCCTCTTTAAAGCTGGTGACAGGAAACTGACTATTATGATAGTTCCTCATTCCCAGAATAAGGTCATAAACTTCCAGACAAATGTTTTTTCACTTATCTTTGGATTTGTGCTTATCGCCGGCATTATAAGTTCATTCTTCTTCTATAACTTCAAGGTAGTTGATTCATCACAGGAAATTACCCGCCTTATGGAAGAGAACCGTCAGACTCTTGCCAGCCTTGATGAACTCAGAAACGAAAACGACAACCTGCTTGAAGTTGCAAAACGTTTCCAGACAACACTGAACCAGTCACTTTCACTCATGGGCGTTACCCAGGCTGCAACGACAGAAGGCTCTGTTCAGAGCAGCGACCTTTCTTCCCTCTTTGACATTCAGGAACTTTCACAGGGTTCTGTCCGTGAGTCTGCAGATGTCCGGCAGCTTACCTCATATCTGGAGAGTACCCTGCAGCCGGTCGAGCAGATGGGCGAACTGTACAAGTCACGCAGCGCGCTTTTCTCTGACATTCCGAGTATATGGCCGCTCAAGGGCGGAAGCGGTGTAGGCCACATTTCCATGATGTTCGGTCAGAATGTTCACCCGATAACGGGAAAATGGTACATCCACAAAGGAATGGACTTTTCTACCTGGCGTCAGGGTGACCCGATTGTGGCAACCGCAAACGGTCGTGTTGTTACTGTTGCGTATGACCCGAGTTTTGGTAACATGGTCGTCATCCAGCACAAGTACGGATATTACACAAGATATGCACATATGAAATCGTTTACTGTAACCAAGGGACAGACAGTATCTCAGGGTGATGTAATCGGTTACGTGGGTAACACCGGTATTTCAACGGGTGCCCATCTTCACTATGAAGTACATATCGGCTCTGAAGTTGTTGATCCTGCAAAGTACATCAGCGACCAGAGTGGAAATTAAAAACAGCAGGTTCTCATGGCTTTCATAACGGATGACATTTCCATAAATACATTCATTGGAGCGGGTTCTTCAGTTACTGGTGACCTTAAGATAGCGGGTTTCATGCGCATTGACGGTGACGTTGATGGAAACCTTGATATCTCAGGAAGGGTCATTATTGGCGAGAAGGCCCGTGTCAGGGGAAATGTCACAGCGCAGACTGCCATTATTGGCGGTGTTGTTGAAGGCGATATCGTTGCTTCTGACGGAGTCCAGCTTTTTGCAACGGCTACAGTGCTCGGGGATGTGATAACCCGTCATCTCAAGGTTGCTGAAAACTGTCTGCTCCAGGGCCAGTGCGTTTCTGTCGCAGATGAGACGGCATACGAAGAAGCTGTCAAAGACTGGCAGAACAGCAGGGCAATACGTTCTGCCACGATTGTCACATCCGGGAAATAGCCCATGGCAGTGCAGATAGGCGGGAACATTCCCGCGAATCAGTATGTAACCGCAAGCCAGATGGCTGCCAGTAAAAATCAGGCGGCACAGCAGACTGCAGACGAGTCTGAAAAAAAGAAAGTTGAGCGTTCAAGACCGGTCCACAACGTTTTTTCGGAAATGCTGAAAAAGCAGGATGAGGCAGAACAGTTTTCAATAGAGGGCATGCCGCCTGAAATTGCAAAGATGGATTTTGATCAGGCGCTTTCTTTTCTGCTTGATCAGGTTACCATGGCAGGAGAGGAACTGAAAAAATCACCGTATGGTGATACGTTCCCCAAATATCGCCAGAAAATAGCCCAGTTTTTCAGGTTTGTTGAGAAAAAGGCTTATGGGATAGATGAGATTCAGGTCAGACGCTCTGTCAGGAATCCTAATCCCAAAAAAAAGTATATCATTAAGGTTGTTGATGAGAAGCTGGACCAGCTTGCACGTGATATACTGTATGATCAGGCAGACCAGTTGAAACTGCTGCAGAAGGTCAATGAAATCAATGGATTGATTGTGGATTTGATTTCTTAAAAGAGACAGGATGGTGCGTTATGAGTGACGTATTTGAAAATGATATAGAAAAACTTTCTCCCGAGGAACTTGCCGCCCTTGAAGACGATAATGTCCAGCAGGATGTTTCCGGTGGCGATTTCGTTTACCCCGATCCGCTTTTCAAGCTCAAGCTCGAATACTCCAGCGAAGGTGTCTATGCTACAGTAACCGGCAAGATGGACCTTAAGGCAGGAGATTACGTCATCATTCCGACACGCTACGGAAAAGACCTTGCTCTTGTCATGGGAAAAGCGGTGTGTCCTGTAGGTATCCGCCCGTCTGATGTCATCACGATTGACAGAAAAGCACTTCCAGAAGATGTGAAACGCGCTGAAGAGCTCAAGAAAAAAGAAGAGTCAGCTTTCAAAATCTTCCAGGAGAAGGTCGCTGTCCACAAGCTGGACATGAAGCTCATCGCCACACATTACCTGCTCGAAGAACAGAAAGTCCTGTTCTTCTTCAGTGCTGAAAACCGTGTCGACTTCCGTGAGCTGGTCAAAGACCTTGTTTCCGTTTTCAAGATGCGCATAGAGCTCCGTCAGATTGGTGTCCGCGATGAATCCCGCATTACCGGCGGACTTGGTGTCTGTGGTCGCCCATACTGCTGTCATTCAGTTTCCGATAAGCTGAGGCCTGTTTCCATCCGCATGGCGAAAGACCAGAATCTGAGCCTTAACTCAATGAAGATTTCCGGTCAGTGCGGCCGCCTGCTCTGCTGTCTTTCATACGAGCACGAATGGTACGCAGAGGCACGCAAGAAGCTGCCGAACGAAGGACTCCGTCTTGTATACGATGGAACGAATTTCCGTATTACTGAAGTTAATCCGCTCACGAGAATGATTAAAATGTCAGGAGAAGATGGCCGCCTGCTTGAGATAGCAGCATCCCGTTTCGAACACACAAACGGCCGCTGGTCAATCAACTGATTGTTTTATCAGCTCAATACAAAAAGCGCCGTGTCTGAATCTTCCGTGAATGGCGAGCGGTCAAATCCGGCGTAGACTTCAATCTTTGTAAATCCTGCTTCCCGTGCGAAGGCTTTCACTTCTTCAGGTGTTACCGTCAATACCGGTTCACCACGAAGTACCGGGAAAGTCTTGTTTGATCCATTGCGTTCCAGATCCTGATGAACGAGCTTTGTGTCATCATCATTTGTCCACACCTGCGTAATCAGTTTTACACGGATGCTTTCCCTCGGAGGCAGCTGACTCATCGGTTTTGCATTGTATTTATCGAAATTGTTCAGTTCTATGACAAGATGTCCATCTTGAGCGAGCAGTTGTCTGCAGTCATAGAAGAATTTGCGCAGCAGTGTTTCATCATGGATATACATCAGTTTGTTTTCAAGGCAGGAAATGACATTATAGAAGTTCTTTCCCAGAAAACGGGTCATTTCGAGAGTAGACATCTGGAAGAACCGTACTGAAGTGTTTGGCATGCGGCGGCGTCTGTTTGCACAGGCAAGCATTTCCTTAGACACATCAATACCGGTTACGTCATGGCCATTACGGGCTATGATATGTTCCAAAGCTCCGGAACCGCAACCAATCCGCAAAAAGTGAGCTGGCATGAGCGAGCCGCTGAGTTCGGTGTAGAATGATTTTTGACTATCAGTTACAGGATACAGTTCTTCA
>JAGHRS010000072.1 GCA_018066285.1 Candidatus Treponema caballi
GATATAAGGTACGCCATATATTGTCGTAGCTACAAAATTTATAAAAAAAAATTCATGGTTTTTTATGATATAATGGATATTGGGGAGTTCATTTATGTCCAAAAAAGAAAACCTATCTGAAAAACCACAAAAACTTACTGTTCCAGAAGTAATTGAATACTGCAAAAATGACCTTGGAATTACATTTGATTTAATGGATGAGGAGAAAGCTAAAGAATTCCTTGAAAAAAATAACTTCTTCTTCAGACTAAAACAGTATTGCTCTACCTGTAACGAGCAGACAAAAAGCGGTAAATACATTGGATTGGATTTTGGACATCTGGTTGAACTTTCTACTATTGATATGTTCCTTAGAAAACTCCTTCTGAAAATGACCATTGATTTGGAACATTATCTTAAAGTCAAACTCGTAAACGACTGTCAGAATAATCCTGCTGATGACGGTTATGAAGTTGTAGAAAAATTCCTTGAAAGCCATCCAAAAGTTAGAGAATCTATTTTGACTGGATCAAAGCTTGCTGGTTATAGCGGAAACAGTTTTGAAAAATACTTGGATTCTCCTGCAGTATGGAATTTTGTTGAAATGATAAGTTTCCACGATTTTATCAGTTTTTATGCGTTCTACTATGATTTCTTAAGAGTTCCAGGTGAATACACTAAGCATTTTGATTCTGTCCGCCGCATCCGCAATGCCTGTGCCCATAATGTCTGTATGCTCAGTTCTTTCAAATCTGTGCAAGGATTCAAAAGTGACTTGGAAACTAACTTTGAACTGCTACAGGGAAACTTTGGTATTGGAAACGGGACTATTTCAAGCTGCATGAAGGTTCCTCTTTTAAACGACTTTGCCGTAATGATTTCTGTATATACTAAGCTTATTTCATCACCAAAAATCAAAGAAATCACATTGCATGAAATTAAAGACTTCTTTGATGGCAGAATGATTTACCGAAAGCAGTATTTTGAAGGCAATGTTGATATAAAGAATGCTTATCAATTTGCTAGAAAAGTTCTGGATTATTATTCAAATAAGTAAAGAGACGGAACAAAATACTCACCAGAGGAATATTCCATTCTCAAATCAACAGGACAGCATATTCCTCGGAAGGTTCATATTTTCATATTATATTGAAAGGTTCCGCTCTGATCATTGTCGAAGTCTTGTTTTTGAATATATTGAGACTTTTTACAACACAAAGCGGATTCATTCACATTGTGGCTTTACTTCACCAAACGAATATGAAGCGAAGTTTCAGTATAGAAAAATCTGCAAAGTGTAATAAAAAGGCAGCTTAAATCTCCATTTCGATTGGGCTATTTATTGACAGAAGAGCAAATATTTATAATCAAGCCGTTAAGGCTGAATTATTCAAAATTAATACTATTAGGAATATCAATTTACATGTAAGTATCAAGAAATGCTGTTCTAAGTGCCTCAAAACTACGTCCTGATCAGCCTTTATCTGCAGCATTTTCTTCTCCTTCATTACCCTCTCCCAAGGCTTGCTATGATATTTGCTACTTCCTCGGGTTTATCAGCCTGCGGAGTATGACCGCAGCCCTTGATCTCATAGAATGCCTTATCGGGTGCCGTTATATCTTCATAGTATTTCTTTGCATAAGATGTAGCACAGGTATAATCCTGCTCACCGCTTATGAAATAAACCGGTACTTCAAAATCAGTTCCGTATATTCTGATATCATTTGCCACTTCTCCCCAGAAAAAGTATTCAAGCAAAGCAGGATAGCGTTCATACATTTTCTCAGAGCTCGAATTGTCAATAAACATCCGTCTCATATCATCAATGCCAAGATATGGAGAAAATGCTCCGTGGATAAATGCTCTTTCCGGTACATCAGGGGTATTATAAGGTGCTGTAAGCATACGCAGTTCTGTTATTGTGAATCCCGGGGCTTTCTGAAAGGCTTCAAACGCGGCATCCAGAGCTGTCACATCATCACCGGCCTTTAATGCCTCGCTTCTTGCGTGTTTATATCCCTCTTCTTCTGCCGGAACGAAATTTGCAACCTGTCCGATACAAATTGTCTTTTCTATTTTCTCAGGATGAAGAAGTGAATACCTTACCGCTAATACTGTTCCCCAGGAATGTCCGAGAACAGTAACCTTTTCCTTTCCGAATCGGTCACATGCGTAGTCTGCCAGTGCATCAATATCTTCGAGCAGCTGTTCTACCGTAGCCGTTTTACCGTTTGCATCAATGCTCTTGTTCCTGTAATACGTTCTTCCGCATCCGCGCTGGTCCCACGTGATGTAGGTATAGTCATCAAGAAGATAATCCATGTAAGAATAATCCATCATTCCGTCAGGACCGCCCGGTCCGCCATGGAGAAGAATAATTACAGGATTGTCCACGTTTCTTCCCATTACTCTGACAAACTGCTCCTGACCGTTAAGTTCAACGTATGCGTCCTCATAAACAGGATTAGATGCGCCCGCAAATGCTTTTGCGAATTTAACGTTCTTGATTCCGAAATAAACAATAAGAAAAAGCACGACAGCACTTTCAATCACAACCCCGAAGGCCTTTAAAATACGAACAGGAAGTTTTCTTTTTTTCTTTCCGATCGCTTCGTTTCTATGCTGAATATGAATCCCGATATGACCGATTCCCAGAATCATCACCGCAAGCATAAGCAATGAATTTGAACCGTAAAGTCCCAGAACAAAAAATGCGATGACCGGCAACGTGGCTCCTGCTACCGGAATTCCCAGGAACGAAGCATAAAAATCTTTCAAAGTCTTTTCGCTTCTGAAATATCGGAGCCAATACAGTTCATAGCAAACCATCAGAATAAAAGACACGCCAAGAACAACCAGCGAAGATGCCGAGCGACTGTGTAAATCAATATTGAAATCACTGAAAACAAGGGCAGTCGCTGTAACCAATGCCTGCCCTGTTTTCTCAAACAGCAAAAGAACTTTATTTTCTTTCTTTGCTGATTCTTCGTAACCTGCAGGCTTGTTTTTTATCCAGATAAGATTTGGAATTGTCAGCATCAAAAGCCAGATTAATCCAATGTAAGAAAATCCAAAGTGAAACATATATTATCCTCCCGAAGTCCATATTAGCTAACACTTGCGTTTCTATGTATCGCTGCCATTATAGTAGTTTTCAAGTTCTTCTTTACAGGATAAGAACACCTCTGCCAGCTGACTGTCAAAATGCGTTCCGGCATCAGTCTTTATTATTTCATAAGCCCGTTCATAGGAAAAAGCGTCTTTATAGCATCGTTTTGAAACCAGGGCGTCGAATACATCTGCCAGCGCCATTATTCTGGCTTCTATAGGGATTTCATCTCCCTGTAATCCATCCGGATAACCTTTCCCGTTGACTTTTTCATGATGGTAATGCGCAACATTTTCTGCAACCCGGACAAATTCTTCATCTTCTACTCCGGATAGTATCTCGTTAACCATATGGTAGCCGATTTCTGAATGTTTCTTCATCTTCTCGTATTCTTCATCAGTAAACTTTGCCTGTTTTCTGAGGACCGCATCATCTACACCAATTTTTCCCAAATCGTGCATAGGAGCACTTCTTATAACAAGACTCAGAAAATCCGGAGTAAGCCCAAGATTTGCAGTAACAAGCTTTTTGGCAAATATCCTTACAACTTCACTTGTTCTTTTAACATGGCCGCCTGTACTAAGATCCCGCGATTCAACCATCTGGGCCATTCCCAGTATTGTTTTCTCCTGAATTGTTTTTATCCGTTTTGTCTTTGCATCAACTTCCTGAGCTAATTCTTCGTTATACCGTTCCTTAAGTGCCAGAGTCTTGTAATGCTCAGTATTATCGCGAAGTTCTACTGTATATCCTTTCAGGTTTCCCAAAGGACTTGTAAGGATATGAATTTTTCCGTCATAGTATTTGTCGTTCTGTAAAAAGACTTCTACCGGAAGGGAAACGTGTTCTTTTGAAGAGCGGCCTTTATACATCCCGTCCATATCCGGAATGCTGTCTAAGATTCTCTGCAGGTTAGGACTGGAATTACTTATAATCTGCCCGATGGTATACTGTAACAATTCTGGAAAGATTTTCTCCATGTTACTATCGCAGCCTTTATATGCTTTTTTTGTGTTAAAAGTCAGAAAGCCCACATGGCTGAGCTGTTCACCAATGATATCCTTATTTTCATAAACCGTATAAATATTGGAATCATACATTGGAATCAAAGCACCAAGCATGAGTACATCAAACGCAAGCGGAATAATGGTGAATTTGATGGAAAATACTTTTTCCATGATATATACACCTATTGCAACCACCATTAACAGCAGCATGGTTACTGCATTTTTTCTGTCCAGTGATTTCTTTTTCTTATAGGCAAAAATAACAATCACTATGCCAAGGAAAAGATACAGAAACATTGACACTATAGGAAGTATATGGAATGGGCCGTATGACTTTTGTAACACCGGCATTCCGTTGATTATCTGTAATTCTGCACTTGTATAAAACAACGGCTGACGCCCCATTGTACAGACAAATCCAAAAATAACTACCTGAATCAATGGAAGGATAATTTTTACTGTTTTGGACAATGTAATATGACAGATTTCTGAGACTGAGAAGAAGTAAAATACAGGAAGAAAAACCCCGCCAACATAGCCGATTATTTGGGAAAGAAGAGCCTCCTCAAGAGTCCTTGAGATAGACATGAAAAAGTAACCAAAACTTGAAATAATAACGATGATTAAATCCAAATATTGAGAGACACTGCTTCTGACATCATATATCTTAAGCCATACCAGCATTCCGATTGAAACCAAGAGACACATCAAGTACAAGTATTCCATAGTCATCATCCCTCTTAAGCGTAGTATAGCCCGATAAACTTCATTATACAAATCATTTTTAATTGATGTATAATCAACACTATGACAGACCAATTTTACGATTCAATTTTCAAACGGAAATCTTTTCATCTTTTCAGGAATGTCGGTTCAGACAGGATATCTGCTGATGAACTCAATAGAATTGAAAAAGCCTACGCTGATTTCGAAGCGCTGTACCCGGACATTAAAACTGCAATCAGAATTGTTCCCGCCACAAAAGTTAATTTTAAGAGAGATGCTGAATACTGCATTTTGATGTACAGCGAAAAAAAGAATAATTATTTGATGAACGCCGGTTTTATCGGTGAGCAGCTTGATTTATACCTGGTGGCGCATAATATCGGCAGCCTGTGGTTTGGCATTGGAAAACCAGATGAACCGCAATTCAACGGTTTGGATTACGTCATCATGATTGCAATTCACAAAATAAATGATGAAACCAAGTTCAGAAAAGATATGTTCAAATCAAAACGAAAGCCGCTTGAAGAAATATGGGAAGGTGAAACGTTGGGAATTGCTGAAATTGCACGCTTTTCTCCAAGTGCATGCAATACTCAGCCTTGGTTTGTAAAAAACGAAGGCAGTAAGCTCACTGTTTTCAGATACAAAAAGCCGGGCAAGCGTGGAATTATGCCGGCAGCCGCAGTTTCTTTGTACAACAGGATTGATGTTGGAATTTTTCTGTGCATTCTGGAAATTTGTATGGCAAAAAACAAAATCAATTTTAGCCGCAGTTTATTTGTAGATGATGGCGCTGATCGTGAATTTACAAAAAATGCGGAGTATGTGTTGGAGTAGGAAACAAAACTATGTCTTTAACAATAATGAAAGGTGATATTACAAAAGCAAAAACAGACGCAATTGTAAACGCGGCCAATTCCAGCCTGCTCGGCGGTGGCGGTGTTGATGGCGCAATTCACAGAGCAGCAGGCCCGGAACTTTTACGCGAATGCCGGACATTGAACGGCTGCAAAACCGGTGAAGCAAAAATTACCGGTGGCTACAATCTTCCGGCAAAACACGTAATCCACACAGTTGGCCCAATTTATTTTCAACATTCACAAGAAGAATCAAAACGGCTTCTCCAAAACTGCTACAAAAACTCCATGGAACTTGCAATTCAAAATAACTGCAAATCCGTAGCATTCCCTTTAATCAGCGCAGGCGTTTACGGTTACCCAAAAGAAGAAGCTTTGGACGTTGCTGTAGAAATTCTTTCGCAATACAAAGACTCCATGGAATTAAGCATTGTCCTATTTGATGCAGAAGCCTTTGAAATTGCAAAAAGAAAGTATGCCTTGCTGACACAGAACTATAAACGGTTTGATAATTCACGTATCGTTTTCTGAATATCTTTTTCAATCAGTGGGTGCATGCTGTCTTTGTATTTTGATAAATCTGCGTTTTGGAGTGCAGCAATTATTTCTGGTACAAACTGTGGTTTTGCATTTCCAATCTGCAAAAGAGCCTGAACACACTGGCGAGAAGTAATTGGTTTTTCATCTGTTATGTGAGAAAGATATTCTGTAAGGATTTTTTCAAAGGATTTAACGTTCTTTTTTATAATATGCAAACTCATCATCCCGTTTATATTCCGTATACCCGATTTTCTGATAAAAACGATTTGTACGCACATTCCAAAGCGGTGTATCTAAAGTAAAAAAACGAACATCAGCAAACAGCTCTTCAATTTTCTGCATGATGAATAATCCGTAACCTTTTCGAAAATTTTCAGGGGCTACAAAAATGCGGCCAATGTTCAGGTTATTTCCATCTTTAAAAACAACTGCACCGCCAACCACAAGACCATCTTCCGTCAATTTATACAAGTAATTTCCATTCGCCATTTCGACATAAAAACTTGTTGAATCGTACCCAGGAGGACCGCCTGCACCAGCAGCACCAACTTCAACATCGCTGTCAAAAGCGTGTTTAGAAATTGCAGTCAATACAACCGCATCTGCAGATTTTGCAAGTTCAAAGTTAAGCATATTGCGATCCCCCTGATTACTTTATTTTGCTTTTACCGGATACCAGATTTCGCTGTAATAATTTTCATCCTGGTTTCCTTTTGGCAATTTAGAAGCATTTGTATAATATTCAATGTTATAAGCGCCAGAAAGTTCATAATCTGGATTTTCTGGGAGCCATTCTTTGAATATTTTTTGATAAACGTCCTGCATTGCAGAAGAGATTGGACCGCGGCAAGGAAAAACTGCCCATGTGTTTGCAGGGATTTCCTGTGTTACAAAACGCTCTGGATATTCTTTTGAAGGAACATAATCATCGGCGATTAAATACTTAAAAGAAGTCAATGTTTCCTTTTTCTGCTGGGTTTGTACAAATTTTGCCAAATCGGGATCATCCGGAGTGTCGATACAAACGCCATACATGCCAGAGATGTATTTGCCTTCACCTTTTGCATAATGTTCGTCCCACATTTTTGGAACTTCTGTAAAACCGTCATTTCCACCAAAAATTTTTGCCGCACCAATTACTGTAAATGCGGGCTTTTTAATAATTTTGCATTCCATTTCAAAACCACCTTTCATTGAAACTTGTAATTTAAGGGGAAGAAAGTTTTTTAGCTCACCTTCTCCTTTTTTCGCCTGTACTGGCGAAATGCCATGAAAACGAGTAAATGCTTTGGTAAAACTATCTGGGGAATCGTATCCGTACTTCATTGCAACGTCGATTACTTTGCAACCTTCAACTCTCAAATCTCTGCCGGCCAAAGAAAGTCTTCTGTTTCGTATGTATTCGGAAACCGTCATATCACACAAAATAGCAAAACCTTTTTGAAAATGAAAAGATGAAATGTAAACTTCACGTGCGACATCATCTACAGTGATATCGTCTGTAAGATGTTCTTCAATGTAGCAGATTGATTTTTTGATAGCTTCAAGCCATGTCATATTTACTCCCTAGTTTCTAATATAGTAAATGATGGGGCTCTTTACCCGACATTATTTGCGAAGTTTTGTCTACACGTTATTTACTGAACAATTCTGCCGCTTTTTGCATCCGCTCACTGACTTTTACTTCAAAAGGACAGCGTGATTCACAAGCTCCGCAATGCAGACATTCAGATGCTGTATGTGCCAGCGAAAGGTAATGTTCTCTTATAGTCTGTGGTACTTTATCCTGCATTACAGCCAGATCATAATATTTGCTGATCATGGCAATATCCAGATTGGCAGGACAAGGCTTACAATGACCGCAATAAGTGCACTGTCCCTTACAGGAATGTAACGGAGCCTTTGCCAGAACAGTTGCATAGTCTTTGTCTTTTTCATCAGCAGATTCATATGCAACGGCTGCATCAATCTGCCACTTTTCATCGTATCCGCACATTACAGAACCGACAGCCGGACGTGTCAGCGCGTAATGAATGAGCTGAACAGGTGATAAAGCAATGCCGAAAGGTGACGCTTTTTCATTAAACAGACGCCCGCCTGCAAATGGTTTCATAACTGTAAGCCCTACATTATTTACAACGCATGAACGGTAAAAATCTGCGCGTTCCGGGTCAGTTCCAGACAGGGATTCTTCAAAAGTATCCGCAAACATGGCGTTGATGTCTTCATTGGCAGGAAGCATATCAAATGCCGGATTGATGCTGAACAGAATCATTTCAACAAAACCTGATTCTGCAGCCTTTTTTCCAATGGCAGGATTATGAGTACTCAGTCCGATATGGTGTATTTTTCCGCTTTTTTTAAGGGACTTAACATAATCAAGAAAACCATTTGTCTGCAGGGAGTTCCAATCTTCAAGCGCATCCACATAATGAATCATTCCCAAGTCCACATAATCAGTCTGAAGCCTTTCCAAAAGGTCTTCAAACGCAGGTTTTACATACTGCATGTCTCTTGTACGTTTATACTGCCCGTCTTGCCAGGTAGAACCGATATGCCCTTGAATAATCCATTTTTCTCGGTTTTCATGTATTGCTTTTCCAATAATGTCACGTGACTTTGGATCTGCCATCCAGCAATCTATAATGTTAATGCCTTTTTCTCCGGCATAGTGAATCAGTTCAATTGAGTGTTCTTCGGGATGACGTTCAAGCCATTCCCCGCCAAAGCCAATCTCTGAAACAGAAAGATTTGTTTTTCCAAGTATTCGATAATTCATAGGTTTTCTCCTTTTATTTTATTGGCTTATGCGTTTAATCAGATCAAGTTTGCTGTCATTAAAAGCAAATGATTTCCGGATTCGGACAGCCCTGCCCATCTTTGCCTTTGATGCCATAAAGCATTGCGTACGCAAAGTTGTCTGCAAGGCACTCCTCCGGGTCAATTACATAACTGGTGTTTGTTCCGAACACCTCATTGAAATTCGAAGCCTGGCCTGAAAGCCAATACGTATCCGTTCCGTCAATCGGGATAAGGGCGACTGCTTCACAGGAACTCCAGCCGGATTTGACCTCTTCATAATCGCGGGTGGTAATCCAGGCAACGAAACAGTCGGTTTCACGGCCGTCAATAACGAACGGGGCATACGAATTGTGATGCTCAACATCATGATTACACCGTGTAAGGCAGTGAAAAAGCTCGTGCCACAGCAACTCATCCATTGATTTATTAAAGTCAGGAAGAAAACTCATAAAGGTATATACCGTGACGTTTACCGAATTAAGATAAATCTCAGTACCGTGCGTATATCCGCTTGCACCGCCTTCAAGAGACATATCCATCTTTACGAACGTAATCTCATCAGTTTCAGGCAGCGTGTACTTATTGCGTCTGAGCGTCCTGTACATGCGTGCAATCCGGTGATTGACGTAGCGCTTCTCAAAAAAAGAAAACTTTTTGACTGAACCTGCAGTCACGGCAAGCAGCTCGTCGAGAGTTGCCCCGCTTTTTTTCATTCTGAAATCAATGTCGTTCTGCGTGTACGCGCCATAGTAATCAGTATTGGCCAGCAGCAGCTCCGCGCCTTCGTCTACAGATGCAAACCTGTGCGGAATCTTCCCCGCAATAATTTCAGACACGCAAAGATCAACCGCCCCCCAGATTACGAGGATGCAGAGGATTACAAGTACGGCTTTTATTGATTTGGGTGATTTCTTTGGGGGCTGGTTCATGGATGTAATGCTGCTCCGAAATAAAGGTTATTATTTTAAGTTTTTCCTTAATTCTTCAATCAGCTCATCACTCTTGCGGAAAGATTCGCTCAACAAATCCAGCAATTCGCTAGTCGAATGAGTAACTTCTTCTTCCTTCACAAAAGGATTCTTAATATCAAGATTAAAGCCATTTCCTTTTAAAGTATCAATTCCAACTTTCCAAGCCTGTTCATTTTCAGCACGGTTATTCCACCATGTTTTCAAAGAATCAAATTCACTTTTCTGAATAGGTTTAGTTTTAGAATAAGATTTCTGACCTTCAGGAAGTTTATGTTCCCAGTACCAGATTTCCTTAGTTGGTTCGCCCTTAGTAAAGAACAAGAGGTTTGTAGCAACAGAAGCATAAGGCTGGAAAACCGAATTAGGCAGACGGACAATAGTATGAACATTGCACTGTTCCAGAAATTCCTGGCGGATCCTCTGCTTAACACCATCACCAGTCAAAGAACCATCAGGAAGAACGATTGCAGCACGGCCGCCCATCTTCAAATAACGGATCATCAAAAGCAGGAACAAATCGGCACTTTCAGTAGTACGGAACTGAGCAGGATAATTAGTTTCAACACCATCACTAACGCTGGCACCAAAAGGAGGATTAGCTAAGATAACATCAACTCTGTCTTTTTCAACAATGCTAGTATATTCACGGTTCAAGCTGTCGCCATTCATAACATTAGGAACTTCAATATCGTGCAGAATCAAGTTAGTAACGCAGAGCATAAAAGGAAGCGGCTTCAATTCCTGACCGCGGATAGTTTCTTCCAGCACCTTCAAATCTTCAACAGAATGAACATCTTTAGAACGGATATTTTCAATAGCGCTGGTCAAAAATCCACCAGTACCACAGGCAGGATCCAGAACCTTTTCGCCAAGCCGAGGATTAATAATCTCAGTCATAATTTCAGTAATGCTACGCGGAGTATAGAATTCCCCATAGTTACCCGCACTCTGCAGATCACGCAAAAGTCCTTCGTAAATATCACCAAACATGTGACGGTCTTCGCTGGCATTAAAATCAATTTCGTTCAGTTTATTCACAACCTGACGGATAATAGTACCGTTCTTCATGTAGTTGTTAGTGCCCGCAAAAATATCACGAATCAAAACAGCCCGTTTGTTGCCGGTAGAAACATCAAGATTCTGGAGCCCCGGGAAAAGAGTATTATCCACAAAATCCTTCATGGCATCCCCGGTAATACCTTCACTGTTCCCCGCCCAAGACCGCCACTGCAGTTCAGAAGGAATCACAGAAACATAATCATCGTTAATAAGCTCCATCTCTGCTTCCTTATCATCAATGATTTTAAGCGTAATCATCCACCCCAGCTGTTCAATTCTCTGAGCATCCCGCACAAAAGCATAGCTTTTGTGTTACGAGTTTGCATGCAAACTCGCAAACTCCCTGGTCCTTACGCATAATGTTCTGCAGTGATTTTATAATGCCACCAATGTTTGGCATGTTGTTTCTCCTGTCTGTCATTCTGAACTTGATTCAGAATCTATTCTGGGCGTTCGACGCAACCTGCGGTTGCTTACCGAGTTTGCTTTGCAAACTCGCTACGTCGGGCTTTTCGGGGTTCCGCTGTCGCTCCAGCCTCCTCGCTACGCTGCGGTGGCCGCTCCGCGCCCCTACAATCCCTAACGCGAGATTATTTTTCTTCCAATAACTTTATCAATTCATTTTTATCAGGCAATACTGTCTGATATTTACTTGCAAAAATTTGAGTATTATTTTCAGGCAAAGTAATTTCTACAAGTGAATCGTTTTTATTTTTACAAAGAACAATTCCGATTGTCTTGTTTTCGTGTTCAAGTTTTACAAAACGGTCATAGTAATTCACATACATCTGCATTTGCCCTAGGTCTTGATGAGTCAATTTTCCAATTTTCAAATCAATCAAAACAAAGCATTGCAATAAACGATTATAGAAAACCAAATCAACACGATAATGTTCTTCATCAAAAGTGAATCGGACTTGCCGACCTACAAAAGTATAACCTTTTCCAAGCTCAAGTAAAAATTTTTCAAGCTTATCAATAAGTCGATTTTCGAGTTCAGATTCTGAATATTCAACTTGCTCTGGCAAACCGAGAAACTCCAAAATGTAAGGATCTTTCACAATATCTTCTGGTTTTGAAACAATAATTCCTTTTTGAGAAAGTTCCTTTACAGATTCTTTATCTTTACTCAAAGCAAGTCTTTCATAAAGAGCTGAATCAAACTGTCGTCTTAGTTCCCGCAAACTCCAGTTAGATTTTTTACTTTCGATTTCATAAAAGTTTCGCTCTTCAGGATTATCAATTCTCATAAGAAAAAGATAATGCGACCAGCTCAAATTGAATTCGTCAGACAGTGTCTGACCAATTTGATATGTCTGATAAAAATCCCTCATCTGTTTTAGATTTGTAACAGAAAAACCTTTTCCAAAATCTTTAGTAAGCCGTTCAGAAAGATTCTTTAAAGTTTCCTTGCCGTATTCAGCACGATTCTTTCCGTTCTGTTCGTTTTCAACAATGAGCCGCCCGATTTCAAAATAAGTCTTTACCATTGCGGTATTTACGGTATTTACAACAAACTTTCTGCTTTCCGAAAGTATCGCAGAAATTTGAGAATATAATTTGTCATTTTCGGGTTTAGTAATTTCTGGCATTTATTGTGTCTCCTGTTCGTCATTCTAAACTTGATTCAGAAACTTATTTAGACGTTCCCATTTGCAGGCAAACGGTCGGGCTTTTCGGGGGTCTGCTATCGCTCCAGCCTTCTCGCTACGCTGCGGAGTGAACTGACCCCATTTTTTTAGACAATACTACGCACATTTCAGGCTGAAATTCAACGGTGAATTCCAGCCTAGTTTTTTCTGTATGCGTTCAGTGTTATAGAACTGAATAAACCCTGTTATCAGTTCTTCCATCTCTCTGTAAGAAAGCAAGCCATGCTTCAACGTTTCGTAATAGCCTGACTCTACTTTCACAGTTCCAAAGAAATGCTCAATACAGGCATTGTCCCAGCAGTTACCTCGCCGGCTCATGCTCTGTACAAGGCCTTTCTCCTTCAGCAGAGAACGGTATTCTGCTGCTGTGTATGTACATCCCTGGTCAGAATGAATCAGTGCTCCAGACACGGCATGCTTTTCACAAAGACAGTTCAAGGTGTCTGCAGCAAGTCTGGTGTCAAAACGGTCTGACATTTTGAAGCACAGAATCTCATTGTTGTATAAATCAAGTACAGCACTGAGATATAACCAGCCGTTTCTTGTCTTAAAATAGGAAATGTCAGTCACAAGCTTTTTCAATGGCTTGCTGGCTGAAAATTCCCTGTTCAGAAGATTCTTCGGCAGGTCTGTTTCATTCTGCTTCAGAGTCAGATAATATCCCGCAGGAAACTTCCTGACTCTGTTCTCCACATGAATCCCGAAATGGTTTGACACCCTCAGAATCCGTTTGTGGTTCACTGTTATTCCCCGCTGTTTCAGGTACTGTGCCTTTGCTTTCGCTCCTGCATATCTCAGTTCCTGTTCGGGAAGGCTCTTTATCACTTCAAGGGTTGCAAGGTCTTTGTCGTATTTTCTTGTGTTTTCCCTCTGGTAATAAAAAGTCGGTCTTCTTATTCCGGCAATCTTACAGAGCTGATTTACTTTGAATCCTCTCTGCTGCAATTCCTTGATTGCTTCGACTGCTGTTTTTTTTTATTTTCCGGAAACTTTATCTGCTCTATCTTTTTGGCATATGCCTTCCAATAGGCTGCTTCCGCTTTGTAATACTCAATGTCCTTTTCTTCTGAATCTTCCGGTTCTGAATCCATCACTTGCAACATCCCTTTGGACTTTGCTGATAAAACCCAATGCCGGACAATATCTCTTGTTAAACCATACTTTCTGGCAAGGTATTTATAACCACAAGTCCCTTGCTCATATTCTGAAAGTACTTTCAACTTTAAGTCAATCGGATAATGACTGACAAACAACATAAACCAACCTCCATAAAGTGTCCAACTTTATGGGGTCAGTTCA
>JAGHRS010000051.1 GCA_018066285.1 Candidatus Treponema caballi
TTGCCTGTCTCTGTCCAAGTCTGCGATTTACATTCGACAAGAATAGAATTATTTCCAAAATCAAATGCATGTTCTTTTTTTGCATTTATTCCAATTTCAACTTTTGTTTGAGTCTCTACAGAAATTCCATTATTTTCTAAAAAAAATAAAATTTTATTTTCAAAATCTTTGCCTGCTTGGGTATTCGAACTTACTCCTTTTCTTTGATAAGGTCTGTTTTCCATTTCTTTTCCTTCTTAATCAAGCGCACTAGTGCGGGCGTCCATATAACATTGTTTTAAATCGTGGCGCGTAGCGACATCGGCTTTGAACACTGTGTTATGTGTTATTTCAGCTCCAACAAATTGGATTTCCTGTTTTATCTGATGCATCTAACAACCTTAGAAAGGTTTGATATATACCTTCGAACTCTATTCTATTATGTAATACTTCTGATTCAAAATACATTCGTTGCCTGTTTCCTTTTTCAAATAACTTTAAGTTAAATATGAAGGAAGTTTCGACTTTCTGAGCTTTATCAGAAAAAATGATTCTTCGATTAATTATTCGATCTATAGTGAATTTTGAAGATTGAAAAATAATTTGCCCGTTTTTTTCTATTCTGAAAATATCATTTTTTACATACATTTTTGTATCATCTTTTTCGCATAATAATGTATCTATATTTTCACATGCACAAGACCAACTAACGGACCATGAATTGGCACAAGAATTTTTAAAATAAAAAACAGTGAAAGATTTTTCGATAAATGCTTCTAAATCTTTTCGAAAACTTTCATTTAATTCTACGGGCATAAACCCGCCATTACATTCAGGTAATTGAGTAGCTAAAGTTGGAAATTCTTTTTCTCCACCGCAACATTCTATGGCAAACCTTAAAGCACCCATCCCTGATATATTTGCAATTCTTTCAGATACAATTTCCATGTCTTCATGTTCACATGCTGACTCTTGCCAATCATAAAAATCCTGTTCAATTTTGTCAGCTAATTCGGTGTTTTTCTTTATTTCATCTGGTAGTTCCAGTTCAAGATATTCAGTGTATTCTTTTACATATTGTATATATTTAAAAGGTTTAGCTTTACCTTCCTTAAAACAATTGCATCTAACGTAAGCATCATATCCCATTCTATTCTCCAGTTAATATCACGCAATGACGTATGCACATAGCACTGTTTTCTCAGTATCCGTAATAATACATTTATCCATCATATCTGTCCGGATAAAATGATGCACACACAGCATCAATAATAACATAGCATTGATTACTTGTAAAAGAAACGTTCCCGCCTCTTATCCGTGCTTACGGACGCGGGCGAGCATCATGATGAAGGCGAGGATGTAGAAGAAGGTGGGGATGACGGCGAAGAAGAGTTCTACGAGCGGGATGCCGTATACTTCGATGCCTTTTGACGGGAAAATGCCGAAACTGTCCATCATTTCATAGACGATGCCTGCGTAACTGGTGACGGTGCCGGCGACAAGGCTCATCCAGGCAATATCGCGCGTCTTTGACCAGAGCAGAATTGCGAGGAACGCAGCAACGCCGCCCAAAACGAGTTTCACTATGAACATAATGATTTCACCTGACGGCATCGGTTCCCTCCGTAACTGCGGTGTACGCGGCGGCTATTTTCTTCAGGTCGCCGTCATTTGCCTTGTATGGCACGACTGACGGCTGGTCGTAATCAGGGGATATGACCACGCCTCTTTCAAGACATGCGAGCACGAACGCAGGATATGCTTCGCGCGTAACTTTCGGATAGAGATAGCACGCTTTTCTCTCAAACACGGGTGAAAGCTGGCGTGTGAATGAAGCGAACTCTGCTTCGGTGCGCTCGCCAAGAGCAAGCTTTAAGTCAGCGAACGCGCGTGCAAAAGCTGCAAGCAATGCTGATGGCATGACGTCGCTATCAGGAAGCGCGGCGCGCGCTGCCTTCTCAGCGGCTGATGCCTTGTCTGCGCACTCAGCTTCTGAAAGCGAATCACCCGCGAAAAGCGACGCGCGGAAAGCGTACACGTCTGGTGCGCCCGCGTACGGGAACGGGGCGACGAGGCGCACGACATCCGGCTGGGACGCGAACGCGCCTGTTTCCGGATGCACGACTGTCACGCTGTCATAGCCGGTGACCTTCGGCTGAGTGGTTGCTGTTATATCAAGGAACGGCAGTACGGTTACTGCTTTTGAAAGCTGCACCGGTGCGCCTTTTGCTGCGAAAGAGAATGCGCTTTTCAAGTCGATCAGACGGGCGCGTTCCCGGCTGTAAAAGCGGATGATGCTGTATTCAGCGGGCAGCAGCTTCTTCACTGCGGTGACGGCGCGGCTTGTCATGCCGGCATCGTATGAGCCTGTGGCGCCGCGTTCAAGCGTGTCCTTGAATGCTGTGCGGGCTTTTCCGCCGTCCCAGCCAAGCAGGGCACGGCCGCCATCGAGGAAGCAGTCTGTAAGGCGCACGCCTTTTTCAGTGTAAAGATAGCAGCCACGGGCGCGGCGCACAAAGCCATACAGCTTTGCAAGTTCGCCGCTGAGCCAGGCTTCGCCCTGATTCATGCTCAAAGCTTCTCCAGTTCTGCCTTAAGGAGCTCAGTTGCAGCCTTAGGATTAGCCTTACCGCCACTGAGTTTCATGACCTGACCCATAAGCCAGCCGACAACGTTTGTCTTGCCGCTCTTGTAGTCAGCTACAGCCTTAGGATTACCCTCAATTACCTGCTTTACGAAGCCTGCAATTGCGCCTGTATCAGTTACGACAACCATTCCCTTTTCCTTGATGATGTCATCAGGATACTTGGCTGTCTCCATCATCTCGGCAAATACTTCCTTAACCTGCTTACTGGTGATCTTTCCTTCAGAAGCAGCATTTGAAAGCTGGGCGATGTGCTCAGGCGTAATCTTAAGGTCAGCAACCGTTTCTTCTTTTTCATTCAGGACGGCGAGCAGCTCAGCCAGAATAAGGTTTGCCGTCTTCTTCACATCCTTTGACTTTGCAGCAGCTGCCTCGAACCATTCGGCAAGAGCACGGCTTGATGTGATTGTCTCGACGTCGAAGTCTGAAAGCCCAAAGTCCTTCTTAAGGCGCTGTCTCTTCTGCTCAGGAAGCTCAGTAACCTTTGAAGCTTCGCGGGTAATGAACTCTTCAGAAAGCACGAACGGCTTGATATCAGGCTCAACAACGAAGCGGTAGTCAACGAAAGAGTTCTTTGTACGCTGAATGACTGTCTTTCCTTCAACCTCGTTCCATCCCATGGTGTTCTTGAATCCAGGGTCGAACGGCTGGCGGTCGTTCTGGAACTCTTCAAGCTGGCGCTTTGCTTCGTACCAGCATGCTTCCTTGATTGAGCGGAATGAGTTCAGGTTCTTGATTTCAGAAATTGGTGTGTGGTATTCCTTGCCGTCTTCCCAGACTGTCAGGTTGATGTTTGCGTCACAGCGCATGTTACCTTCTTCAAGGTTACCGTTTGTAACGCCGACATACCGCAGGATTTCCTGGGCTGTCTCCATGAACAGGGCCGCTTCTTCAGGGCTGTTCATATCAGGCTTGGTGACGATTTCGATAAGCGGAGTTCCGCAGCGGTTGTAGTCGATGTAACTGTACTTGCCCTCAAGGTGCAGTGACTTACCAACGTCTTCCTCAAGGTGGATTCTCTCTACGCGTACTCTCTTGTACTGGCCGTCAACATCATTGTCGCCGCCGGCAAAGTTCTTGTCACAGTACATCTCGCCGCCCTTCTGGCTTGCTTCAGGAAGCTTTGCGTATGGCAGGTCGACGTGACCGTCCTTGCAGAGCGGAATATCGTACTGGGTAATCTGATAGCCTTTTGCAAGGTCAGGATAGAAGTAGTGCTTGCGGTCGAACTTGGCGAACCGTGAGATTGCGCAGTTAAGGGCAGTACCGGCGACAACGCCCATTTCAACATAGCCCTTGCTGATGCGCGGCATAGCTCCCGGAAGACCGAGACAGACAGGGCAGACGCGTGTGTCAGGCATGCCGCCGTAGCGGTTTTCACAGGCACAGAAGGCCTTTGTCTTTGTAGTCAGCTGGCAGTGGATTTCGCATCCTATAACAATTCTGTATTTTTCAATCATCTTTTAGTCCTCCATTCCTGTTGCAATGCCAGGATGGTCTTCTTCCCAGGCCTGAGCCACGGAAAGAATCTTTGCCTCGCCGAACATCGGGCCGGCAAACTGAACACCGACCGGCATCTTTGTGCCATCTTCATCCGGGCTCTTGAAGCCTGCAGGAACGCTGATGGAGCAGATGCGTGCAAGGTTGACGAACGTGAGGAACATATCAGACAGATACATTTCCATAGGATCATCGACTTTCTGGCCGAGCTTGAAGGCAGCAGTAGGACAGACCGGGCAGATAATCAGATCGTATGTTTCGTACAGCTTCTGGATGTCGCGCTGCATGCGGGCGCGGACACTCATTGCCTTTTTATAGCAGGTGCCTGAGAACTGCTCAGACAGAACGTAGTTACCGATTATGATACGTCTCTTTACTTCAGGACCGAAGCCTTCGCTTCTTGTCTTGATGTACAGCTCGTCGTAGCCCTCGCCCGGGTCCTGGCGGTTTCCGTAACGGATGCCGTCGAAGCGGGAAAGGTTACTTGCAACTTCGCTGAATGCAATGACGTAATAGCAGGCAAGAGATGCATCAAGGACAGGAACGTCAACGACATCGACCGTTGCGCCCTTCTTGATGAACCACTGCTTAGTCTCTTCAAAGATTTTTCCGACTTCAGGGTCCAGTCCCTTTGTCTCAAGGAACTGGCGCGGAATGGCGACCTTCATTGAAGCAAAACCTTCATCTGTCATGGCAGCAAGTTCGCCGCCAACAGTCTCCGCGCGGAGGGCAGCGGCGTCTGGCAGGTCGGCAGAAGTGTCATCGTAGAAGTCTTCGCCTGCCATGATTGAAAGCGGCAGTGCAATGTCGGCAGGTGTCTTTCCGAAGATGCCGACCTGGTCAAGAGAGCTTCCGTAAGCGACAACGCCCCAGCGGCTCAAAACGCCGTATGTCGGCTTAAGTCCGTAGATACCGCAGTAGCTTGCCGGCAGGCGGACAGAGCCACCGGTTTCAGTACCAAGACTGAACAGCGCCTGGTTTGCGGCGACGACAGCTGCAGGGCCACCGGAAGAACCGCCAGAAACGTACTTTCTGTTGAGCGGGTTGCGTGTAGGACCGTAGCTTGAGTACTCAGTTGAGGAGCCCATTGCGAACTCATCCTGGTTGCAGCGGCCTACCGGGATTGCACCGGCTGCGGTAAGGCGTGCGATTACGGTTGCGTTATATGGTGCTACATAGCCGTCAAGAATGTGGCTTGAGCAGGTAAGTTTCTTTCCCTTTACGGAGATGTTGTCCTTTACGGCAAACGGAATACCGATAAGCGGCTTTTCCTCAAACAGCTTGTCGAGGGCGGTTTCGCCTGCAGCGCGTGCTTCTGCAATTTCAGCATCTGCTTTTGCGGCGGCGTCGGCAACATCAGCGTAAATTTCGAGGAAGGCGTTCATCGGAAGTGCTGACTTCTGGTCTGCCTCGAACTCGTCTATGGTCTTCTTAACAAGCGCTGCGCTTGTGAGTGAGCCTTCGAAAAGGCCTTCGCGTGCTTCTGAAACGGTCATTATGCACCCTCCCCAAGAACCTTAGGTACACGGAAGTAGCCGTCCATGAACTCAGGCGTCATCTTGCGCACATCAGGAATCTCAAGTCCCTGAACGACTGAATCGTCGCGCAGGACTTCTGCTTTTGTTGAAGGATATGCATCGTATGGATTTTCACTGTCATCGTACTGTGACAGGATGTCAAAGTATTCTGCAATCTGGTTTACCTGAGCCTTGAGCACTTCCATGTTGGTGCTTTCAGGAGAAAGCCTTGAAAGCTGCAAAAGAGCGTCAAGCGTCTTTTCATCAATAATCTTTTTGTCGGCCATGATAACCTCTGTGGGATTCTGAGCCATCATCAAACGAAGACAATGAGCCCAATATACACACACATTTTAGCCGAAAAGAGGGAAAATGTCGACTGCAAGGAGCAAAGCGGAAAAAGCTTATCTGAAGAACAGATCTGATGTATCAAGTTCTACGCTTTCGAGCGGTTCAAGTTTGACACTGAATGTTGATGAAGCTGCCAGACTTCTTGTTCCGTCAGCCATTTTTCCGGTTACCGTCCACTCAAACTCACCCTCATCAAGATCTGAAAGCGACCGCATTGTATATGAAGTACTGCTGACATTTTTATCGAGGACTGTCCTTGAAATAAGTCCGCCTTTCTGCTTGACGACAAGTTCATAGGAAACAGCATCTGTAATTGGCGTCCAGGAGAACGTCAGGCTGCGGTTTGTATCAAAGAATGCATCATCAAGGACTTTGCCACTGAACGGGTCGCGCAATGTCGTACTGGAAGAAGCAAATGCCTGGCGGGCAGCCTCAATGCGGGCAGCTTCTTCACGGGCAATACGCTCAGCTTCCTCACGAGCCGCCTTCTCAGCTGCAATACGCTGCTCTTCTGCTTCCTTTTCAGCAGCAATACGAGCCTCTTCAGCAGCTTTTTCTGCGGCTGCCTGACGCTCGGCTTCAAGGCGGGCCTCTTCTGCACGCTGCGCTTCAAGACGGGCGGCTTCTTCACGGGCACGGCGCTCGGCTTCTTCCTGAGCAGCCCGCTCTGCAGCTGCCTTTTCTTCTGCAGCACGGGCGGCGGCAAGACGGCGTTCTTCAGCAGCACGGGCAGCGGCGGCGCGTTCAGCCTCAAGACGCTCCTGTTCAGCTTTTTCTGCAGCGGCACGTTCCGCCTCCGCCTTCTCGGCAGCCAGACGCTCAGCTTCAATTCTTTCTGCTTCTGCTGCAGCCTGACGCTCGGCTTCAAGGCGGGCCTCTTCTGCACGCTGGGCATCAAGACGGGCAGCCTCTTCACGGGCACGACGTTCTTCTTCCTCTTTTCTGACAGCTTCTGCTTTTATGGCTTCTTCCTGAGGATCAGGCTCATCCTTTACAGGAACAGATTCCTCTTCGGTAAGAATACGATTAAGCATATCCTCAACAGATTCTTTCGGAGGTTCCTGAAGCAGGACAGCTCCAAGTGCAAATATGGAATCAGGCTCATCTGCAAAGCAGGCACGCCAGAAAAGCGTTCCTACTTCAGCATAGTCCTCAAGTGAGATATACGCCTGTGTTTCATAAGAAAGGTACGTTCTGGAGAACAGAATTTCAGAGAAAGATGCGTCCCGTGCGAACTCAAACATCAAATCAGCGTTTGATTCCCACTGAGCCCTGATAAGCGGCATGACACCTTCTTCAAGACGGATGGATGTACTGCTTAACGGCAGATAGAGCGTTGCGCTTCTCGAAGCAAGCGCAGTCCGTCCGGCAGTCGTATTCTCATCCTCAGATTCTTCAGAAGGCTCAGACTCTGCAGTCTTTACGACGCTAACCTCACCCGCCTGAATAACCTGCGGTTCTTCAGGAACAGACTCTTCTTCCTGCTCAGCTGGTTCAGTGACGACTGTTACCGCAGAAATTGCCTGTCGTGCAGTTGCTCCAAGGTCACTGATGGAATTCTGGACAACCTGAGCCACAGAGGCTGCGGTAGCCTTTTCTTTATATCCATCATCCTGCCTTGCCTCACGAACTGCGGCAGAACCTTTCGTAACCGTAATGGCGACTGCTTCCGCTTTCTCTGCAGAACCGGATGGAGCCGCGGAGAAAACAGGAGCTGCAATGGAAGCTGCAGCACCAGAATCGAGTTCGACAACCTTTGAGCCTGTCTTAATGAGGAGCGGAGCTGCTTCCGCTTCAGAGCCCTCAAGACCTGCAACTGCAGCAGTAATAGCACCACTTACGAAATCAACAGCGGCTCTGTCTTTCTGCTTGTATATCTGGATAAGCGTATTCTCATGGACTTCAATCTGTGTTCCATCCTTAAAGACGGTAACAGCTTCCGACAATTCTGACGTACGGATACGGTCACCATCATACACAGGAGCTGATTCCTGAACGCGTTCCCAGAGGTTTCTGTCAACAAAACGCCGCTGGACTGTATTCTGCTTGAAATAGACGACAGCAACAGGTTCTTCGTCCTGTTTGGAAAGCGATACGTTCATATCCGTCCAGAACAGATACAGGGCAACAGCAATGCCGATGAGACAAACGAGTGTAATCAGGACATCTCCTGCGTTAATTAATCTTGTACTTCTTCTCTTCTTCATCGGTATTTACACCACTTAAATCCGGAGCGTCAACCTTGAGGAGTTTCCGCACCTCAGCCATGGTTTTTGGTCCCGGAGCACCAATTCTGTTGACAACAGCAAATATCTTCACAGGCTCACTCTTTCCTTTGACATGAACCGAAGGCATTTCTTCGACAATGACATATTTCTTGATGAGCTTATAGGTATTTTCAGTAATAAGGATATCTGTATGGAACGGTTTGTTGAGCGCCTCGGTACGGCTTGCAAGGTTTACTGCATCTCCTATAACCGTATATTCCATACGTTCACTTGAACCAATCTGACCGGCAATGACATCACCGGTGTTGATACCGCAACCGATATGCAGGATCGGCTGTTTATCGCTTCCGTCACGGCTCTGGTTAAAGCGGATAAGTGCAGAACGCATCATAAGAGCGGACATGACGCAGCACAGAGCGTCGCCTGCCGGACTTCCCGCAGATTCAGGAGCACCCCAGACGCACATGATGGCGTCACCGATGTATTTGTCAACGACGCCACCTGTCTTGTTTACACACTCAACCATGCGCGTCATGTAATCGTTCAGGAACTCAACAACTTCCTGCGGTTTCAGTTTTTCAGAAATAGCCGTGAACGAGCGGATGTCCGAGAAGAAGATTGTTGCCTTCCTGTTCTCACCGCCAAGGTTAAGCTCACCGTTCATGGCGCGCTCGGCAATGGTCTTGTTCGTAAACTTACTGAACGTGGTCTTCAGGCGTTCACGTTCTGCAAGTCCCTTACCCATCTTTACGAAGCTTTCAGTCAGAAGACCAAGCTCATCCTTTGATTTAGGCTTGATGTTCAGGATGAAGTTTCCTTCCTGAATATCCTGAGACGCACCAACAAGCGTTTCTACAGGGTGCGTAATTGTCTTACTGAAATATCTGATGAGGATGATTGAAAGGAGCCAGGCCGCAATCGATATGAGGATGATGCGGTAAGTCGTCCTGTTGATTGTCTCAAAAACGAGAGCTTCAGACTCTTTTGTAACTGCATAAATGCCATATGCATCAAGCTTATAGAAGGCAAAGAAGCAGTTTTCATCATTTTCATCGGCGCCCAGCAGCTGAACGTTCTGCGTTCCGCCGTTAAAAGCCTCCTGTACAACTGTAAGTACAGAGAAGTTCTCTCCATTTATTGCCTTGTCTATATCTGAATGGATGAGGACATTGCCACTTTCATCAAGCAGAAACGACGTGTTGTACGAGCCTGTCGTCATGGTTTCCACAAGATCATTTGCAGAAAAACCAGCCAGACAGATTTCTTCCCCTTCAAGTCCATAAGGGAAAGCGATGCAGAGTACCGGACTGTTGAACAGACTTGAAACGTTATAAATTGACTCTGTCTGAGAAGAAAGGACTTCCAGCATCGCTTCGGTTTTGTTTTCTGAAAGCCAGTTGCCGATGAGAGTGTCTGTATTTGCATGATTCTGGGCAAAAGAACTGCTTACCTGTGCACCAGCAGCAGGAGACCACAAGAAAACGGTATCAGGATTTTCTGCACAGAATGCATCAAAAAGGGCACTCCAGCTTTTCTGGGAAGAAAGGGAAAGAACTTCAAGATAGCTCTTTGAAGCATTTTCCACAGCTTCAAGTTTTGTCTGGACGACGACAGCAGTACGTCCGTTAATGGTATGGTTTGTCTCCTCAGCCTTGATGCGTTCATCATTTCTGACAAGCGTTGAGACCATGTACGTCGTAACGCACAGTACAATAACGATGAGCGTAGAAAAAATGAGTCCAAGTTTAACGCGGATAGGGAACTTTACTTTTTGCTGTCTTTTGTCTTCCACTTTATATTCTCCTGTTATTTATCACGCAAAGGAATTGATATCTCTAAATCGAGCCGCCAGTCAGTACAGCTCATCACACAAGTTACCGGGGCCAGCAAAGGAGCTACTTCTATAAGCTCCCATGTACGATCCCAACTAGATTCAGGGAACCTGCTGTTTATACTCAGCGATACATGTTTTCCGAACTTGATTCCCGCCTTTGAAGAGAAATACATACTGTCTTCATCATCATCCTGATGAAGCAGATAGCCGTAATCAACCCCAATATATGGAGTAAATGATTCATTGAACAAAGGCAGCTTGAATTTCAGACCACCTGCAAAATCATAAGAACCCAAAGACAGTTCATCACCAAGCATAAAGTTATGCGTTCCGGCAGTTACATCCAGAGCCATATATTTCAAATTGACAACGCGGCAACCAAAACTGAAATCTGGCAGCGTTTTCAGATACGCACCCTCATCCAGATCTTCATCGCTATAAACAGCAGTATTGATAAGAAGGTCTGTGAAGAACACTGGCGTTTTCTCATCTTCTTCCAAAGATGCTTTTATGAATTCTCCCTTCGTTTTTCTGAGCGGAACCTCTATACCAACTTCCAGCCAGTTATGCCCCTTCCACGCAACATTGTCTGCATTTGCAGAATCCGGAGATACAAGGCCTGCTGCAGCCAATGTTGTTGCCTTCTGCATATAAGTCCAGCGGACATTCACCCAATTAAACAGTACAACACCAGCAAAAAGCGGTTCCCAGCGGGAGTCTTTTCCAAACATGATTCCAGCGCCAACATACGGCTCAAACCAGTCATTCGGAATGGCAAGAGTTAACTCACCGCCAATCATTGCGTGAGATCCCCATCCTTCAGGAATATATGTCGCATTTACAGAAAGCCAGCGCGTATCAAACACATTCAGATAGATGTGTGAAGGGAAGATAATGTCATCCACTCTGTCATCCGGTAAAGATGTGTATCCGTCAGAAGAGTCCTGGTCATCAGAATCTAAATAGAATGCAGCCAGAACACCTGCTTTTGAAAGGGTGTGCGGTATTTTAAGCCTGAGTTCTTCGAAAGGCTCAGAACTTGAATAGGTCTTTGCCTCATATATTTCAAGGGTGTTTTCCCATCCGCTTGCTTCAGGATACTTAGCATGCACCCGGAATGACAATTCCAGAATTGTTTCTGGATTAATCTGATAGTCGGCCCAGATAACGACTGTCTGGGTCAGCTGCCTGTAAGTGCGGGGAATGGTTATTGAAACATCCCCTTCTGATGTGTGTATGTCGAGATACCATTTTGTCCATCCGTTGTTGCGGTTGGTTATCATGCTCTGGAAGCTGATTCCTTCTGAATCACAAAGCATGTTGAGCGTCTCTTCATCCCTCAAGAGATAGTTGATTTCATAAGGGGTTTTTTCCACATTGTTAACTACAGAAAAACTCAGGCCGGATTCAATTTCCTCCATTTTTCCCGGGAAACGGCCGGAAGGAGGAATATACCATTTTCCATAGGGACTCTGGAAGGCAGGCAGATACTCTGCATATTTGGCACCTCCCGCACCGTTCCTGGCAAAACGTTCCTCACGGGCAGTAAGTTCTGTATCTGAAGGAGCACGAAGGAAGCATTCCCGTATCTCAAGATCTGACAGTTCAGTTTCTTCAGTCTTATAATCAGATTTTATGGTTATAAATGAAAGCCTCATGCCATCCGGTGTTTCAAACATAAGCGCATTAATGCCACAGTATACGGATGAAGCCATTATCTCAAAATCAGCGGATTTTCCGTTTCTGGCAACAGACGTCTGCCTCAGGATATTCCTGGTAAACTCGCCATACTCATTCTTTTCAGAAACAAGGGACAGTTTCAGCTGATTATCATTTCCCTCTGAAAAGAAAGGTTCGTCCAGTTTGACGGTAAAAGTCGCACTTCTTCTGTCAGTATTGAACTTTGTGGAAATACTCTTTATTTCAGGGATGGAACCAGGAGTCATGTCTGTCTGCACAAAAATACGCTGCGTTCCGGTTTCTACTCCGGGAGTTTCTGCTATGACATCATACCAGCCTGACTTCAAAAGAGAAGCATTGACATTAAGTGAAAGAACACCATCATCATATGAGTTCAGGGAAGCATCCTGTCTGACACGGCCAAAACTTGTTTCAAAAGGATACTCGTTTTCTGCATTACTGACAGGAACAAGCCCGTATGCTGAATCCTGCTGTATAGCACTTGCATCAAACGAAAGCTTTGTCAGTCCTGAAGCCGCATCAAGGAAATCTGCCTGCATGATATCATCGTAGGCAGTATCTTTGCTGACCAGCACCGGCTGCTTATCAGGAAGCATGAGCACAGGAAGGGAATCAGTCAATCCCACACTATTGGTAACAGTGAGATTATAGAAACCGGCGGCAATCATGCTCCAGTCAACGGTAAGCTTTATCACGCCACTGCTGCTGTCACTTTCAACAACAGGAAGAATAACTTCCTTCTGTCTGTCAAAAGCCTTGAAAGTCTGAACAAGAGCTTCATCCGTGCAGGGTTCCAGCTTAAAAACGCATCCTTCACCAAAGCAGTGAACACCGCGGATTGTGATGGTTTCCCTGCCGTTTTCGTCATCGATGCTCCGTTCTATTGCAGAAACATTATACCTCTCGCTTTTCTGAACTGCGCGCAGATATGGCTGCTCTTCATCGATGACATCGAATTCTGCCCATGCAGATGGAGAACCCTTCCTGCCGATTGCATTTATGGCAGAAAGTCTGAACCGGTAAGAACCTGCTTCAAGGCGGAGATCATATTCCGTCTCTTCTGTAATCCAGGAACCAGAATCTATCCATCCGCCTTCTGTCTTGTGCTGGACTTCAATTTCATATTCGCGGGCATGATTTACTTCCCGCCATTTAATATGTTGCGTAATCAGATTATCAACAGGTTCTTCTTCAACAGAAGATACGACAATTGCTTCTTCTGAAAGCTGTGCAAAAAGAGAAACGTTGATAATAAAAAGAGCCAGAATAATGGCTGTTACTTTTTTCAGCATACCGATACTGTAATTCACTTTTTTTAAAAAAAAGAGAACTCCACAATCCTTATCGGCAGAATTGTTATATTTCTGCAATCATTAATCGGTTTGCCTGGTACTTGGGAAGGAATTTCTTCGTTGCGCCTGACTGGAACTGCACATCAATAATGAATTCGCTGTCTTCATTTACTTTAGCGCTCACAATCACGCCATAGCCATAATCGTCGTGAAAGACTGTGCGCCCTTTCCGCCAGCGTTCAAGAAGCTCCATGTCTTCTTCTGTTACATAGCCTGCTTCATCAGGATTGTCTTCAGGCTTTTCAGAAGCGGGCTGCTGCGCCTGCATGACGCGCTTGAAAGATGACGGAATACTGCCGATTACTTCAAGCTGCTGAGTGTCGAGCTCTTTAAGGAACGGACTGATTGCCATGTATTCGGTGCGGCCGTACATGCGGCGTACTCCGCAGCTGGTCATGTACAGCTCGTCGCGGGCGCGTGTTATGCCCACGTAAAACAGGCGGCGTTCTTCTTCAAGCTCCTCGGCGCTTTTCTCTGCACGCGGGAAAATACCCTCTTCAAGGCCGGTAATCATGACGCGCGGGAACTCAAGTCCTTTTGTATTATGCAGCGTGATGAGCGTAACTGCGTCGACCTGCTCATCATTCTCCGTCTCGAGCGTGCGGTCAAGATTCACGTGGTCCAGATATTCGAGCAGACCATTCCTGTCAGGCGCATATGGGATGGCGCTGTTGCAGAGTTCCTGAAGGTTTGCGACACGCTGTGTTCCCGCAATCTCATCCTGTGCCGTGTGATATTCGATGAGTCCCGTTTCCTTGATGAGCCGCTCAAGGACATCCGCAAGAGACGGCGCATCCTTGTCAGCCGGCTCTTCGTCGCTTTCAAGGCCTTCCGCACGCGGCTCGTACATGCCGAGCTCAGTCTGGTACTTTTCGATAAGCTCGATAAACTCGCCGAGGCTCTTCTTCGCCTTCGCGGACATGGAAGACAGTGCAAGGCGGCAGGCATCAAGAATGCCTTTAGACGGAAGCAGGCTTTCTGAAACTGCAGTTTCGGGCAGTCTTGCAATAATCTTATCCTGCGAGGTCGGACCTATGCCGCGCGCCGGCTTGTTCACAATGCGGCGGAACGCAATCTCGTCGCGCGGATTTGCGATGAACGAAAGCCAGCAGAGCGCGTCCTTTATTTCTTCGCGCTCCCAGAACTTAAGGGACCCGACAATCGTGTACGGCAGTTTTTTATTGTTGAACAGCGTTTCAAAAGAAAGCGATTGCGCGTTCGTTCTGTACAGGATAGCCCAGTCAGCATACGGCACGCCTTTTTTGTGCGCGGCTTTTATAAGCTCAACAGCGAAGCGCGCTTCATCATCCTGTGTGGGGATAAAGGCAAGAACAGGCTTTTTACCGTCGCCACGCTCCGCGCTGAGTGTCTTTCCAAGACGGTCACTGTTATTGCTTACAACGACATCAGCGGCGTGCAGAATCGGTGCTACCGAGCGGTAGTTTCTTTCAAGCTTGATGAGTGTCGTTCCCGGAAACTGGTCCTGAAAAGACAGGATATTCTGTACTTCAGCACCGCGGAATTTATAAATGGACTGGTCATCATCACCGACGACGCAGACGTATGTTTCAGGACCAGCGAGCGCCGACAGCAGCTGGAACTGGGCAACGTTGCTGTCCTGGTACTCATCCACGAGAATGACGCGGAAACGGTACTGCATCTGCGTGCGGATTCTCTCGTTCTGCTGAAGCAGAAGCACCGGCAGCATGATGAGGTCGCCGAAGTCTACGTTTCCCGTTTCCCTGAGGCGCTTCTGATACGCTTCGTAATACTCGGGAAACTCAGGCGAATGGTCTATATCAGCCAGATGCGGATTGTCCGGCTCGTAGCAGTAGTCTTTTGCAAGCGAAATGCAGTGAGCGACGTGACTCGCGTTTTTCTTGGGCAGGTCAGGAATCGCTTTTGTAAGCAGCGTCACCATGTCGTCATCATCGTAGACGGTGAAGTTCGGGTCGAGCCCGGCCTGTTCGGCATACACGCGAAGGAACCATGCGCCGAATGAGTGGAACGTGCGTATCTGGGCTTTATCTGCGCGGGGCTCGAGCTGTACGGCACGGTCAAGCATTTCCTTTGCGGCCTTCTTGGTGAAGGTGACTGCAAGAATTGACTGCGGGCGGATATTCTTTTCAGCAATGAGGTACGCTATCTTGGTGGTGATGACACGAGTCTTTCCAGAACCCGCACCTGCAAGAATAAGAAGCGGCGAGCCTTCGTGCATGACGGCCGCTTTCTGCTCTGGATTAAGGACGCTTAAATACTGCTCACTCGTCATGGCAGGCTCCCACGAAAAGCGTATCTATATCTACGCCTGAAACGCCGAGAACCTTTACCCTTACGACTTTACCCGGCTGCACGGCTGCCTTCTGTTCCTCAGAATCAAGCTCGTAACGGACGATTGTCGCGCCGTCAACTTCAGGAGCCTGAAACCAGGAACGACCGAGCGCAATGCCCGCATCGTTTTCAGGGTCATCTATTATTTCTTCAATGAGTACTTTGTATTCATTACCGACATGAGACGCAAGTCGCTCCTGAGTAATTACAGACTGCAGTTCCTCAAGACGGCTGGCGCGCTCTGCAGCCTTTTTGTGGCTCACCTGCTTCTTCATGCTGTACGCAGGCGTGTCTTCCTCGCGGCTGTAGGGGAAGCAGCCTGACCAGTCAGGCCGTACAAGCTTCAGGAACTCTTCAGTTTCGCGCGCGTCTTCGTCAGTTTCCCCGGGAAAGCCCGCAAGGAACGTGGTGCGTAAGACAGCGCCCGCTTCCCTCACCCGCTGTGCAAGAGCCGCATAGCTTTCACGGCTTCCGGTCCTGTTCATGGCTGAAAGCACGTTGTTGCTGCCACTCTGGAACGGTACGTCAAAATACGGCAGGATGCGGCTGTCCCGGGCTATGGTGTCGAGTATGTCGAACGGGAAGTGATCCGGGTGGATGTATAAAAGGCGCACCCAGAAATCCCCGGGAAGAGCGGTTATCTCTTCGAGCAGCTTTTTGAGCGGACTCGGCTCTTCGCTGTAAGAGGGATGGTTGCTCTTGCCTTTGGGAACGCCGTCCCGGCCGTATGCAGCAAGGTCCTGGCCGATTAAGTTTATTTCGAAAACGCCCCGCGCGCGGAGCTCTTTGATTTCAGCGATTATGTCGCTCTGGGGCCGGCTTCTCAGTTCACCACGGATGACAGGAATGGCGCAGAACGCGCAGCAGTTGTTGCATCCTTCAGTAATCTTTACGTACGCGGATGACGGGAAGTTCAGGAACTCTGGACGAGGACCCGCACAAACGCCTTCCTGCGGCGGTTTGACGCATGGCCGGCCGGTGGTCTTGAAAGCGGCTGATGCCTTGTCTGCGAACAGCACGCTGACGATGTCGTCAAAGCGGGAAAGGTCACCGTTTCCAAAGAGCGCGTCTGCTTCAGGCAAATCATCGGAAAAAGCGTCCATGTAGCGTTCTGCAAGACATCCGGCGAACACAATCTTCGCTTCCGGATACGCCGCGCGCGCTTCCATGAGCGACTGGAGGGATTCCGTTTTTGCAGACTCAATGAATCCGCACGTGTTAATGATTATGAGAGAGGCATTTTCCGCATCATCGGTCCGCTTCCAGCCCATAGCAAGAAGACGCCCGATGAGCAGTTCACCGTCAACCTGATTCTTAGCACATCCGTGCTGGTCAAGAAAAAAAAGACGGTCTGTATCAGTCAACTGGCAGTACCACCAGTTTGTATGTGCCGTCGGAATCTCGTATCCAGCGGATATCCTCAACAACGACTTCGCCAGATTTACCGATTTCTATATCCACGGATTTTGTATCTCCGACAACATTCAGCTTGACTGCATTTGCATTAGACATCCACATTCTGAGTGAGTCTCTCGGGTTGATTACCAGAGAATCGCCGTTCGTGTAATACTCTTCGACAGCATTGTTTCTGTCAGCCTGGTAGCGGAACAGACATGCGCCACGGAAACTGCCTGTAAGGGTAAACGGATATGTTCTGTTATCGGTTATGAGAACAACCTGAGCATTGTTCTTTTCGGCAACATCTGTTTCATCCTTTTTCTGATCAGCAATCTCAACCTGATCCGGAGACAGCGTCAGACGCATACGGATTTCCGCACCCTGATCAGCATCCTTGCTGGAAATATTCATGACACAGACTGATATATCAGGCTTTCCGTTTCCATCAACATCAAGCTCAAGTTCTTCACCGAGCTCAACAATCTGATTTCCGATAAATGTATTGAGAGTCAGGCTTCCGAGCGTTTTTGCAATGGTAACATTCATTTTTCCGGTCACAAAAGGCACACAAAGGATATCCCCTTCATATACGTGCTGCTGCTCAGGCTCAAGTCCCAGAACATACGTACGGACATCAATTCTGTTCAGATTGACAACAGTTTTGCCTTCTGCACGCTTTGCCATGACTGACTTATATGTGAAAAATCCGCCTACTCCAAGACCTACCACAACAACTGCAATAATGAGGAATACCCACCATGGAATTCTGCGTTTGAATTTAATCAGTTCCGGTGGAGTTGGAGACTCCTGAAGCTGCTTTGCCTTGAACAGCCGGATAAGATACTGCGTGTCACAACCAAGATAATCTGAATAGTTCCTCAGAAATCCTGTAATATATGTTGTTCCGGGAAATACATCGAGCCGTTCAGATTCAAGAGCTTCAAGATACTGACGTGAAATAGCAGTCTCACGGGAAACGACTTCAATTGAGTAATTCTTCTGTTCACGAGCTGCTGCCAGGATTTTTCCAAAGCTTTCCATGTCTCAAACCTCACTCAGTAAACAGGAAGTTGTTGTAGTTATTTGCAGATGACGGAGCATCGTAAATAAACCGGGCATCCGGAATGTTCGAATTGAGGTTGTATCCTGAGAATTCGAATACAAAAGTTTCATTTGCCGTCGTAACAGCCTCAATTCTGCGGATAAGTTTCATTGTCGGATTGATGGCAACTTTCAACGTTTTGAAACTTTCTGAAGCACTCTTCTTTGTAAGAATGAATTTAACGACCATTTCATCAGATTCTTCTGAAAGAGGAACCGGTGACTGTCCTGACTCATAGGCAATGTAGTAGTATCTGCTCATGAGTGTCAGTCCCTGTGGAGTTGCAAGGCTTGCACCAGTAGCAGTACCGGCGTCATCTCCCGTTGCAACGTTCTGCAGAAGAATGGCATTAGAGCCCGGCAGATAGATGGTAAGCAATTCACCGTTGAAGGCGATTACCTGTGTATCAGGATCAGAGAAGTCCATGCGGAGGAGATTCGGGCGTTTGAAGGAAACCTTACACTGCATTTTACCAGCTGCAGTCGTTATGACAAGATTCGCTTCATAATCCTGAATGTTGGCATAATAATCTGAAATCGACTGAAAGTACTCACTTGCAGTCTGAATGCTCTGGGCAAAAATGAAAGATGCTGCAAAAAGCACAAGTATACTTACACAAATTTTTTTCATGAGAAAATAGCCTCAAATCAATAATAAAAGAGTTGTTTCAGTCGGTCAAGACGCACTTTCAGGAAGAGTCTTCTGTTCTCCCTGAGGAAGTTCTGTAAGATGAGCTTCAGCCTTGATGATGTCAGCAAATTCAGCTTCTTCAACGACTTCCTTTTCAAGCAGACGGCCCGCAATGTATTCAAGCAGCGCTTTCTTTGAAGTCAACAGCTCAATGACATGCTGATAGCGCTCTGCAAGAATGCGTGCCAGTTCAGAATCAATGAACTGCTGCGTATCCTCAGAGTATTCGCGCACAAGTGTTGGCTCTGCGGCGCCATATCCTGAACCGCGCTGGGAAAGCACGACGTTCCTGAACTTTGTGCTCATGCCGTAATCGGTAATCATGCGGCGAACCAGGTCAGTGGCACGCTGCAAGTCGTTTGCGGCACCGGTTGAAATCTCGCCGAAGATAATCTGCTCAGCAGCGCGGCCGCCAAGGAATGTGTCTATCTCGTTGATCAGGTCTTTTTCCGTGAAGAGGAAACGGTCTTCATCAGGTACCTGCAGCGTATAGCCCAAAGCATGGGTTCCGCGCGGAATGATGGAGATCTTGTGCACTTTATCAGCGCCCTGGGTGAATGCAGCAGCAAGAGCGTGGCCAGTCTCATGGTACGCAATGATCTTACGTTCATTTTCGCGGACGACACGGCTCTTTTTCTGAAGACCGGCAACGGTCTTTTCAACAGCTTCGTCAAAGTCTGCCATGGTGACAAGCTTACGGCCCGCGCGGACAGCAAGCAGGGCGGCTTCATTGACCACGTTCGCAAGGTCTGCGCCGGAGAATCCGCTTGTTGCATGGGCAACAGACTCAAAGTTGACGTCGCCGCCAATCTTTACGTTCTTGGAATGAATCTTCAGGATGGCGATGCGGCCCTTGGAATCAGGCGGATCTACGACAACCTGGCGGTCAAAGCGGCCAGGACGCAGAAGAGCCGGGTCAAGAACATCCGGGCGGTTTGTTGCGGCAAGCAGGATAAGGCCCTTTGAGTTATCAAAGCCGTCCATCTCGACAAGCAGCTGGTTCAGCGTCTGCTCACGCTCATCGTTGCCGCCGTTGATTGAGTTCACGCGGCTCTTACCGATGGCATCAAGCTCATCAATGAAGACGATGCACGGAGCCTTTTCACGGGCCTGCTTGAACAGGTCGCGGACGCGGCTTGCACCGACACCGACGAACATCTCGACGAAGTCTGAGCCGCTTATGCGGAAGAACGGAACGCCAGCTTCGCCTGCAACGGCGCGGGCAAGCAGAGTCTTTCCTGTTCCCGGAGGTCCTACAAGAAGGACTCCCTTCGGAATCTTACCGCCGATATCCGTGTATTTCTTTGGTGATTTAAGGAAATCGACAACTTCAACAAGTTCTTCCTTTGCTTCATCAACACCGGCTACATCAGAGAAACGGGTCTTTACCTGTCCCTCTTCAACAGCTGCAGAGCGGCTCTGTCCTGCAGAGAAAAGCCCGCCGCCAAGCCCGCCACCCATCTTCTTGAAGATGAAGCGCCAGACAAGGAGCAGCAGCCCCATAGGAAGAATCCAGTTGAGGATGAACTCAAGCAGATAGTTGTTCTGCTTTACGACAGCCTTATACGTGACGCCTTTCTCATCGAGAAGGTGGATGAAGTCTTCCGTATAGATTGCTGCAGTTTTATATACTGACTGAGAAGAAGAGGATGTCACTCTTCCCAATGTTTTGGAATCAGACAGACTGGTTGCACTGTTATAGCCATAGAAATATGTATCAGACAGCTCAACGACATTAATCTGACCATTTTCAATCATCTGGCGGAATGTTGAGAATGGAATTGCATCTGAACTGGATTTTGTCATGAAAACCATATTGATGACTGTAGTAATACCTACAATTATCAGGAGGATGGCCCAGAACGGAAGTTTTTTCTTGCCATCTTTATTATTATTGCCGGGTTCCGGTGAAAGTTTGAAAAAGTTGAACGGATCGTTATCCGGCTTCTTATCGTTATCGCTCATGAAAAAAGTACCTCAAATTAAAAGTACGGAATTTTCAGCATATCGTCTAGTATTTATGTAAAAATCAGTTCATGTTTTTTCAGTAAAAACCGATATTGTGAAAGGTATATTTTTCTATATTTTCCGGAGGCATAATCGTGGCGTATCCAAACGCATATACGGCTTATAAAGAGACTGGTGTAAAGACAGCAAGTCAGGGCAAACTCATCATCATGTTGTACGAGGAGGCATGCCGCCAGCTGCAGTCAGCAGAGGGACTTTTTCAGGAAGACGACAAGATTCCTCCCAAGAACATAGAAAAGCTCAATAAGTGCGTCGTCCGCACTCAGGAAATCATCTCAGAACTGATGGTTTCCCTTGATATGGAAAAGGGCGGCGAAATAGCAAAAAACCTCATGGCATTGTACGTGTGGTTTAACCAGCAGCTTCTGGAGGCAAACATCAACCGCAACAAGGAAAAGATTGTTTCTGTCCACAACATGATGAGCAGTCTGTGCGGCGCATGGAATACAGCTGTCGAAACAACGGCACCTGTCGCAGCTCCAGAAAGTTATTCAAGCATCGATATAAACGGGTGACATTATGGCGGAACTTATTCTTTCACAGGAAGAACTGGATGAGCGCATTGCAATCCTCAAACGGTACAGAGCCCTTCTGGAGCAGCAGCGCAACAAGTTTCAGGAATACCTTTCCGTACTTGAAAAACAGACAGCAGCAATCTCAGGACATGATACTGAAAAAGTTGCCGTACATACACAGCTTGAGGACCAGCTTGTCGCAAATCTTGCGAATCTGCAGAAAGTCATTTCTCCTATGGAAAAGCTTTATGAAGAGAAATATGTTTCAAGCGGACTTCCTTCAGCAGCAGACCCCATTCCTGATTTGAAAAATGAGCTTAACAGGCTTAAGGAACGCGTCCTCATGCAAAATCAGCTGAACCGGGAAATGATTCAGGAACGGCTGATTGAGACAAAGCCCATCGTACAGAACTTCAGGAATCCGTACAGCAAGGCCCGCTCAATCTATGCGCATCAGGATCAGTCAGCGCATCTTGTCAGCGTGAACAGCTGACATTCCGCACCGATTCACTTATCCAGTTTTTCAAAGAGAACTTCCAGCCGGCTGTCAAAGTCGGCTGTTGTTTTTTTAAGCTCTTTCAGGAAGCTGTTCTCTTCCAGACGGCCGACAACAGCGAGCATTTCTTCCTCATTTCTGTACGTAATCGAGCGGAAGTAGTCTGAGTAGTCCTTTTCACGGCTGACAATCGAGTTTTCATACATATAGTCAGACACTGCAGTAACATCCACACGGATATCATTCCATACAGCAGGCGTGAACTCTGCAAGCGGACGTGAATACAGCTGCTCAAGAACCCACAGTGCATAGCGTGTCTTCCAGCAGCAGTAGGATGCGTCGCATTCGTCATAGAAAGCGTGCACTTCGTTCCAGCAGTTGATTTTGCCCGCCTTTATGGCTGCAAAAAGCTCCTTGAGTTTTTCTTCAGGAATAACCTGTCCGCCAAGATTCACCCAGGATGTATACAGAGGGATTTTTTCAATTTCAGCAAAATGTGCTTTCTCAAGGGAAGCGGCACCAGCGCGTTCAGCCCATGCAGAAAGAGCTTTTACGGCAAAGTACTTGGTAACTTTCCGGTACTCGCGGTATCCCTGGGCAGGCTTCAGGATCTTGGCGCCGTAGCGCTTCATGCTCTCGTGATCCTTAAGGATGAGGTCAGCTTCAGGATTATGGTGCAGATAGTCCTTTGCACTCTGGAATCTGTCCTTTTCCTCGCGGGCAAACCACTTGTCGTTATCCTCAAGTTCATGTGCCGTAAGAAGGATGATGCGGTCAAGCGCTGCAAGGATTTCCTGAATTGTATCAGGGGCAAGCGGATCTGTCTCGATATGCTGCTCTTTGATGACGCGTTTGTCACGTTTCTGGAACTTTGAGTTGTTGCGCGCAATGGCGAACATGTTGTACTGGAACCAGTACGCCGGCATGATGTGGATTGCCTGCTCCGTGCTGTCGATGGAGACAAGCGAGAACGGATACGTTATGTTCAGTTCACACTGATATGAGCCCTTGCTCACCAGCGTGAAGGATGCGAACTTGCTGTTGTGCTTGAAGTCAGAACACAGACCGGGCCAGAAGCCGCGTCCTGCAATGATTTCGCCGTCAGGGCTGCGTGAGTTGTGGTTGCTTCCGATTGTTGCGCCTGAGGCAATGTTGCTCTGGCCCATGATTGTTGACGCAATGAGGAACGATGAGTTGTGGTGCTGTTCATGGAACGGGAACACCAGGTTGTTGAGCAGCTCGCAGCAGGAAACGGTTGAGTTGTCGCCGAGCACAGTGTTCAGGACACGTGCGCCATACTTCAGCTGGCAGTTCCTGCCAATGACGAAGCGCACCGCAATCGCCTGATAGAAGACCTTTGAGCCAAAGCCAAGAATGCCGTTGACCATCTCTACGCCTTCGCCAATCTGGGACGGTTCCTCTTCCGAAGAGCGGACCGTTATGTTCTTCAGCTTGAAAGCTCCTTTTATGTATGCGGCGCGGCAGATTTTCGCGTCTTTTATAAGACTCGTGTTCTTGATTATGACATCGTCTTCAACAATGCCGTGCGTATCAAGCTTTCCGGAGTTGTCATGCTCGGTAAGTTCCACAAAGCGGTCGAGCAGATTCTGGTCGTCGCGGTAATGAGACCACATGAATGCATCAGCCGGAAGCATTGACTCAAACGGAAGAATGCGGCGGCCGTCATTTTCGTTTGCGACACCAATCCAGATGCGGTTCTCTTCCGGTTCGCCTTCCTTAAGGACGCCGACACCGAACTTTGAGTGGTTGGTACAGCTCATCTCCTGTATGTTGAACAGCATGACGCGGCTGCCAATGGCGTAATTGCTCAGGTATGTAACATTGCGCACGGCAACATCATCGCCGAACGTACAGCAGCTTATCTTGGAATGATAGAGGCCTGTCTCAAGCTCAAGGTCGTGATACTTCAGCGTTGACGCAAGCAGTCTGTTAATGACGACCGTTCCGCTGAAATCGCAGTCCTGAATGAGGGACGGATCAAATTCATCCGTTACGAAAATGTTGCTCCAGTCAGAACTGGATGATGTGTTATCGTTTTCTTTGAGAATGGCTATTTCTGATGCTGAAAGATGCCTGTGCCCGGCCGTCTGCTCATCTGAAGGAAAAAAGGAATAGCCACCGACAGGATCTGCTGAGTGTGCCTTTCTGGGGGTTACTGTAATCATTTTGAACTCCGAAATAATGAATTCCGGAATTCAATTTTAATCCATCTCGCCCAGACTTGCAATAGATTCTTTTACGGCATGTGTTACCGTCTGCAGTCTGTCTGCCGCGTCTGCAAGTGAACGCGTACTCTCCTTCATGTCTGCAATGGATTCAAGCAGGCGGCTTCCACCTTCTGTCTGCTCTGTCATAGCGTTCTTGACGACAGTTTCCTGGTCCTTGACCTGTGCAGACAGACTGACGACGTTACCGAACTCCCTCTTTGCAGAAATGGTCTTTTCGAATGCGGTATCAATCTGCCGCTTCATTTCTTTCAGGACTTCGTTAATCTGCTTTGCTTCCTTTCCTGAAGTCTCTGCAAGGCTCCTGATTTCAGTTGCAACAACAGCGAAACCCTGGCCGTACTCACCGGCATGAGCAGCCTCAATAGCTGCGTTCATGGCGAGCAGGTTTGTCTGGTTAGAAATCTGCTGGATAGCCTTACTCATCTCAACCAGGCCGCGTGAACCTTCCTCTATCTTCTCAACGATTGACGTCACATCAGCAAGGTTCGTCTCACCAATCTGGGTCGCAGACTCAAGGTTGTGAACAAGCTCAACGTTACCGGCAAGAATCTTATCGATGGAGTTGATGTTGCCGATCATCTCCTCAATGCCGGATGCAGAACTTTCAACAACATTGACCATGCTGTCCGTAACTGTAAGCAGTGATGACATACTCGCTTCCGATTCACCGAGCTTTTCAACACTGGCAGAAGTAATGTTCTTTACCGTATCACGCAGGTTCTTGTTGAACTCATTTTCCATCTGGTGGGTTTTGTCCAGACGAAAGAAATGACAGTTTTCAGGCCGGTTCTTTCCATTAAAGATGGCAACAACCATCTGCTCACACGTCTTGTATCCGCAGGAACCACAGTTTACCAGATCCTCAGGGCGTGTTTTTCCCATTCTAACAAGGATTTCCTGAATCTGCTCCTTAGTAGGATTTTTGATGATTGACCGGAGGTTATCGCTGTGGTCAACATACGTTCTGCCAAAAAGCTTCGGGTCCCAGTACTTGTCTATTGCACGGTGCAGTTTCTTATAGTTTTTGTGCGAGTGAGCCGGGCTTGGAATGAACGTCTGCTTGCGCCAGTAGGTCTTGCGCTCTTCACTGCGCTCTTCAACGTAGGCTTCCTTCTCATCAAGAAGCTGTTTCTCGGTAACTGTTCCAGCACCGCCGTTACAGCCTTCTATGCAGCTCAGACAGTCTATGAGCTTATAGGCAGGTTCTTCTCCCTTCTGCAGGATCTTATCCAGTTCAACAAGATACTGCGTAACATGTGGCTGTCCTTCAATCTTACGCGTAATGCGGGAAATGCCCGGAATATAGCGGGCAGCCGTACGGGTCAGTCCTCCCGGAGTTGAATACAGCGTTCCGCGCTCGGCAAGAATGTTGTCGTACTTGACTTTCGGGAAGCAGTTGATGTCTATGTTGTTCTTTTCAAAATGCTTTACGAGGGATTTGAACGTGACGTTATAATCACCAAGGCCGATTTCATCAAACTCACGGCGTTTTCCGTAGCACGGAGAAATGACGGCTATCCTATAATCCTTATACTGCGGATAGAACTTGTGCACCATCTTCATGGTGTGTGCCATAGGGCTGTCTACAGGAGCAAAATAATTCAGAAGATTCGGACGGTAAATCTCTGCCCAGGTAACAAGGGCAGGACATGGCTGTGCAATGACAACCTTCGGATTCTTCTTCTGCATATAGTCGACATACGACTTAGTCGTAAGCTCAGCTCCAAAACTGACATCGAAAAACGCTTTTACGCCGATTGATTTGAGCCATCCGTTCAGCTCAAGATCTTTTCCGCGGAATGTGGCACTGGCAGCAGGAGCAACGATTGCAATAACAGACTCACCTTTCTGCAGAGCTGTAAAAAAGGCTTCTGTATCATCAAGACCGAAACGGGCATCATGAGGGCAAGCCTCAATACAGGCACCGCAACCGATACAGAGTCTGGGATCAACGTCGACATAGTCCTTTGAACCGTCGTTGCACATTTTTGACGGGCATACAGCAATGCACTTATGACAGCTGACACACTTGTCTTTATCGACGCCAATTACACGTGTTAAATTATCCATACTTCTTCCTTTCCGACATTAATGGCTGAGTATAACTATAAACCGTAAACGTGATTACTATATAGGATAATTTTACCATTTCATCTGCTTTTTTATTATTTATTGACAAAAACAAAAAAGAGCAGTATGTTTGTTTATATGAACAGTTGTTCATATGTGAGGATGTTTTAATGTCACAAACTGATACAATGCCGCCAGACGAAATACTGTATGACCTGGCTGATTTATTCAAAATCTTCGGAGATACCACGCGGATAAAGATTCTGTACGCCCTGCGCGAATCAGAACTCTGCGTCACAGATATTGCAGAAAAACTGGGGATGACGCAGTCGGCAGTGAGCCATCAGCTGCAGATTCTCAAACAGAGCAAGCTCGTTCGTTTCCGCCGTGACGGAAAGACGATTTATTACGCACTCGATGATGACCACGTCGTCACCATTATTGATCAGGGAATGAACCATGTTGAAGAATGAGAACGCAGAGAATGCTCGTGCGGGGATTAAGCTGCTTGTGACGGCCGGGCTTCTGGCAGCGGTTGTGGCGGTCGACAAATTCCTGCTGGACCAGGGGACGGTTCTCTCATCCCCTGGCGTGAACCAGGGGACGGTTCTCTGGTTCGTCCGGCTCGCGCTGTACCTTGTACCGTACCTTCTGGTGGGAACTTCCGTTTTGAAAGAAGCCGCCGAAGGCCTTATCCATGGGGAGCTGCTCGACGAAAACTTCCTGATGGCCGCAGCAACTGTCGGGGCCTTCATTCTGGGAGAATACCCGGAAGCGGTCTTTGTCATGCTGTTCAGCCAGACTGGCGAGTTTTTTGAAGAGTACGCAGAAGGCAAATCACGAAGCTCCATCTCTGAGCTGCTGAACCTGCGGCCGGAAACTGCTTTCGTTGAGGGAGACGGCGGCGTCATCACTGAAAAAAGGCTGGAAGACGTTCATCCGGGAGACACCGTTATTGTACGCCCCGGAGAGAAGATTCCTTCTGACGGCGAAATCATTGAGGGAAGCACGACGATAAACACAGCGGCGCTGACCGGCGAATCGCTGCCACGAGAGGCTTCTGAAGGCAGCATTGTCTTAAGCGGCTGTCTTAATCTGTCTGGTTTCATAAAAGTGCGCGTCACCAAGGAAGCGGAAGACAGCACTGTCCAGAAAATCCTTGAGCTTGTTGAGCATTCAAGTGAACAGAAAGCTCCTGCTGAAAAGTTCATCACTAAGTTTGCCCGCATTTACACGCCTGCGGTAGTCGGAGCGGCTGTACTCATGGCAGTGCTTCCTCCCCTGCTTTTGAAAGCGTCCTGGTCAACATGGGTCTACCGCGCGCTGTCATTCCTTGTCATAAGCTGCCCGTGTGCGCTTGTCATATCCATTCCGCTCGGGTTTTTCGGCGGCATTGGCGCGGCTTCCCGCAAGGGCATCCTGATTAAAGGAAGCAGCTACATAGACGCGCTTTCACGTCTTGGAACTGCAGCTTTTGATAAGACAGGCACGCTTACAAAAGGCACGTTCAGCGTTCAGGCAGTTCATGGTGAAAATGCTGATGAGCTTCTGGAACTTGCAGCCCTTGCCGAAAGCAGGTCAACGCATCCTGTTGCGCAGTCAGTCGTTCAAGCATGGAAAGAAGCTGAAGGTGAAATGCCGCGTTTCCTTGATGAAGGCAGGCTGGGCGCGGTCACTGAAAAAGCAGGACAGGGCGTTACCGCTGTCATTGACGGGCACACCGTCTGCTGCGGCAACGAAAAACTCATGAAAGAATGCGGCATTTCCGTTGAGCGCTGCGAAATCTGCCATCCGCACGAAGGAGAGGCGCACACGGCAGCATGCCTTACAGGCACGACAGTCCACGTCAGCTGTGACGGCGCATATCTTGGTCACATCGTCGTCTCAGACACGATTAAGGCGGGCGCAGCAGACGCAATCAGGCAGCTGAAAGCGCTTGGCGTTCAGAAGACAGTGCTGCTCACAGGCGACAACGCGCCCGCTGCAGAAGCCGCCGCACGCTCGCTTGGCATGGATGAAGTAAAAAGCGGTCTGCTCCCTCAGGACAAGGTCGCCTGCATTGAGACTCTGCTTTCAGAAGCGGACTCAACCGGCGCAGGGTCTGGAACGCGCACGGTTGCCTTCACCGGAGACGGCATCAACGACGCGCCCGTGCTTATGAGGGCAGATATCGGCATTGCAATGGGAGCGCTCGGCAGTGATGCCGCCATAGAAGCAGCAGACGTCGTCCTTATGGATGACGACCCGGCAAAGATTGCGCTTTCTGTGAAGCTTGCGCGGCGGACTATGGCTATTGTCAGGGAGAATATCTGGTTTGCCCTTCTGGTAAAGGGCGCGGTTCTTGCGCTGAGTGCGGCGGGGCTTACCGGAATGTGGGCGGCAGTCTTCGCTGATGTCGGGGTCTCAGTCCTCGCCATCCTCAATGCTCTGCGCGCAGGCATATAGCTGTTCAAGGCTTATCCGGGAAGAAAGCAGGGCTTCTACAATAACGGGATCAAAAGCGGTTCCTGCCTGTTTCTGGATATGCAGCAGCGCCGTCTCAAAAGAAACGCTGGTGTTCTGATTATCGCCTGAAACCCAGTGTTCAAGTTCATCAGCAATGGCGACAATGCGCGCGCACAGAGGAATGGCAGGCCCCATCAATCCCTCAGGATATCCTGTACCATCCCAGCGTTCATGATGATGCAGGGCAGAAAGACGGGCAGTTTTCAGGAACTCTCTGTTTTCAGACATGTAAAAGTTCTTTCTGATAAGTTCCTCTCCAATTGCAACATGTCTTTCATATTCTTTTTTTTCAGCAGCAGTAAAAGTCGTGTTCTTTTTTACAATTGCATCAGGAACACCTATAAGACCGATATCATGCAACGGATATGACAACACAATGGCATTGACTATATCCTCATCTTTAAGCTGAGGATACTCAGCATGGTCTTCCAGTATTTCACACAACATGGCAGCTACAGCCTGTCCGCGTTTTATGGACACCGTCCTGCTCTGATGAGAACGCGAAATAAGTTCCGCATAACTTGTAATGAGCTCATCTTGCGTTACCCGGAATTTCTTTATGGCATCAAGATTTGAATTGAGCACATCCATATGCCTGATCGTTACAAGATTCAAGACACCAATATTAAGGACAAACTCAAGCGTAAGGCCAATGCCATACTCCAATCCCCACTGAAGTGAAGAAAGGCCTTCGCCCAGCGGATTGTCCGGCATAGCTCTGATAATAATGCTTATCAGCATGGCAACATAACTTACCCCAGAGGTAAAGAAGCAGAAGTTTCTGTTGAAATAGAGGCAGCTTATCAGCGGAGCCATGGCATAGATTATGAATGGAGAAAAGCCTTTTGAAATTGACAGTATAAAAATGCCCAGTTCTGTAGTAAGGACTACATAATACTTTAATGCAGGATGTTCAGGATTCCTGACATAAAAAATCTTCATCAGCAGGGACTGGATTATCTGCAATATCATCATTGTCAGATATATCTTGAGAGATCCGGTAAACACACCTGCTAATCCTCCGATAACCATGGCAAGGCCTGCTAACGGAGTATAAAACAGAATCCGCATGACGACGCGGTTCTGTTCCCGCTCGTTTTTCTTGAAGAAATCGTTGCTCTCTGTAAAGTCTTCACCTTTTTTCATGAACAGCACTCCTTCAAAACCTGTTCTACTTTATCACGGGAAGCAACCATGCAGTCGACAAGCTCCGGATCAAGCGTCGTTCCCGAAAGCTTTTGCAGTTCTACATAAGCATCATCAATAGAATAGGGAAGTTTATAGGCACGCTTTGAAACAAGCGCATCAAATATATCCGCAGTTGCCATGATTCTGGCGCTTATCGGAATTTCATCTGCAATAAGCTTGAACGGATACCCTGTTCCATCCACATGTTCATGATGACACAATGCCATTTCAGAAGCAGTCTTGGTAAAAAGATCATCATCAAGCACGACGAAATTTTTCAGGATAAACTGCGCACCATCCGCCGGATGATGATGCATGGCATGCCATTCAGGTCCATCAAGTTCACTTGGTTTATTCAGGATGTCATCGGAAATGCTGATTTTTCCAAGATCATGGAAAGGAGCAGCGCGTATCATGACAGGAATTGTCGTATCATTTACCGTATCCGGATACATACCCCGTTCCTGAAGCTTTTCACAAATAATCTGTACATAACGGCTGGTACGTGAAATATGCTCAGCTGTGCTTTTATCCTTTGATTCAACAATGTTCGCAAAACCTTCAAGAATAACATTGTGAATCTGATTCAGGCGCTTTTTTCTGAGATAGCTGTGCATCAAAAGGGAACGTGTTGTGCGTGTCAGATAAAACAAGATGAAACTGTATATAGCATGCTCAACAAGGCCACCGAATCCATACGCGAAGAAATAGCGGAGCCGGGACATTGTCATGAACGTATCATCAGCTTCAAAAAGACAGCGGGCACCAATGGCGAGTACATATGTCAGACCGGAAAAAATACAGGTAGTGATGGTAAATCGTTCGTTCACGAAGAAAATGCTTAAAAGCGGAGGAATGAGGAACGACAGATACACTCTCATATTCGGAATGATAGCAATGGAAAAGGTCAGGATGCAGAGAACAGAAATAAAGAGATATTTTATGAATCCCCTGTTGTTCCAGCGTTTCAAAACGGCAAGCAGGATTATCACAATGGCCGTGTCAATCAGGCAGATAATAACAACCGTATGCGTGTCTATATCAGGAAGAAGCCCCACAAGACAGGCAGCTATGAGAATGACGAGAACACCCAGACAATATACAAATGCCTTTTTGAGCAAAGCGTTTGATTTCTGTTCGTTTTCCTGGAAAAAGGAAGCCAATGATTCCATGCTGTAATAATACACCATATTCCCTTTGAAAGAAGAGTCATTTCTTCTTAAAAAGAGGAAAAAAACGCTAAAAAAACGATTTTTAAATAAAAAAAAGGCCGCACGTTTCCGCGGCCTTTTCAAAAACGTATGCCCGTCACATAACAGACGACAACACCAGTTTATGCATTTACAGCATCAAATACGAAAGATGCAATGAAGATAGCTGCAAGAATCCAGGTAACAACCGGGATTTCCTTGACTTTCTTTGCTGCACACTTTGTGATGACGTAAGAGACGATACCGAATCTGATACCAGCTGCAATAGAGTATGCAAATGGCATAGCCATGATTGTCAGGAATGCAGGAATACCTTCTGTCGGGTCATCAAACTTGATGTCTACAACTGACTTCATCATGAGGAAGCCAACAAAGATAAGTGCAGGAGCTGTTGCTGCACTTGGAATGAGTGCGAACAGAGGCCACAGGAACAGTGAGAGAAGGAACAGGATACCAGTTACAACAGAAGCAAGACCTGTGCGGGCACCAGCTGCAACACCAGATGAAGATTCAACGAATGATGTAACAGTTGAAGTACCAAGACATGCACCGGCTACAGTACCGACTGCATCTGCAAGCAGAGCACCGCGTACGTTGATGATATCCCCGTTTTCATCCTTCAGGTTACCCTGCTCAGCAACTCCGAGGAGTGTACCGATTGTATCGAACATATCAGTGAACAGGAACGTAATCATGACAATAAGGAAATCAATTGTCAGTACATTATTGAATTCGAACTTGCAGAAAATCGGAGCTGCCGGCAGCTTGAACGGCTTGAAATCTGCAGGAATTACAGTTGCTCCGAAGTAAGGAATGATACCGATGACTGTTGTTACAACAATACCGATAAGAACGGATCCAGGAACCTTAAGGATATACAGAACGATGGTGATGATCAGACCGATGATGGCAAGGAGGGCCTGTGAATTATCCTTTGTGAATTTTACGAAACCAATCAAAGTACCCTGATTACCATCACAGACACCTGCGTTTGCAAGACCGATGATTGTGATGAACAGACCGATACCGACTGCAACAGCCTTTTTGAGTCCTTCTGGAATTGACTTGATGATGGCTTCACGGACACCGCAGAGAGACAGAATGATGAAGATGATACCTTCAAACAGAATAGCTGTCAGTGCAAAGTATGGAGAATACCCCATACCAATAACTACTGTATAGGCAAAGAATGCATTCAGACCGAGTCCTGATGCAAGTGCAACAGGCAGGTTGGCAATGAATGCCATTACAAGAGTTGCAATACCGGCAGAAATTGCTGTTGCTGTAAAAACGCCTTCCCAAGGTAATCCTGCAGCAGACAGGAAATCTGGGTTCAAAGCAAGAATGTAGGCCATTGCGAGGAAGGTTGTGATACCACCGACAATTTCCTTAGAAACTGTTGTTCCGCGCTCCTTCAGTTTGAAAAACTTTTCCATGATTTACTCCTCATTTTCCTGCAGGACGTGACTCTCCAGACACATTCTGCAGAGGAAAAACATATCCGGAGTATATCATTTTTTCACGTTGTATGGTAGTACACAACCCCTCAGTCAGAAGGGAATTATGCGCGTTTTTTTCCGATATTAGCAAACGCCTTGTCCAGCAGGGCATCGTCAGGCTTCTTTGTGAAAGCGCTGACAACCGGCGTTACAATGAACGGAATGACCATTGCGATTGATGAAGCGAGCGGTGAGTTTGCAGCTCCCATCGTCATTGTCAGAATGATTGCAGAGCCGGAGCCTGCAAAGAGACCTGCGTAGGCACCTGCCTTTGTAATCTTCCTGCTGTAAATACCGAGGATGTACGGAGCCATGAATGCGCCGGAGAGAACACCCCAGGAAAGAGACATGAGCGTTACGATGAAACCGATCTGCAGGCGTGAAATTGCGTATGAAACGAAGATGAACAGAGCAGACAGTGCGCGCATCATACCGACAGAAGTCTTTTCGCTTACATCCTTGTGCAGGTAGCCCTTGTACAGGTCAACAGTGATTGCTGAACTTGATACGAGGATCATTGAAGCAAGCGTTGACATGGAAGCTGACAGAACGAGAATCATGATGATGGCGAGCAGGCCTTCTGGAAGATAGATCGTCATGAGTGTCGGCATGATCATATCGTAGTCGATACCGCCAGAAGCCAGCTTTGGAACAGACTCAAGGTCAAAGAAGACGTGGCTCAGAACTCCGGTAAAGTAAGCTGCAACACCAATGACAAGTGCGAAAATCGTTGTGATGAGGCATGCCTTCTTGATGACGCTCTCATCCTTTACAGCGTAGAACTTCTGGACCATCTGAGGCATACCCCAGGTACCGAAGCTTGTCATGAAGACGAGGGATGCGATTGTCAGGATTGAAGGCTGCTGGGCTGCAGGTACGTTGATATCGTAGTTTGTTGAAACTGTCGTGATTGCTTCCTTCAGACCGCCAGCCTTCATAGTCATGACGATGACCATTGCAATGGTACCGCCAAGCATGATGAAACCCTGGATGAAGTCAGTTACGGTAACTGCGGAGTAACCGCCGAGAACAAGATAAAGACCGGTAATACCGACAAGGATGATGAGTGAGAAGTCAAATGAGATGTGGAAAGTCTGCTGGAACAGATGGCCGAGGCCCTTGAAAACTGATGCTGAATATGGCAGCAGGAACACGAAGATGAGGACAGCGGCGATCATCTTGATGTGGTCACTGTCATAGCGTGCTTCAAGGAACTCCGGCATCGTCATGGTGTCAAGGTTCTGTGTCATGCGGCGTGTGCGTGCTGCAAGCAGGAGCCAGGCGAGCGTTGCACCGAGGATTGCGTTACCAATACCAATCCAGAGGGCGTTGAAGCCGAAGCCCCATCCCTGCTTTCCGGCAAATCCGATGAAGACAACTGCAGAGAAATACGTTGTTCCATAAGCGAATGCGCTCATCCATGGACCGCAGGAGCGGCCACCAAGGAAAAAGTCATTGAGAGTGGATGTCTTTCGCATTCCCCATACGCCGACAACAATCATAATAAACAGAAATGCAAGAAGAAGGATAAGACTGTACATATTCTAACCTCATCAAAATTTAATAATACTAAAGTCAGTATAGTATTATTAAAAGATTATGGCAATGGTTTTCTATACAGAGTATCAAGCAAACTTATACTCTGCGAAACAAGATGCTGCGGCACCCACCCGGTTGAATCACGGACAAAGGCACTCTGACCGGCAACACCGCTTCCACGGATATACAGCTGTGGATAGTCCGGCATAATAACACCACCCTGCTCCACAGTTGCATGATATACCGCCAGCATCGGCTTTCCCGACAACCCCCTTTCCGCACCTGATCCGCCCGTAAAACTCACAACAACAGCCTCATTCAGTTTCCCAAGCAATGTCTCTGCAGCCTCTGCCGCTGCCTCCATACAGGCGGTGCTGCAGTCAGGAATGCACCCTTCCTGAAAACAGTCCGCAAGCTCAGCTATATCGACAAAGCTGTACGCAGGATATTCTCCGGTGAGAAACGTGGATGCCTGTGGCATAATCTGTGTTGCAAAATACACAGATGCAGAACGCGTCGTAATGCATCCGGCGCACAAGCGGGAGAACGCTTCGAATGCGTCAAAGACACCCTCCGCTTTCTCAAGGGAAAAGGCCGTCAGTGACACGCCTTCAGAAAACGCGTACTGTCTGCCAAAAGCAGAAACTGCTGAGCGGGCATACATTTCAGCCTGAGAGCAGCCTGCTTCCGGGCTTTCAGAAGCTGATGCCGCTTCCGCAAGAGCCTGAAAAAGGTACGTGTAGTTCCAGCCGGCGGCAGGCTCGTCGCGTTCCGTTGCAACCAGGATTTCTGCATCATTACGGAGTTCGTATGCAGTCTCAAGCATGGCCCCATAACAACAGTCGAAACCTATCACCGAAAGAGGAATTCCGGCACCCGAGACTGCCTCGTGCAAAGCCGGAAGCGACATCACAGCGTCTGATTGTTCATCAATGGTATAGCCACGCCAGCCGCAACCATGTCCCCAGATGATAAGCGCGTAATGCTCTGCAGGATATGAACTCCGCGCAAAAGAAAGCAGTGATTTCAAAGTCTCAGAAGACGCCATGTTCAGTTCTGTTGAGCTCTCTATTGAAAGCCCGAGTTCAGGGCAGTCAATCTGCGTACAGGATAATCCGTCCTCCATCAGAAACAGACGCGTATCACTCCAGTCTCCGGAAGAAGCTGTGTAACCGGCAGAACGGTCTAGAAGAGCGAGCACGGTATGTCCCGAATGTTCAAGAAACAGCGATGCAGCCTCCATTTCCGCAAGATCATCGAGAGCAACGCCCTCAAGGTCATTATCAGCGCCCATGTACACAACAGTAGTCCATTTCCGTTGCAAATCCGGAACGCTCACTCCGTCATATCCGCTTTCATGTCTGCAGGAAACAACAGCCATGATTACTAAAGGCAGGAGGATAAGAAAAAGCTTTTTCATGACAGCATACTTCCCGCATAATAAATGCCTAAAGGATCAGCCCATTCAGAACCATCCGAAAAATGAACTTTTCTTACATAAAAGCAGTCTATGAAAAACGGCTCAGAGGGAATAAACGCGAGCCCCGAATCAAGACTGATTTCAAAAAGTCCGGATACACCTGACGCGAGATTCATACTGACATCCGACGTCACGACGTTGCTTCCAAAAAAAGGATTTCCTCCATCCTCACTGATGAAAACGAGAAATGACACCTCCATGGAAGAAACGGTCTTACTTCCAATATTGCAGCACTCAAATGATATTCCTGCAAACTGGAACGTATCGTGCTCTGATGAAAGCAGACAGACAGGCTGTGACACCACCACAGGCGGAGAATCAAGCATCTGTCTGCACGAAACCATGCTGAAAACAACAACCAGCATGTACATGCCCAGCTTTATGTATTCTTTCCTTTTTCCCGGGAACTTAACAGTTTCAGTTTTCATATATCCTCCGTTCAATTTTGCCATCCTCATTGTGGAAAAAGACAACAGACGAACCGTCATTCCGTTTTATGCGTCCGATTTCCTTCGCTTTCATAAGCGTCACCTGCCGTTCATCTTCATGTGGCGGTTTCTCAAACGGAAGTCCGGGAGCATCATCAAACACGCACGTGACATCTGAAAGCGGCAGGCTCACCGGCCATGAAAAAGCATTCTGATCTTTTTGACCTGGCGCACAAAATTCAAGAAACACAGAGATGCCGCCACTTTCCCGTGACAGTTTCAGAACGCTGACACCAGCTTTTGAAAGCATTTCCGTAAGGGACGCAGAAAACGAAGCCCATGCGTCTTCAGAAACGTTTCCCGTAAGCGACGGAGGATTGACCGTTTCCGAAGCCAGCACGCCCCTACTTTCAAAAAACAGGTTTCTGATTACTGCCATATCCGGCACATCCGTTGTTACTGAAGTCACGGAATAATCTCTCTGGAAAGAAAAGCAGGTCTCGTAAAAAAACGAGACTTCAACTTCCGGCACTCCTTCTCTGTAAGAAACAGGTCCGAAACTTACAGGAACTGTTTCCGGAGCGGCTTGTGCAAGCTGTTCCGGGAACAGACCTTCTGTCCGAAAAGAAAACAGACCGGTATCCGCATTCCAGGAGCACGCTGTCAGCCGGCCTTCCTTTTCATAAAGCGTCTTGATGAACGGGCTGAAATCTGCCTGGTCAAAGACGGGCGGCGTTGCAGCCGGCTCTTCCGTTTCCACAGCGGGAACCAGAGTCTGTTGCGCTGATGAAAGCTCTTCCGGCACTGTTTCAGATGATGAGCGCTGTGCAGAAAAACGGACTGTCAGAAGTACTGCAAAAAGCGTGCACAGCAGAGCCGCCGAAAGCACTACCCGTCTTCTCAGGATTTCACGCGAAAAAACAGCATACGGTCTGTTGCCGCCAAGATACAGTGTGCAGCCGGCGTTTGACTTTCTGAGAGCTGCCAGCTGCAATCTGTCCATGACGACAGCCCTGACATGAAGACCCGCAGGTTGCTTTCCATATGGATGGAACCGGAATCTGTAATCTGCCACACATCGGTCAGGAAAACACGGATGCAGTTTTTCAAGCTCGGCATCAAGCTGCTTTCTGAGCTTACGTACATCAAATACATATGGAACTGTCAGGTCATAGACACTCGTAAGGTCTTCAGGAATAAACGTTTTCACTGCCATCCTCCTTCTCTGGCTGTTGAAGACATATCCGCCTGCTCATCCGCTTCAAGAAGTTTCTGCCGCATACCATATATCTTCTGCCTCAGGTTCTGTGTCCGAACAGCTGTATCCGCAATATCTGCCAGAAATATGACCAGAGCACAGAGCACGAGCAACAAGAGGGCAACAACCATAATCACCTCAATCAGCTTCATCCATAACCTCCTCATACTGTGTACGGACATCCCTGTATTCAGCAGAAACACGTTCGGCGACAGCTGGAAGGAGAAGCAGCAGGACAAGCAGGATGAATACGGCACCCAGCATGGTGAATCCATCATCACTTCCATGAAACGATATCCGCCGCATCACCTTCACCTCCCTCACAGCCGTCACTTCCAAGACTCGTTATTTCAAACGGCACACCGACCTGTACAAGTCGTGAATACACGTACGCATTTCCCCAGGGATCCGCCTGAATTTCCCTGTCGACATACGGACCATCCCAGTTTTGAGGCACGGGGAAAAAATCAGGCTTTTTCCAGAGAGCTTCCAACCCCTGCTCCTCGGAAGGATACATGCCGCAATCCATGTAATAAGACTGGAGCGCAAGAGCGTAGACTTCAATCTGGCTACGGGCTGCAACAACACGCGCCTTCCGGATGTATCTGTCAGCCGCAATGCCGACACCTGCTGCCAGGATGAGCATAATCGCCAGAACTGCGAGCGTTTCCACAAATGTAAAACCATCGTCTTTTTTCACAGCACACCTCCAAATTGTGTGAGAAACGGGAGTACAGCACTTTCAAGCAGCATCAGAAGGCAGATTCCCGTTCCAGTAAGCAGGATTGGTTCTGCCAGGCGCAGGGCAAGCTGCTTTTTCTCATCCGCCTTTTTCTTCATCCGTTTCCAGATGAGGCTGCATGCTCCAGCCAGGTTCCCGTCCGTTGACGCAAGGTCAAGGAAAAGCTGTGTTTCAGAACCATCTGATGCCGGGAACGCCTTCCTGAAAACATCCGCGAATGAGACACCCGACATGATGTCAGGCAGCATGCGTTCTGCAAGCAGCGCTGTCTTTCTGTTGTTAAATCCGCTGATGATATGAAGCGCATCTGTAATGCAGATCCCTGAGGAAAGCAGAAAATCCGTTTCGTAAAAGAAAAGCCGGACCTCGTCCTCAGAAAAAACGCGATAATATACGGTGCAGAACACAAGAAGATATGAAAGAAGAAACAGTCCCGCCCTGATACAGCCTTCCAGAGCACCGGCTGGCATTTCAGCAAAAGAAAACTGTCTGTACTGACGCAGCAGGAACAGCGTTCCAATACCTGCAACACAAAGAACGAGCGCCGGATACAACGACACTTCCACAAGATGAGAAACTGCTTCTTCACGACGTTCTTCTCCACTGATGAGAAAGCGCAGGGCTGGCACTATATCTCCCGTTTTTTCAGCAGCAGCCATGACGGACACATCTGTCTCACGTACAGAAACCGCCTGATTCAGCTGGATGGCAGACGAAAGAGCATATCCTTCAAGGACGAAATGAAGTACGCTGTCTGCAAGTTTTCCGCATTTTGTCCTCCCTGCAGAATCCCTGATTGATTCGAGCGCTTTTTTCACAGGAACGCCTGCTTCCAGAAGATCCGCCAGACCACGGATGAACTGAATGAATGCCTTATTTGAAGATGACACTGGCAGCCTCCCTTTCATAAGACGCAATCAGTTTTTTGGAAACAGCATCTTCCTTCAGACGCTGCATGCCACCAGAAAGCATGCAGGACGCAAGTTCCGCTTCCGTACAGTGAACAGAAAGCTGTCTGAGCACGACAGGCGTTCCCTCAAGAATCTCGGCAGCCAGTGTCCGCCCCGAAAAACGCGCACTCCGCTCCTCCTTACACGGAACAAGTTCCTGCGCTATCACAGCGCCAAAGACAGATGAAAGCAGATACGGCGGAATACCAAGATCATACAGGCGGATTGCAGCTGCACACGCATTCGTCGCATGAAGCGTTGCAAAGACAAGATGTCCGGTAAGAGCAGCCCGCACAGCAGTACGAGCCGTAAGCTCATCCCGTATTTCACCAATCATCAGGATGTCGGGGTCATGCCTGAAAACACGCCTGAGCACATCCGGGAAGTTCATGCCGCATTCTTCGTTTATTTCAATCTGCGATACTCCTGGAATGCGGTATTCTACGGGGTCCTCAACAGTGACGGTTTTCTTTCCTTCGCGGGCACACATTGACAGAAGGGCGGCAAGAGTCGTTGTTTTGCCTGCCCCCGTAGGCCCGGATACAATAACGAGCCTGCTTTTAAGGGACAGAATGCGGGAAAGCGTTTCCTGCTGGACTGCTGAAAAGCCAAGCTCTGTCAGTTCTGGCGGCGTTTCAAGCGTTTTTAAAAGACGCAAAACAACCGATTCGCCGTTCCAGACAGGGATGCACGAAACGCGGATATCAACGCGAAGGTCTGAATCTGTTTTACCCGCTTTCTGCCAGATGAACCGCCCGTCCTGACACAGCCGGGTTTCCGCAGTATTAAGGTCTGCAAGCACTTTTATGCGCCGCACCAGCTGCTCAAAGACTGAACCGTCAAACATTCTGAAAAGCGCAAGCTCACCCGCTGTCCTGAAGCGTACACACAGCTGCATTTCATCAGACGCCGGCTCAGAAAAAGGCTCAAGGTGAATGTCGCTTGCATTTTTCGACACAGCCTCAAGAACGATGTTGTCCAGCAGATTGACCGCCGGCGATTCAGCATCAACAGCATCATCCGCTGTCCGACCATCTGCTCCATAACAGATGCCGTTTTCATGAAGTTCCGCTCCATCCGCAAGAGAGCCGGTAATATGACGCAGGAACTCTTCCTCACTGACAGACATGAAATGAACGCTACCCCTGCCATCCGTACAAGACATGAAAGCGGCGCTGATTTTATCCATAAGTTCAGCATTTTCTGCGTGTACCATACCGATAAGCACAGACTCTTCGGTCTGCTCAAGAATGCAGACTCTGTTGTGCAGGCAGAAAGCGCCTGAAAGAGAAAATACGTTCATTCGCTTTCCTCCGCTTCGGTTCCTGCAGTGTCTGCCCCCTCAAGATGAGGGACAAGATATATGTACATTTCGTTTTTTTCTTCCGTTTTCTGCTGCTTCTTGAAAAGCCAGCCAAGAAGCGGAATCTTTGAGAGAAGCGGCGTTCTGTCTTCAGCAACCGTCGTGTCATCCTGAACAAGGCCGGAAAGAACGATTACTTCGCCGGATTTACCACGAACTTCTGTAGTGACGTTTTTCTCTGATGTTGGAGGCGGATTTCCCGAAGAAGATACATCAGCACCCTGCCGCGAAATGGAAGCATTCACTTTTGTCGTAATCATGCCATCCCCGGAAACCCAGCCAGTCACATCAAGAACGAGACCTGAGACGATTTCCCTCGTTACCCCCGTTCCCGTGCTCTGTCCCGTCTGTGTATCTATGTATGGATCGCGATACCGGTATGTGTTCGTGTTTCTGAAACTGATCGGAGTTCCGGAAACGCCGTGAAGAACTGTATCAGCACAGATTTCTGCCTTATTTTCAGCAATCGCCGCTTTCAGTCCAGCCGCGAACGAATAGCCAAAAGCAGCTACAACATCAATATTGAACATTGCAAACGGAGAAACAGAAGCCGTCAAATCCGTAAAAGAACCGGGTTCAACAGGACTAACACCCAGGGAAGCATTCCAGTTTTCTGAAGCACTTTTCTGTACCTGAACGACAAGCAGATCGTACGAAATGCGTTCAGCAGGCACATCGATGTAAGCAAGAGCTTCCATAAGATCAGCGTACGCTTCATCCGACCCGCTGAAAAACAGCGTGCTGCCTCTTCCCGCATCCGTAAACTGGCTACGGGTAACTCCCGGCGGCAGATGCTCCAGAAAAAAAGAGGCACTCACATACTTGAGCGTAACGACATGACTTGTCTCCGTCCTGTCACACAGCTCAAGGAAAGCATTTATCTCAGCTGCTTCGAATTGAGTGCAGTCTGTCATGAGCATGCTGTCAGAAAGCGCCGTGAAACTGAGGGAAGCAAATCGGGCTTTAAGGGAAGCAAGCGCTGTCTGCACACTGATGAAACGGAGCTGAAAATACTGCCAGTGCTTCCCGCTTGCAGACAGCTGTCTGTCAGCACCTGTCTCAGAAAAGAAGACGTACATGCCGTCATGAAACGTCCACGCAGCGCCCGCCTGTGCACAGATAAGCGAAAGTGCTTCCTCAAGCGGACGGTCCTGAAAGCAGCAGCGCGACACCACACTGTCCTGCTTTACAAGAGAGCAATACTCAAGACCGGCAGCTGACGCAAACACATTGAGCACTTCAAGAAGCGGAGCAGCTGTCAGATCAGCGGAAAAAAGGCCTTCTTTTTCAGTAATGTCCAGATGCCGGTCCGCATACGACGAAGTCTGTACAGGACGTGCTGGCTGGAGCGCTTCTTTTTCGACGGTAATCACTGCCCCGTCAGCAGACACGCCATAGCCAGCGAAGTTACGCATGACAAGCGCCACAGCCGTTCCCGCATCAACATCCCTTACGTGCAGCGTAACCTGTGTCGCAGGAAGAACATCGTGAACGACTGTAATGCTGCATTCAACAGAAAGCTGCTCAAAAAAACGGGACGGCTGTACATCAGACGCATCAATGCAGAAAAGCCCTTCAGCTGATCCGGGCATGATGCTTATCCGCGAAACAATCCAGCGCCCCTCTTCTTTTTTCACGTACAGTCTGTTGGACTGCAGGAACGAACTGAATGCAGTATCAAAACTGCTGCCGGAAAATCTGAAACTGCCTTTGCCTGTCACTGTGTCATCACATACAATGGGAAAATCCTTCTCAAGCGAAAGGATGTACACAATCTCCTGTACATCCTGATTTACAAACTCATAATTCATCTGGGAAAACAGACGTGATGATGCAAGCAACAGAAAAAGCAGAATTGCCGGTAATCTGTAATGTAAAAATCTCATATCCTTTTTTACGCAGTCACCTGCCAGAATTTTCAAAAAAAATTTGATTTTTTTTCTTCAAAAATGTAAAATGCGGGTATAAATAAAGTTATCTTATTCTTTAAGGGGGCGTTATATGGACTCAGATCCTGGAAGTCATAGTCAGAATCCCACTCATTTATGTAATGCGCCCGTTTCCAATTTCTGATTTGAAGTAATCTGCGGGCGCAAAAGGACGCGCTTATGATTACATACTGGCAGCAGGAAGCAGGAAAGCTTGTCCACCTTGGACAGGATGAACTGAGTCCTGCAAAGAACACATGGATTGACGCCCGTTCGGTTACCCGGGAAGATATCCGCACTCTTGAAGAAGAATTCCACATTGACCAGGAAGCAATTCTCGACTTCCTTGACCAGGATGAGTTGTCACGCATCGAAAAGGATGACGACTACACCCTGCTCATCATCCGTCTGCCTGTCTTCATGCCGCAGAGCGACGTAAGCTACTTCACCATTCCTCTTGGTATAGTGCTTCTTGAAAACAAGATTGTCACCATCTGCTGGACTGATTGTGAAGTCCTGCGCGACATTGCGGGCAACCGGGTCAAAGACATAAATCTTAAGGATATCCCCGCTTTCATCACGCGCATTTTAAGCCGCGCAGACAGCACGTTCCTGCGTTACCTGAAGGAAATAAACCGCCGGTCAACGACGATTCAGAATGAGCTCGAGCTTGCCGTCAACAACGATGACCTTATTCAGCTCATGAACCTGGAAAAGTCTCTGGTTTACTTCACGACTTCTCTCAGAAGTAACCAGCTGCTGCTTGAAAAGCTGCGGAAGACAAAGCTGCTGCGTTTCGACGAAGAGGACCAGGACTGGCTTGAAGACGTTGCGATTGACAATCGTCAGGCTATGGAGATGGCTGACAACTACACGAACATCATGTCTGGTGCGACTGATGCGTTCAGTTCCATCATCTCGAACAACATGAACGAGATCATGAAGAAGCTTGCGGTCATCAACCTTGTCATGATGGCGCCTACGTTCATCACGAGTTTCTTCGGCATGAACTACAAGCTGCCGTTCGACAACCTGCCCGGCTACATTCCGGTCACGATTGCCGCAGTGCTCTGTCTCGTTTCTATCTTCGTGTGTCAGTGGGCACTCAACTTTGACACAAAGAGGCGCATAAACCGCGAAAAAGCACGCGCACAGAAAAAGCAGGAGAAAAAGCGGGCAAAACAGCGCCGTCGTGGCAAAAAAACAGCAGACCCGTTCAAGCAGAGTATTCTCATCGGCGACTAGGTGCTATACTAACGGATATGAGGAACAGCTTAGCAAAAAATTTAATCTGCCTCGTTCTGGCAATCTGTACGCTGTCTGCACTTTCCGCACAGGAAACACGTCCTGCGTTTGTCCTTGATCCGTTCGACATGGTGCTTTTCAGCAACGGAACCTTCACCATAGGAGAAGGCGCACAGACGTACACCGCACAGAGAACGGTGAACTCTTTTCAGATCTGTCAGTTCGAAACGACATATATTCAATGGTATGAAATACGCATGTGGGCCCAGATGCGCGACTACACGTTTGCAAACCCCGGTCAGGCCGGTGCAAACGGCAGGCGGGGCGCAGAACCAACTGCAGAAACGCAGGATCTGCCGGTAACGACAATCACCTGGTACGACGCTATCATATGGTGCAACGCCGCAAGCGAGCACGATGGCCTTACGCCATGTTACACTTATGAAGGCGCCGTACTCCGCAATTCAGAAGACACAGCTTCGTGCGACCTTGCTTCCTGCAACTGGAAGGCCAACGGTTACCGTCTGCCTTCAGAAGCTGAGTGGGAATATGCAGCCCGCAAAACGCCAACCGGTTTTCAGAGCGGCATTGAAGTCTCCGGCGAAAGCCTCACCCGCCCAGCGTCAGCAGTTGCCTGGACAGACGAAAACTCTCAAGCAGTACACATTGCAGGAACAGCGGGAACTACGCCGGGTACAGTGCAGCTTAAGGGCTCTGGAAACGCGAACTTTTCAAACATTTTTGACATGAGCGGAAATGTGCTTGAATACTGCTGGGACTGGATGGATTCTTACGATGCAGTTCCGGAAACGGGATTTGTAACCGGCCCTGAATACGGCAATGCCCGCGTATCACGGGGAGGAAGCTGGAGCAGCTACACACCGTTCGCGGGCACTGGTGACAGATACGCTTTCGATCCTAACGAAGCGTACAATTACATTGGCTTCAGATTCGCACGCTCAATAAGCGTCTCACACTAATCCGTTAGCCTTGATGACCTCAAGACCTTTCTTTGCATCCTGAACCTTGAAGATGATGACAGCTGTGTCATCTTTCTTCTCAAGGGATGCATACAGGTACTCAATGTTGATGCCGTTGTTGTTGAACAGAGCCATGACATCACACAGAGCGCCGACTTTGTCCTGAATCTTCACAGCAAGAACATCTGTTGTACGTGTGGTGAACTTTGCATCCTGCAGAACCTTTACGGCGCGTTCCGGCTCATCAGAAATGATGCGGAGAATGCCGAAATCTGCAGTATCAGCAATCATGATTGCACGCAGGTTGATGTTGTTGTCTTTAAGGACACCGGTTACATCGGCAATGCGTCCTGCTGTATTTTCAAGGAAAATGGAAATCTGTTTGATAATCATATATTCACCCCTTTTCTGTTTCTTTCTCTATCTATTGTAAACCTAGATTTTGCGGTTGTCGATAACACGTTTTGCTTTTCCTTCAAAGCGCGGCAGCGACTGCGGCTCAACAAGCTTGATTTTCAGCATGATGCCAAGTTTGCTCTTCATGTAGGAAGCAATCTTGTTGCGCAGAGCTTCAAGTCCCTTTGTCTCGTCATCGAATGTATCGACGCTTACTTCAACGCTCAGCTCGCACTCATCAAGATGGGTAACTTCGCTGCGGGTTACTTTCAGCAGATAATCAGGACGCAGACCAAGATCAACAAGGGCGTTCTCAATCTGACTCGGGAATACATTGACTCCGCGCAGGATAAGCATGTCGTCGGTGCGTCCGTACAGTCTGTGGATGCGGCGTATCGTGCGTCCGCAGCTGCATGGTTCTGTCATGATGTAGGTTATATCGCGTGTCCTGTAGCGGATAAGCGGTGTGCCTTCCTTGGTAATTGTCGTAACGACAAGCTCCCCCTTCTCTCCGTCTTTGACTGGTTCGCCTGTCTCCGGGTTGAGGATTTCAGGGAACCACATATCTTCATTGAAGTGCATGCCGCCCTGTGCGTCGCATTCAAAGGCAACACCAGGTCCGGTTATTTCTGTAAGGCCGTAGACATCATATGCCTTAATACCCCACTCTGCCTCAATCTGCTTGCGCATGTTCTCTGACCACGGTTCAGCACCAAGGCAGGCTGCGCGGACAGGCAGTTTCTTAAGATCAATACCGTATGTCTTTGACTGTTCAGCCATATACATGGCGTATGACGGCGTGCAGGTGAAAATCGTGGTGCCGAAGTCGCGCATAAGGGTCAGCTGCTTCTGGGTGTTTCCGGAAGAAATAGGCACAATAGTAGCTTTCATGCGGCGTGCACCGTGATGAAAGCCCATACCGCCGGTAAAAAGACCGTAGCCGAATGCGTTCTGAACAGTGTCGTTGTGTGTTGCACCTGCTGCAGAAAGCGTACGTGCAAGTCCTTCAGACCAGTCGTCCATGTCGTGCTCTGTGTAAGCGTCAACGACAGGTGTTCCCGTCGTGCCTGAAGACATGTGGACTTCGACAATCTCTGACTGAGGAACGGCGAGCATGCCATATGGATATGTCTCGCGCAGGTCTGATTTTGTGGTAAACGGCAGTTTCTTGATGTCAGCAAGACAGGTAATATCAGACGGCTTAACGCCAGCTTCATCAAACTTGTTCTTGTAGAATGGAACTGCTCTGTACACATGCTCTACAAGATTCTTCAACCGTGCGAACTGAAGCGTCTCAAGAGCGCTTCTGTTCATACATTCTTTTTCAGGATTCCAGATCATGAGGCGAGTATAGCACAACGGCAGATTTGTTACAATATTTAGTGAGACTTAAGAAACTGAAGTTTTTATTAATTTCCCTTAAGCTCTTTCAGTTCGCACTTGGAAACCGTCCAGACGCCGGCATCATCCTGCTCCACTTCAACAATGCCATAACGGCCTTCTGCAAGTGAACCCGGGTTAATCAGAACAGTCTTGCCAAGCTTTGCTGTAGCGAATGACTCATGGATGTGTCCGGTGACGACAAGAAGCGGCTGGTGCTTTTCAATGAATGCGCGCAGGGTCTTTGAGCCAGTGCTGATTCCCGCTGTAATCTTGTCTGTGCCCGTATCGAACGGCGGCTGGTGCAGGATGAGGATGAGATTGTTCCAGTCTGAATCAGGCATGCCTTCTACAGATTCCTGTTCTGCAACAATTGAAAGGTCTGAGACAAGTTCATCATCTGAACGCTCGTTGGCTGTTGTTCCCGTAAAGCGGAGCGCGCCGCCCGAACCTGCAAAGGCAAGTCCGTCGCGGAACAGCATGTCCCCCTGAACAGAAACGTCAAGTTTCTCAAGCTCTTCAATGAAAGACGGATCATCACAATTACCAATGACAGCGAAAATGTCATCGTGCTTTTTGACAAGCGTATTCAGAATCTGCATACCTGTTTCAGGTTCCTTGTCACGGGCAAAATCGCCTGCAAAAAGAACGGCATCGGCAGCAGCAAACTCGTCATCAAGCATTTCGATATAACCGGTATCTCCATGAATGTCTGACAGAACTAAAAACCTCATACTGGGCCTCCATTATTTTGTAATCATTAATATTATATCTCTTCCATTGCCGAAAGCAGCATTTCCATCTGCTCCGGGGTTCCAATGGTAATGCGCACAAAATCAGATATGCCCGGTACGTCAAAATGGCGGATCAGGATTCCTTTCGCTTTTACAGCCTCGTACACCTCGCGTCCCGTTTTTCCGGCCTTGCGTGCAAAGACAAAGTTCGTCTGTGAAGGCAGGACTTCCCAGCCTGCGTTAATCAGGGAATCACGGAACTCTTCACGGGTGGTGACTATGGAAACGGTCGTTCCGCGGTAGTATGTCGTATGGGAGCAGGCTGCAGCTGCGGCTGTCTGACAGATGATGTCGGCCGGGAAATGGTTGACCGAGTTCTTTACCGTTGTCACTGCCCTTATCAGTTCAGGGGCAGCTACGATATAGCCCATGCGCATGCCTGCAAAGGAAAGCGACTTGCTGAACGTGCGGACAACAACGAGGTTCGGAAAATCAGAAAGAAGCGGCAGTACAGACTCCTTTCCGAAATCAGCGTACGCTTCATCTACGACAAAGACCTTGTCTTTAGGGAAACGCTCGAGCATGCCGCGGATTTCGGCTCTTGAAAGCGCGATGCCCGTAGGAGCGTTCGGATTTGCGAAAAGCATACCCGTCGAAGATTCAGCATCTTTCAGCATGCCTTCTACATCAAGAGAGAAGTCTGATTTAAGCGGAACCTTCCTGAGCTGGATATTGTAAAAGCCTGCATACACAGGATAAAAACTGTATGAAAACTCCGGCGTGATGAGCGGCGCATCGTTGTCAAAGAAAGCGTAATACAGGAAAGACAGAACTTCATCAGAGCCGTTTCCGCAATAAACCATATCAGGCGTAATTTCAAAATGCAGTTCTCCGGCAGCTGAATCGGAAGCGAGGACGCCACCTGTCTGATTAAGATGCTTTGCAATGGCTTCACGGAGTTTTGTTGAATCCGGGTCAGGATATAAGCCAAGCTTTTTGCGTGAGGAAGTGAGAAGCCAGCTGACTTCTTCTGTTACAGCTTCCGGCGGAGGATATGGATTCTCATTTGCATTCAGCTTGATATAATCCCTGTCAGACGGCTGTTCACCGGGTTTATAGGGATTCAGATGTGAAAGACGTTCTGCTAACATAGGAATAATTGTATGGTAATCCATTCTACAAGTCAACATTTTCCCGACTTATGAAAATTCATCCTTGCACTAACACTGTTTATATTGATATAATGGATAAAAATGTCAGTAGAATTAAACCTTTTAGCGATTTTAAAATTTTACGCAACTCATCAGAACAGTGCACTTGTTCCGTTTAACGCTTTCTGCGAATACATGAAGCGTTATGCCCAGAAACATGTTCAGGAAGCACCTAACCTTTCATCGTACATTTCAAATCCTCAGGTCATTCTGAAACGGGAACTCGGTCCTCTTGCCGATGCCAGAAAAATCCATATCTTCGAACCGGCACCTGATAAGCGTCTCATTGTTGTCATACCTTTCCTGGCAGATAAAGTTCATCTTCGCTATCAGGACATGCAGACAAATTCCCACATTCCGTTCCCGACAATAGCTGATCTGCCGAAAAACATACCGCTTGATGCACTCGTCTCAGGTCCGGCAAATGACATCATCATGAAAATGTTTGCAATGGATGAATCAAAGAACCCGAATACACTGTATGTCATTGACATGCCCCGGGAATTGCCGCCTGTTCTCCTTTCTTCAACAACAAGCATTTCAATGCTGCTTAACATCAGTATGACAAAGATACGGACAATGCTCCGGAAAGAAGAATATCGCGAATACTTCATGAAAAAACTGTGTATCTCAAATCCGGGAAAAGAGCTTTCTGCAAAACAGTTCTTCACCAACTACATCATGAAGGATGTAGACGCTGTTGACTCGCTGAAAGATTCCGGAGAAGCGTTCTACTTCTGGGGACAGCAGTGTTTCTTCATCAGACAGGATTACGACAAGGTCAAGGATTACACTGCAGAAGACATTGCTCTGCTTCAGGCAGTCGTCTTTATTGAACTCGCCGTTGCCTTCTACAAGACCCAGGAACAGCAGAGTGCCCAGAGGGAAGCAGCCCTCAAGGTTCTTGAGCAGAACATGGATAAGCCGCCGTTCTACTTTGACCACAAGACCATCACCAAGTTCACCGACTCTCATGGCGTTCCGCTTCTGGGACAGTACTCAGACGAAGCACTGAGAGAATGGCTTCACGATCAGACAACGGGCATGACACAGGATGAACTTCCTCCGCTTCTGACATTCAGAACTCCGGGAAGTGACGACCGTTTCTATATCTTCAAGAAAAACGTCATCTCACTCGTCATGAGGATGTGCTCAGATGCCCGCGAAAAGCTGAAGGCTGACATCACAAAGGAATGGTTCGAGATTTACTCAAACTTCGATTCTGTTCCTGAAATGACAAACCAGGATGCGTACGAAAAATATCTTGAACACGAAGTACGGACAAAGTTCCCTGTTCTTTTCGCTGTTCTTAATTCAAACTTCCTGTCTCTCGTCCAGTATGAGCAGCGCCAGCAGCACGATGAGAACGCAAACAGAATTGTTCTGTTTGACAATGGAAAGCTGCTTGACTACAGCATCCTTCTTGCCCTTTCACGCCAGGAAATCAATACTGACGTACGGATTATGCTTCCGTTCTGGTATACAACGCCTATCCTGTCATGGTTCATGTCTCTGTTCCTGAGGAAGAAAGTCAAAAAGGCTCCAAAGAAAAAGACACAGAGTCAGAAATCATCAGAAGACAGGGAGAAAGCAGCCAACAGACGGCAGGAACTCGTCAAAGCGGCAAAAACGCTTGAAGGTCAGCTCGTTCCAGAAGGCTCAACACTGGAACGCGAACTTGAAGTTTCATCTCATGAATGGAACAAGATAATTGATCCTATTAAGGCAGACCAGGCACTTGAAGACGTCAACTCTCTCATCCGCGACTATCTCAGAACTGTCGTACGCTCTCTCCAGGGCAGTCAGTTCACCATGGCACGAATCGAAAACCTTGCAGACGGGCTCATCAAGTCACAGTCTCTTGCTTCCATAAAACAAAAAGACAGGCTGTATTATTACATCAAACTGTACCTTGTCATGCTCGTAAAAAGCATGAAATAGCAGTTTTTTTGCTTTTTTTTCCGTAATTTTTGAAATTTTCTCATTCCAACGGTCATAAGAAATATCTGTCCGGTGCGTAACTCTGTGCCGGAAGGAGTTTTTATGAATCCACTTAATTCTATTTTGCTTGAAGGCAATGTGGTCCGGGATGTACAGGCTAAGAAAACTGCCAAAGGTACATCAGTATGTAAATTTGCAATCGCTTCCAACAGAACGTACAAATCAGAAACAGGTTCTTTTGAAAAGGAAGTCTCCTTCTTTGACGTCGAAGCGTGGGGAAAGCTTTCGGACATCTGCGCTGAAAACTGCTCAAAAGGCCGCGGCATCCGTGTCGTCGGCAGACTTAAGCAGGACAGATGGACAGACAAGGACGGAAAGAAGAATTCCCACATCAATGTCATTGCCGAACACATTGAATTCAGACCTGTTTTTCAGGCCCCGGAAGATGCCGTAAAGGCCGTTGAAAAGGAAGTTGCCGAACAGAAAGCGGCTATCACCGAAGAAAACGCGCCGGATAACATTACTGCTGAGGAAGCAGTCTCTTTTTAGTTGCCTCCCGACCGGGCAGCAGAACGGGAAAACTGCTGTCACGGTCACCGGGGCCGAGGTTTATCTTCTGCCCCGGTTTTTGCCGGAACGTACATTTCTGCCGCGACCGTACTTTGCTTCAGCCTCGCGTTCCTGCGCCTTTCTGTAGTTCTCCAGCTTTTCAGGAGAATAGAAGCCATCCTTCCAGTTGAATCTGTCTGTTTCAGGCAGGACGTCTCCCTTATACAGCGCTTTCGTAATGAAGCGGAAGTCGTTCTTGTTGACTTCTGTGCGTGAGAAATCAAGCAGGAAGTGCGTGAATCCCGCTTTCTGCATGCGCTGCATGTTGTCAATGATTGAGAACGGCGCTTCAGGCATAACGAATGAGCCGTCTTCTGTTGAAAGCGTCTTGAACACCTGTCCTTCCTTGTCGCGGAAGAACGAGAAGTCATAAGACTCAGGCAGCTGGAAACGCATACGGAACAGAGCCGGATACGCGAAAAGCGTTATCATGACGCGGCGGCGCTGATTGGGCTCGAACGTTGCCTCAAGGTTCTTTCTGGAGTTCTCGATTGGCGTAATGAGCGTATCTATGCCCTGATTCTCAAGCCAGGAGACCGCCCAGCGGTTGAACGCGTAGAGGTACGGTCCGCCGATAATCGTCGCTTTCTTTCCACGAAGCAGCCCGATGTGGGCCGGCGTGTTCGCCACAAAATTGTGGAAGCCGTCTTCAATGAGCGCATCAAGCGTTTTGGCCAGCTCAGGCTCACTGCCCTGCGGACAGAACGGATTGAGAGAGATGTAAATCTGCCGTTTTGAATAAGGCAGCGTCACTTTGTTTTCAAGAAGGTCACGCCGGGTTTCGCTGTTGAGCTCCAGAATGACGCGGACCTGTCGCTCACCAAGAATGGCGAACATGTCTTTTACTGTTGAGACCTGCACATACAGACCGTCAGGAAAGTGCTGGAAGCCGTCTTTAGGCAGCGGTGTCAGATCCATGATTGGAAGGCGCTGGGAGCCCGGCTGCTTTCTGTACGCGGCAAGATCAGAAGGCAGAACGCGCTGGTAGCGCTTTGACATTGCCTTTGTCTGAAGCAGGTAAACAGGGTCGCCGACAGAGAAACCAGAAGGAATGTCAATCCAGCGCTCGTCTCCTGAGCCGCGCACCTGTCTTATCTTGTGGCTTTCACGGCCGCTGTCGTCTTTCTTGTGCAGACGGATTGAGTCGCCGATGTCAGGGTCGTAGCTGCCGCCTTTAAGAAGCGCGAACGGCGTGCGTACGGTTACTGATTTAGGAGCTTCAGGATTTACGCCGTCTTCTTTCTGCGTATCAAGCAGTTTCATGTCATCCATACGGATTTTGTCTATCTTTCCAAGGTAAATGCCTGTACCGCCTGCCTGGTTAGGATTCAGGAAGTTCTCGGCTTTTCCGGAATCGTACCAGTAGCGTGTCTTTGCGCGGGCGAAGTCTGTTGAAAGCATGCGCTTTCCTGTTTCAATGGCGCCCTTCTTGTCTTCCTGCCAGTGATCAAGCACATAGCGGTAAGCGGCGGTAACACTGCCGACATACTCGGCGCTCTTCATGCGGCCTTCAATCTTGAATGATTCAACACCTGCCTGAACGAGGGCCGGAATGCGGTCTATAAGCTGAAGGTCATGCGGTGAGAAGTAGTAACCTGAAACTTCCCTGCCTTCCTGATCTGCGTAATACAGGCGGCGGCAGGCCTGCGTACACATGCCGCGGTTTGCCGACTTTCCGCCGAGATAGCTTGAAAAGAGACAGAGGCCCGACTCGCTTACACAAAGCGCACCATGTACGAAAACCTCAAGCTCAGCGGATGAGTTGTTCTTTACTGCCTGAATTTCTTCAAGACCGAGTTCACGTGCCAGAACGACGCGCTTGAAACCCTCGCGGCTCAGCAGGTTGACCGCGGCGGCACTGGCGCAGTTCATCTGGGTTGAAGCGTGCAGTTCAAGATTCGGGAAGAATTCCTGACACATGCGGACGACGCCGAAATCCTGGACAATCAAGCCATCCGGATGGACAGCGTCGAGATACGCAAGGAAGCGGTAAAGCCGCTCTGTCTCCATTTCTTCTGCGACAGTATTTACGGTAACGTATATTTTCTTTCCGCGCTTGTGGGCAGCCTCAACGGCGGCTTCAAACTGATTCCATGCAAAATTGGATGAGCGCATGCGGGCGTTAAAGCTTTTAAGGCCCATGTAAACGGCATCGGCGCCTTCACCGAATGCAGCATCAAGTGCTTCTATATTCCCGGCGGGAGCAAGTAATTCAGACATATTTTCAGTATACAGAAAAGCGGGCGTGCTTGCTAGTCACGAAAAAAGGAAGGTTATGAAGAAAAAAAGCTGGAAATTCTTCTCTTTTTTGAAATTTCCTGCATCTGACATCGTAAGTATATATGAAAGCAATCAAATGAAAGAGGAGATTATATGAACAGTAACAAATTCCATACGACAGGAATCAGACTTTTGGCAGCACTTGCGCTGACCGTTATTACAATTGCCTGCGCAACATCATTTTCATGTCATTTAAGCCCCGAAGGAATAACCGTTCTTGGAGGTTCATACGACTGCCCCAAACTGGTAGACTTCAGTATAGAAGGGAAAAACGAACTGAAAATGACTTTTTCCCAGGAAATATCTTTTTCAGAGATACGCATCTGCGATTCTGAAACAACACCTGAAGAATTCGCAGGAATTGTTTCTCTGCCGGATGCAACATCAGTTACAGCAACAGAGAATGGAAATGTTTCTTATGACATGACCTTTAACGAAGGCTTTGACTGCGGAACAATCTATAAGCTGTATGCTGTCGTTGAAGATACCTATGGAAACTCACTTTCGTTCTCCTCTGACTTCTGTGGCTATAATGACAATCTGCCACACATTGCACTGAGTGAAGTACGTACAGAATATTCAAAGCCAAAGCCGGAATATATCGAGTTGTACATTCTCGGGGATGGAAATCTGGGCGGTATGCTGATGGAGGTATTCTACAGTTCAAAAAAAACGTGTTTCACTTTCCCTCCAGTGGATGTTCACCAGGGAGACTACATTGTGCTTCACATGCGCACTGTGGAAGCAGGTTCCATTGACGAAACTGATGACACCGCCCTTTCAACAGCTGCAGACTCATGCCCGCAGGCACGCGACTTCTGGGTTCCATCAGACACAAAGACACTCGGAAAGACCGGCGTCATCATCCTACGGGAACGCGAGAACGGGCCGCTTGTTGATGCCCTGCTGTTCGCAGAATCAAGTAAGACATCATGGCCCAATGAAAGCATGAAGACTGCTGCCCGGAATGCGCATCTGTCCGGGATATGGACAGATGGCGAAGATCCTTCTGACGCCGTCTGCTCTGATAAGTGCACGGGAACACGTACACTTTCACGGCAGAATTTTTCAGCTGAAGGCGCTTCCTCCTGGATTGTCGTAGCTACAAGCTCAGCAACACCAGGCGCAGAAAACTCATCCCGACCGGCACAGTAACGTAGAAAGCGCTTTCCAAACCAACCGTATTTCCGCTATAGTGTGGACATGGCTTTTACGTTTCACAAATTAGAACTTTATGAAGATCTGCGCTTTTCCAAAACAGAAGGACCGCATGTCATGACATCAGAGACTATGTCAAAGGCTGTCTGTAAAGTCACACCACGCGACATGGAACCGGTTTTTGAAGATTACCTCACTGGAGAAGACTGGTGCGGCTACGGATTCATTCCAGGAGACGAAAGCCCTGATCTGCCTGTCCCAGACGCTGTCATTCCAGCCGGAACATATCTTTTCATGCAGGATGACTGGAAAGAAGACGAAAAAGACCTGCTTTTAAAAGCATCAGAAGCCCTCTCTCTGGAGGGCATCTGGCGGGAACAGCCGCTTGAAGAAACTGTGTATATACGGAAGATTTCAGAAGGAAGCCGAACGGTCTTCCAGCTGTTCAGACGTTTTATCTGATATCAGTCAGTCAATCTTGAACGTTTCAACCATGTAGCGTACGGAAGGCGCAGCATTTTCCTCGCTGAGCTTTTCCACTACAACGACAAAACGTTTTCCGGCATCATCGCACATGATTTTATCGATCGCATAGCCGGATACTCCCTTGCGCTTTACATCTGGCGAACCGGCAACAAACTTTGCCAGCTGTTTGCCATTCGCGTCTTTCTTTTCAATATTGATATAGAAGGAAGAAACTGCCGCATCACCTGTTCCCTGAACAAAAGGAACGAGAGTAAACGTATAGGTGCAGAGGTTGCCCTCTTCTGAATGCTCGTAATCACTGAAGGTTATTGGAGCCGTTGCATCCTTCTTTTCATCTGTCCTCATAAACAGAGTATTCATGATGCCGGCAGGAGCAGCATTCCATTTTGAAAGCCATGCATCGTTCTTCTGCAGGAGAGCATCGTAAATCTCACGACCTCCTTTTCCGGCAGTTACAGAAGATGGCTGTGTCCTGAAGATTCCAGAAGGGACAAACTCGTTGCTGTCAATATCAACCGCATACAGTTCGGCATATCCCTGGAATGTTTTGTCTGTTATTCCATACTGTCCGAAAATATAGGTTTTTCCGTCTGCAGAAAAGCCGATGTCGTCGAAAGCCGCAACATCACCTGCATAAAGAAGAGCTGCACAAAGTACAGCAAGTATAATCAGCAAACCTCGCTTCATCATACCACTCCGTAAATATTACTCTACGTTAATTATCGGGATTCGCGACCTTACGCTTTACATAAATTTATCTAGCCTGTATCTTAGAAGCATGACGTTAAATGCGCGAAACCGCCTGTTTAAGATTCTGTTCATCATTTCATCATCCGTTCTGGGGCTGCTCCTTCTGACAGCCATTCTCCGGATGATATTTGGAAAACCCGTTTCCCTTCCCGACTTTGATTTTTCAGCTATTACCGGTGTTGGGTCCTTTCTCTTTACGTCAATGCCCTATGCAGCGTTGTTCTCAACAATCTGCATCTCAATTTACGCACCGATTGTAAGTTTTCTGGTACGCTATTCATTTGAAAAAACACAATCTGCAGAAATTGTCTATTTCTCGGTTTTCATCATCGGCTGTCTGTGCGAGATTTTCAGTCTTGCCATACCGGTTTTTTCTCTGTGGGACAGTTATTCCTATCTTCTGCTTTTCATCGGGCGGGGCGCTTTTGCCGGACGGCTTCTTACGCTGTTCAGCTTCCTTTTTGCCGCACTTTTCTCTCAGGAAAGCCAAGCTCAGGAAGCTGACAGAAACGTCATCATCACCATCTTCCTTGCTGTTCTGTTTGCCGCAATCATTCCCGTTGATACGCGGACCATTTCTGATGCAATGATGGTGAAAACAGGTTTCAGTACGACTTTTTCAGCGGCAAAGATAGCGCTTACCGTCATCACTTTTTTCACGTTTTTTTTCACTGACAGAAAAATGACAGGCATTGGATACCTGCTTCTGTATGGTGGCTATGCAGTCCTCATTACAGGTTCATCAGTCTTCACCATACTTCTTGGCGGTTTCATGATTGTCACAGGCTCAAAAATCTACCTGAACGAAATCCATACGTATTATCTGTGGAAGTAAAACTCCGCAATTCCAGCAATCACAATCGGAATATACAGGTTATCAAAGTCCTGGAGAGGCAGTAGTTCTATTCCGGTACATACCGCTGCAAGTATAAGCGCACAGGTAACGTCTCCGGTAATAAGAAGCGTCACAGTATACACAGCCCCGAAACAGGCAAGGCTGCCGGCTGCTGTTTTTCCATGCGTAAACGGAATCGGACAGCGGCCTATGCATTTTCCTACAAGACTTGCAAGGCCATCTCCGAAAGCGAGTGCATAAATTCCCAATGATGCAGACCGATATGGAAATGCAAGAGATGTAATGATGACTCCAAGCGCCATGGTGACGGGTCCCATGACAAAGCTGCCTTCATCACGCTCACGCGCAGCCAGTTCTATCAGACCGGAAATAACAGGCAGTCTGATTCCACGCTGACGCAAACCTTCTGCAACAAAATAAAAAAGCAGGACAAGGCTTAAGAAAAAAATTGTATACTCTTTATTCCAGGCAAGAAAAAAGGGAACCAGACCAGCGCACAGATGAATGGATTTACGGACAAGTTCCTTTAAGACAGTTTTCATCTTTATTCATCAGCCTGCCGGAGCATAAGTTCATCTGTAAGGACACGTGATAATTCAGGATAGAACTCAGGTTCATACTTACTGCCGGGAACAGTCAGATACTTAAGGTTCATCTCAGCAAGGTTACTGCCAGCAAGACGGGTGTATGTCTCCGGATTACGATGAAGTGCATCATAGGCCTGGATTGAGTTTGAGAACTGTGAAATAGCCTCTGCATTCTTTCTGCTGTCACTTGTCTGATCTGCTATCTGAGACAATGCAACACCGAGGTTATTCGTTGCTTTCATATATAATGTGAAAAGATCTTCCTGGTCGATATCCTGGACACGAGTCAGAGATATATCTGCACGCTGGATTTCCAGATCGAGCTCATCAAGCAGTTTCTCATAATAGCCTGCCGCCGCAGCTGTACTGTTACGGAAAGCGAGCGTGTTACCAAGGGCAAAGAGCGCATTCTTTTCAGACGGCTTGTCGGTGATGACCTTGATGAAAGAACCGAGAGCTTCGCTGTAGTTACCGTTAGCGTACTGTATCCATCCGACACGGTATCTGATTGAAGGCGTATCATTCATATTATTGATTGCTGACTCGTAATTGCGGAGGGCAGCATCATAATCACCGGAAAGGAAGTAATCTATATCTGCCATATCAGCATACAGAAGACCTACGTTTTCATCCGGTACGAGTGCATTATTCTTCTTTTCATACTCGAACAGAGTAAGGCCTTCCGCATACATTGCCTCTGCATCAATGTACTTCTTGTTACTCGTATAAATCTCGCCAAGCAGACGGTAAGTATTGATGTTCTTGAGCGTCCTGCTGTGTGACTTTTTTGATGCTGAATCAAACAGTTCCAATGCGCGGGTCAGAACCGTCACAGCAGAATCCGGGTTTGCAGTTTCAACAAAGTAACGTCCGTAATTGTATACTGCTTCCGGATATGATTCCATGTCACCAGAAGCTTCACATGACTTGATTGCTATTTCAAGCAGATCGCGTACATCCTCAATGTATGCACGCAGGTATTCGTTCTTTGGAGACAGGTAGCCGAACATCTTGTCGAGCATGTATCCGGCAAGCTCAACCTGATCCTTGTTCTCCATGACCTGCTTTTTCTGCATTCTCGGATAGAAGTAACTCTTGAGCTCAAGTACGCGCGGAATCTGATCAGTACGAATGTAATAACGCAGCATACGAGAAAGGGACAAATTCGTCTGTCCATGGACATGCATCAGATCCTCATAGGCATACCGTGCATCATCAAACTTCGCAGAATCACTGTTGGTTGCCCACTCAAGGAAGATATCTCCAAGCAAGAGCATTCCTTCAGGATTATCTATATGATAATCCAGGATTTCACGACGGACAACTTCTTCTGCACGTTGATAGTTTGCCCGGTCATACAGTTCCATATTTGCATACTCAAGACCAGCTGTCTTGTCATGTTCAAACCTGTTGAGCAGCCGCTGATAAATGCCTGCAGAACGGTCATACTGACGCGCATCCCTGTAGCTGCGGGCATAATTGAAATACCACTTCTTCTTGGCTTTATACGAAACTGCTTCGTTAAACTTCTGCTCTGACTGTGGATACATTCCATTGCTGATAAGTTCATATCCTTCTTTATACAGAAGTTCAGCCTTGACTGGTGTCACAACAAACTTTGCGATAAGCCAGCCAAACAGCGTACAAAGCAGCAGACTGACGAAACTTGCAATAGCAATAGGGATAATCTTGTTACGCAGCTGATAAGAGAGGGACTGTTTGTAAGCCTCATATTCGGCAGCGGTGCGCTTTTCATAATTAACCGGAACCGGCAGTGAAATATCGAGCAGTTTTTCAAGATGAGCTGACAGCTGTCGGGCAGGTATCTTCTTTATAACCTTGTGGATGACCTCCATGACTGCGTCATCAGTAAACTCGTTTTTAACAATCATGTCCTGCAGGGCAATGCGGACATTCAATGGATAATAATCAAGGTTTTCAAGGAAAGTCTTATACTCGGAATCAGTCAGTTCCGTTTTCAGAGGCGGCGGTTCATCTTTCTGTTTGTTGCTGGTTGCCTTTGTTTCTGTTTTTGCAGGACCTGCATCCTGCGGAATCATATCGAAATCGGAGAACCCAGGGATGGCAAAATCATCATCGGAGGAAGCAGATTCAGAATCACCAGAACCAGGCTCCGTGGAGAAATCCATGGAATCGAGACCATCAACAGGAGGCAGGTCAAAACTGTCTGATCCCTCTGTGCCGCCGTCACCGCCAAGATCAAAATCAGGCATACTGAAGTCTGTATCTCCACCAGCATCAAAAGAAGGCGCCGGGGTATCATCCAGATCAGGCATATCTGCTGTATCTGTTGATTCTGCAGCATCTGATGTGCCGAAAGTGTCATCAAGTGCAAAATCGTCCAGACCGGCATCTTCGAGTTCTGCGACATCATCAAGAGAGGCAGGTTCTTCAAAGCCTGGAACGTCATCATCAGCTGTAAGTTCAGCAGGTTCTGCTGCAGCGGTATCATCCGTTGAAAAATCAAATTCACCCATACCTGCAAAAGGATCATCACTTTCTGCAGGACCTTCGTTCATTGACGGAGGAAGATCATCATTCATATCCAGAATCTGGGTATCATCTGAAATTGCGAACTCGTCATCAAGCGGAGAGGCAGCTGGTGACGCATCTGCCTGTTCAAAGTCAGAAAATACATCCATATCTGCTGCAGGCTCAAGAGAATCTGCACTTGCTACATCATCTGCATTGAAAGAGAAGTCATCAAATCCACCTGTTGCGTCTGCTGCAGGTTCGATATCTGCGACAGGAGGCTCATCAAAAGAAATGTCAGCAAACGGATCTGCTGCTGCCGGCTCTTCAGCTGTCAGTTCTTCTGCGGGAGGAACTTCAGGCGCAGTAAGGTCGTCTATTGCAGGATCTGAGAAAAGGTCTGCGGTATCAGCTTCGAAATCAGCGAGGGCATCAAGCGTGCCGTCGGATGAGCCAAAACTGCTTATATCACCGAAAATGTCGTCATCGAGAGAGGGGATGCTGCTGTCGGATGCAGTATCGGGAACGGCTTCCGGAATTGCTTCAGAAACAGGGTCTGAAACTGCGGGTTCAAGATCTGGGGAAGATGGCTGGGATGTCTGGTCTCCAAGTGCATTTGCAAGGAGTGCATCAATATCAATTTCTTCGTCTGCGTCTGCTGCAGCATCTGCTGCTCCACCAGTGGAATCTGGTGCAACGTCGCCTTCCTGAGGCAGTCCGAACAGGAACTGACCTGAATCATCTGCTTCAGAGGCGTTTTCTGGGAACGTGACGCGAGGAAGGGCTTCTCCCTTCGCTTTCCTTCTTTCAGGCTCGTTTCCCAACTGTAAGATATCTTCGCTGAACTTTTTCAGCTGGTTTAATCCCGGCATGTTATTTTGATTTTACCCCACTCAACCCAATACAACAAGACACTATGTGCCCGATGACATGGTTATTCCCTTAAATCATCGGATTTTTCGGAATTGACTTTAGAATAAATCAATATAAGAAAAAAAAGTATTCCGCTAATCTTTAATCCCCGATCCGCCGATATGAAAAACACATGAGTATCAAACGTTTTCTGGCAGTCATACTGCTTACCGGATGCATTTTTTCTGCTTTTGCAGCTGATGAAGAGGGCGAAGCGCCTGATTACAGCAAGAGTATTCCAGAATACAACCGGGCGACAATAGTCAAGGGGATTAAATCCGTTCGCGCTCCGTTCATCTCGGGAGATTATGCCGTCTTCACGGCAGAAAGCACATCCCGTTACGTTGGAATTGCCTTCGATTTTGAAAACTACAGGCAGATCCACACGTTCAACGAAATTGTTTCCTATGATGAAAACGGAGAACGCCAGAGTTCCATGTACATCTTCCTGCAGCCACTTCCAAAGAACTGCAAACGGATTACCTACAGGCTCGTCATTGACGGATTGTGGACTTCCGATTCAAGCAACAGCAACAGATATTTCGACAGTAAAGTCGGAACCTGGTTCTCATATATAGACGTTGAGCGTCCATACGAAATTGAGACTTCCGTCACCTCCGGCCACAATGTTCACTTCGTTTACGAAGGAAAACCCGGTCAGAAAATCAGGCTTGCAGGCAGTTTCAACAACTGGGATTCGTTCATCTACTATCTGAATGAAACAGATCCCGGACGTTACGAACTCGACCTTACACTGCCAACTGGAAGCTGGTACTACTGCTTCTATTCCGGAATGGAGCGTCTGACCGACCCGAACAATATGGACCGCGTCTACACCCAGGACGGCCGCATCGCCTCCGTTATCACAGTAAAATAAACAAACGTTTTTCTTTTTTAATGATTAGAAGTGGGCGTCACTGCCTGCCGGTGCCATGTGGGATGCCGCGGCAACAATAGGTATCTCACTCACCCGCAAGGCGGGTTCGGGGCCGATGCATCCCGCATGTCCCCGTCCGGCAATACCGTCCACTTCTTTTCTTTAAAAAGCAAGCGTTTGGGCTGTTATTGCAGAAAAAAACGAACGCGTTTATTTAAAGAGAGAGAGGGTGGGACAGCCGTATGGGGCACCCTGTGTCGCCTCGGCCCCGAGCGCCGTAAAGCGGCGCGAGTGAGATACCTTAGCGCCGCAGCGACATAGGGGGCACCAGAAGGCTGGCACACCCTCTCTTTATTAAAAGAAAATCGTTCGTTTATTTATTCAGGATGAACTCGACGCGGCGGTTTTTCCACCAGTTGTCTTTGTCCTCGCGGGCGACTACCGGCTCGCGACCACCCTTTCCTACAGTTGTAAGACGGTCTGCCTGAATACCATATTCAACGAGAACCTGCTTAACGTAATCAGCGCGTTCCTTTGAAAGCGGCTCGAGAGCAGGACCGTACATGGTCGTTGTCTGAGTCTCTTCCATTTCTGTGCCCGAAACATTGTTTGCATGTCCTTCAATCGTTACATCGTAGTCGCGGAACTTCGCAAGAATCTCTGCAACACGCTTCAGGACGCGGATATTGTTGTCACGCTGATCTGCAGTAATACCATTCTTTGTAATCTTACCGTCAGGACCAGTCTCACCGACGAGACAGAAGTCAGCTGCATCTCCACGGAAGATGATTGATGGAATCTGCATCTTGAGGACATCACCGACACGGATGACCAGAACGTCAACAGGGATAATGCCTGAGACTGTTGATGTCATACCAAGTTCATCGGTTACGGTGAACTCATACGGATAGTCCATTGCAGACTGAACAAGCTCGCCAGAATTACTGCGTCCATCCCAGATGATGCGCTCTGTAATGGCTGACTTACCGCTTGTCTTCCAGAAAGTACTTCCGTTCTGCGGATCCTTGATTTCAAATGACCACTGGGTAAAAGGAACAATATCAACACCAGACAGGCTGATGTAAAGGTCATCGTCTACACCGTCGTTATCAGGACTGAAATACTCAGGCGCAGTGCGTACGGTAAGCTGAGGCGGCGTAATTGAATTTACGAACGGCTGAGTCGTTGTCGTAAGCACATCACCCTTTACATAGTTGATGGTCAGGTTTCCTGTGAACGTTCCTTCAGCAGGTTTTCCGTTAGAAGCGGCACCGTCCCAGACAATTTCAGACGGGACATCGGCACTGTCTCTGCTTGACCACTCGCGGGCCTTTGTTCCGTCAGCCGATGTAATCGCAAAGCTCCATGATTCAATACCGTCGGAAGGCGTTACCATGATGCTGAATGTCTGCGAATCGCGGTAACCGTCGCCGTTAGGAGCGAACTTGTCATATTCTGCTGTAAGATATGCCTTTACCGCACGCGTATCTACGACAATGCCCTTAATCTCGGCAAGGGCGCTGTTTCCAGCGTCATCAACTGTTTCTGCCTTGAAAGCGTACGTTCCGTCCGGAACAACGTTACCGTTTTCATCAGTTCCGTCCCAGAGGAACTGGTCTGGTTTTTCGCTTGTCTCAGAGCGGATGACTTCACCCTTTGCATCAGTAATCTGACAGAGCCATCTGTTTTCGCGCGTTGCTGTGATTGCAACAGGCAGCGTATCCTTCTTTCCGTCACCGTTTGGTGAGAAGATGAGATACGGCGTCGAAAGCGCAACTTCCGGATAGATTGTATCAAGTTCAAACGGCTGTGTAGTTACCGTATTTTCATTTCCGTTGTCAGCACGGGTAAAGAGCTGTGCGGTGTACATGCCTTCAGCACAGCGGTCGCCGGCATCATCAGTTCCGTTCCACTGGAATGAGGATGGCAGCGCTTTCTTACTGTCACTGATGGTGCGCACAACCTTTCCTGAAGCATCAAGAATGCGCATTTCGTAGTAAGCGATGTTGCTCTTTGACTTAAGCTGAGGTGAAAGAACGAGCACATCCTTTGTCTTGTCGTTGTTCGGAGAGAACGCCTTGTCGCTTGCAGTAAACAGAACTTCTGTCGTTCCCGTATCAAGTGAGAATGCAACGGTTTCTGCAGTTACGCTGTTACCCGCAAGGTCAGTAGCGGTCAGTTTATAAGTGTACTTACCATCAGCGATAAGGCCCTTCGCGTTGATACCATCCCAGGTAACTGTCGCAGGTGGCAGTTCGCCAAAGTCATATTCCTTGATAACCTTGCCTGCCTCATCATAAATGGCACCGTACCAGTTTTTCTCTTTTGAGGTTTCCTGAGTAAAGGTGATTGTATCAAGGCGACCGTCTCCATCAGGTGAGAAGATGGCAGAATCTGTGCGGACAAGCGCAGACGGCGGCGTGTTATCAATGGTGAGGTTTCTTGAAATGTAGCATTCCTGGCCGTTGTTGAACTGTGCCGTAAACTGAAGCTGATAGTCACCGTCAGCAAGAACGCTGCCATTTGTACCTTTTCCGTCAAATGTGAAGTCAGCAGGAGCCGCCGTCGTTCCCGTCCAGGAACGGACAGTTGCGCCTGCTTTTGAAACAACAGCTATCTTCCAGGAAACGAGGCCGGAGCTGTTTGTCATGACTGGCTGAACATCAAGTGCATCCTTTATGCCGTCTCCGTTCGGAGAGAATGGTGTTCCCTTTACTGTCAGATTAACTGAACGCGGAATTGCATCGTAAATGATGTTCGACACAAGAACAGGCTCAGAGATGTTTCCGGCCCGGTCCGTAGAGGTAATCTTATAGGAATAGACGCCTTCAGGAACTGCAGTACCAAGCTCATCCTTTCCGTCCCATGCTACATCTTCAGGAGCAGAATTCTTCCACGTCCAGGTCTTGATTACTTCTCCGTTTACATCAGAAATCGTACCGGTCCACAAATCTTCAACAGAGCCCGACTGTTTGATGAGCACTGTTTCCTTGTTGCCGGCACCGAAAATCTTCGCAGCTTCAGAAGGCTGTTCTATAGCAATTTCAGGTTCAGTATTATCAATGGTAATCGGAAACTTTGCCGTTTTTGAGGTGTTTCCGTTATCATCAGAAGCTGTTACATAATAGTAATAAATGCCGTCAGGAGCCGTTTCACCTGTATCCAGGATGCCGTTCCACATGACTGACTCAGGAACCGCAACGCCTTCCTTCTTTGCAAAAAGCTGCTGGAAGAACGTCTTTATCGTCATTTTTTCAGGACGCTTTTCCTTATTGCCGATTGTCCTGACAGGATTTCCGTCAGCATCAGTAATAACCAGCGACCATTCTGAAACATACCGTTTCTCGTTTATTCTGAGCGGGATGACCAGTTCATCCTGAACACCGTCGTTATTTGGTGAAATGTACAGCGTCTTTGCAGTCTGAGCAAAAACACCGGCTGCACAACAGACCAGCAGCATGCATAAAACAAAACGAGCCTTATTCATCTGCGCCCTCCTCATCTGCCCACAGTTCAATAACCGGAGCTTCGGTATCCTTCAGTCCGAGATGGGCAGCAAGTTCAGCAGAATATGCCTGAACGCCGTCTTCAAGATAACGGTAACCGGCAGCTGGAACAAGTTCACTCTGTTGCCATCCATGTTCGGTAAGGAATGAGTCATCTTTTGAACGGAAGCCAATCTTTACGGCTACAGTTACATCCGGATAGTACACGGCAGTTCCCGCAATGCACTCACGCAGGTTGAATTCCCAACCTGTCTTGATGCGGACTGTATCAAAAAGAAGGCACTGCAATCCTAAGTCCACAAGGATGTTCTGGAAAGACGGGGTTGCAATGTCAGCGGATGCACCAAACTTCAGTTTTTCAGCAGAAATAAGCGTTCCTGCAATACCGGCACGTGGTGTTACCCAGCCCGGATAGCCGGAAATGTCTTTTTCTGTATTGAGGGCGACAGCATCTGCATTTGAAACAGGAAGACCAAGTTCCGTCAGCGCGAAGCCGATGCGCACATCCTTAAGCCATGGCAGTTTGTGGATGGTGCCTTTGTTCCAGAGAACGCCGAGGTCTCCAAAAAAGCCAAATCCGCTGCCAAATGAGGATGCAAGGGAAGCGCCCACATGGATGGAATCTGAAATGTCTTTGGCAAATCCTCCGCGGATTGTCATTGTGTTTCCAAGATCAAATATCTGGAAATCAGTAAATACACCCTGAACAGCTCCTGTAAAGACACCGTATTTTGTCGGAATAACAGCGCCCACATGCATGGCGCTTCCAAAACCGGAATCATCTTCAGGACCGAACAGACCGGTAAAGCCGGCATTCACAACAATACGCTGTTCGCCTGCAACAAGAGCAGGATTTATGGCTGTATGCTCAGCGGTTGCATAAGGAAGCGCTCCTCCTGCAGCTGAAGCGCCGTTTGAAAGTGACTGCGGCGTTGCAAGCAGATACAGCAGTTCTCCACCTGATGGCGGATTATACGCACACACTAGTCCGCAACAGAAAACCAGTACAAGTACGGACAGAAGTTTCTTTTTCATGTTTATCCCCCCGGATATAAAACCTGATAAACTAAATATATCGCAGCATAACCATTTTGACCACACGAAACCTGCAGAAAATAATACTATACATAGATATTTTATTGATAAAAAACTATAATTACTTGAATACGTACCCCGCAAATTAGTAATATATAAGTATGAAAACGCATACCTTTAAGGGAGGCATTCATGCTCCCGAAAAGAAGGAACTGTCTAAAGAACAAAAAGTTACACCAGCATTTCCTTCCACACGCACCGTCAGCATTCCGGTCACCCAGGGTGGCGCTCCGAATAATCCGGTAGTTGCTGTCGGGGACACTGTTGTCCGCGGTCAGATTATTGCCCGCTCAGACGCATTCATGTCAGCTCCAGTACACGCTTCCGTATCTGGTACTGTTAAAAAAATTGAAAGCCGTCTGGTTACAGGAAACACTGACGCTCCGTGCATCGTGATTCAGGCTGCAGAAGAAGGAACGCCGGAAGCAGCAGCAACTGCATTCATGGCGCCGCTTGATCCGTTCTCCTGTTCAAAAGAAGACGCTCTCGCCCGTATTAAGGAAGCAGGCATTGTCGGTATGGGAGGCGCCGCCTTCCCGACACACGTGAAGCTGAACCCGCCTGCAGGCAAGACAATTGACTGCGTGCTTGCAAATGCCGCAGAGTGCGAGCCGTATCTTACGATAGACTACCGCACCATGCTTGAGACACCGGAAAAGGTTGTCGACGGTCTTGCAATCACCGTAAAGATTACAGGCGCAGAGACAGGCATCATCGTTCTTGAGGATAATAAGGAAGACCTTGTTCCTGTCCTGACAGACGCTATAGAAAAAGCAGGATTTGCTGAAAAGCTCGGCATTGTACTGTGTAAGACAAAATATCCGCAGGGTGGCGAAAAGAACATCGTGAAAGCCGCTGTCGGACGCGAGATTCCAGCTGGCGGACTGCCGGCAGACGCGGGCTGCGTCATCAGCAATGTGGGAACACTCGCTGCCATTTCAGAAGCATTCCGCGAAGGAAAACCGCTCATTGACCGCGGTCTTACCATTTCAGGCGGTGCCGTTGAACAGCCGATGAACCTCGTCGTCCCGGTCGGCACGCTCGTCGGAGACCTTATTCCGGAAGTCATCAAGTTCAAGGGCAGCATCGTAAAGATTCTGTCCGGCGGTCCTATGATGGGCATGAGCATGATGAATGCAAACTTCCCGATCCAGAAGAATACTTCAGGCGTCCTGTTCCTGACAGCCGCTGAGACTTCAGCTTACGAAGAAAGCCCGTGCATCGGCTGCGGCCGCTGTACAAAAGCTTGTTCCGTAAGCCTTTCACCGGTGCTTATCAACAGAGCGCTGATTGCAAACGATATGAACGCAGCAAAACACTACGGTCTTATGGATTGCATGGAGTGCGGCTGCTGCGCTTATGTATGCCCCGCACACGTAAAACTCGTGCAGCGTTTCCGCGCCGGTAAGAACATTGTCCGCGCCGAAGCTGCAAAAGCAAAAGCTGCTGCCGCCGAGGCCGCAAAAGCCACTGCTGCAAATGCTGCAACACCAAAAGGAGGCAACTGATGGCCGCTTCTGATGTAAACGAAATATACATTTCATCAAGCCCGCACTTTTCTCTGCGCTCTTCAACACGCGGGACAATGGCCTGCGTCATAATCACACTGCTGCCGCTCGCCATCAAGGGCATCTGCCTGTACGGCGTCAACGCGCTCGTCACAATACTCGCTTCCGTAGCAGCAGCTGTTGCTTCTGAATATATCTTCCAGAAGATAAACAAGCTGCCCGTCAGGGCCGGTGACGGTTCCGCAATCGTAACGGGACTGCTGCTCGCCCTGGTACTGCCGCCGACCGTTCCCGTATGGATGACGATTCTCGGCGCTGTTTTTGCAATCGTCGTTGCAAAGCAGCTGTTTGGCGGCATCGGAGCGAACGTGTTCAACCCGGCGCTTGCAGGACGCGCGTTCATGATCGTGAGCTTCCCGGCAGCCGTCGGCGCCAGCTGGATGAAGCCGGCTGTCGTCATAGAAGCCGAGGCAGCAGCAAGAGCAGCTGAGGCACTTTCAGGCGCAACTGCTGTTTCAAGCGCAACGACTGCCATTGACGCTGTTTCAAGCGCAACCCTGCTTTCTTCCGTAAAGGCGGGAACAGCCGCCATCACAAGCGACACATACCTGCAGTACTTCCTTGGTAACCGCGCAGGCTGTATCGGCGAATCTTCAATCCTTCTGATACTGGTTGCGTTCGTCATCCTGCTTGCAGCAAAGATAATCGACTGGCGCGCTCCTGTCGCCATGGTCGGCACCGTAGCGCTCTGCACCTGGATTGCAGGCGGCGACGTTCTGTTCGCCCTGCTTTCAGGCGGCCTCATATTCGGTGCAACGTTCATGGTAACTGACTACGCTACCGCTCCGGTAACATCAGGCGGACGGCTTGTGTTCGGCGCAGGCTGCGGTCTGATCTCCTTCCTTATCCGTCAGTTTGGCGGCTACCCTGAAGGCGTCATGTTCTCCATCCTGATAATGAACGCTGTGGCTCCTTTCCTGAACCACATCATTCCCCGCAAGTACGGCTACGGCAAGAAGGCCGGCAAGGGGGCTTCAAAATGAAAGAAATGCTTAAACTGGGCCTTGTGCTCGCACTTTTCGCAGGAATCTCCTGCGTGGCCCTTGCTTTTGTAAACGACCTGACAGCGCCTGCCATTGCAGAAGCTGCACAGAAAGAACTTGAAGCAGGTCTTTCCGTCGTGTTTGACGGCGCAGACAGCTTTGAGGAAATTGCAGGCGTCGTTCCTGCCCTCGAAGGAACTGTCACCGTTGACGGCCTGTACGCTGCGAAAAAAGGCGGCAAGACAGCCGGCGTCGTAGCAAAGGTCACCGGACCGACATACGACAAGGCGACAATCCTCGTCGGTGTTGACGCTGACAAAAAGATTACCGGCGTGCACATCCTTTCAATAAGCGATACCGCAGGCTTCGGCCAGAAGGCAACAGAGCCTAAGTTCTACGAGCAGTTCGCCGGTATGAGCGCAACACTCGCCTTCACACCGAAAGAAGACTTTGACGCCATTTCAGGCGCTACAATCACCACAAACGGATTTGCCGCTCTGCTCCGTCAGGCAACGGCAACCGCCTGCTCCTATCTGGATGCAAACTGAGGAGCTTAGAAAATGAAATACTGGAAAATATTTACAAACGGCTTAGTAAAAGAAAACCCGCTGCTTGTCATCATGATCGGTCTCTGCTCATCAATCGCAGTCACCTCATCAGTTGCAAACGGCTTCGGCATGGGCTGCGCAATGACATTCGTCCTTGTCATGAGTGAAATCATGATAAGTCTTTTCAGAAAGCTCATCCCTGATTCAATCCGCATCCCGATCTTCATCATCATCATTGCGTCGTTCACCACGATAATCGACCTGGTCATGCAGGCGTACCTGCCGGCGCTGTCCGCTTCAATGGGCGTCTTTATTCCGCTCATCGTCGTAAACTGCATCATCATGGGACGCGTTGAGTCATTCGCTTCAAAGCGCACCGTCGGCGAGGCTGCCTGTGACGCACTCGGCATGGGTCTGGGTTACCTCTGGGTACTCTGCACCATCAGCATCATCCGCGAGTTCCTGGGCGCTGGCAAGTTCTTCGGCATTCAGGTACTTCCTGAAAGCGCGACAATCGCGTTCTTCAGCAGGGCGCCGGGCGGCTTCTTCGTATTCGGAACGCTCATCGCCATTACCGCCGCAATCAAGAGGAGGGCTGCAAAATGAACGCATACCTTTCAATCTTCCTTAAATCAATGCTTGTTGATAACGTCATCCTCATCCAGTTCCTGGCCCTGTGTCCGTTTATCGGAATGACCACGGATGTAGGCAAGGCAACAGGCATGGGCATTGCAGTTACGTTCGTCATGGTGCTCGCAACAGCAGTCACCTGGCCGCTCTACACCTACCTGCTTGCTCCGATGGGACTGCAGTTCCTTGAGACACTGATTTTCATCCTCGTCATTGCGGCACTCGTCCAGCTCGTTGAGTTCTACCTGAAGAAGTGCGCACCGGCTCTGTACAGCTCAATGGGTGTGTACCTCGCACTCATTACGACAAACTGCGCAATCCTCGCCGTCACACTGAACAGCATCAGCAAGAACTACAACTTCCTTGAGTCAATCGTATACGCTCTGGGAACTGCAGCAGGCTTCCTGATGTCAATGACACTGATGAGCGGCATCCGCGAGCGCATCAAGTCAGCTCCGGTTCCGCAGTGCGTCAAGGGAACACCAATTCTCTTCATCTCCGCCAGCCTTCTTTCAATGGCGTTCAGCGGATTTGCAGGACTGATTAAGTAGAGGTGAACGCAATGAATACGATTTTACTGACATTCCTTGTTTCAGCAGGCCTCGCTTTTCTGCTTGGCATTCTGCTGGGCTTTTTCAAGAAGATTTTCTTTGTTCCGGTTGATCCGACTGTAGAAAAAATCCGCGAGTGTCTTCCGGGCGCAAACTGCGGTGGCTGCGGCTACCCTGGATGCGACGGATTTGCCGCCGCTTGTGCAGCAGGCAAGGCGCCCGCAGACGGATGTGCTGCAGGTGGTCCTGAAGTAGCAAAGCAGGTCGGCGCCGTACTCGGCGTTGAGGTAAAGGCCGTAAAATACAGCGCAATCCTCGCCTGCCGCGGCAGCAAGGCCTGCGCCCAGCCGAAAGGCTTCTACAACGGCGTAAAGAGCTGCGCCGCCACAAAGACAATGGGCATTAACGGCACCAAGATGTGCAACTTCGGCTGCATCGGCTTCGGCGACTGTGCCGCTGCCTGTAAGTTCGGCGCCATCACCATTGGTGAAGACGGGCTGCCGATCTTTGACGCAGACAAGTGCACAGGCTGTGGTTCATGCGCCGCCGCCTGTCCGCAGCACCTGATTCTGCGCATGCCGTCAGATACAAAGGGGCCGGTCGCACGCTGCTCCAACAGAAACCCGAACAAGGCGGCAATCCTGAAGCAGTGCAAGAACGGCTGCATCAAGTGCGGCAAGTGCGAGCGCACCTGTAAGGAAGGCGCCATCAAGCTTGAGAACGGCGTCCCAGTCGTTGACTACGCAAAGTGCAACAACTGCGGCGAGTGCGTTGCCGGCTGCCCGACCGGCGTCTTGGTCATCGGTCTGGTATAAGAGAGCGGAGACACGAGCCGCCGCTCGCGCGCATAAGGCTGGTATGGGCGCGGCATTCGCTGAGTAAGCGGTGTGCTGAGAAAAGCAGATTAGTTCACAAAGAAAGGCTGTCCTGAACGGGAGGCCACTGAAAAAGGTCTACAATTTTAAGGCCTGAAACAAAAGCCAGATTTTTGAGAAAAAAAAATCTCATAAATCTGGCTTTTGTTCTTTAAAAGAACAATTATTTGTCTTTCATTTCCTT
>JAGHRS010000014.1 GCA_018066285.1 Candidatus Treponema caballi
CCTGAAAACTATTCTTGTAAGTAATTCGTTTACTCTTGAAAATAGAAATCAAGATGAATTTTATACTGATAAGATGTTCTCTGGTTGTACAAATCTTGTAGGCGGAAATGGAACTACATTCAGCGCAGCTCATACCGGCCCGGATTACGCCCGCATTGACGCACCTGGAACTCCAGGTTATTTCACTGCAAAGAACTGATCCTGTTTTATAAGTTGACTGAAAAAGCCTTGCACAATCGTGTGCAAGGCTTTTTTTTGTGCGCACGGTTTGCAGACAAGGCCGTTGTGCGCTTTCAAGGCTGGCGCGCTGCCTGCAGATAAGGCATATGTGCGCTTTCAAGGCTTGCGAGCGCAGAAAAATGCTTTATTTTTCGGAAACTGGTCCCCGCGGCGGCAGAAAAGCGCGTTTCGGGGACCCGCCTTTTGTCTAGATCTGACAAAGCTGTGCTTTTAAAACGGTATATTTCAGCGAAAATGCTTATAATAACTCCAAAAACTCTAATTTAGGATCAGTCTGTCAGGAGTTTTCCGCGAAATCTGCAAAAAAGCCCCTTTTCGCTGCCACCAGCGGGTCCCCTTGCAGCGAAAAATCCCCCAAAAGGGGACCAGACTTCCGTTTTTTAACCGAAAACGCGCCTCTCTTTTTGAAAGCACGCGTTCCTATTTGCGCACCCCCGCTCTTGAAAGCAAACCTTTCCACGCCCGTTCCCTAAGAAACGCCAGTTGAACTGTCTTTAGTGATGCATGTGGATAGGCCGTAGGGGGGAAGCTGGCTCGACACGCATCGGCCCCGAGTTCGGCGCTATGCGCCGGACGAGTGAAATACCTTAGCGCCGCAGCGTGGCGGGACAGATTACCCCCGTAAGGCCTATCCACATGCATGTCTGCAGCTTGTTCAGCTGTCGTTTCTAAAGGAAACTCCACCAGTGCGCTATGTTCATGTCACGCGCCGTTTCTTCTCCGTGGTCTCCGGGCGGAATGCCGAATTTTGCGTGGCAGCCGTGGTCTGGCGCAAACGCGAGCGCTGTTTTGTGCTGCTGCCAGTTTTCAGCAATCGCATCCCGAAGCGTGCAGTATGTGCTGATATTCTCGCGTAACGCACGGCGCGCCATGAAGCCTGTCGGCGTGACGCGGTGCATCCAGTAGTCGTAGTCACCGTTATAGAGCACGATCACGTCGTATCTGTCTTCCAGGATGAGTTCGAGCGCCTTCTCATTGCACTCCTGCTTTGTCTTGTAGATGAAGTAATCGACCGGGCGGTTCAGGAAGATGAGCGATATGCTGTCTCCCGCCGTGCTGACGATGGCCACTTTCTTCCCAGCCGCGGGCAGTGCGTCAAAAATAGTCGGCACGGTGAGCACAGGCTTCTCGTACTTTCTGATCCCGTGCTCTTCAGGAGTGAGCCCGCTGTACATGGAAGCAAAGCACACCGGCGTTTTAGGCGGCACGACCGAGCACATTTCGAGCATGAGTGGCGCGCCGCCTGCCTTGAAAGCGGCATCTGCCTTATCAGCGCCTGAATCTTTAGAAAGGGGACGGACCGCCTCTACGCAACCAGTTTCGAGCGGCGCAAAGTACGCCTTGTATTTCTGATAGAGCCACCAGGCAATCGCGTCCGGATTGTACATGAAAACGCGGTCACATCGCGCGCCTGAAAAAGCAGAAGACGCTGCAGTAAGCACGGAAGAGAGCGGGCGCGCCGCCGATGCCTTGAGAGCAGAAGATGCCTTGTCAGCGCCCTCAGCTTCCGAAAGCGAACTTGCGTCACCAGCTTCTGAAAGCGAACTTGCGTCACCAGCTTCTGAAAGCGAACCCGCGCCGAGCAGCGCACAGATTGTCGCCGCTACCTGCGTGATGCAGTTATCCTTGAAAATGCCGTCGCTCATATCCGCCTGACCATGCATATCCGTGCTCATCAGCGTACCTTGGCGAGCGCGCCGACTGTGGCGAGCACAGAGCTTATAACGACGATGATCTGGAAGGGCAGAGTGCCGCTCCATCCGCAGATAAGGCTTTCGTCCTCGCGCTTACGGCTCCTGTTGTACGACACGATGATGCCGATGCCCGTCACCACCTGGATGACTGACGCAATCCGCGTAAAGCCGACGAACGTCTGAAGGCCGAAGAGCGCGAGCAGTACGCTCGGTATGCAGGATATGAGATAGGACTTCCGTAAGCCCATGTTCGTCTGTTCGTGAACGATGTCGCGCAGGTTGAGCGTGTTTGCCCAGAACGATGTAGCGAGCGCGAGCAGCGAGAAAAAGTAGCCGACGACGCTGACCCATCCGCCAAGATGCGCTGAAAGGTCGACGAGCGCACCGTTCTGCGTGATGGCGCTTCCAGCTCCAATCAGCGTCATGGTCGTAATCAGGAGAATCAGGCCGACGTTGATGCCCGTGCCCGTTGCAATCGCTCGTCTGACACGTTTTGCATCTCCGTTCAGGCCTTTCACGACCTGCGGAACTGACATGACGGCGGATAAGCTGAAGCTCACCATGCTGTAAAGCGCCAGCAAGTTGCTCGATGCGTGGAACTCACATGGAAGTGGAGAAAGTGGAGATTTGAGCGTAGCCACCAGCAGAACGATGATGACGCCAATCATCGCCCACACGGAAATCTTTTCCGCAATGCCGACGAGCTTCATCCCGAAAAGGACGACGAGCGCCGCAAGGATGAAGAAAAGGAGCATGCCCGCCCAGTCTGGAATGCCGAACCATGCGTTGAACACCGCACCCGCGCCAGAAACAAAACTCGAAACGTTCGCAAGCACCGAAAGCCCGAGGAGGCCGAACGCAATCCACGTTACGATTTTCTTAGCCTTGCCCGTGAAAAGCTCGTTCTCCAGGCACTTGATGAACTGTGCGCCCGAATTGTTGTATGAAAGCTCAGTAATCATGTAGTGCATGAGCAGATTGACGAAATAGACGAGTGCGATAATCCAGATGATGTCCCACCACGTGTTGCGTGACGCAAGATACGGTACCGCAAGAATGCCCGAGCCGACGCCATGTCCGACAATAATGCTCGTCGCCTCCGCAAACGTAAGCCGCGCCTCAGATGTGATTTCTTTCATAAATACTCCTGTGCCTCTATTTTACGCCAGAAAAAGCTAAAACGCCAGCCAGATGATATCATTCTGTGCGTTGCGTGTCCGTCTGCCTCCGGCAGCCTTCCCCGCCGGGCTTTCCGCACTTCGCTCCCGCTCATCCTCCTCGCTTCGCTGCGGTGGACTGCTCCGCAGGTGCTCCAATCCCTAACGCGGTTCGCTCATAAAGCATATGTTGCGCTTTCAAGGCATGTGCGCGCAGCGCTTTTGGGCAAGCCCGCTCATCTCGCCGCGTGCAGTTTAAAAGCAGAAAAATCTGCGTGAGCGGGAGATGGTGAGCATTAGTGTGCGGGAGTACTGGCCGTAGGGGAGTGGCTGAAACGACTTGCATCGCTCGCGAGCACGAAGTGCGAGTCGAATACCATAGCTGCGCAGCAAGGCGGGGCAGACACACCCCGTAAGGCCAGTATTCACGCAGTCTGTTAATCCCCATCTCCCGCTCACGCACATATGTCTTTATTTGAAAATGAACGAGGGGAGCTTGGCGGCGCTTCTACAGCTTGCAGTGAAGCGACGCGTATACGCTTTCATCAGCGAAGTTCCAGCCGGCTCTCAATCTGAACGGAATATTGCGTAGTCCGATAAGGCCGACTGTCGTTCCAAGCTCGAGACCTGCTGTGAGTGAAAGCGCGTCTTCGCTTCCGGATGAGCCTGAACCGTTTCCAGAAGCGTACTGTGCGGTACAGAACGCTCCGATGCGTGGGTTCGTCACGATGAGCATTTCAGCAAATCCGCGGGAGAATGAGCGGCTTACGAGGGAAAGTGTAAAATCTCCAAAGTAAGTGAAGTTATCAATATCGCCAATATCTGAAAAATCATCAGCGCTTTCTACGGTGCCTGATGAGCGGACGCCCGCCTTCAGATCAAGTGCAACCGGCCCGAAGTTTGCGTCCGCTGCTGCTGAAACCTGCGCTGCAAAAAGCGAGTCGCTCGTGTATTCAGCGCCAAGACCTATCTCAAGCGCACCGTCCGGCAGCAGGCCTGGAATGCGTAGTGTGAGTGCGCCGTCCGTGCTCCAGAGTGGATCTGCGTTTCCAGAGTCCGCTCCGCTGTCCTGAGAGCCGGCGGTTGGGAACCATGAGAAGCCTGCTGAAAGGCGGAGCGGCGGGAGAATGAACCATGCGGCTTCTGCGCCGACAAGTCCCTTGCAATAGGTGTCGTCAGTGGAAAGCGCGATTGCCGCTCCCGCCAGCGTATCTAAGGTAAAATTGCCGGCCCGGAACGTAGCACCCGCGCCAACGCTGGAATCACTGCGGAGCGCCGTATCTTTTGTGATGCCTGTAATTGATGGATAAAAGGAGACGACGCTGTTCTTCACGTGCTTGAACGGCGCGTATTCCTTGTGAACGGAAGCGAGCTTATCCTCATACTGCGTGCGGAGTGCGAGTAGTTCTGCGGACGGGCCCGTAAAAGCTCCTCCGGCACAATCCTTCAGGGATGCAATCGCATCCGCCTGTTCGAGCGCGGAAGCATATCCCCTTTCACACAGTTCCGTGCATGCTGAGAATTCCATGAAACTGAACTCTTCAACGTCGCAGCGTATCCACACCGCATCCGGGTGGTTGAGCAGGTCGACGACTCCCTGGCGGCGTTTGCCTACATCAATTGACGTGTTGAGCGCCGTTATCGGGTTGTTCAGGTTCAGGTTCTTGCCTGCGTAAAAGGTCGTCGAGACCATGTTGCAGTTGCTGTAATCGTATGCGATGCCGATTGGCGAAATGTTCGCGATGCCGCCATCCACAAGTTTGTGGCCGTTGTAGGATATGCTTGAGAAGTAGACGGGCAGGGCGTAACTTGCGTCGAGCACGTCGTAAAAATCGCCCTCACAGATGCGGATCTGCTGTTTGGTGACGAGGTCCTCGCAGACGACCATCACCGGAATGGCGAGGTCTTCAACACGCAGGTCCTTTCCGAGATAGGCACTGACCAGGCTTCTGAAGCGGTCGGAGTTTATCAGGCCGCGGTTAGCAGGAAGAGCGAGGTCAAACAGACCGCCGATATCCGTGTCGGTCATGATTTCAAGAATCTGGTCGGGCGAAAGGCCTGCGCCATAGAGCATGCCGATGATGCTTCCCATTGAGTTTGAGACTATGAAATCGGGAACGATGCCCTGTTCTTCAAGATATTTCAATACGCCGATGTGGGCGAATGCGCGTGCGGAACCGCCTGAAAGCACAAGCCCGACCGGTTCGCGTGTGCCGCCTGTTTTGGCCTGAATGCGTGCGACGAACTGTTCGCCGCCATACGTAAGAGGAATGTCTGCATCAAGAAGATTTGATTCAGCAAAAAGAGTAGTGAAGGCGAACCCCGCCAGCATTAAAATAAGCAGTAACTTTCTCATGATTTTATTGTACGCGCGATTTACGGAAAAAGCCATACGGCAGAATCCCCCATAAATCCAACTTTTCCTCTCTTGTTTTCATACCATAAATGTCTGATAATCAAACTGTCCCGGGAACAAGGAGTCATTAGTGACAGCATTTCTTTTTCGGGCGTTGTTGTTCTGTTTGTTGTTGCAATAATCGGTTCAGGTTATGGAAAGCCTTTCTTCAGAATCTTTTCGTCAAAAAAGAAGTTTCAGTCCCTCAATCTGCAGGAACTTAGGAAAACGGACCAGGCGCTTGAATTTGCGGGAAAAATACTCTTTTATACAGCTGTTTTGATTCCCTTCCTCGTGTTGATCTATACACTCCGCAACTTCTACAAAGATGCGGGGACCTACCGCCATCTGGGCCCAAACATGGCTGTACTGCTTCTTTCCATTCTGTATATGGCTCTTATAGAGATGATACTCTGCACTTTGAAGGCTAAGACACACAAAGCAGTCATCATGTACATGGCGGATGAGAAAATGCTTGATAGGAAAAAGGGAGCGTTCAGCGGCAACGGAATAGCTGTCAGTCAGAAGCATCTGTATCTGAATGCGGTAAAGCTGACGGTCAGCCTTAACTGGTATGCCGCTTTTTCAGGTGCAGCATGCGGATGGATTGGAATGCTGTGTAATCTTGAGGATATCAGCAGCCTGCCTGAATCTGTTCCTGCTGCTTGTTGAATGCAGAGTCACTGCCAGTTCTGAAGCGGATTAGAAATGATTGCTGATATTGTGTTTGCTGCGGTTACAACAGTCATCATGACACTGCTGACCGCAGACCTTTTGCTTACGGTAATCCAGCTGATGATTCTTGTAACCCGTCTGGAATCTGCTTCTGCAGAGCTTCCGGATTGTCCTTTCTGTGGGCGAGGGGATTCATGCAAGAAAGAACGGATGTGCGGAAACGCCGGAAAAAACTTCGGCGTCTGAAAATACTGGCGGCCCTGAGCCACGCAGCTTAGATTATTCCCTTTTGTCACGCCGTGAAATTGAAGTTGCCCGCCTGGCTGCCAAAGGCTATACAAACGCCCAGATAGCAGATGAGCTTTTCATCAGCACCGAGACCGTAAAAAGCCACATGAACGCCATCTTCGAAAAACTCCACATTTCATCCCGAAAAGACCTGATGCTGCAGTAAGCGCGCAGCGAAGGGCTTCCTGGAGAGGCTTTTTTTTTGGGGGGGGTAAAATACTAGAATACAGATGATTACCATGACTTTTCCAGAGTTGCATCATGGTAAACCCTCAAATACTAGTATTTTACCATGAAATTAAGCCTCCTTTTACAGAGATTTCAAAGTAAAATACAAGATAAAGCCTGTTTACCATGACATTTTTGTCAAAACTTCATGGTAAAATACTAGAATTCACACATTAACCATGACGCCTGCTTTTATCCGCCAGACTTTTCATGGTAATGGTCAACATTCTAGTATTTTACCCTCATTTTTTTCCTCTTTCCTCCGCGCTACGCGCGTCAGAGACCACTCTATTCCTTCTTTGATAAACCCGCAAAAAAAGATCCCCCTCAGCGCGCAGCGCTTTTGGCCAAGCCACCTGATTAACGCGTGCATTTCAAAAGCAGCTACAACTGCGTGAGCGGGAGCCTTTCGGGGATTCAGTGTGACTGAGTGTGCCGTAGGGGTGGCTGGCACTGTGAAGCCTCGGCAGGTATTTGCCCGCCTCCCTGCCGCCAGCGAGCAGGGACAGCTGCCCCGAGAGGCACACTCAGTCACACCCCGTAAGGCCAGTACTCCCGCAGTCTGTTAATCTCCATCTCCCGCTCACGCACAGATGTCTTTATTTGAAAATGAACGCGTCAAGCTTGGCGGCATCTCCGTCGAACAGGTACGTGTTGAGTCCGCAGAACTTCGCGCCCGCTATGTTTATGACGAGGTCGTCAATGAACAGGCACTCATCCGCTTTAAGGCTGAACTTGGTGAGCAGGTGCTCGTAAATGCGCGGATCAGGCTTCAGGAGCTTCAGGTACGCGGACACGACGAGGCCGTCAAAAGCGTCAGCTGCCGGCATGCGCGGCCAGTAAATGTTGTGGCGCGCACCTGCGTTTGAAAGCAGGTAAATCTTGTATCCTGCTTTCTTTGCCTTGTAAATGAGGTCAGCCATGCCGGGAACGGGCAGAATCGCGGGCTTATCCCAGTCAAAGACGAGCGGCCGCGCGTACTGCTTAAGGTGGTCAGGCAGCTGCTTTTCAGCAAGAGAAGCCATTTCTTCTTCGGTGTGGAATCCCCAGTCGGTAAGCGTCCAGTCTGGGGAATCGTATATCACGCGGCGGAGTGTCGCGCGGTCTTCTTTGTCTGTGATGCCCTTTGCATCGAGAAAGTCTTCAGGGCTCCACTTGAAGATAGTGTTGCCCATATCAAAAATCAGGTTCTTAATCATAGCGTCGCCAGTTTACTTCTTTTCCGCTTTTTGTGCATCCTTCTTAACGGAAGTTTCAAGGCTTGCAGCCTCTTTCTTTCCGAAAAGCCTGTTGATGCGGTTCCGCCACTTCTTGCGGTTTTCAAGACGTTCGCTCAGATCGCGCGCGCCGACGCCGTAAACCAGGTACAGCACGATACCGCTTACAATCATGATGAAGACAGTTGAAGCACAGCGCCGTCCTGATGCGTTTACGTTGTAGCCGTACAGACCTTCTTCCAGACACATTGCCTGAATGACCATTGCATACGATGTTCCGTAAGACGAAGCGAATGTCGCTGACATGTCGTACTCGGTGAACAGCGCGTTGAAGTTGAGCGCGATGACGGCAAGTACGCTTGGCAGGATGATAGGCAGCTTGACCTTGAAGAACGTGAAGATTGGCGACGCTCCAAGGTTTTTCGCCGCGTCCTCAAGTTCCTCATCTATCGCATAGAACGCCGCCTTTATCATTCGTAAGCTGAACGGCAGTTTCGTCACCGTATACGCGATGATTATCAATAGCCTGACGTTCGGGCCGTAGTACAGGTTGTTGCCTGCAACGTACCAGACTTCACTTGAGTTGAAATATACGCGGTACGAATAGCAGATGAGGATTGTCGGCAGCAGCCACGGGAACAGCAGCGAGTACTCAAGGACGGCACCTGTCTTTCTGTGCTTGAAGATGTACGAACAGGCGACAACGACGATGACAGCCGCAAAGACAGCTGCAATCGCAGAAAGGATGAAGCTTATCTTGATACCGCCGAGTGTTGCGTCGTTGGCGAATACGCCGGAAATTGAGCCTTCGCGTACCTTGTACGTTCCGCGGCTCGTCAGGTACGAATAGTCCTGCTGGCCGAAGTAGTTGATGAACGTCCAGTTCTTGAAGTCAATCGTCTTCAGGCGGATGGCGCTGTAGGTCTGGAATGAGAAGATGATGATCATGACGACCGGTGTCATGTAGATGATGAACAGCACGTATGCGTAGATGTGTGCGAACACGTTTGCCACCGGATTGTTGATCTTCTGCTTCTGAAGCTTTGCCTTCGTCTTTGAGACTGACAGGTAGTGGCCCTTACGCTCGTAAGAAGAGAGAATCGTGAGCAGTACGATGGTGAACGTAGCCAGGATTATTGAAAGAAGTGCAGCGCGGGCCTGCGGGAACGACTCATCCGCTGAAGAGGAACCTGCGAGGCGGACAATCTCCGGATTGATGGAGTCGTATCCGAGCAGGGTAGGGGCAGACATAGCACACAGACCTGTGATGAACGTCATGATGGTCAGGCTGAACAGTGTCGGCAGCAGTGTTGGAAGAACGACCTTCCACAGTACCTTGAACGGGTTTGCGCCAAGGTTGCGTGCTGCTTCGACCGTGTTGTAGTCAATGCCGCGAAGGGCGTTCCTAAGGAACAGCATATGGTTGCTCGTACAGGCGAACGTCATCGTGAAGAGGACGGCGTTGAATCCGCTGAACCAGTTCGGGTTCATATCCGGGAACGCGTTCACGAGCAGCGTCGTTATGATGCCGTCATTGTCGTACAGGAACATGTAGCCGGTAACGAGCGCAACTCCGGAATAAATGAGCGTCGTCATGTAGCCCATGCGGAGGAAGCGCGCGCCCTTTATGTCGAAGTACTCAGTCAGAAGGACGATGGAGATGCCGACCACGTTTACCGTGATGACAAGACATATTGCAAGCTTGAGCGAGTTCCAGACGAACGAACCCATGTTGCCTGCAAGGAAAAAGCGGATGACGGCGAACGGGTCGCGTGTGCCATCTGCGTTCTTTACGTTGAAAATGCTTGTCAGCGTGTTCAGACACGGCAGCAGCATGAAACCGAAGAACAGGTACGCAAAGAAAAGGCCGCCCAGGATGTGGAGCAGGTTCTTTGTGTCAAACTGCTTTTTTGTGAGTGAATTACTGCTCATCCGCTGCCTCCTGTGTCGGGACGTAGCTCATGATGTTTGCTGTGCTGAAGTTGATCGTGACGCTGTTGCCAATGTTGTACGGTGTGCTGCCGTCGTTCTTTTCAATGACCTTGACTGTCTGGTCGCCGATGTTGATGGTGTACTTGATGTACAGACCGTAGTACTCCATGCTTTCGACAGTGCCCGGGAATACTGCATCATAGGCGCCCTTGTCTGCATTTACGTGAATGCGTTCCAGACGGATGTAATGGTGGTCTTCAGGCTTGAGGGATGCGCCGTTTGCGTTCAGTTTTGCGACAACGCCGTCAGACAGGCGGTTGATGTCACCGATGAAGTTACAGACGAACTCAGTTGCTGAATGGTTGTAGATTTCGTTTGGTGTACCGATCTGTTCAATGCTTCCCTTGTTGAAGACTGCAATGCGGTCAGAAAGCGTCAGAGCTTCTTCCTGGTCGTGGGTTACGTAAATAGATGTGATGCCGAAGTCTTTCTGCATCTTCTTGAGCTCGTTCCTGAGCTGGACACGCAGCTTGGCGTCCAGGTTTGAAAGCGGCTCGTCGAGACAGATGATGCTCGGGTTTGTGACAAGTGCGCGCGCAATGGCGACACGCTGCTGCTGGCCGCCAGAAAGCTGGCTGACAGCCTTTGCGAGCTGCTCGTCAGAAAGGTCTACTTTCTTTGCAATCTCGCGGATTTTTGCATCACGCTCTGCTTTAGGCATCTTCTTGATCTTAAGACCGAAATCAATGTTGTCGTAGACAGTCATTGTCGGGAACAGGGCGTAACTCTGAAAGACAATGCCGATGTTTCTTTTCTCGATAGGAACATGGGTAATGTCTTCATCCTTCATTTTTACAGTACCGGAAACAGGCTCAATGAAGCCGGTAATAGTCCTTAATGTTGTCGTTTTTCCACAGCCTGACGGACCGAGAAACGTAAAGAATTCTCCTTCCTTTACATGAACGTTAATGCCGTGAAGGGCTTCAAAATCATCGAATTTGACTACGATATCGTTAAGTTTGATCATTATTTTACTCCTGATACTGTATAAAAACAGGGCGGGCCGATTCTGTTCCGGCCCGCCCATTAACGGCAGTCTTGCCGTTACGGCTTTTCAAAGCCGCGTTAGGTTACTTCTTCTGAGTAAGTGTTGCCCAGTCGAGGTTATCCCAGTCTGGTTCTGCAACAGCCTTAGATGCATCAGCCCAGTAGAAGCCGAGGTTTGTCATGATGTTTGTCCACTCGCTTGAGTGAGCAGCTACGTATGAAGCGTAGTTCATGCTTGTTCCACGTACTGTGTTGAGGGCGAAGTTCTTGATTGTGTAGATGACTGGTGTCTCATCATAAACGAGAGCAGAAGCCTTTGTGTTGCAAGGATATGAGTCGAACTCTTCAGCCCATGCAGCCTGGACCTTGTCTGAACCGAACCAGTCTACGAAAGCCTTTACCTGTGCTGTCTGAGCATCAGTACGTCCAGCCTTGTCTACAACACCAATGTACTCAGCGATGTAGTAAGTACCGTCTTCAATGTCAACGAGCTTCCAGTTGTCAGCTGTGATTGGGTTCTTTGAACCTTCTGCTGCAGCATCAATCTTTCCATAGAGTGAGCTTGAGTAGAATGTTGCAACCTGAACATCACCTCTGTTGAGTGGGTCAAATCCGTATGAATCACCGGTGAATACACCGTTTGCACAGTACTTCCAGAGCTTCTTCCAGCCTTCTACAGTGATACCGCCGGCAGGTGAAGTCGGGTCTGTGTAAGGATAGAGCATTGAGCTGTTGATGTTAGCGTTTGTTGTTCCACCAACTTTACCCTGGCGGTACCATGTGTAACCGCAGTCTGCAATGTCTGACCAGTGCTTGAATGAAAGAGCCTTTCCGTTTGTTCCGAGAGCGTCTGTTCTGTAGAGCATGAGAACGTTCTGGATGACGAGACCGTATGCCTTGTTGTCAAACTTGAAGTCGCCTACATCGCCACCCCATGATGGCTTGTACTCAGCGAGCTTGATGTTCTCATACTGACCGTTGATCAGCTGACCCCAGCGTGTTTCGTTAAGACCGAAAATAACGTCTCCGTCCTTGTTCTCGTTAGCTGCCTGAACAGCTGCTGTATCGCCGGAAATAACGCTGTTATCATCAATTGAAATCTTGAAGCCTGCTTTCTTTGCTTCATTGATGAGCCATGTTGTTCTCTCTGTTGAGTTAGAGTTTGAATAGATACGGATTGTGTATCCTGTATCAGCCTGAACTGCTGCTGGTGCTGCAGATGCAGCAGGAGCTGCTGCTGTGTCTTTCTTTCCACCTGCGAATGCGCTTACGCAAACCAGAGAAAGAATCATGAGTGCAAGAATAATCTTCTTCATAAAAAACCTCCAAAATACTCCTAATGGTCTCAGTATAGGTGGAAATAAAACAGTGTGCTCACTTTTGTTCAAAAGGTGGGATAAAGAAAAAAAATCATGGATACCCGTATTGTGTATAGAAACAGAAAATGCATTCTTGTATGGTAGTACACTTTTTCAGTTTTTTGAGCGTTTTTTTTTCTGTCTAAAATCGTTAAAATGTGGTAAACTTCTAATACTACCAAGTAGAACAATGAGGAGCGTTCTATGAAAAACAAAATATCTATCCGCCGGTTGATGATCAGACTGAGCCTTTTACCGGTTTTCTGTACGATCATCATTCTTTCAACAGTTTCCATATATAACCTGAACCTGAGTTTCAGGCGTAATCTTGATGATAACCTGCAGCTTTCGACGAAGTATCTCAATGAAAGCATCCATAATGTCATGCTTCCGTACATTGAGGATATGAACACCATTGCCTTTACTCTTGAGCAGTGTTATGGAAGAACTGAGGAAATGCTTTTTGCCCTTCATAACAATCAGGCTCTTCATGCAAATCTGATTGATACCTATTACACGTCAAAAATAGATTTCCGTTCACCGGGAGGTCTGTTCCTTTCTGGTACAGACTGGGATCCGGAAGATGGCTGGGATCCGTATTCACGTGACTGGTTCCTCTCTGCCGAAGAGGCGGCTGGTGAAATTGCCTACACACCGCCATATGTCGACGCCATGACAGAAGAAATCTGTGTCACCATTTCAAAAGTAATGTTTGATTCAGCAGGAAAGGAACTTGGTGTCCTTGCAATAGACTTTTACGTAACCGACCTCTATGAGACCATCATGGATGTTTCAGTCTCTGAAAACAGTTCTGTGTATGTTGTTGATGGAGACGGCTACTATGTAATCCATCCTGATGTCAGCAAGGTTATGGAAACGACGTACTTTGACGAACGTCCTGAACTCAAGGGAACTGCCTTTACTAAAAACGTCCTGAATAATGATGAGATGGATACGTTCATGATTGGGGACAACTATTACGCTTCAAGTAAGGCGGGACAAACGCCGTGGTATATCATCTGTGAAGGTCCTGTCATGGACTTCAAGAAAGATATCCATGGTATCGTCATCTTCATCATCCTGTTCTCATCAATCCTGTACGTTTTTGTATTCATTCTTGATATTTCACTTTCTTTCAAAATAGCAGGTTCGTTCACTGCAATTTCTCAGGACATTGACCTTATTTCTACCGGAAGCTTCCTTATAGAAAAGAAGTCGTTCGGAAACAGGGAAGCTAGTAACATTTCTGAGGGCCTTGATATTGTGTCCAATAATATGAGTACAATCATCCGTGATATCAGAAGTTCAGCAGACTCAATTTCCCAGATTTCTGAAAATCTGGCATACAATGTCAACTCAATCGACAACTCCATTGAATATCTGAATGATTCAATCGGAAAGATGATGAGCAGTGTTTCAACAGAAAACAGCTCTATTTCTGTTGCCTATGAGGCTGTGAACAACATTGCTGAAGGAGCTGCAAAACTGTTCGGAGAAGTAGAACAGCAGAATCAGCTTATCATAGAGTCTGCCGCCGCCATTGAGCAGATGGCAAACAACGTCATTTCCCTTGGTGAGCATACGTCAAAGCTCGCCGGAAATGTTGATTCTCTTGTACAGACATCAAATGAAAACCAGTTGCGCCTTAAGAACGCGACGAAGGAAATCCAGGAAGTCAAGAACCAGTCTGGTGCCATTCTTGAGACTAACAAGGCAATTGCATCTGTTGCATCACAGACAAACCTGCTTGCTATGAACGCTGCTATTGAGGCTGCACACGCCGGTGAAGCGGGTAGCGGATTCGCTGTCGTTGCTGATGAAATCAGAAAGCTTGCAGAGCAGAGTTCCAAGCAGGCGTCTACATCAAGCAACACGCTCAAGGAACTGCAGAAGCAGATTGACAGCATTGCCGAGTCTTCTGGTATTGTTGAAAACGGATTCACGCAGACCATTGACGGCATTACGGAAGTTTCTGAACTTATCAGTAAGCTGAATGCATCACTTACAGAGCAGTCTTCAAACTCATCCATTGTCATCAAGGCGCTTAAGGATATACGCGCTATTTCAGAGAAGATTTCGGGAAACACAAGTTCCATCAAGAATGATGCGCATGATACGCTTGAGAAGTGTACAGAGCTTACCCAGATTAGTTCTGAAGTAAGCAGCGAGCTTGAGGAATGCAACAACAAGGCATACGCCCTTAAGTCAAATACCCAGGCAATTGCTGAGAATACGGAAAACGTTGAGACGAACGTTCACGAACTTGCTGAAAACGTCTCGAAGTTCAAGGTTCGCGACAAATAATCAGCCGGATACAGCCTGCAGCTGCTTTCTTAAAATTGCGGGCAAAAAAAAGACTGCCATCAGGCAGTCTTTTTTTTTATCTTCTGAAAGTCATCAGATGTTGAACTTGATCTTCTTTCCGCAGCCTTCGTAATACTGCTTGCGGAGTTCCTTGACCTGTTCATCCTTAAGGTAATCTTCGAAGTTCATCATGCGGTCAATGATGCCGCCTGGTGTAATTTCGATGATGCGGTTTGCGATTGATGAGATGAACTCGTGGTCGTGGCTGTTGAACAGAACAACGCCAGGGAAGCGTACAAGACCTTCGTTGAGTGATGTGATTGCTTCCAGGTCAAGATGGTTCGTAGGTTCATCAAGGATGACACAGTTTGCTCCCGAAAGCATAAGCTTAGAAAGCATGCAGCGTACTTTTTCGCCTCCGGAAAGAACCTTTACCGGCTTCAGTGACTCATCGCCACTGAAAAGCATGCGGCCAAGGAATCCGCGTACGTACGCATCATCCTGTTCCGGTGAGTACTGACGGAGCCAGTCTGTTATGTTCATGTCGTTCTGGAAGTACTTTGAGTTGTCAATGCCCATGTAGGTGTGCTTGACTGTCTGTCCCCAGAAGACTTCGCCTGAATCAGGCTTTACGTTACCGGTGATGATGTCGAAGAATGCTGACTTACTCTTGTGCTCAAGACCGACGAACGCAATCTTGTCTGTTCTGTTGACGGTCAGGTTGAAGTTTTTCAGCAGCTGGATGCCTTCAACGGTGTAGTTGATGTCCTTTACGGTAAGGACGTTGTTGCCGATTTCGCGCTCCGGCTGGAAGCCGACGAACGGGAACTTTCTGCTTGTGACAGGCAATTCCTCAAGTGCGAGCTTATCGTAAATCTTCTTGCGGCTTGTAGCCTGCTTACTCTTTGCAGCGTTTGAAGCAAAGCGCAGGATGAACTCCTTCAAGTCCTTCATCTTCTCTTCGCGCTTCTTCTGCTGGTCCTTAGCCTGGCGCTGCATGATCTGGCTCATCTGATACCAGAAGTCGTAGTTGCCGCTGAACAGGCTGATTTTTCCGTAGTCGATATCGCAGATGTAGGTGCAGACTGTGTTCAGGAAGTGGCGGTCATGGCTTACGACGATGACGGTGTTCGGGAATTCGAGCAGGAAGTCTTCAAGCCAGTTGATTGACTCAAGGTCAAGACCGTTCGTAGGCTCATCGAGAAGCAGCAGGTCCGGGTTTCCGAACAGTGCCTGTGCGAGAAGTACGCGGACTTTGCGGCTTTCATCAAGCTCGCTCATCTGGCGTTCGAAGTACTCTTCCTCAAGACCAAGACCACTGAGCATCTGCTCAATCTGGTTCTCAGCCTCCCATCCACCGAGTTCGCTGAACTCGCCTTCAAGCTCTGCTGAGCGCAGTCCGTCCTCTTCGGTAAAGTCTTCCTTTGCGTAGATGGCGTCGCGTTCCTTGCTGCATTCATACAGCTTGGGGTAACCCATGAGGACGGTGTCCTTTACGCTGTATTCATCGTATGCGAAGTGGTCCTGTTTCAGAACGGCCATGCGCTCGCCGGGAGTGATGATGACCTGTCCGGCATCATGTTCCTGCTCACCGTCAAGGACTTTCAGAAACGTAGATTTTCCGGCGCCGTTTGCTCCAATAATTCCGTAACAGTTGCCTGGCGTAAACTTGAGGTTTACGTCTTTGAAAAGTGTGCGTTCGCCGAATTTAAGGCTGACGTCTGATACTGTAATCACGCTTGTATCCCCTTACTTGTTCTTCTTTTTTCCAAAAAGCTTCTGGATGATGCCCAGCATGCCGGCGCTGCCTTTCTTTGCTGCAGGCTTTGCGGCTGGTTTGTTCTGAGCCTTTCCTTTTCTTGAGCCGTTCTTCTCTGTCTTTGAAGAACCGCCAGAAAGGGAAGTTCCATTTGGTGCTGAAGGATGCTTTGCGCCTGTCTGCTGGTAGTTCTTTCCGCCTTTCCTGCCGCCCTTACCATTGCGCTTGTTCTGGCTTGATGTATTTGCAGTGCTTGAAGCAGAAGTGCCTTCTGCGCCGTACTTCTCTTTATAAAGCTTCATGCGCTCTTCAAAAGACATTGCTGAAAGCTCGGCCTCGAACTGCTGACGTTCTGCGCTTCTGTTGTATCCCTTGCGGTCATCACGGCGGTTTCCGTTTCCGCGGCGTTCTCCGTCGCGTCTCGCACCGTCACGGCGTCCATCACGTCTTCCACCGTCACGTCCACCACGACCATCGCGTCTTCCACCGTCGCGGCCACCGCGGTAACCGTCACGGCCACGTCCGCCTCTTGAGTATGGGCGTTCTTCATCGTCATAGCGTTCTGTGTGGATGTACTGACCGGCGCTCTTGTCTTCTGCGAACATTTCTTCGCTTGCCATGCTTGCAGGAATAGGCTGCTCAATGTAGCGCTCGATTGCTGGCAGGCTGTAGACGTCCTGCTCAGAGCAGAATGTGTATGCTTTTCCGGACTTTCCTGCGCGTGCCGTTCTTCCGATGCGGTGTACGTAATTCTCTGCCTCGTTAGGCAGGTCGTAGTTGATGACCATTGCGAGGTCGTCAACATCAATACCGCGGGCTGCAACATCAGTTGCAACGAGGCAGGTGAGGGAACCGCTCTTGAAGCTTTCGAGCACCTGAAGTCTCTTTGACTGTGGCAGGTCACCGATGATGAACTCAGCCTCAATGCCGTTAATCTTGAGTCTCTTTGCGATTACTTCGCAGCTTCTCTTTGTGTTGCAGAAAATGATGACGCTTTCAGGCTTCTCATTCTGCAGGATGCCGAGAAGGAGCTTTGTCTTGTCTTCGCTTCCAACGTGCAGCAGAACCTGATCAATCTCCTCAATGGTGATGTGCTCTGGTTCAATAGTGATTTCCTTAGCTTCATCAGTGTATTCCCATGCCAGGTTCTTCACGTATGTGTTGAGCGTAGCGCTGAAGAGCATTGTCTGCCTCATGTTGCAGTCAGGCAGTACCTTGATGAGCTTTCTGAGGTCTGGGTAGAAACCCATGTCGAACATGCGGTCTGCTTCATCAACGACGAGGAATGCGACCTGTGAAAGGTCCATCTTGCCTGATTCCTGCAGGTCGATGACGCGGCCCGGAGTTCCTACGATGATGTCGACGCCGTTCTTAAGGACCTGTGTCTGGCGCTCGTAGCCGACACCGCCATAGAAGCAGCCTGTCTTAAAGTGTGTTCCTGAAGAAAGGGTGCGGGCCTCTTCCTCAACCTGAACGGCGAGCTCACGTGTCGGAACCATGATGAGGGCAGTCTTGCCCTTGAGTTCCGGCTTTGTAAGCATCTGCTGAATCATCAGTGTAAGAAATGCTGCTGTTTTACCTGTTCCAGTCTGTGACTGTACATACAAATCGGCTCCGCTGAGCCCTTCGTTCAGAACCTGTTCCTGAACGGGAGTGCAGGTCTCGTAACCTGCCTGCTGCAGCCCCTTCATGAGGTCTGCATGCAGATTGAATTCTGTAAAGTTCATGTGCCTTCCGGTTGCCTGGCGCCTTAGTCCAGGTCTTTTAATATCTCTATGTCTATAATAGGAAATGCTTGTAAAACGTTGCTTTAAAGTACACTTTTTTGAGAAAAAAGTAAATATATGAAGGAATTCCGCATGACTACTTCCAAGAAATGACGAAAAAAGCTATATTTCACTCATGATAATCCACGAGACGGATAGGATGGATGCCACATATGAAACGCTTGCCATACCCGAAGCAGGTTCAACCTGCGTTGTAGGACTTTCTGGCGGCGTTGATTCAGCACTGACAGCCATGCTCTTAAAAGAGAAGGGGTGCCGTGTCATCGGTGTCACCATGTCCAAGTGGACCGGCGATCTAGATCTGCCTTCAGGCGTTGAAGGCATGAAAGGCTCCTGCTACGGACCTGACGAAGAAAAAGACATTGCCGCCTGCAAAGCGTTCTGCGCGGAACAGGGCTTTGAATATCACGTCATTCCGGTGGGAGAAGCGTATCACCGCGAAGTGCTTGAGTACTTCAAGGATGAGTACCGCGCCGGCCGTACGCCTAATCCGTGCATCCGCTGCAACCCGCTCGTGAAGTTCGGCGCCATGATTGAGGGTGTCCGCGCTCTCGGCATTCAGTTCGACTACTTCTGCACCGGCCATTACGCACGTATCGTGAAAGACGCAGATGGCGGCCTTTTCATACAGTCAGCTGAAGACAGCACCAAGGACCAGGCGTACTTCCTGTACCGTCTGCCTCAGGAAACGCTTTCTTTCGTGCGCTTTCCGCTCGGCACATACGAGAAAAAGGCTGTCGTCGCCATGGCTCGCGAACGGAACTTAGCCGCCGCCGGCCGTGCTGAAAGCCAGGATTTCGTGCCGCCTGAATACTTGGACGTCATCTTCTCAGATAAGCCGCCTGTTCCCGGCGACATAGTTGATCTTGACGGAAAAAAGCTCGGTACGCACCGCGGCATTGAATACTACACGATCGGCCAGAGAAGGGGACTGGGCGTTTCTTCAAGCAGGCCGCTTTACGTGCATTCAATAGATGCCGCCAATAACCGCGTCGTACTTGCAGACAACGATGACCTTCTTGAAGCAGGACTCGTTGCAGGTGACTGGATGTGGGGCGGCGGCGCTGCTCCAAAAGAAGCGTTCAGAGCGCTCGTAAAGATACGCCTCGCATCCCGTCCTGTGGAAGCAACAATCGCGCCGGTTCCTGCTTCTGAAAGCGGATTATGGGAAATCCGCTTCGAAAATAAGCAGCGGGCAGTTGCCCCTGGACAGTCTGCAGTAGTATATTACAAGGGTATCATTTTGGGAGGCGGGATAATATCCCGTGCAATTCATGAGTAGAATATATTTTGATTACAATGCAACCACACCGCTTTCACCTGAGGTGCTGGGATTCTATACCGAAGAGCTTGCAAAGTACGCAAACGCATCGAGTCTTCATGAAGACGGCCGCGCAGCCTGGAAAGACATTCAGAAGGCGCGTGAACAGGTTGCTTCCCTGGTCAACGTAAATGCCGATGAAATCTTCTTCACGTCAGGCGGTTCCGAGTCAAACAACACCGTGCTCAACACCATGCTTGATGAAGGAAAGAAGCGCGGCAGAAACGTCATCGTCACCTCAAAGATAGAACATCCGTGTGTGCTTGAAGCGTCAAAGCGCCTGGCATCTTTCGGCATGGAAGTCATTTACCTCGGTGTTGACGGCGACGGTGTCATCCTCATGGATGAATACAAGGCCGCCCTTGCAAAGAAGCCGGTCCTCGTTTCCATCATGACCGCCAACAACGAGATCGGCACCGTTCAGGACATAAAGACGCTGTGCGCCATGGCTCATGAAGCAGGCGCGCTTTTCCATACAGACGCCGTTCAGGCTGCCGGTAAGATTCCGGTAGACCTTCGCGACTGGGATGTAGACTACGCTACGTTCAGCGGCCACAAGATTTACGGTCCTAAAGGCGTCGGTGGTCTGTTCGTAAAGGAGGGCAACCCGATTGCGCCGCTTATCCGCGGTGGACATCAGGAAAAGGGTGTCCGCGCCGGTACCTACAACGCACCTGCAATAGCTGCTTACGGCTACGCAGCAGAGCTTGCAAAAAAGGACATTGAGTTTTACGGAAGCCACACACGCGCACTCCGTAACCGCCTGAGAGACGGCCTTCTTGCAAAGATACCGGACATCAAGGTGAACGGACACCCGGAAAACGTACTTCCGAACACGCTCGACGTGTCATTCCCAGGTGCGGAAGGCGAAGCAATCCTGCTTCATCTTGACCTGCTCGGCGTTGACGTTTCAACAGGATCTGCCTGTGCATCGGGAAGTCTTGAGCCGTCACATGTCCTTATGGCAACAGGCCTTGGCCCGGAACTTGCACACGGCTCAATCCGCTTCAGTTTCGGCAAGTACAACACAGAAGAAGAAGTTGATTACGTGCTTGAAAAGTTCCCGCCGGTAATCGAAACGCTCAGAAAAATGAGCACCGTATATAACGCTTAGTAAAGTAAGTTCCATATCAAGGAGTTTTTTTATATGAATATTGAAGAATGGCTCTACAGCCCTATAGTTAAAGATCACTTCATGAATCCTAAGAACGTTCTCATGGAAGATGAGGCAAGCTGGCCATGTGACGGCCGCGGAATCGTCGGAAACATCAAGTGCGGCGACCAGATGCTCATCCTTATCCGCGTAAAAGACGGAAAAATTACCGACTGCCGCTGGAAGACATACGGCTGTGCAAGTGCAATCGCCTCAACATCAATCCTTTCAGAAGCAATCAAGGGCATGCCTCTTGAAGAAGCATACTGCTTGAAGCCGCAGGATATCGTCGCAAAGCTCGGCGGTCTTCCTGACAACAAGATTCACTGCTCCGTGCTCGGTGACAAGGCTCTGCGCGCTGCAATCGACGATTACACTGAAAAGAACGGACTTCCGTCATACAAGGGAAAGGAGCAGGTCGAAGTCATCTGCACCTGCCTTGGCGTAACAGACAAAGACCTTGAAGAGGCCTTCAAAGACGGTGCCCGTACCTGGGAAGACCTGCAGTCACGCACAAAGATCGGCTCTGCCTGTGGCGGATGCAAGGACCGTGCAATGGAAAAGATGCACGAGTTCGAGCACCTGTACGGAGAGTAATTCACAAGGCCCGCAATGATGTGGGCCTTTTTTTTGCGGATTCTACCGCAATTCTACTTCTGAGGGGTGTTAATCCTGTTTCACGGATTATACGCTTGAATCAGAAACGCTGCGGATGACGCAGAGTTTTTTACAGGAGAACACAAATGGATCAGGTAAAAATCGGAAAATACCTCTCAGAAAAAAGAAAACAACTCGGACTCACTCAGACTCAGCTGGCTGAAAAACTCAACATGAGCGACAAGTCTGTGTCAAAATGGGAGCGCGGCATCTGCCTGCCGGATGTATCGCTCTATCAGGAACTGTGCTCAATTCTCGGCATAACTGTAAACGAGTTTCTAGCAGGCGAGGATATCAGTTCTGATAATCTTGGAAAAAAAGCAGAAGACACAATCATACAGGTGGCCGAAGACAGCAAGCAGCGTCAGAAGCAGCTTAAGCGGATAGCAGGTGTTTTCATTACAGTTGCCGTAATTGCTCTGTGCACATTGCTTATGGTGCTTTGTCTTCCTGAAAAAGACACAGGTCCCCGTAACTATCTTGAACAGGTCTGTGATTCCAGTGTCGATATGTACTCCCTGCTATCCGGGCAGAATGCATACGTATTCAAATATGTAATCCCGGATGAGTATTATTCCCTGGAACTCTGCTGTACGGAATATGCTGATGGAAAGGTTGTCAAACAGGAAACACTGTTTGGCATGGGCGAAGACTACAACAATGTTCCCCACGAAGGTACCATCATTTTGGTGTTTGATCCTGAAGAATATACCATACGTGTACTGATGACGGATGCAGACGGTTCGACATCATTGAATTGGCCTGTTTTACAGGATGTATCCGACAGACAATGGTTGATGCGTTCATTTTCTGAGATTGGAATTACTACACCCTCAAAAGGTGAGCCATACAGGAAAAAGGCCGTAAAAATTGGTGAAGAGTGTGGAATCGGTGCTTTCGTTTTCGGCAGGCACATATTGCATTCTGTATGTGCTGATGATTTGAACGGTTCTGATTCAATTGGCGTAGAGCATTTAAGGGAAAATGATTACGCCTGTTATTTCTCGCTGATTACTGAAAAATAAAAAAAACGCAAATCTGCGGACCTTTTTTCTGAAAGCCTGGCTTACACGAGCCGGGCTTTTTTATCAATACACTTCGACGCGGTATGTGGCTGTCTTTGTGTTTCCGAAGATGTCGCTTACGTCAATGCTGACGGTGTTCACGCCTTTTGAGAAGATTACTTCAGCAACAAGCTGTCTGCTTTCATCAGGGTAGATGTCTTCGTAAGAATAGTTTACGTTGTTGCGCTTTCCGGTAAAGCAGAGTTTGTTGTTGTCCTGAATGAGCACGTCGTAGGTTATGGTTTCAACAAGCGCACCGTTTATGGAAACGCTTGTCTGATAGGTCATTCCTGATTTCTGTCTGTCAATGTACAGCTTGTACACGCCTGCCTGAACACGGACTCCGTTTGCAACTGCAGTTTTCTGTTCCTGCCTGTTGAACACTGCCGGGTTTGTTATTGTCATAGTCCGCTTGAATGATGTCTGTGACATCAGGACAAAAGGATTGATGATGGTATTCCTGTCACAGTCAATAACCTGGAATTCAAGACAGTTCTTACCTTTCTGCCATCCTGAAAATCCGCTTACTCCAAGTTCCTTTCCTTTGCTGACGGTTTCGGAATCCTCATTCAGATATATCTCTTCAAGATTTCCGTAAACGGTCATCATGTTGTTTGAATGTTCCAGGATGACTGCGTTTCCAAGGGTTGACTGAAACCAGCCAAAGTCAACAAGCCCCGCATCTATGGTGATGAGATGGGTTCCGTCATCTGCTGCTGTTATTGTATCCGGGTTTTCGAAAATGAGGGAATTGATGAACGCTTCATTACGGGATTGTCCGAAAAACTGAGAAAAGTTTTCTTTTTCTGCAGAGAGTTCCTGAGGCCATTCAAAAGCAAAAAGTGTAACAGCTGTTATCAGTAAAAGGATGATGCTTACAGTCTTTTTCATTTTGAAATCTCCAGTTTTGTGATTTCGGTATCTCTTCCAACATACAGGGAATCAGAATCTGTATTGATGCAGGCGTAGGAAGCGTCAAAAGAGAACGAGCCCAGAAGGGAAGCTTTGTCTTCAAATATGTAAATGGTGAAAGACGTGCCGTTTCTGACGAGAACGGCAAAAAGATTTGCGTGTTCAAGTTCCTTGATGTCAAGAATCTTTCCTGTTATCGGAATGTGTGTGGATGAAAGCTGTTCTGTGTCGACAATGAGCAGACCGTTTTTTTCGTTTGCAAATACCCTGTTCTTGCTGTTGCTGAACTTGACGAATGTCTGTTCACGCAGGTTTCCCTCAAGATATTCATGGAACACAATCTTTGTCTGGTTTGCGGCTGTCCTGTAAAGAACGAAACGCTGCCTTTCAAGACCGGAAATACATGCTGTGAAATCACCTGTGCCTGAGACTGCAGAACCGATGATGACTTCATAATCACTGCCTCCCGGATATGTTGAGAAAACAATCTTTCCGTCCGGATTGAACAGAATCAGGTGGCCGTCAGCATATCCTGCAGTACAGCCGGCTGGGGAATCTGTAAATGAGGTGATGGGAGACGTGTATTCGTAGCTCCATGCTTTGGAACCATCTTCGTTAAGCATTGAAAAAGACATTCCCCCCGGCATGAAAAGGAAGCCGTTTGATTCAGTGAAGTAGGGGAATCCTGTCATTGCAATTGTTCCGGCTTCTTCTCCATCAGTTGTATAAAAGCTGGTGTTTCTTGCAGACTGGGTATATGTTGCCCATTTTGAAGAGGAAACAGTTGCCATGTAAGGAAAACTTTCTGTAAGCAGGATGTTTCCGTTTTCCGTAAAATAGCCAAGACGCTGTCCAAGCTTGAAAGGAATGGGAGTTCCTGAATCAGAATCAGATGTAACCCTGTCTATTGATACAGTCCATACTGGAGAGATTTTAAGTGAATGATCAACCGGTGAAACGGCAAAAATCAGATATACTATTACAAACAGAACGCAGGATACTGCAATAATGATTTGTTTTTTACGCGACGTCATGGTTTATATGATATAATAGGAAAATACTATAGTCAATGAATGTGAACCTCAGTTTTGCGTAAGGATTGACGGAGTATTGCAAGTCTTGACAAAATACCGCAAACAATGCAAAATATTCATAACGCACGCAAAATTTTATGAAGGAGACACTTGTGGAAGACGATATCCTTACAATTGAAGAGGTGGCAAAATACCTTCGTGTTTCTGAACGTACCGTATATGACTGGGCTCAGAAAGGTGATGTTCCTTCTGGAAAGATTGGAACCGTATGGCGGTTCAAGAAATCTGAGATTGAAAAATGGGTAAATGACAGACTGTCATCAGGTTCAAAGCCAATTCCTCCAGGAACACAGATTCAGGTCAAGAATATTCTTTCTCCTGACCGCATCGTTTTTCTTAATCATTCAACAAAGCATGATGCTCTTGTGGAGCTTGCAAATAACCTCAGTACAGCACCTCAGGTTAAGATTTCAAACGAACTGACTGTTGAAATCCTGAAACGCGAGGAACTCATGTCTACAGCAATTGGCCGTGGCATTGCAATTCCTCATGTACGCCTTTCATCTGTAACTGACCTTGTCATGTCAGTCGGTATCAGCAAGTGTGACATCATTGACTTCCAGACAATTGATGATACACCGGTACGCCTTCTGTTCATGATTGCAGCTGCATACAACCAGCATGCATATTATCTGCAGACACTGTCATTCTTCAGTGCCCGCCTCAAGAACAAGGACCTGCGCGATGCACTGCTTTCAGTGGACAACGCAATGGATGCCTACAACCTGCTTACAAAGGACTAATCATCAGTAACCGAAAGCGGAACTCCAATCCAGTTTTCGGTCTTAGTCATAGTTGCAGCTATCAGCCCCAGTTTTACTGGGGCTGTTGTTTCTCCGAGCGTGTACCACGTTCCGTTCATTTCAATTTCAGCTCCCGACACATCCGACACAATTCCGAAAACAGCATGGCTGTACTCTGCTGACACGAAGATGCACGTCTTCGCGTCCATGTGATGAAGCAGAACGGCAAGCAGCATGGCACGTCCATCACAGTCAGATCCTTCGCCCTGAATGGTGGCAACGGCCGGTGTGAAATCAGAAGATGTAAGGTTCCTTTCGTACGAAAAGCCCTGTGTCCAGCTGAGCAGCGTCTGCGCAAGCTCATCAGTGGTTTTCTTTACACCAAGCGCGTTGCGTATTGCAAACGCTGCCTGCTTGAGCCGGCCACATTCGTTTCTGAAAATCTGGCGGTAATAGCGCTGCCATGCTTCAACCCAGCGTTCAGAAGCCTGATACTGGCAGAGGACGGCGTATTCACGCTCGACGACAAATGTGTCAGCGTCAAGGTCACTTTTATCCAGAGTAAAGGAGATTTTCTTTCCATCTATCTCAACGCTCGTCTGTGTGCGGCCTTCTTCTGGAAACGCGAACGCTGTTACGGGGCCCGCTTCATACCAGCTGCCTCTGTCTATGCAGAGAGCGTCGGCACATGATATGACGAACTGGCTGAGTTCAGCACCGCGGGCCTCTGTACACCAGCTTAACATGACGATATGTCCGCCTGTTTCCGGGAGGGCCGCGGCAACACCCCAGCCAGTCTGAAGCGCACCGTCAAGCTGGAAATCAAAGTTTCCGACAGCGCAGTCTGTGTTCCTCCAGTCGGTAACTGCAACATCATATTCTGCGTAAAGCGAGGCAAGGGAAGTCTCAAGCGCATCAGAAGCACTGCTGTAGCGGCCTTCAGGATATGCAGAAAGAATAACGCTGACTGGAAGTTCCTCATGCTCGAACAGGTAGCGGTCGTTTCCCTGTCTGTCAATGAGGATGAAACCTTCCGGAAGGTCAATGGAGTATCCCCAGGTCGGGGAGTTGAGTATATCCGCTGAAAGAGGACTGAGAATGAGAATGAAAAGCAGAATGGATATGACAGTTGTCTTGATGGATGTACGCATGATAACTCCTCTACTTGTACAGTTACTGATGTTCCTTTATACTTTTTCGGATGAATGCTGTTCCCGTTATATACGAAAATGATGAAATCCTCATTATAAACAAGCCTTGCGGTCTTGCCGTCCAGGGAGGGGAGGGAATCGTGCATTCTGTAGACAGAGTGCTGCCTGAACAGCTGGGATATCCCGTGCACCTTGTCCACCGGCTCGATAAAGAGACTTCCGGACTTCTTGTTGTGGCAAAAACACCTGCCACTGCGTCAAAATACATAGCGCTTTTGCAGCAGCATGATGTACGCAAAGAATATGCCGCCATTGCTGCAGGAAAGCCAAAGTCAAAGAAGGGGCAGCTTACCGACAGCATTTCAAAGCGCGGAAGGGAGCAGAACGCGTCTACTTTTTATCAGCTTGAAAATAGTTCTGAAGTTACTTTTGAAGAGCAGAAACTTTCTTTTTCACTGCTTCACCTGACACTCGGAACAGGCCGCATGCATCAGATCCGCATTCATCTATCTCAGAACGGCTTCCCTGTAATTGCTGATGACAAGTATGGTAATTTTAAACTGAATAAGCTTTTACAAAAACAGTTCCACATAAAGAAGCTTGCTCTTGCTGCTGTCAGGCTGACGCTTCCTGTTGATGGAAAAATGATGACTTTTGAAACAGAACTTCCTCCACACATGACCGCTGCTCTTGACGCCCTCGGTCTTTCCTCTATTGACTAAATTGGAGTTTCTGTTCATGATAATTCCTGTTTATGGATTCAACGTGCATTACGCGCTCTTATCTTGAGACGCTTTCGACCCAGGAACTTCTTTCGCTCGCTGATGAGTATGGAATTGATATTCCTGAAGATTTGAACAGACGCTTCGTCATTGGTGAACTGCTTGAAGCTGCTGAAGAAATGAATGATCATCAGCCTGAAACAATGCAGGAAGCCGGTGAACTGCCTGACCAGACAGAGTTGCCTGCTACTTATAATGAAACAACCATTACGGCTGTTTTACGGAATCCTGTGTGGTGCTATGTCTATTGGGACATCCGCGAAGCAGACAGGGAATCTCTTTCTCATAGTACTTCCTTTGCTTCCCTTAAACTGAAAATTTCCTTCTTCCCTGAAGCAGATGCCGTAAAAGCAACTGAGTCATTTGAAGTATCCGTAAGTCTTACAGATAAAGACCAGTATGTTTTCATCCCTAATTCAGAAAACTATTTCCGCATTGATCTTGTTGCGGAATATAAAAATCAGCCGGCAAAACTTCTTGCCTCTTCCCGTGTACTGACAATTCCAAAAGGATGCGCTGAACTTGAAATGGGAACTGCCGCCATGGAAGCTGAAGTGCCGCCTGTCTTAAAACTGTCCGGATTCCCTGAACTTATCCGGTCTCACTATACAAATTACCGACAGTCATTCTCGTAATCCGGAGTTTCATATGCCAAAAAAAGCATTAGTACTGAATATCGTCGCACATCAGAGTTTCATCCGTCATCTGGAAGGCGAGAATGTGTCAAAGAATTCGCTTCTTTTTTCAGCAATTTCAGACACATATCTGCCACTTCTGAATATGTTCGCTAATCTTGAGGCAGAAGGTGTGCCGTTCCGCGTCAATATGGTCATGACACCGACGCTCTGCTCAATGCTTTCTGATCCGGTCATTCAGGAACAGTATATTGAATGGCTCGATGGCATCATCCTGCTTGGCGAGGCTGAAGTAAACCGCTATCCTGAAGACAGCACCGAAAGAAAACTTGCTTCTCAGTGCCTCGAGCAGGCAAAAATGAATAAGCACGATTTCCAGGAGACGTTCAATCAGGATATCATCTCCTCAATCGTCTATTATGCAAAGCATGGTTATATCGAGCTCATGGCAACCGCGGCCACGTACTCATTCCTCCCGCATTATGCAGACATCCCTGAAGCAATTCAGGCGCAGATAGAGACTGGCTTACGCAGCCACAAGCAGTACTTCGGACTTGCTCCAGAAGGTTTCTGGCTGCCGTATATGGCATATGTTCCAGGTCTTGAGAACATCATCCGTTCATACGGATTCAACTATACAATCCTTGAAAAGCAGGGTTTCCTTTTTGCAAATCCAAAGCCGGACTGCGGTATTTTTGCACCGGTCCGCTGTAAGAATGCACTTGCTGTCTTTGCCCGTGAGAAAGATGATCTGGCAGAGCGTACAGGAAATGGCGTATACCGCAACCAGGAAAAGGATATCGGTTTTGAAGCTGAGGAAAGCTACCTGTCAGAAAACATCAAGGACTGGAATGCCCGTGTTCCAACCGGATACCGCTATTGGAGCAAGTCTTCCGGTGATGCTTTCTATGATGAAGATGCCGCATATATTCAGACAAAGCAGGATGCCGCAGACTTTATCAGTGCTCAGACTGAAAAGCTGAACAAGGCTGCTGAACTCTGTCCTGACAAGGACGTTTCTGTAGTCTGCAGTTTTGATGCATCTCTTTTCGGCGGCAACTGGCACGAGGGCATTACGTGGCTTGAGCAGATATTCCGCCAGCTTTCAATGCAGGATGCTATTGAACTGTGCACCTGTTCTGACCTTCTTGACAACCAGTTCTCCCTTCAGCAGATTACACCGTTTACCAGTGCATCCGGAGAAAGTGGCTATGGAGAAGGCTTCCTTGACAATACAAATGCCTGGATGCTCCGTTATTCCCGTAAGGCAACAGAGCGCATGATAGACCTTGCAGCGCGCTTCTCTGATGATACAGGACTTAAAGCCCGTTCTCTCAATCTTGCTGCAAAGGAAGTGCTTCTCGCGCAGTCTGGAGACTGGGCGGAGATGATTCACGAGGATGTGTCACCTGATTATGCCGAGTTCCGTTTCAAGGAAAGCATTTCTGCGTTCTCGACAATCTATGATTCTCTGGGATCAAACAGCATCAGTACCGAGTGGCTTACCCGCATGGAAAAGGAGCATCAGCTGTTCCCGAACATGAACTACCACGTTTTCAGTACTAAAAAGTAATCAGTTTTTTCAGTCAAGACTCTGGATATCGATAATCTGTTTCTGCAGGCTGGCGGCTTTTTCTGCAACAGCAAGAGCTTCCACTGCAGGAGTGAATGATTTGTCGAGCAGCACTGCCTGGCGCCAGACGTAGGCTGCTTCCTCAAAATCACCGTTCTTATAGTATTTCAGTCCCTCAATGTACAGCTTATCCACTTCATCCTGCAGTTTCTGCCTTCCCTCATCCCCCAGATTGAGCTTTGCGGAAATACTGATATGGTTCAATGGATTTATTGAGCTCGTCATATCAAGCGTGTAGTTGACGTTCATCTTGAAATCAAGAACGTCAAACTCTGCTCCGAGACTCAGACGGGGAGAGGCGCCTTTAAGCATGAATCCTGTTTCAAAGGCAAAAAGACTTGCAATCTGAACTGAAAGTCCTGCGCCTGCAGACCATTGTTCGCTGTCGTCTGGATTCAGAAGGTTAACCGGCTGCTGGAACTCGAAACTGAGGAAGACCGGCTTTACCGGCTGCCATGCAATTCCTGCTGCCAGACGGGAAGGAAGTGCGTCATCAGGTTCAGGCTCCGTATCAAGTTTTGTGTATGAAACGCCTGCATTTGTAAAAGACAGACCTGCGAAAAAGTTCGGCGTTCTGGACTGGAAGAATTTCAGAAAGTTGAAACGCATCTGAAGCCCGGCGTCAGCCATGACTGCAACCGCAGACTGGCTTAAGCCTGAACCTGGAATGACGCGTCCCGTTGCATCGTCACCATAGTCAGGCATGCTTCTGTAAGCTCCTTTCAGGTTTACACCCAGAGCGATGCCCTTGAATCCATAATTGGCGAGAAAATTGTAAGACAGGTTAAGTACTGCTGTTGATTCAGAATAGTAGCCGGATGTCACCCGGTCGCCAAAAAGGTCATATTCAGTAAATGGAACGTAAAAGCATTTAAGAAGTGTGCCCCAGCCAAAGTTTCCCTTACGTTTTGTATATGCAATCGTTTCAAGCGCTGAGTCTGAAATCCAGGAATTGTGGAAAACACCGAACTGTGTTTCATCCATGGTGGAACTTGCCGCTGCGTTGTATTCAAAAAAGCCTATGTCGTTTGAAAGGGCAGTGAAGGCGGTTCCCATAGATTCTGCACGGCCGCCAGAAGGAATGTAGAGTGAGTGAAATGATGTAGAACCTGCGTTTTCGTCAGTCAGCGAGCTGAACGCTTCTGCAATGGATGCAGCGTAATCCGCTCCATCAAGACAGAATGCAGGAGAAGTCTGAAAAGCCAGGACAAGCATGGTGAAAAGCAGGCTCTTCAGTGGTGCATGTGATCGTAAAATGGTATGATTTCTACTCACGTGATATAGTATACAGCAAGCCGGGGATTTTTCTCTACTCAGCATGAAAAAAAACCGATAATAGTTGAGGAAAACTGTATTATTTTCGGGGTTATCGTATCAGAAAGCGTGTTCTTTTTACATTGTTATCCGTTCTCGTTATGGCACCATGCCTTCTGACTGCAAAGGGAAAAAAGGATGAAAACCTCAGCAGCGTGGATGATCTCATCGAAAAAGGCGAATACAACGGCGCACTTGAATCCATCACGGATTATCTCAGTAAGAATCCGGATGATTTTGACAACACGGAAGTACGCATACGCTCCATTTTTGATGCCCGGAACGAATACATGGAACTCGCGGATGAACTGCTTCATGTTCTCATGAATGAACCTGAAAATGATGAGAAGAAACTTGACATCATTGCGCAGCTTGAATCAATGGAGAAAAATCCGTCAGCAGCAACAAGAAACTTCATTGCACAGGCAAAAGCCGCCGCTGAGTTTACCTATTTCCGCTCGCAGTTTGAGAAGCTCATTGTGCAGGGTGCTGAAGAGACACGAGCCGGTCTGTATGCGGACTCGCTCAATACAAATGAGCAGGGTTTTGCGCTGTACTATGACAATTTCCATGAATCAGGCTATTCTGATGAACTGGTGTCATCAGTAGATGCCGTCCTTGATGACATAAGGAATAATATCGACCACTACGAGTCCCTTACGGCTGCTGTGGAAACAGCTTTCAACACATACCGTTCAGCCGTTTCCTCTTCAAATCTTGCACAGATCAACTCTGCTTTCAGTACATTCAGTTCAAGCATGAATGAGTTCGCTGATATCCGGAACAGCATTGCACAGGATGGCTGGTACCTTCGTGACCAGTTCACCCTTCTTAAGGAGCAGGATCCTGACCTTACCGAAGCTTCTTTCCTGCCTTTTGCCTACCGCTTTGTTCTGGGACGTGCATCAACTGAAGACTCGGGTATGCTTGCTGCGCTTGATACCCACTGGAATTCTCTTTTTGATGAACTGGAACCCCGGCTGCTGGCGCTTCTCAGGAAAAACTTCACGGCGTTGAGCGGTTCATTCGATGGTCTCATGCCGGAACAGGTTTCTTCGGCAGAAACGCGTATAGAAAGCCTTATCGCTGCGGTAAACGGTACGCTGAGCGTGCTTGAGGATTATAACTCCCTTAATGTAAGCCTTATGACTGATGAGGGGGAAGAAAAGGAAATCAGCCTTGAAGCGAACATTCCGGATACGGCAGCCGTAAAGCATCTGACCGATGGTTTTGATGCCCAGCTTGAAATAAGCATCCGGTTTACAGAGGCTCTTGCGGCATTCAACCAGATTTCACTTCCTCAGGATATGGCTGGCAGTATTTCTTCAGATGATGTTTCTGTAACAGAACCAAGCCTTGCTGTTGCATCTGCATTTGAGCTGGTTGGTGCTGATGCAGAAGCGAACATGCTGGCTTCAGGACTTGAAGCTGATTTTTCAGAAGAAATGGCGGATGAATGGTCTGCTGATGAAGCTATCCTCATTGCAATGTGCCAGCGTACTGCAGATGCGGCCCGTCAATACAACGCATCTTCCTGGCAGAATCTTGCGGATGCACTCCTGAAGGGAGATCAGACTATTTCCAGCAGCTATATTGAGTTGTGGAATGAAGCGGAGCGCATGGTGAACAGGGATCTGGTTCCTGATGAAAAGTCGTATCCGTCAGAGCTTATTCCAATCATGCAGGATGCACTTGCTCGTCTTGAAAACGATTATGCTGCCATAGAAAAAACTTCGGAAACGCTTTCACAGTCCACGACTGATTTGGGCACACAGCTTTTTGGCATAACGTTCTGTCTTTCAGAACTTGACCGGATGCGCAATGGCGTACCGGAACTTCTTGCCCTTGCAGAAGAGCGTGTTACGCTTTCAAAACGTGCAGAAAACGAGGCTGTCTTAAGGACTTCCCAGGCTCGTGCCGCTCTCCGCTCTGAAGATTTTGAAACAGCACGTGACAACCTTCAGAAGTCACGTACCAAATATAACGAGGCTCTCCTGTATCAGGAATCAGAGGAACTCCGCCGGAAAAGTGATGAACTTCTTACTGAGCTTGGTAATGATATCCTGAGGGCTGAAAACGAGGTTGTAGTCCGTGAAGTCCGTCAGTTGAAGACACAGGCAAAGAATGCGTACTATCAGAGTGACTTTGAGAGGGCTGAAAACCTGCTTGTCCAGGCTCAGAGCCGCTGGGGAACGACAAACGTGGATGATGACCCGGAAATTGTGTCCCTCATGTCTCTTGTCGGCATGGCGCTTTCCATCAAAACAGGACGTACCATTCCTGTTACGGCACCGCTGTATCCGGAAATGAGCCAGCTGCTCAATACGGCAAACCAGTATTACAACAGGGCTCAGACTCTTCTCAAGCAGAATAACCGTGCAGATGCAGTGAGCCTTCTTGAACAGGCGCGGCAGAAACTGCGCGAAGTACAGCTTGTCTATCCGCTCAATCAGGAAGCAAGCCTTCTTGTTCTTCGTATAGATCAGCTGATAGATCCGGATTCATTCCAGGAGTTCTTTGCACGAAAGGTAGAGACTGCTAAATCGGATTATCTTGATGCATCAAAGCGGCAGACGGTTTACACGGATCTTCTTGATCTTCAGGAAATAAACCCAAAGTATCCCGGGCTTGCAGATTTCATATACCAGGTTGAGCTTGCAATCGGAATCCGTGTTCTGCCTCCTGATACGACAGCTCTGCGGGAATCCGAACGGCTTACAAAGGAAGCCCAGAGTCTGTTTGATTCAGACAGCAGAAACGAGATTGTGCTTAACAGTGCGCTTTCCAAGGTTAATCAGGCTCTTGAGAAGAACTCTGATAACGAAACAGCTCAGATTCTGAAAGACCGCATCAATACAGCACTTGGTGGTTCCGGAACTACGGTTCTGACTGCTGAGGCTGAAGCAATATATCAGCGGGCAATTCAGGAGCTTCAGAAAGGAAATACTCTGCAGGCTTCTGTTCTTGTAACTCAGCTGCTGCAGGATCCACAGAACAAAAAAAGTTCGAAAATCCTTGACCTCAAGAAGAAGGTTGATTCATTATTGTGAGTATCATGCATACGTTCAGGCCAGAAAAGAAAGCTTTCCTCATTCTTCTTGCGTGCATGATGCTCTTTATGCTGCCTGTTTTTGCACAGACAGATTATTATTGGGAATCTCCTTATACCATAACGAATAAAGACAGCCGTTTCCCTGTTGTTGTAACAAGCAGGAATGGAGGCTCTGTCATCCTTTGGGAGGAAATAGAGGCTGTTTCTTCTGATTCAGGTAAAATCTGGCTTTCGGGACAGTATTATGAGCGCGACCCGCTTTTCAGAATGTCAGGTACGTCGGGAACCTGGAAATCGCTCAACCGGTTCGCCGGACCGTTTTCTTATGAGGGAAACGTTCCTAACCTCTATACAGCCGCACTCAGTGATCTGAATAAACTTGTCGTAACCGTCCTGTCAGATTCCCATACGATTTCTGTGTTTACTTCTAATGACAAAGGCGAGTCCTTTACTGAAACGAAACTGTATCAGAGCGAAGGAGAATTAATTGCTCCCCGTGTTTTCTGTAATAAGGACAACGAGTTCTATCTTTTTGCGACAGAAGGAAAGGATGACTCTTTCAAGCTTGTGTATTCCACATCCCGTACTGGCCGCGACTGGACGCCCTTTGTGCCGTTTGCACCTTCAGAAACAGTGACGAATCCGTTCCTTCCATATCTTGTTTCTCTGCCGGATGGAGATATGATCGTTTTCCAGGGCTCCTACACAATGGCGTCCCATCTTTCATACCAGCTGTATACTGCAAAACTGACCGAAAACGGCTGGTCTGTTGCAACCTGTATAACGGAACGAAGTATCCTCGGGCAGTTGTTCTCAAGTTACAACAACCAGCGTGCCAACCTTTGTCTTTCAGATGACGGCAGTCTGTATGTAGCATGGGAGCGGACGAACTACGCTTCTGAAAACTCTCAGATTTATGTCGGCAAGCTTTCCTTAGACGGCACTTCCCTTTCTGATGTGGAAGCTCTTTCGCCCGAAAACATCAACGCAAGTCAGCCTGTCCTTTTCAATCTGGATGGCAGCCTGTGCGCATCCTGGTACGATATGCGCCGTGGTGTAAGTACGGTGTATCTTGCTCAGAAAAACGGAATACTCTGGTCTGATTCCCCTATGAGTTCGAATAAGATTAATGCGACCGCCGGTGTGCCAATTGTCACAACTGACGGATTCCTGCATTTTGTCTGGCAGCAGAATCAGTCAAACGGGACTGGCCGCATCGTCCGTCTTTCACCTGACAAGACTGTTTCCCAGCCAAGACTTATTGCGAAAACATACACAACCGGAAAGCGTTCTGCAGCTTCCCGGGTTGGCTTTCAGGTTTCGCTTCCTGAAGACTCATCCGGTATCGCCGGCTATTCGTACAGCTGGTCTCTGAACAGCAATGAGGAACCGCCCCGTGAGTTTATGAAACTTCCGGATGATACATCTCTTTCTTTGAATGCAATTGCAGATGGAGACTGGTATTTCAAGGTGCGAGTAATGGACTATGCGGGAAACTGGTCTTCTCCGTCAACACTTGTCTATACACGTGATACGACGCCGCCTGAAAAGCCTCAAATTATATATCCGTCTCTGGACGACAACGGATTCCTTACATCAAATACGTTTAACATGAAGTGGAATCCGCCTGCTGATGATGATGTTGCCGGCTATACATACAGCCTCGAGCTGATTTCCGTCCTTCCGGGACTGCGTGATGATGACGGTTCTCTGCGACTGACGCGTACACCTGCAAAACCGGCGTCCCGCATCCTGACAAAAGGAACGGCAGCGCTTTACAACAACCGTGACAACGGCGTTTATGCGTTCTCCGTAGCTGCAATCGACAGTGTCGGTAACATTGGAGATGCTGCAACCGTTGTGTTTGCAATGAATAAGTTCATTCCGTATACGGCCATCACTTCTCTTGATTCATCTGTTGATGACTTTGGAACGTATTCGCTTTCAATCATCGGCCGCGGATACCAGGAAGAAGGCCTCATTACTGAAATATACATTTCGCGTTCAATTGACGGAACGCCGGACCGTGTGCTTCGTCTTGCGGATGGTGACTATACCATTACGTCAGACCGGCGGATAAACGGCATAAAAGTATCTGACCTTGAAGAAGGCAAATACCGCATAGGTCTCAATCATTCGTCACGCGGAATGTACTGGTCCTCCTCCGCGCTTCTTACGGCACGGGAGTTTGGTACCGTCAAGATGGGGGACTATACCCATTCATTCAAGCCGTTCCTGGAGCGCCTGACCGGTACAGAACTGTTCTCAGTGAACGCGTCTGATCTGCTTATAGTGTTTATAATGGTCTTCCTTGCGGGAGGACTCTGGATTTCTGCCAGGGGCCTTGTTTCGACCGCAAAGGATGGCGTCATCATACAAAAGGAAGTTCGGGCTCTTATAGAAGGAGATTATATGCCTCTCGAAAAGAAACATCAGCTTGATGCCATGAAGCATCGGGGCGTAAGCTTGAAGTACAAGCTTTTGGGCTTTACTGCAAGCCTGTGCCTTATCGTCGTATTACTAGTCTCAGTCCCTCTGGGGTACATCATGCTCCAGAATCAGGAAGAAACGCTTGCAACGGGTCTCCGTCAGCGTGTTGAAGTTCTTCTCGAAAGTATCTCGTCGGGTGTCAAGGCATATCTCCCGTCTCAGAACGTACTCGAGCTCAGCTTCCTTCCCAAGCAGTCATCAGCTGTCGCCGAAACAGACAGCGTAACCATCGTCGGACTTTCAGGCGATGCTTCAGCTACAGGCATGGAGTATGTCTGGGCTACCAACCGGGATGACATCCTTTCTGTCATAGATTCAGAATCACTCGCATACGGTCAGTCACGCATCACGGATGAGCGGGTTACTTTAATAACGGAGTTGTGTTCCAGCCTTAATGATGAGGCTGTAGAAACTGTCGCAGACATGGCATCCGGCATTGCAGAGCTGAACGCAGAAGGTGTTTCTCTTGCCCTTAAGACAGATGCAGATTCTGTTGCCCGTCTCGAAGAAATCCAGTCTGTCACCAGTCAGCTTACACAGAAAATCACCACAGAACTTTCTTCGCTGGCGGAGAAGGGTGCGGGGTCGTATCCGGAATATAACGACACAACTTTTGACCGTGAAAACACATCATATCTTTTCTATAAGCCTGTTCTCTACCGCCAGGGATCTGAACAGAACTTCGTCCGCGCTGTCGTCGTTATAGAAGTTCACACGGATACGCTTCTCCAGCAGCTCGATGCAGAAAAGCAGAACATCATAAAAGTTGCGGGCGTCATTGCTGTTGCAGCCATAATCATCAGTCTGTTCGGCTCCCTCATACTCGCGTCCGTCATCATCCAGCCAGTCAAGAAACTCGCCGCACACGTCGCTATGATCCGTGATACGGAAGATAAGGAAGAGCTTGACGGCAAGGATATCAAGATAAAAGCCCGTGATGAAATCGGCCTTCTCGGTGATACGGTCAACGACATGACGCACGGCCTTATAAAAGCTGCGGCTGCGGCTAAAGACCTGACCATGGGTAAAGACCTGCAGAAGATGTTCATCCCTCTTGAAGCGGATGAGCGGGGCCGTAAGCTTACAACCGGAAAGATGGAAGATGACAGGGTGCAGTTCTTCGGCTACTACGAAGGTGCAAAGGGCGTTTCCGGTGACTATTTTGACTACATGAAGCTCGATGACAAGCATTACGCCATCATAAAGTGCGACGTTTCCGGAAAGGGAGTTCCTGCCGCTCTCATCATGGTTGAGGTTGCCACGCTTTTCCTGAATTACTTCCGCGACTGGTCCTTCAAGAAAAACGGATGGAACCTGAACGGAATCGTTTCCCAGATTAACGACCTGCTTGAATCCCGCGGCTTCAAGGGCCGTTTTGCCGCCTTCACGCTCTGTCTTTACAATGCAGAAAACGGTGAGCTTCACTGCTGCAACGCCGGTGATAACCTGCTGCACATTTACGAAGCTGCCAGCGGTAAAAAGAAGACTATTGTCATGCCGGAAACAGCTGCGGCCGGCGTTTTCCCGTCCTTCATGATAGACATGAAAGGCGGCTTCAAGGAATACGTCATCCGTCTCCAGCAAGGCGACGTCCTCTTTATGTATACTGACGGTATTGAAGAAGCAAAACGCATGTTCCGTAACGAAAAGTACGAGAATATCCTCTGTTCTGTGCCGGGACTTAAAGAAGGTGATGAGCATGAAACGCACACTGTCGGTCAGGAAAGTGAGGAAATGACTCCTGAGCGTGTAAATGCCATCATAGAGGCTGTTTTCCATCAGCAGGTATATACACTTAAAAAGTATCATTCTCCAGAAGAAAACGATGTGTTTGAGTTTGATTTCACCAACCTGGAACCTTCTGCAGAGTCAGTCATCATGGCTCTGGTGTCAGTTGAAAAAATCTTCCGTATGTACTCAAAACCGGGCGCCAGTGAGCTCGACAGGGTGCAGGTTGACTGTAAGATCGATGCATTCCTGAATGAACATTTCCGGCAGTATAACGATTACTGCTCACATCGCAAGCCTCATCCGCAGCTTCCTGAGTACATGTACTATACGGAAGTATTTGAGGATCCTCAGTATGATGATCTGACTTTAATTGCCTTGAAGCGGAAAAAATAGTATTTTTGTTGATAAGGAGAGTTACTGTGAACGATTTTTTAGAAAGAATGAAAGAATATCTGGATAAAGGTGTGGAAGTTTCCAGAGAAGCTGTGAAGACAGCTGGTGTGAAAGTGCAGAATTTAGGCGATAAAAGTATGACACTTATCGAAGTAAAACAGCTTGAAAACCGGATTCAGCAGGAACTTCAGAAGCTTGGACTCCTTGTTTACGATATTTTTAAGGATGATGCAGAGAAAAAAATAGCATCAGATGATGAAGTAATAAAAAAATGTCTGAATGATATTTCTTATCTGAATAAAGAAATAGATAAGAGAAATGCTCAGCTGGGAAAGGACAAACAATAAAAAAACAAAAAAGTTACAAAAAAATACAAAAAAGTTTTTAAAAGCAGTTGACAGAAAAAAGGATGTTATGATATATTCATTCTCGCCGCTGATAAGCACCGACACAGTGAATATCGCGGATGACAGAAAAGAGATGAAAACGGTTGCGGATTTCGCAGCTGTGAAAAAAAAGTTTGAAAATGTTTTGAAAAACTTTGAAACACCTCTTGACACAAAGAAATGAAATGTGATACAGTTCATTTCGCTCGCCACTAAGGCTGAGCACGAAGCGAAGGTTGAAAAGCCGGGACTTCAAAGTTCTAAACAAGATTATAAGGGAAGGAAAGAAAGAACGACATACTGAAAAGTATGAACGTGCAGTGAGGTTCAATAGTACAGTTTTTGAACTGTACGTGACAGGAGTTAAATCGTCAGGAAACTGACAACCGTCACTTCTTTTTCATGAAGAAGTGACAATTCCTTAAGTAGAAGCTTAGGAAAACTTAACATGATCATTTACCCTTCGGGGTTTATGAATAAATGATGGAGAGTTTGATCCTGGCTCAGAACGAACGCTGG
>JAGHRS010000048.1 GCA_018066285.1 Candidatus Treponema caballi
TTATATAGATGATATTCAGAATACTTTATTATGAAATGAAGGGAGGATACATGAAAAGAAAGTTAGTTTATCTTTTTCTTTGCCTGTTCCTTTGTCTGTTTTTAGCAGGCTGCGGTTCTACTGAGCCTGAAGAAACTGAGGAAGTGACACCTGTTGTCGAAGCTGTTCCTGAACCGGCAGCTCCGAAACCAGCTCCTGACCCAGCCCCGGCTGTTCAGGATGATTCTGCTGCACAGGCAGAAGCCGCAAAGAAAGAAGCTGCTGCAAAACTCATTGCAGAAGCTCGTGATGCTGCCGTAAAAGCCGGAGCTGCTGACCTGCTCCCCGAAGAACTTGCTGTTATCGATGAGAATGCATCTGATGTTCTTGAAAGTGCAGACTATGAAGCCGCTGCTGAGAAAGCTGCCGCTTATTACAAGGCACTTGAAAAAGCTGCACAGGGATATGCTCTGTACAACGAAATCATTGAAAATGGATATGATGCTTATGCACCGGAACCTTTTGACAAAGCCAATGCTGCAGTCGATGAACTTGTTGACTTGTGGTATGCCGATGCTGACATAAGTGCAATCACGGCAAAAATTGATGAAGTTTATGCACTGCTCGAGCAGACCAGGAAAGACGGATATGCTGAGTCTCTTTTACACCAGGCAGAGCAGATAGAGCGCCAGGTTCAGTACTACAGGAACCAGGTGCTTGAAACAAGTGCTGTCCAGGATTATCCGGAATATCTTGCCAAAGTTGATGCGCTTGCAGATCTTGCCCGTTCCCGCTATCAGGAAACAGGTAATCTTGAGGCTCTGAAAGCAGATGCTGATTATGTCATAGCCGGTTACAAGGCTCTTGTTGAAGCTGCCCTTGCAGAAGAAGCGTACGCGGTTATCTGCGAAAACGGCTGGGAAGACCGTGATCCTGAGCGTTTCGAAAGCGGACTCGCAGCGTCAGAAGCGTTCCTGGCTCTTGCTGAAGAAGACTCTGATGACATGCAGGCATATCTGGAGCACGCGGCAATCGCTCATGCCTGCTTCCAGAAGATTGTCGATGACACCTTCAAGAACAATGCTGATGCAGAACGCAACCGGTACGTTGATGTAAAGAAGAAAGCAGATGCCATAAAGGCGAATGTTGCCGCAAAGACAGATTATGCTGCTGCAACAAAGCTTTTGCTTGATGCAGACGGTTCTGCTTCCCGCGGACAGTGGCAGAAGGCATGCGGAGAGTATGCAGCTGCAGCGGATGCAATGACTGCCGTGTATGAAGCTGTTTCAGTAAAACGCAACGCTGCTCAGGAAGCTATGGATAAAGCAAAGCGCAAGACGGCTGAAGTTGATGAACTCGCCGTTCAGGCGGATGAGGTTGCGCCGCTTTCAGATGAGGAGGCTATGGAATGAAAAAACTGATTGTCTTGCTTGTCATGTGCGGTCTCGTTCTCTTCAGTGCAACCGCAGCAAGTTACACGAACAATACCTATCAGAAGCAGGCCCGCGAATACAGCCGGCTTGCTCAGGAAGCTTTTGACAGCGGCGAATATGACCTTGCTGTCGAGTACGCTGAAATGGCCGCTGAGTACACTGTGCTTTCTGAAGCCTACATCCGCACGATGGTGGCACGCTCAGATGCACAGAAACAGCTTAACCAGCTGCAGAAACAGCTTGCCTATGCAAAGAGCATTCATGGCGACGTCAACTATCCGAATTACTATAATCTTGCTTCTCAAATATATAAGGCTTCTCTTGAGGCTTTTGATGCAGCACAGTATGAAGATGTAATTGCATGGACTGCTGATGCGCTTGATGCACTGAAAGAAATCAGCGCTGTTACTGCGCTCCCGAAATACTATGTCGTACGCACCTGGGCTGGTGACCGTGACTGTTTCTGGAATATTGCAGGACGTTCTTATGTATTTGGAAACGTCTGGCAGTGGAAAAAGCTTTACGAAGCAAATAAAGATAAGTTACCGAACCCCAATAACCCGGATATCATTGAAGAAGGAATGATTCTTGAGATTCCGAGCATAAAGGGAGAAGTTCGCGAGGGTACGTACGATCCTAAGAAAACGTACGACCCGATAAAGAACTGATTTTCTTCTGATGATCAGAAAAAAGGCTGTCCTGGAAGCGGAAACTTTCTGAGGGCAGCCTTTTTTTTTGTCCGTATCGTTTCGCGGATGTGTGTGAGAGGCATTTATCTGTGGGTTTCGTCAAGAAAACGACGGTAGTTGTTGAATGCGGCGCACATCAGCGCGTGCGTATAGGGCGGTTTTCCCATTCCGGAGAACACTTCATCAGCGCTTACTGCCACACATTCAAGGAATTCATCGTCATCAAGATGCTTGTCGCCTTCTTTATGAAGGCCGCGTGCGAGGAAAAAGTGAACCTGATTAGACTGAAGTGCCGGATTGGGATATGTACTTCCCAAATGGATAAGCTCATCCGCTGTGCATCCAGTCTCTTCACGGAGCTCCCGGACGGCACCTTCAGCAGGCTTTTCGTTACGTTCAATAACGCCGCCTGGAAACTCCCTGCTCATTTCGCGGGATCCGTGCCGCCACTGGTCTACAACAAGAAACTTCTTTCCGCCTTCCAGCTCAGGAATGACGACAGCCCAGTCCGGAGCGTCGAGAACGATGTAGTCTCCTTCCGTTCCGTCCGCAGCCCGGTTGCGTACTGAGCAGACTGTGCCAATCCGTGTCGGCAGCAGCGTTTTTCTGCTTACTTCTGTCCATTCGAGCGGATTCTGCTGTGAATCCTTTTGACAATCAGTGTTTTTCGCCATATCCTAGGTATAGCACATAATAAGGGAGGCTGCTATGGCTGTTATTGCTATTTCAAGACAGGTCGCTGCTCTTGGCGACGAAGTTGCGGATGCTCTTGCTAAAAAACTCGGCTACACGTTTATTGGCCGTAAAGATATTGAAAAGCGGATTGTCGACCTCGGCTTTCCTGCGGAGAAACTCGAGCGCTACGATGAAAGACGGCCGGGCTTTTTCGCGTCTCTCGCAAAAGACCGCGACGGGTACCTGAACTACATGCGTGCCGCCATCCTTGAAGCTGCTTCCCGTGGCAACTGTGTGCTTATCGGGCGCGGAACGTTCGTCGTGCTTGAGAATGTGCCCAATCTCATAGCAGTGCGCTTCGTCTCTGATGATGCCGTCCGTGTACGCCGCCTTATGAATGAGTTCAACTGGACTGAAAAGCAGGCTTTGCAGCGCATCAACGAAAGTGATGCAAACCGCCTTGGCTTTCATCAGAATTTCTTTAATATAGAAAATGAAAATCCTGTGCATTATCAGCTTACTGTGAATACTGCACGTGTCAGTCTTGAGAATACAGTCTCCATGATTGCGGGATATGTTCAGAATGCCGTTACGGATGAAATGGAAACCGCCGGAATGAAGCAGATCAATGACATGTACCAGGCTCAGCTGCTGGTGAACGAGCTGTTCTTCAACCAGAAGCTGAACATCAACTTCCTGCATGCCCGGATACAGGATGACGTTCTTGTGCTTCAGGGTGTTACCGATTCTTCTGCAACGGTTGAAAAAGCGCTGTCCGTAGCTTCTTCCTTTGTAAAGGATAAGCAGATCCGGTCGGATATATCCATTGTCCAGAATTTCAAGCCATACGTGTAAGTAAAGGTCTTTTGTGACGGATCTGTTTATTGTGCTGGCTGCTGTGACTGTTGTGTGTACAGGAGCCGCAATCCCCTGTTTCTTCAAATCATCGCGCAATATTGCCGGCTGTCTGATTCTGAGCGTTGCTGTCCTTGCGGCAACTTCAGCATGCTTTGCAACGTCTGTCAGGGACTGTTTTGCCTCCATTTCTCAGTTTGACATTATTTACTTCAGCATCCTCTTTGCGGCTGCTTTTGTGATTTCGCTTTTTTACCGCCTGCTGTCTGGAATTGCAGCAATCCTGTATGTGCTCTGGTGCGCTTTCTTTCTGGTCATCCTGCTTTCCTCAGGCTTTTCGCCTTCTCTGGCAATTGGAGAGATATCAGCCTCATCCAGTGCTGTCACTACATATCAGCTTGAGCAGATTTCTCTGTCACCGTATCATCTCCTGCCTTTCAAAAGAATCTGGTATAAAGTTCCGGGAAAAGAACCTTCCGGCTTTCCAGCAGACACGGCGTTAGGCTATCTGGAAAAAGCGGGTGCAGTCCGCTCTGTGCAGGACATTCCTCTGCCTGATACTTCTGCATATCCTCATGTCTATTTCCTTTCAATAGATGCTGACGGTTCTCCTGTTCTTGAAACGGTCTTTTAAGTCTTGCTATTGACACAATCAAGGGTAAATTCAATACTTTCTGCATGAAAAAAGCAGACTTTTTTACAACAGTCAGGCTCGTTTTTGCGCCTGTTTTTCTTGTTTTATACATGTTCCCTGTGTGGACCGGGAAACTCTCTTTTGTTTCTGCATGCATCATGATGCCTCTGCTGGGTTTTGCTGAGTTTACTGACTTCCTTGATGGATTTTTTGCACGCCGCGAAAACGCCGTCAGTGACTTTGGCAAGCTTTATGATCCTTTTGCCGATGTCATTCTCCATATGACAGCATTCTTTTGTTTTGCGAATACCGGCTATATGCCTTTTGTCTTCCTTGTTCTTGTGTTCTGGCGCGAATTCGGCATGATTTTCATCAGAATGGCCGCCGTCAAGCAGGGGGTTGCAATTGCCGCCCGTAAAGGAGGTAAGTTAAAGACTGTCCTTTATATTTCTGCCATTCTCTTTTCTCTTGCAGTAGAAAGCCTTATCCGTCTTGGCTGTGATCTTTCTGCCTCTATGGATACACTGAAGATTGTGGCAGTCTGCCTCTTTGGTGCTGGCACTCTGGCGTCATATGTTTCATTCATTGACTATCTTGTCCACTTCAAAGGTTTGTTTGCGAAAAAATAAAAGAATTTGCAAAATTCTTTTTAAAAGTTGTTGACAGAAAAAAGGATGTTATGATATATTCATTCTCGCCGCTGATAAGCACTGCGACAGTGAATATCGCGGATGACAGAAAAGAGATGAAAACAGTTGCGGATTCCGCAGCTGCGAAAAAAAGTTTCAAAAACTTTCAAAAAAAAAGTTGAAACACCTCTTGACTAAAAGAAATGAAATGTGATATAGTTCATTTCGCTCGCCACTAACGGCAAGCACGAAGCGAAGGTTGAAAAGCCGGGGCTTCGAAGTTCTAAACACGGTTAATAAGGGAAGGAAAGAAAGAACGACATACTGAAAAGTATGAACGTGCAGTGAGGTTCAATAGTACGGTTTTTGAACTGTACGTGACAGGAGTTAAATCGTCAGGAGACTGACAACCGTCGCTTCTTTTTCATGAAGAAGTGACAATTCCTTAAGTAGAAGCTTAGGAAAACTTAACATGATCATTTACCCTTCGGGGTTTATGAATAAATGATGGAGAGTTTGATCCTGGCTCAGAACGAACGCTGG
>JAGHRS010000075.1 GCA_018066285.1 Candidatus Treponema caballi
CATATGATAGTGTGGCACGGTCAAGCCGTGCTTTTTTATTTGACGAAATAAGTAACGTATAATTATAATATAATTATGGAAATAAAATTTGAATGGGATCCTGAAAAAGCAGAAATAAATCTTAAGAAACATAATGTTTCTTTTGAAGAAGCCAAAACTGTTTTTTATGATCCAAATGCAAAATTAATTGCAGATCCGGACCATTCGGCAGAAGAGGATAGATTTATTATTTTGGGTATAAGTAATAATTCTAAAGTGCTGGTTGTTTGTCATTGCTATCGTGAAAATGATGAAGTAATCAGAATCATCTCAGCTCGAAAAGCAACCACAAATGAAAAGAAACAGTATGGAGAAAATTAAAATGAGGGAAGAATACGATTTTTCAAATGCAGTAAAAAATCCTTATGTTGGAAAACTCAAGCAGCAGATAACAATCCGTCTAGATGAACAGGTAATTGAATATTTTAAGAAAATGGCGGAAGAAACAGGAATGCCATATCAGAATATTATCAATTACTATCTTCTTGAATGTGTAAAAGAAAAGAAACATATGGAAGTGGCATTTGCAAAGTAAAAACACATAACACAGTTTTCAAACTCCGACAGGCAGTCAAACTGCCTGCGGTACAACCAGTTGTTATGTGGATTGTCTTTTTATAAGTGAATAAAAATGGACAAAAAACGATTAGAAAAGCAACTGAAACAGAACGTCTGACGGAATACGCGTATCGTAATCTCATCATTGACAGAAATATAAAATATTACGATAATAATTACGTAAAATATTACGAATAATAAAGAGGTGAATATGCCTGCAATCAAACCGGTTTCAGATTTACGTAATTATAATGAGGTGTTGCAAGACGTTGCAGAGGACTCTCCTGTGTTCCTGACCAGAAACGGAAGGGGCTGTTATGCAGTATTATCAATCAATGATTATGAAAAACTGACAGCGACGAAAACACTGTTTTCTGAATTGAAAAAAGGGGAAGATTCAACAAAAGAAAAAGGCTGGCTGAATACAGATGATGTAAGAAAATAATAAGAATCCTTTATTCCAGAAGAGATTTTATAAGAATCTAATTTGAAGAGAAATAGAGAACAAACAGTGGAATTGTAATGACATCAAATCAGGAGGAACCCATGAAAAAAGCAATCGTATTATGTTCAGCCTGCGGAATTGGTAAATCTACCATGAAGCAGTTTATTGTGGAACGGAACCTGCTTCCAGAGTGTGTCTGTCTTGATACTGATGATGTGGGTTTGAACTGGTAAAGAGCTGCTTTGAAGAAACGGCCGGCATAATCTGTGAGTTTGTAAAGAAATTATAAGCTTTTTTTAATTTTTCTCTCCCCGACGTCCATAATAGTAGTGTAAGCATTTGCCATGACAGTTTTCATTGACTTCTGGCTATACAATGTATATACTTTGTATATGGAGGCTGGAAATGCAGGCTGTCATTCAGAAATGGGGAAATAGTTTAGGTTTAAGGATTCCCGCCATTTGGGCAAAAGACAACGAAATTACATCCGGGAGCAAAGTGGAAGTGATTGCTGAAAAGGGAAGAATGATAATCCTGTCTCCGAAAAAATCTCTTGAAGATATGATGAGTCAGGTCACCGATGATAACCTTCATTCTGAAGTTGAAACGTTTGATGCGGTAGGTAACGAAGAATGGTAACGAAAGGATATGTTCCTGAAAAAGGGGATTTGGTCTGGCTTGAATTCAATCCGCAGGCGGGTCATGAACAGCAGGGCCACCGTCCGGCAATCTGCATTTCGCAGAAGCTCTATAATGAAAAAACGGGGCTGGCGTTATTCTGTCCCGTTACAAGTCATGTGAAAGGGTATCCATTCGAGGTCGTTCTGACGGGACATTCCATAAACGGCTGCATTTTAAGTGATCAGGTTAAAAATCTTGATTATGTGCAGCGGAAGTGCAGTCTTATTGAAAAGGCGACAGAATGGGAAATTGATTCCGTTGTAGAAAATGTAAAATTGATGATAGAGAACTGAAGAATGGCGTTGAAAAACGTAACCCCCGCTGCCTGTTGAGAGTTTAAATAAAAAATAAAAAAACTTTGGAGAGAGAATATGAAAGAAAGGTGGATTGCCATCACACTGGTGGTGGCTGTTGGTTTGCTGTCTTCGTGTAAAACGGTACATCAGGTTCTGTCTGACTCACAATTCGATGCCAGTCTTGCAGAAACCGAGCTTGCCAGAGAGCGGAGCGGAAACACATATCCGTTTACGTTGAATTGCGAGTATGATTACGGCTGCCCGGTCATCAGATATCCGATAAACGGAAAGGAAGGTCTGTTCCTTGTTGATACGGGAGCTCCTTATTGCGGGTTGTATGATCCGGGACTTGAAAAAATAGATACGACTCCTGACCAACTGAATGCTGCATTCCTCTCTGGATATGCAGAATACCTTCAGCAGACAAATCCAAAATTATACGAAAAAATCCACGACGATGATGATAAGCTTCTCGCTCAGATGAAAAAAGACCAGGATAAGGGGCTTAATATCTACTGTGAGTATGATGGCGATGAAGACTTCTCGTGTTTCTGGTATGGGCAGAATCATGATTATAAGCTTGATGGATGCATTGGCCTTGAATTGTTGAGGAAGCATAACAGGGTTACGTTTGACTTCATCCATAATCTGCTTATCCTTGATGATGAGAAGCTTGATGGAACAGCAACGCCCATGGCCTTTGATACGAACGGAGATTGCTGCATTGAGTTCCTGTATAAGGGCCAGAAAGAAGTCGGTATTATTGATACGGGGAATTATTCGTTTTCACCCCGCAATAATTTTGGAAAAGATGATGATATCTATGACCTGAATTCTGACTATGTTACCGCAGATGTCTATCAGAAAAAAAATCCAAAGAAACTTCCTTTTGTTCACACGTTTGATGACATAGAGATTTGCGGTCAGCGCAAGGATGGCATAAAAGGCGTGTATTCCAACTGCTGGTTCAGTACGTATTCAGTTGCTGCCCAGGTGTATTTATCAAGAGTTAACGGTATCGGATGCGAATTATTCAAGGGAAATATCATCCAGCTCGATTTTATTGATATGGAATTTATTGTAAAATAAGGAACTGAATGAGGATATGTAAAAAATGGAAAATGTAACACTTATGGTTTTTGACTTCATCGCATTGACGCTGGGCATATCTCTTCTTGTCGGCGTGCTTTGCGGCATCGTCGGTCTTGTCATGCGCATCCTGAACAAGAAGCGGATTGAAAACGGCCAGTCTGTTTCAAAGAACAGAAGGCAGTACGCGGATGCATTCTTCCTGCTTGGAGAAGTGTCGCTGGCTCTTATTGTTGTGCTGGTTGTTCTCTATTTTGTGATTATAAAATAAACTGGTTGAAAAACTGGTTGACAACACGTATCTCCGAACCTATAGTAAAGGTATGTCAAAGAGGAGGTGCACATGGCTTTATCATTACCAAAATCACCAGACAGCAGATACGACGTCGGTTCTTTTGATGCAAAAACGTATTTCGCTGAGCTTCTGAGAATGGTTCAAGATGGGGCAACAATCAACATCACCAAAAACGGGAAACCTGTTGCTGTCATGCAGAGTCCCCGGAAACAGGCTGCGACGAAAGCACAGGAAGCCCACAAGCGGATGATGGCACTTTCAGAAAAAATCGCAGCACGGAACAAGGCTGAAAAACTGCCACCTCTCACAATCGATGAAATCAATGAACTTAAAAATGCAGGACGCAGGTGGTAGTACAGAATGGATCATGAAACAACGCTTCCTGCTGCAGTTATAGACACGTCATACATGGTTGCAGCCATTTTCTCGTCCTTTTCTGAAGATGAGAACAAATCCGCGGCAGCTTTTCTTGAAGATATAATCAGCTGTAACGGGCAGCTGTATGTCCCGGAACTTTTCTGGTTTGAATTCGGGAACGTCCTTGTGTCTGCTTCCAGACCTGGGAAAAACGGGCGGCCACCCCGGCTTTCAACTGATGAAGTACTGCAGATTGAGTCTATCCTTGCTGATTATCCGATATACACAGACCCGCAGCCAGATGTTGCGACAAGAATGCGCATCCGTGAAATTGCTGAAAAGAACGGACTTTCGTTTTACGATGCATCATACTATGAACTTGCGTTGCGTTATAATCTGCCATTGAAGACGTTTGACACTGCACTGGAAAAGCTGTAACTTTTTTTAGAAGGTAAAATCTGCATATGAATAAAAAAAGTACGTTGAATGCAAGCATCATTTCGCTGGCGTCACCCGTTTTGCTGGGGCTGCTTTTTGTCCTCACTGTTTTATTCGAGAGCATATCCAGAACAAATGTTTTCTATGCCTTTTTTGCAAGATTCTCTCTTGTCTGGCTCTTTTTCGGCTGGCTCGCAGGCCTGATTGCCGGTATATACAGCGCGCTCTCAGCTTTTATCTTAAAGAAAGAAGGCGAAAAAACAGTGTTGTCCATCTGCCTCAGCATCGTCGGAATTATCCTTAACGGCCTGTGGATTATAATACTGTCATCAATGTTTTCCATGTTTACGGGAGCGTAAAAAATGGATGTAGAATTTGTTACCTGTCCTAAATGTCAGTGTCGTAACTGTGGCCGGGGCGTCGGCATCATGATTGACTGATTATAGCGATTTATCTCAGGTACTTAATTTTTTCAACTTTTTCGTATTTTTTTCAACTTTTTCAGAATAGAAGGTCTAAACTTCGTAAAAATTCAAACTTATATTCGATAAAAAAGAATTTACTTCTGCCGTCCTTGATTTATAATCTGACATATCTTAAGAAAAGGGCTTTGTAAAGAACAAAGCAAGGGAGAAGAAATGAAAAAATTTATCCTGTGTCTTCTTGTTTTGACCATGGTATCTGGCCTTGTATTTGCCGGTGGTTCAAAGGAAAAAGCAAACCAGAAAGTTGTTGGTGTAGCAATGCCTACACAGTCATCAGAAAGATGGATTAATGATGGTGCTAACATCAAGAAGCAGCTTGAAGCAAAGGGCTATGCCGTTGAACTTCAGTATGCAGAAGATGATGTCCAGCTTCAGGTTTCACAGCTTGAGAACCTGATTGCTAAGGGTGTTGACTGTCTCGTTGTTGCTGCTATTGACTCAACAGCTCTCGTAAATACTCTTGCATCAGCAAAGCAGAATGGTATTCCGGTCATTGCTTATGACCGCCTGCTTATGGATACAGACGCAGTTTCATACTATGCAACATTCGATAACAAGGGTGTTGGTACAGTAATTGCAAAGGATATCGAATCAAAGATGGGTCTGAAGACTGCAAAGGCTGAAGGTAAGTCATACACAATCGAGTTCTTCATGGGTTCACCAGATGATAACAACGCTCTGTTCCTTTACAACGGTGTAATGGAAGTTCTTAAGCCATATCTCGACAATGGTGTTCTGGTTTGCAAGACAGGCCGCACATCATTCGAGGATACATGTATCCTCCGCTGGTCACAGGAAACAGCTCAGCAGTGGTGTGAAAACTACCTCGCTGGTTTCTATGCTGACGAAAAGCTCGACATTGCATGTTCTGCATTCGACGGATTCGCTTATGGTATCAAGGCTGCCTGCGAAGGTGCCGGATACAAGGTTGGCGTTGACTGGCCATACATCACAGGTCAGGATGCTGAGCTGATGGCTACAAAGAACATCATTGCAGGTTCACAGTCATCATCAATCTACAAGGATACACGCCTTCTTGCTTCAAAGTGTGTAACAATGGTTGAGGCTGTTCTCAAGGGATCACAGCCAGAAATCAACGATACAACACAGTACAACAACGGTAAGCTGGTTGTTCCTTCATACCTCTGTACTCCAGTTGCAGTTGACCAGTCAAACTACAAAGAAGTAATCATTGACGGTGGCTACTACACAGCTGCTCAGTTAGGTCTGTAATCTACTGACTGTCTGGTTGGAAGCAGTGATTGTTTAAGCTTAATACAATCACTGCTTTTTTTATAATAAAGTAGGGGAAATTAAAATATGGCTGATGATGTAATTTTGAGTATGAATAACATCACAAAAGAATTTCCTGGCGTTCGAGCATTGGATAACGTTAATCTCGTTGTAAAAAGAGGCGAGATTCACGCCCTTGTTGGTGAAAATGGTGCCGGTAAATCTACGTTGATGAACCTTCTTTCCGGTATTTATCCTTACGGAACATATTCCGGGGAAATTATCTATAACGGGGAAGAATGTAAATTTCATAACAATAAAGTAAGTGAAGAAAAAGGTATTGTCATCATACATCAGGAACTTGCTTTAAGTCCTTATCTCTCTGTAGCTGAAAATATCTTCATGGGAAATGAGCAGAAGGTATTCAGAGGCGTAATTGACTGGGATAAAACACGTGTGAAAGCCAAAGAGATGCTGAAAAAGGTTGGGCTGGAACATGAAGATATAAATGCGCCGGTAATGAGTCTGGGTGTTGGAAAACAGCAGCTGATTGAAATTGCAAAAGCACTGGCAAAAAAAGTTGAACTGCTTATTCTTGATGAACCGACTGCATCGTTGAACGATGAGGAGTCAGCTCATCTTCTTGATATTCTGCGCGAACTCAAGAAGCAGGGAATTACCTGCATCATGATTTCTCACAAACTGAATGAGATTAATGCGATTGCAGACTCAATAACCATCATCCGTGACGGTAAGACAATCGAGACGCTTGAAAAGGGCATTGATGATATCAGTGAGGAAAGAATCATCAGGGGCATGGTTGGTCGTGAACTGACAAACCGCTATCCCCGCAGGGAGAACGTTGCCATAGGTGATGTAATCCTTGAGGTAAAGAACTGGAACGTTTACCATCCGGATGATCCTGACAGACATTTTATTAAGGATGTCAATTTCAACGTCCGCGCGGGAGAGGTTGTTGGACTTGCAGGTCTTATGGGTGCAGGACGCACAGAACTTGCAATGAGTATTTTCGGAAAAGCCTGGGGCCAGAAAATTACTGGTGAGATTTACATGCATGGAAAGCAGGTAAAGATCAATTCGGTAAAAGATGCAACGGATAATCAGATTGCTTATACATCTGAAGACAGAAAGACATATGGTCTTGTTTTGATTGAGGATATCAAGCAGAACATGACGATGGCTGCATTGAGGCAGTTCTACAGCAAGAAAGGTGTTGTAGACAGCAATAAGGAAATACTTGATTCAGAAGAGTATCGCAAGAGAATCAATATAAAGACTCCTTCCATCAACCAGACAGCAGGTAACCTTTCCGGTGGTAATCAGCAGAAAGTTGTTCTTGCAAAATGGATGATGGCTCAGCCGGATGTTTTGATTCTTGATGAACCGACACGCGGTATTGATGTTGGTGCAAAATACGAGATTTATTGTGTTATCAATGAGCTGGCCAAAGCAGGAAAGGCTGTCATCGTCATTTCATCTGAAATGCCGGAGATCATCGGAACCTGTGACCGCGTTTACGTCATCAATGATGGTGAAATTGCAGGCGAGCTGAAGAAACAGGATATGAATCAGGTTAACATCATGAAGTGTATTGTTGATCATAATGCAAAAAGAGGAGCATAAAGATGGAAAGTAAATCTTTAGAAAGAAAAAGAACGGTCAATATTGATATTAAACAATTTGGTATGGTTATCGCGCTGGTAGCCATTTTCTTCATTTTCTATGTTTTTACCGGCGGAAAGAATGCTTCTCCTGTAAACATCAACAACATCATCATGCAGAATGGTTATGTTGTCATTCTTGCAGTTGGTATGCTTCTTTGTGTACTTACCGGTAACGTCGACCTTGGTGTCGGTTCAATCGTCGCATTGTGCGGTGCCTGTTCTGCAATTCTGGTTGTAGATATGGGTTGGCCGGTTCTGCTGGCTTTCCTTGTTGCCATCCTGGTTGGTACGGCATCAGGTGCATTCGTAGGTTTCTTCATTTCAGAACTGCACATCCCGCCATTCGTTGTAACACTGGCAACAATGCTTATGGGCCGCGGTCTTACCTATACAATGCTTAAGGCCCAGACAAAGGGACCAACACCAGCAATGTACAACTTCATTGGTACCGGCTTCTTCAAGACAGTAAAGGTTCCGTTCTTTGCATCTGCAGAACAGGTTGCTAAACTTGAGGCTGCCCGCGGAACAGATACCTTTGAGCAGGTTATGGCAAAGACGCCGCATATTGATATTGTTACCATTGTCATTGCCGTGATTGCATCTATTTTAATCATTCTTGCAGAGATTAAGAGCCATAAGACAAAGCAGAAGTACAACTTCCCGACAAATCCGCTCTGGCAGAGAGTCGTCAAGCTTCTGGTCATTCTTTTCATCATGTGGTTCATTATGTACAAGCTTGCAAGAAACAATGGTATTCCGATGGTTCTGATCCTGGTCGGTCTGATTGTCGGTATTTACCACTTCATTACAAGCCGGACTGTAGCAGGTCGCCAGATATATGCTCTTGGTGGTAACGAAAAGGCTGCACGCCTTTCTGGTATCAACACAAAGCGTGTATTCTTCTGGGTTTACACAAACATGGGCTTCCTGTCTGCTGTAGCAGGTATTGTCCTTTCTGCACGTAACGGTTCAGCAACGCCTAAAGCTGGTGATGGTTTCGAGCTTGATGCTATCGCTTCCTGTTACATTGGTGGTGCCGCTGCTGCCGGTGGTGTTGGTACAATTATGGGTGCTGTTGTCGGTGCTTTCGTTATGGGTGTCCTGAACAACGGTATGTCACTTATCGGATGGTCAACTGATCTTCAGAAAGTTGCAAAGGGTGCTGTTCTTCTTGGTGCTGTAATCTTTGATATGGTTTCAAAGCGCAAGAAGGCATAAGCCGGCAAGGGAAAACTGACTGATATTCAGTTATTGAGCCTGGTTCACCATAGCGTGGGCCAGGCTTTTTTTGTATTATGTACTCTGAAATCTGGAGTGTTGAGAATGAAACTTCTTGTCGACGGAAAAAACGCGTTCCCTGAAATCATTGAGTGCATGCGGAATGCACGTAAATCAATCCATATAAACATGTTCATCTGGCGTGATGACGCAATCGGTAACAGACTGGCGGAAGAAGTTCTTGCTGCTGCTGAACGTGGTGTGAAGGTAACCATTTCAAAAGACACGTATGGCTCTGTCTGTGAGCATGCAGAAGAGGCGGGTACGTCGTTTTTCCACAAGCGGATGAGTCTTGCTGAGAAAATAAAGGTCGCAGCGCTTGAAATCATGTATCATCCGGAAATTGCGGATGGAGCGAAAGACAGCGAGTCTGAGCTGTACCGGAAGATTATGGCGCATCCGGATATCTCGGTTGAAGCGGATGTGTTTAAGGCTGACCATTCCAAGTTCTACATTTTCGACGACGAAACGCTCATTCTGGGCGGCATCAACATTGAAGACAAGGAAAACGGCGCGGATATGTCAGGCCGCCTTTATCAGGATTACATGATCAGACTTGACGGCGCGGAGTACGTTGCACTTTTCAAAAAGACCCGCGAACACGGGCTTGATGGAGTACCGGCCCTTCCGCTTTTCTTTGGCATCAACAGAAAGTTTGCAGACGGGTCGCGCATCTTCGATCTTGAGCAGATGTATCTTTCCATGATTAACGCCTGCCAGAAAGAGCTTACCATCGTCATGGCGTACTTCTCGGCACTTCCGTCTTTCGTAAACGCTATCTGTGCGGCTGCCGAACGCGGCGTAAAGGTTACGCTCGTCATCCCGGCCCGCGCCAACTTTCAGGACGATTCAAACAAAAGGGCTGTGTACCATATCATGAAGAAGGTGGATATGCGGCTTTGTGAAAGTTCTGGCGGAAGTGTCACGCTCTGGTGTTCGCCGAAAATGCTTCACACAAAGCTTGTTGCAACTGAAAGCCTTGTGTCTTTCGGTTCGTGCAACATAACGAAGAAGGCCTTCTATCAGCTGGATGAGCTCAACGCGTTCATACGGGCGGAACTTACGGATTTGTACGCTGAAGTCATGCAGAACGTTCAGGTAACGATTTCGGGTTGCGTTCACATCAAATCGTACAGGGAACTCACCTATAATCCGTTTGTGGCGTTCCTGGAAAGTTTCCTTGTGTAAGAAATCTGAGCCGCACATTGACGTATCGCCTGCTAATCGCTATTATTCAAAGCATACCGGGGTGTGCCGCTCTTTTTGAAAGCAACGGCTCTGAGATTATACCCGTAAAAGGCTCCGTACGGAACCTGAACCTGATCCGGTTAATACCGGCGGAGGGAAGTATGAAGATTCGTCTTTTTACCATTTTCCTTTTAATAACAATCATTTTTCCACTTGCAGCTGGCGGCACAAAAGAGGCTGCACGCTCAAACGAGGTCGTCGTGTATGCGAACGACTCATTCTGCTCTGACTGGGGCGCAGGCCCTGAAATCTGCCGTCTTTTTGAAGAAGCGACAGGATACAAGGTTACGCTCGTGTCAGTTGGAAGTGCCGCCCAGGTGCTTTCAAAAGCCATCCTCGAGAAGAACAAACCGCAGTCGGATGTACTGCTCGGCATAGACAACATGCTCTATCCGCGCGCCGTTCAGGCGGATGTGTTCACTGACTGGACGCCATACGATTGGTCGACGTTTGCCGTCATGTGGGACTCAGAGTCATCAGTTCCCGCACCAAAGTCACTTGCTGATCTGACCGACCCCGTTTACAGGAAGAAGATTATCCTTGAAGACCCGCGTATGAGTACCGTCGGACTTGGCTTTCTTGCGTGGACAATCGCCGTTTTTGGAGACGGCTACACAGACTACTGGCGCGCCCTTAAGCCGAACATTCTGACTATGGCGCCAGATTGGGACACGGGATACGGCCTTTTCACCGCGGGTGAAGCGCCGCTGACTGTCAGCTACACGACGAGCGCTGCATATCATGTGTGTTACGACAACACCGACCGCTACAAGGCTCTTGAGTTCGATTGCGGCTACGTTGAGCAGACAGAGGGCGCCGCGCTCACTAAGGGCGCTTTGAATGAAGCGGGCGGCCGCGCATTCCTGGAGTTCCTGGCTGGTGAGACTGCGCAGGCCGTCATCCCTGAAACACAGTGGATGTATCCGGCGAACAGCGCGGTTGTGCTTCCTAAAAGCTATAAAGCGGCGCCCGTTCCCGCCCAGATTATGGAGATTGACCCCACGATTCTGGATGCGGCGGCTGAAACTGTCCTGAGCATCTTAGCAGAATAGGCTTTAAGAAAGCGGAGTTGCATTTGAAGAAAACGACACGGACCCGCGTTATCGGGATGGCAGAAAACGGCACGGCAGGCATCTCAGCTGCTGTGTTCGTCGCCGGCATCATCATGCTGACGGTGCTGCTCGTCATGGCGTTTCTGCCTGCGTTCTCGCGGGCAGGCGCGTCAGGCCTTGAAAGCGCAACCCGTTCGTCTTCTGAATGGCGGAGCGTTTGGCGCTCGCTCGTTTTCAGCGTGAAGCAGGCGTTCTGCTCGACGCTGCTCGCGCTTGTCATCGGGCTTCCATCCGCGTTCTTCGTCGCGCGCCGGCACTTTGCGGGAAGCAGGCTCCTCCGCGCGTTCTCAGCAGTTCCGCTCTGCATTCCGCCCATCCTTGTGGCGCTCGGCTACGTGCAGGCGTTCGGCATGAACGGCATTGCAAACCGCTTCCTCATGCAGCTGACTGGCAGCGAAGAAGCGCCGCTCAGCTTTCTCTATTCGTTTACGGGCGTCGTCATTGCGCACGGCTTTTACAACTTCCCGATCATCATGAGGACGGTCGCCGATTCATGGGCCGCGCTCAATCAGGATGAGTACGATGCTGCGCGCGTTTGCGGTGCACGTCCCTTCCGCGTTTTCCGCACGGTGACGCTTCCGCAGCTTGCGCCCGCTATTGCGACGGGAGCTGCCATCGTTTTTCTGTACTGTTTCTTCAGCTTTGTGATTGTCCTGCTTTTCATCAGCACGGGCGGCACATCCCTTGAAGTTGAGATTTACCACGCCGCGCGAAATACGCTGAACTTTACGCAGGCATCGCGCCTTGCGCTTGTTGAGACGGGCGCTGCGCTCATCATGCTCGTGCTGTATATCATGCCGGGAAGGGCGGGACGCCGCTCGGTCAGTGTGAGCCGCCCTCTTGAAAAAAAGAAGATGTGCGGCATTTTTGAGTACGCTTCTCTCATTATCCTGCTCGCGTCAATCATTGCCTTTTTCGTGCTGCCGCTTGGCGCAATCGTTGCCCGCGGCTCAGTCTCGTTCGGCGCTCTTTTTTCGCGCTCAGGCTTTTTCACCGCACTTAAGAACACGCTGCTTACATCCGTGTGTACGGGGCTTTTATCAGTGCTGCTCGCCACCGTGTTCACCGTTATCAGCCATGTCGCCGATCCTGACAAGAAACGGCTTTCACTGCAGATTCTGCCGCTCGTCCCTATGGCGGTGTCGAGTGTCGTCTTAAGTTACGGCCTTATGCGCCTGTTTCCGGGCAGCAGCTCGCCGCTTCAGCTGATTGTGGCTGAGTCGCTTTTGTACTGGCCGTTTGCCCAGCAGCAGATAAACCGCGCCATGGACCGCATCCCCAAGACGGTGGAGCAGGCAGCGCTCATCCTTTCTCCGCGGAAGTTCACCCACGTGTTCCGCGTGCTTCTGCCGCTTTCACGGCGCGGCATTCTTTCAGGCTTTGCGTTCTGCATGGCCATGAGCGTGGGCGACGCGTCGATTCCGCTTGTGCTGTCGCTGCCGCGCTTTGACACACTCGCTTTGTACACATACAGGCTTTCGGGCGCGTACCGCTTTTCAGAAGCGTGCGCCTCCGGTTTCCTGCTTCTTATAACAGGCATCGCGCTGTTCCTTGCCGCTGATGTGAGTAAAAAATGACATCCGTGTCATTTTTTACTCTGTAGTTTGCCCATGCGTTGCATGTTCAAACTACGACACTCGCCATCCATGGCTCGTCACAGAAACGAGTTTTTTTAATAGGAGGCCTCAATGGCGTTCATCACGATTGAAAATGTGCACATGCACTGGGATTCACTCGACATCTCATTTTCTACGCAGGTGGATAAGGGCGAAATGCTCGTCATTACCGGCCCGTCTGGAAGCGGCAAGTCCACGATTCTGCGGATGATAGCCGGCCTTTTACCCGCGGGGGATGGCGCGACCGTTTTTGTGAACGGCGCAAATGTCACGGATGCAGCTCCCGGCCGGCGTTCGCTCGGCATGGCGTTCCAGAGCCCGGCGCTGTTCCAGCACATGACTGTCGTTGATAACGCGTCGTACGCTCTCGTAAGTGCTGGCATGTCCCGTCGCGAGGCCCGGGCGAAGGCTTCTGAGTGGCTTGAAAAGTTCGGGCTTTCTGGCTTTGAAAAGCGCATGCCCGATTCGCTTTCAGGCGGTGAGGCACAGCGTGTTTCTCTTGTCAGAACGCTCATTGCAGAGCCCGCGCTCGTGCTGTTTGACGAGCCGTTCAGCGCACTCGATGCGCCGCTTAGAAAAAAGCTCGGTGCTGAAATCCGTCAGAAGCAGAAGGAGCTCAGCTTCGCGGGTATTATGGTCACGCACGACATTGAGGAAGCAAAAGCGCTTGGTGATGTGATTGTTGTCCTGAAAGAAGGCCGCGAAACATGGCGCGGCGGTGCGGCTGCGTTTGGGGAAGAGCTGCTTAAGTAGGAGTGCCTCCGCTGATAGCAGTCACTATGCTTTCATCAACTTAAGCCCGTCTATCCCTTCGAAGTCTGAGTCTGAGGTTACGAGTGTCAGATTTCCCGCCATCGCAGTTGCGGCAATCCATATATCGTTTTCCGGAATCGGGCGACCCTTCTTCTTTAACTGTGCCTTTATGAGTCCGTACTGAACAGCAATATCTGAATCGGGCGTGATGATGTGCAGGGCTTCGCATAATCCCAGAAAGTGTTCATGGTTGAAATCCCTTTTTGACGATTTTTCTGCTCCATACATCAACTCTCCGACTGTAACTGATGAAACAAACAGCTTTTCCTCATCATCAAACAGGCTGAATAACTCAGTGACGCCGTTCACAAAGCGGATGATGACATTTGTGTCCAGCAGCAGATTACCACTCATTGATGTCGACCTTTCTGCAGTCCGCAACTGCCATTTCCATTTCGCGGGTCGTTTCGTAATCGACGGTGCCAAAGTAGTTTTTTACAGACCTGCGTTCTGCTTTTTCGGCGAGTATGCATAACCGCTCGTATTCAGCTACAGGGAGGATGACCGCTTCCATTTCGTTGTTGCGGATAATGCCGATTTTTGAGAGTTTGTTGTTGAGCAGGTTCCCCAGAATAGTGGAAAACTGACGCACCAGTTGAGTGGCAGAAACGATTTCATTTCGCTCGAATGATGGCATGGTATCCTCCTGAATATGTATAATAA
>JAGHRS010000022.1 GCA_018066285.1 Candidatus Treponema caballi
TTCATAGACAGATAAAAAACCATCTGATAAAATAGAAACAATGGAGTTTTTCTCTTTTTCATTTTATTAAACCAATTATAAGGAAAAAAAGATGACATTTACAGAAATCATTGACAAGATTGACGGCTATGTCTGGGGTATCCCGACCATCATCCTCATTCTTGTAACAGGTATCGTCTGTACCATCGCATCAGGTGGTATCCAGTTCACAAAGCTCGGCCGTGCCTTCAAGGGCATTTTCAAGAAAAACGAAGGCGCTGGTGAACTTTCAGGCTTTGCAGCACTCTGCACAGCCCTTTCAGCAACAATCGGAACCGGTAACATCGTCGGTGTCGGTACCGCCATCATCGGTGGTGGTCCAGGTGCACTCTTCTGGATGTGGATTGCCGCAATCCTTGGAACTGCAACAAAGTATACAGAATGTATGCTCGCCATCAAGTACCGCGAAAAGACAGAAGACGGCCATATTCTTGGAGGACCATTCTATACAATTGAAAAGGGAATGGGACCAAAGTGGAAATGGCTCGCAATTCTGTTCGCACTTTTCGGTGCAATTGCCGGTATCATGGGTATTGGTACAATCACCCAGATTAACGGTATTACCAGTGCTATTGAAAATGCATTCGACCCAGAGCAGGCTCACGTTGTATTCACACTGTGGGGAAAACCTGCAACACTCGCTACTGTCATTGGTGGTGCAGCCGTAACCATCGCCGTTGCCCTGGTTGTCATCGGCGGAATAAAGCGCATTTCAAAGGTCGCGGAAAAGGTTGTTCCTGCAATGGCAATCATCTACGTCTTCCTTGGTCTTTCAGTACTCATCATGAACGCCACAAAGATTCCAGCCGCTTTCGCACTTATCTTCAAGAGCGCATTCGGATGGAAGGCAATCGCTGGTGGTACAGCAGGATATATCTTCAAGCAGGTTACAGACTCAATGCAGAAAGGTATTGCACGCGGTATCTTCAGTAACGAGGCTGGTCTTGGTTCTGCTCCTATCGCAGCTGCTCCTGTTCAGACAGACGAGCCAGTTGAGCAGGGTCTCGTAAACATGACAGGTACTGTCATTGATACACTGATTATCTGTACAATGACCGGTCTGGCCATCGTCATCGGCTTCTTTGGTGATATACTGGTAACTCCGGACTGGAACGCAGGCATTGAAGGTGCTGCCCTTACAGCAACCGCACTGAGCCGCGTTCTCGGTGGTGACGGACACAGCGTCCAGTTCCTGCTGCTGCTCTGCCTGGCATTCTTCGCATTCACGACCATTCTTGGATGGGACTACTACGCTGAAAAGTGTCTTGAGTACCTGACAGGCGGAAAGATGTGGGCCGTTAAGATTTACCGCTGGCTGTACATTCTTGCAGTTGCAATTGGACCGTACCTGACGATTACTGTTGTATGGACGATTGCAGATATCTTCAACGCACTTATGGCAATTCCTAACTGTATCGCACTGATTGCACTTGCTGGCGTCACAGCTAAAGAAACGAAAGCTTATTTCGAACGTCACCCTACTTTGTAATTTGAATGAATAATTGCCATCCTTGGCAATTATTCATTTGCACGAGCGATTGCTTCGCAATCGTTCGTGCGACAATCTGCTTTTTTATACGAGGGGGCGACATCCTTGTCGCCCCTTTTTGCTTTTAAAGTTCGCTTTCTTTGGGAGTCCGCTTTTATCAGCGTTCTGCTTTCTGCCCCGCACTTACTTCAGGTACTCTTTCACCTCTACGAGCGAGGGCAGGACGTCTTCTGCAAGCTCGTGCATTTCGTCTGTGGCGGGGAGCATGTCGGGCACCATGAGGGCGCGGAGCTTTCCTGATGCCGCAGCGCGGATGCCGTTATATGAGTCTTCAATTGCATAAGCGTCCGGACTTTCAACGCCAAGCTCCTGACACGCTTTCAGGAAGATTTCAGGATGAGGCTTGGAATGCGTGACCATGTCGCCGCAGACAACCGCGTCGAAAAACTTCAGCAGATCCGCGTCACTTAAAAGCTGCATGACACGTTCCCGCTTTGTTGACGACGCAAGCGCGACTTTCTTCCCGCCCTCTTTCAGAAAGCTTAAGAGCTCAACCACGCCTGGTTTCAGCGGGAGTCTGCCACCATCGTACTTTTCGTGAAACATACGCGACGTTTCAGCCTGATACTTCTCGTACGGGAAATCAGAGCCATAGTAGGCAAGGCAGATTTCGCGCGTTCTCGCTGCATTCACACCGATGCAATCCCGATACGGAATCTCGATATCCGGAATGCCATACTTAGCTGCAAGCTCAACCCAGCAGTTGAACGTCGCCCGCTCAGAATCAAAAATAACGCCGTCCATGTCAAACACGACAGCAGAATATACGCGCTCTGTCATAGTTCCACCACCAGAACACCCTCTGCTCCCGAAGCAAGTTCCTGCACAATGGTTCCGTTCTTGAAATGAACCGCGCCACCACGCGCGATTTCGTCATCATCTCCATGCTCAGGATCCATGCATACAGAGTTCACATACAGCACATCCGTAGAAATGTTTTTTATCTGTTCAGCATATTCATATTTCGCAGATGTATTCCATTCACGAAAATGGTAATCGGTATACACTGGCCACAAGACCACATCACACTGTAAGCTGCTTATTTTCCTTAGATTCTCTTCATACCACAAATCGCCACACAGGCCTACAGAGAACGTCTTGCCACCATACTGAAAAACAGGGAACTCCGTCTCCTCGCGATAGTGACTGTCCGCAACAACTTCTTTCCATCCAGGTGAAACGCGGCGGAAATTGTTGACGGTATTTCCATCAGAGCCAACAGTAAGCTGGCTGCTGTAAAGCACATCTCCGTCCCGCTCAATGTAGCCGAATGAAACTGCAATGTTGTTCTTGCGGGCAGCAGAGCGGATTTCATCAATCAAAGATGTCCCAAACTGCGGCTGATAAGCGGAAACTGCCATCGATGCATCTTTCTCAAAATCCCAGCACAGGCTGTTAAATCCCTGTAGGAAAGCCTCTCCAAACACGACCATATCCGCTTTTCCGCTGAACTGACTGAGTAACTGAATGATTTTATCTTTATTGTATGCACTGTTGCCGGTTATGAAACCAGCTGCTGCAAACGCAATTTTCACGTGAACGGCCTCACATCCTGACACAGTATATCTCATATAAGGAGTGTAATAAAGCACACCCAACTTTCTTTTGCGCTCAGCACGTTCTTCCGCTATAATAAAAGCATGAAAAAGTTTCTGTACTTCCTTGTACAATGCACATGGGGTCTTGGACAAACAATAATCGGCTTCGTCTACTTTCTTGCAAACATCCGCCGTCCGCACAAAATGTACCGCTGCGCCATTGAAACGCGCTGGAACTGGCACGGCGGATTAAGCCTCGGCCCGTTCATCTTCACTCCGTCAACAGACGGTGACTTTTACGACGGCGTCTGCGTCCACGAATACGGCCACACCTTCCAGTCTCTGCTGCTCGGCCCACTTTACGCCATTGTCGGTGTCATCTCATGCACCTGGGGCTCTCTCATCCATCCCCGCCTGCAGAAAAAGAAAAACGTCCCCTACACCGCCTGCTTCGTAGAATACTGGGCAAGCGCCTGGGGCGAGAAAATCACCGGCGAAAAAGCTGTGTGGTAAAAAAAGGGTGCCTGAAAGGCACCCTTTTTATCTGCTTACCCTAGATTAGCGACCGAATTGGCAGTCGTTGTTTCCAGAATCTGTTGTCCACATTTCGAGCATGTTGATTGGGTCGTTGAAGTCAGCGATCCAGCCTTCACGTGCGAAGTCGAAGTTACCGTTCTTTCTCTCTTCGAGGAAGACGTTCCAGTCCTGAACCTGGATTGTCAGAACGATACCGACAGCTGCAAGGTCCTGCTGGATTGATTCAGCAACAGCAATGTGTCCTGAAGACTCGTTTGTCAGGTACTCAAGAACGATTGGTGTTGAAGCATCGAGCTTGCCGTCAGCGCCGAACTTGTATCCAGCAGCCTTGAGCAGTGTGCGTGCCTTAGCAACAGTTGCTTCGTAATCGTTGTTGATTGCATAAGGATCGTAGTAGCCTTCTGTAATTGCATCCTTCTTAAAGATGCCGCCGTTACCGTCAGCCATACCGAGTGGCAGGAATGCGTTTGCAGCAATCTGTCCTGTCTGACCTACGTTTGCGCAGATGTAATCGCGGTCAATCAGGATAGAGAATGCTTCACGCATACATGCAGCCTGAGCTGGTGTCTTTCCGTTGAAGATCTTTGACTTGCAGTTGAATGCAGCGTAGTAAGTTCCGAGAGCGTCGATTGTGTAGAACTCTGGGTTCTTTGTATCAAGGAGTGTCTGGATTTCGTCTGTTGGTACAGAGTCTGCATAATCAATGTTTCCTGCATTGTATGCAGCATAAATTGCTGTATCATCAGCAGAAAGCATGAACTCGAGAGATTCAACAGTTACATTTGCAGCGTCGTACCAGTATGGGTTCTTTGTATACTTCATTGATACGTCATGCTTCCATTCTGTACATACGAAAGCACCGTTAGAAATGAAGCCTGCGTCTGTGCACCATGCACCAGGCTGATCTGCTGTTGAGTGAGCTTCTACGTACTTCTTGCATACTGGGTAGAATGTCGGGAATGCCATAAGGTCTTCGATATAAGCACATGGAGCTGCGAGAACGAACTCGAGTGTTGTGTCGTTAACAGCCTTTACCTGGATAGCATCGTCATCATATCCTGCAAAACCGCTGAACATGTAACCGTAGTCAGCTGCTGTTTCAGAAGATGCAGCGCGCTTCCATGAGTACTCAAAGTCAGCAGCAGTAAGAGCTGAGCCATCTGACCACTTCAGGTTCTTCTTGAGTGTTACAGTGTATGTAAGACCATCTGCAGAAACCTTGTAGCCTTCAGCACATGCTGGAACTGTCTTTCCGTTTGCATCGTAAGTATAGAGGCCGCTGAATGAGTTAGCTGCGAGACAAGCACCGTCAACTGATGAGTTCAGAGCCGGGTCAAGATAATCTGGCTCTGAAGCGAGGTTGATGCGGAGTGTCTTTGAACCGTTAGCCATCTTTGCATACATGAAGAACTTTGTCTGGAACAGGTTTGCATATGTTCCTGAAACGTATGACTTCTGCATGAAAATATCGTTGTAGTAGTACAGCGGGATAACACACCAGTTAGCCATGAGAACATCTTCTGCCTCATGCATGAGCTGTGTACGCTTTGCATAGTCAGTCTCTGTCTTGATCTGCTTGACCATTGCGTCATACTTTGCCCAGTCCTTTACCGGGTCAATGAAGTCCTTGCTGATAAGTGATTCAGCTGAAGGGACTGCTTCATCAGCTACAGGGGCGGCTGACTTTGTATCTTTCTTACCACCTGCAAAAACTGCAAAGCACATAAGAACAACGAGCAGTAATGAAATAATCTTTTTCATTTCTTTCTCCTCTCTATTTTCCGCTGCCTTTTTCGCCGCGACAGCGGGAGATAATATTTTAACGCCATACCAAAATGGCGCCAGTTACGTTATTTGTTCCAGCAGGCAACCTGTCTGCCGTTTCCGCGGTCAGTAAGCTGCGGGCATTCCTTAGCGCACTGCTCAGTAGCGTACGGGCAGCGGGTTCTGAACGGACAGCCGGTCGGCATGTTGAGCGGGCTCGGGACATCACCTTCAAGCACAATGCGCTTACGTGCCCTCTGCACTTTCGGGTCCGGAATCGGCACCGCGGACAGAAGGCTCTGTGAATACGGATGCTGCGGATTGTTGCACAGTTCATCTGCGTCCGCAATCTCCATAATCTTACCAAGATACATGACGGCAATGCGCTTTGAGATGTGCTGGACAACGAGCAGGTCATGCGCGATGAACAGGTACGTGACACCGAGCTTTTTCTGCAGGTCTTCGAACATGTTGATGACCTGTGCCTGAATGGAAACGTCGAGCGCAGAAACAGGCTCATCGCAGACGATGAACTTTGGGTTCACGGCAAGTGCGCGTGCAATGCCGATTCTCTGGCGCTGACCGCCTGAGAACTCGTGTGCGTAACGGGTCGCGTGTTCAGCGTTAAGACCGACAAGTCCCATCAGGTCAAGAATCTTCTCACGACGCTCCTTCTTGTTCTCATACAGATGATGCACATCAAGAGGCTCACCGATGATATCCTCAACGGTCATGCGCGGGTTCAGTGAAGAATACGGGTCCTGGAAAACCATCTGCATCTTCTTGCGCATATCGCCAATGTTCTTTTTCGTAATCTCAGTGCCTTCAAAAAGCACCTTTCCACCAGTCGGTTCGTACAGACGGAGGATAGAGCGGCCGGCGGTCGTCTTACCGCAGCCAGACTCACCTACAAGACCGAGTGTTTCGCCTTTTTCAATAGTGAATGAAATATCATCGACCGCCTTAAGGGTCATCTTCTTGAAACCGGAGCGTACAGGGAAATACTGCTTCAGGTTCTGTACTTCAATCAGTGTTTCGCTCATTTTGCAGCTCCTTTTTCTTCATCAAGCGCTTCCTTCACGTTCATCCAGCAGGCGGCGATATGCTCGTCGTTGATGAACAGCTCTTCAGGCTTTTCTGTCAGACAGATCTTCATCGCATTGTCACAGCGGGCACAGAAAGAGCATCCGGCAGGCAGGTTCAGCATGTTGATCGGCGTTCCCGCAATCGGTTCAAGGCGCTTTCCCATGTTGTTCGCATTAGGAATGGAACGGAGAAGGCCCTTTGTGTATTCGTGCTTAGGATTATAGAAGATTTCTTCCGCCGTACTTCTCTCACAGACGCGGCCGCCGTACATGACGATGATGTCGTCGCACATATCAGCAATGACGCCGAGGTCGTGCGTTACAAGCAGAACGGCCATACCCATCTGCTTCTGAAGCTTGCGGATTTCATCAAGGATCTGTGCCTGGATGGTGACATCGAGCGCTGTCGTCGGCTCATCCGCAATCAGGATGTCCGGCTCACAGGCAAGTGCCATTGCAATCATGACGCGCTGTCTCATACCGCCTGAAAGTTCGTGCGGATACTGCTTCAGGCGGCGTTCCGGCTCGTTGATGCCGACCATTTCGAGCATCTCGATGGCGCGGGCCTTGATTTCCTTTCCCTGCTTATCCGTGTGGAGCTTGATAGCCTCCATCAGCTGGTTGCCGATAGTGAAAACAGGGTTAAGGCTTGTCATCGGGTCCTGGAAAATGATTGAGACGCATTTTCCGCGGAACTTTGACATCTGCTTTTCAGACCACTGGGTGATGTCGTCGCCGTTGTAGAGAATCTTGCCGCTCTTGATGCAGCCGTTATCTGCAAGAATGCGCATGATTGAGTATGCGCTGACGCTCTTTCCGGAGCCTGACTCACCTACAATACCGAGGATTTCACCGCGGTCAAGGTCGAAAGACATGCCGTTTACGGCTGAAACCTCGCCGGCATCAGTCTGAAACGCTGTATATAAGTTCTGTACACTTAACAGGTGTTCGCTCATACATTACCTCTTCAGTTTCGGGTCAAATGCATCGCGCAGTCCGTCACCAATCAGGTTCAGACTTAAGACGATGAGACAGATCATGAGAGCAGGGAAAACCAGCTTATACGGATAGCTCTGAAGACCACCGCGTGCTGAGTTTGCAAGGGAACCGAGGGATGGCATCGGCGCCTGGACACCGAGACCGACGAAACTCAGGTAGCTCTCTGTGAAGATTGCAGACGGAATCTGCAATGCTGTCGAAATAATGATGACAGAAAGACAGTTCGGAAGAATGTGCTTTCTGATGATGTGACCCGGTTTTGCACCGATTGAACGGGCAGCCAGGATGTATTCATTTTCCTTGATGGAAAGAATCTGTGCGCGGATGAGGCGTGCCATACCGACCCAGTACAGGAGTCCGAAGACAATGAACAGCGAAATCATGTTCGTACCGAGCGATGCAAGCACTGACCCAGCCTTGAACTTCAGTACGTTCTGCAGGACGACCGAGAGCAGGATGATGACGAGCATGTCAGGCAGCGAGTAGATGATGTCGACAATTCGCATCATGATAAGGTCTACGCGCCCTCCCGCATATCCGGAAATACTTCCATATATAATGCCTATCATCAGGACGATGAGGCTGGCGAAGAAGCCGACGACAAGCGAAACGCGCGTTCCGTAGATGACGCGTATGAAGTAATCGCGGCACTGTTCATCCGTTCCGAAGATGTGCGGGAAGCGGAAGTTGCCCTGCGCGATATACTCTTCTTCAGCCTTGCTGTATTCAAACGGAGCAAGGTTCTTTGCGCCTTTGTCGCGTTTACCGTTTACTGAAAGCATCTCCTCATATCCGTATGGAACGATGAGCGGTGCCACAATGATGATGACGATAATCAGCGCGAGAACGATGATACTTGCCACTGCGAGCGGGTTCTTGAAGAGCTTGCGCATACCATCCTTGAAGAAGGTGGTGCTTTCGCTCATGACATCGCTCTGGGCTTTTTCCTCGTCTGTTGCCTTTTCGAATTTATTCAGATCTATCTGCATGCTGAGCGCACGCTTTTTAGGTGTTCTGTTAATATCAAATTTTTCCATGATGCAGTCCTTTAATCGTACTTGATGCGCGGATCGACCAGCTTGTACATCAGGTCGCAGATGAGGTTTGCAACAACCATGAGCGTTGCAAGGAAGATTGTCGTTGCCATAATCATGGTGTAGTCGCGGTTTGAGATGGCGCTGACGAACTTTGAGCCGATGCCGCCGACTGTAAAGACAGTCTCAACAACCATTGATCCGGTGATGATGTAGGCAATCTCAGGTCCTGCATACGTGATGACAGGAAGCAGGGAGTTCCTCAAGGCATGCTTGAAGATGACCTTCCATTTCATGACACCCTTTGCCTTTGCCGTGCGGATGTAATCCTGGCTTAAAGCGTCGAGCATGCTTGTTTTTGCAAGGCGTGTCGTGTAAGCCATAGGATAGGCGCACAGTGCGATGACCGGCAGCAGGTAGTGGGTTTCAGTAGCACACCAGACAGGAATCCAGCCCAGCTTGATGCTGAACACGAGCAGCAGCAGCGTTGCTAGAACGAAACTTGGAACAGCGGTGAACAGCGTTGAGAAGAAGATGATGACGCGGTCAGGCCACTTGTTGCGCATGAGGGCAGCAAGACTTCCCAGAATGGTTCCAAGGATAAGGGCAACAATAACAGCAGACAGACCAAGTCTGCAGGATATCGGGAATGATTCTCCGATGATTTCAGTAATTTCACGACCGTTCTTAAGGCTTACACCAAAATCGCCTTTAAGAAGGTTTTTCATGTAAAGAAAGAACTGGGTTGTCAGCGGCTTGTCCAGGTTGTATCGTGCATTCAGAGCAGCAATAGTCGCCTCACTCAGTGCTTTTTCACGGTTGAAAGGACCACCCGGAATGGCATTCATGAGGAAGAATGTGATGACACAGATAAGGAACACCGTCAGAAGGGCAAGCCCGATTCTTTTCAGTACGTACCTCAGCATGTTTTTTTACTCCTTTTTTGTCTGTTCTTCATACTATATATAATAACAAA
>JAGHRS010000013.1 GCA_018066285.1 Candidatus Treponema caballi
AGACTACTGCATTGAAGTTACTTGAAATGGGGCTGTCTGTCGAGCAGGTGTCGCAGGGAACAGGACTCCCGGAAGAAGAAATCCTGGCGTTGAAAACCGCTGAAGTGAAAGTCTGAAAGCAAATCTGGCCATATTGACCTAACACACGCAAAGGTATACTACAGAAGATATGAAGCAGGATATGACGGTTGGAAATCCGGCTAAAATCATCTTTAAGTTTTCCATACCGATTCTTCTGGGAAACCTTTTCCAGAATTTCTATTCTATGGTTGACTCGGTCATTGTTGGCCGTCTTCTTGGGACAAACGCGCTGGCTGCCGTCGGCATTACGGGACCTGTCAATTTTCTGGTCATGGGATTTATTCTGGGGCTTACTTCAGGCTACGCGGTCATCACAGCGCAGGCTTTCGGCTCAAAGGATCCTGAATACCTGAAGCGCTCAATCGCCATGAACATCATGCTGAACACGTTTTCGGCTGTTCTTTTCACAGTTCTGTCGCTTTCTTTATCACGCCTTATTTTCAGACTCATCAACACGCCGGATGAGATTATGGACCTGACGCTTGATTACATCAACATCATCTTTGCCGGTATTTCCGCAACGCTTCTGTACAACACGTGTTCGTGCATTCTGCGTGCCATTGGTGACAGCAAGACGCCGCTGTACTTCCTGATTTTTTCTTCTGTCCTGAATATTGTGCTTGATTATGTGCTTATAAAATATACAGGCCTTGGCGTAAAGGGTGCGGCTCTGGCGACGGTGTTCTCTCAGGCGCTTTCAGGCGTGCTCTGTCTTTTCGTGATTATTGTGCGGTATAAGGAACTCAGGGTAAGCAGGCGTCACTTCAGATGGAACGATGCATTTGCCGCCCAGCACTTACGGATTGCTCTTCCGATGGGATTCCAGTTTTCAATTACGGCAATCGGCGTCATTGTACTTCAGGGCGCGCTCAACAGATTTGGTCCTGCAAGCATAGCAGGTCAGGCTGCAGGCTCCAAGGTTGAGCAGCTTATTTCAGTTGCGGCGGGCAGTTTCGGTGTCGTCATGGCGAACTATGTAGGCCAGAATTACGGCGCCAAGCGGATGGACCGCGTAAAGTCCGGTGTATGGGCTGGAACGGCGCTGACGCTGACGTTCTCGCTTATTGCCATGGCGATTGCACTCATTTTCCCGGATCAGCTTACCGGGCTTTTCATGGATGCAGGCGCGGAAAACAACGAGGCGGTTCTTGCAGCAAGCAGGGAATATCTGCATATAGCGGGCATTTTCTTCCCCGCGCTTTTCGTAATCTTCATCTACAGGAATACACTGCAGGCAATCGGAAGGACGTTCTGGCCGCTGATGGCAGGCGTTTTCGAGCTTGTCGCCCGTTCAGTCTGCGCCTTTACGCTGCCAATATGGTTTGGATACACGGGAATCTGCATGGCAGGCCCAATTGCCTGGTTCAGCGCCGCCATTCCGCTTGGCATTGCGTACTTTGTGATTATTCCGAAAGTAAAGCTATCCTCTCAAGAAACTCTTTCCGCGTCTTAAGATAGCCTTCGTGGTCAATGATGTACGATAATCCGTGACCTGCATCGGGAACGGTGAAGAGCACTTTTTCTGCGGCACAGGCTTCGTAGTTGCGGCGGCTCATTTCGCAGGGGACGAAGCGGTCATCCTCACCATGGATGAAGAGAACGGGGAGATTCGTTTCTGAAAGCGAAGTCGGCGCATCCGCTTCATCAAGGTCAAAGTGGCCGAAAAGCTTTGCGCCAAGACGCGCAAACGGCATCAGGAGCTTTGGCGGAAGATGCATCTCTTTCATGACCTTGGCGATTATTTCGGAAGCGGATGTGTAGCCACAGTCAGCAATAATGCACTTCACGTTTTCTGGAAGCGGCAGATTAGAAGCCATAAGAACGGTTGCAGCTCCCATCGAAATACCGGTCAGAATGATTTTGCATGACGGGCCGAAACGCTCAGCGGCATATTCTGCCCACGAGACGACATCGCGGCGCTCAAGAATGCCGAACGTAAGGCACTTGCCTTCACTTTTACCGTGCGCGCGTTCATCAATGGCGATTACATTCAATCCCTGTGAAACGGCTAGCGGAATGCCACCGCTGAAGTCACGCGTCGGATTACCGTGGTAGCCGTGGAACATTATCTGGACAGGCGCACCTTCTTTTCCGGCATAGAAATTGCCATGGAGCTTAAGGCCGTCAAAGCTTGTCGTCCACACATCCTCATACGGAAGCGCGCAGGCCTGGTCGACCATTTCATTCATGTGCGGTCTGATCGGCTCGTACTGATCACCTTCAAGGATGCAGTACTTTTCAAGGGAAAGTTCCCTGTCAAAGCAGAACGCCTTACGGTAGATTATGTATGAAAGAAGCATATCTTACTCAATATTTTTGGCCTGCTCGCGGATGTTCTCGAGCGCATCCTTTGCGGCAATGACAGCTTGACCAACTTCAATGAACTGGTTCTTTGAGCCGATTGTGTTGATTTCGCGGTTCATTTCCTGGCAGATGAAATCAATCTTCCTTCCAGGGGCCGGATTCGTCTCCATTTCAGACTTGAGCGCGTCGATGTGGCTCTGAAGGCGCACGACTTCTTCATTGATGGTGTATTTTACAAGAAGAGCCGCAATTTCAGTCATGACGCGCTGCTCATCAACCTCGTCGCCGAGCACTTCATGAAAGCGTTTTACTATACCTTCGCGGAACAGTCTTTCCATCTGCGGAATCCAGTCCTTGAAGAGCTTTTCTGATTCTTCAATTCTGGCAAGCTTTTCAAGCAGATCTTTCTTGAGGTTGGCGCCTTCACGGTCGCGGTCTTTGGTAAAGTCAGCAAGCGCTTCCTTGAAAACGGGTTCTATCATCGACCAGAAACGCTCCGGGTCTACATCTTTCTGAATGTTCAGGACGCCTTCCTGGTTTACGATAAGCTGGAGAGGAATCTTCTCTGCTCCAAGGCCGACCGCATCCTGCACTTTCTGGATGGCGTCCTTATATGCGCGGGCGGCGTTTTCGTCAACGTCAATGGTGACCCGCGCGTTCTTCTCGCGAAGGCGGATGTTGAGCTCTACCTTACCGCGGAGGATTGCGCCTGATGCTGCTTCACGGATTCTCTGCTCAAGGCGGCCGAGGAACGACGGCATATTGATTGAAAGGTCCAGGAACCGTGAGTTCCAGCTCTTTATCTCTACTGAAAGGTTTACGTTCTCATCAGCTATTTCTTTATAGGCATAGCCTGTCATGCTTCTCATATCTGTCTCCTGAAAATGGTCTTAAACGCTGTTTATCGGGCCGCCAGCGCGTCGAGCACTGCACGTCCGAGCTTCCAGTTATCCCCCGCGCCCATCGTCACAAGAAGGTAGCCCTTCTTTCCTTCGGGCAGCGGACGAGAAAGCCGTTCAAGCACATAGTCTTTTGCATCAAGTATTTCTTCAAAGTATTGTACGTTCTGGTGATGAGCAGCCGTCCTTGCAAAAAGGATCTTGCCGTTTACGCCGCCAGAATAGACTTCGCGGGCGCTCGGATAAATCTTATGCAGGATGACCTCATCTGCGGCACCAAAGCTTGAGGCGAACTCTTCAAGCAGCGCGGCGGTCCGCGTATATGTGTGACTCATGAAGTCTGCGATGATCACGCGGTCTTCATAGAAAGCCCTGTAGCCTTCGAGCGTTGTCTGGACCGCTGTCGGATGATGGCCGTAGTCGTCAATGACGAGCACGCTGTTTTTAGAAGCAGAACCAGCCGCCCCACCCTTCACGCCGCACACAGCCTCGCCGACAATCTCGCTCCGCCGCTTTGCTCCGGCGAAAGAAAGGAGCGCGTTCTTTGCGTTCAACACGTCATCTGCGTTGATGACGGTAGATGCGTCAGTTTCAGGTGCTGCGCCGCGTGCCGTTTTCAAAAGCTGGAAGTTAAGCGCAAGAGCCGCGGCAGAATCGAGCACGGTGTGCTTTCCCGGAATGCGGAGACCGAACTCAGCGTCAAAGCCGTTCAAACGGAATGTCTGCACGCCGCTTTCTGTCTTTCCGAACGAAACGGCATAGTCGCCTTCTGCTGTAACGCCGTACGGTACACCGATAATGTCAGGACGCTGTTCAAGAGCAAGCGCGACAGTCTCACACGCGCCTTTGTCATCTGCGCAGTAAATGACTTCGCCGCCTTCGGGCAGCAGGCAGAGGTAATCGATGAACGCCTGGCGGATATCCTCGTATGTCGGGTAATAGTCCTCGTGATCGCTTTCTACGCTCGTAAGGACAATCTTCTGCGGGTGGAACGACATGAAGTGACGCTGATACTCGCATGTTTCAGCAATGAAGTACTCGTGGCCGTTATCAAGCGTGCAGGAATTATCAAAGGAAGTAATGACGCTGCCTGCGAGAATCTGAGCCGGCAGGTTAAGTCCCTTGGCGATGGTGCCTGAAAGGCCGGTAGTCGTCGTCTTGCCGTGTACGCCACAGATGCCTGAACTGTAGGCAACAGCTGAAACTGCACCAAGCGCTTCGGTGTAAAGCAGGCACGGAACGCCAGTCTTTACTGCTTCTATAAGATCAGGATTAATGTCCAGTTTGTATGCTGAAGAATAGACGACGACGTCTGGCTTTACGGACGCGATGTTTGCGCCGTCAAACGGCAGGGCTTTTATACCCAGTTTATCAAGAACATCATCTGTATAAAAACGCTCAGTAACATCACTTCCCGTAATGACTGCGCCACGTGAATGGCATATCTCAACAAGCGCCACCATGCCGGTTCCCTTTATGCCGACAAAATGCATCTTAAAGCCATGCATATCCTCGGGCAGCGACTTAAGCAATTCTTCTTTTGTGTACATGATTCAATTTTACCGCAATGATGTGTTTCTTTCAATGAAGGCGGACCTTCAAAGCAGATAATCTGTTATTTCACGTCAAATCCTCAGGACAAAAAAAAGACGGTTTCTTTCGAAACCGTCTTTGCGGAGAACCTGACTTGAACAGGCACAGCTCGCGCCACTAGCACCTCAAGCTAGCGTGTCTACCAATTCCACCATCCCCGCGTAATTGATGATATGAATATAGCGTTTATCACTTTTTTAGTCAAGCGGTAACGCTATTTTTCATGCACTTTTTAATACGCATTTCCCAGTCCGCCAACCTTCACCTGGAAGTGGCTGAACTCCATGCTGAATGAAGCGCGTCCCTGAGATACAGAACGCAGGCTTGTCGAGAAGCCGAACATCTTTGCCATTGGAGCCTGGGCGTGCACAACCTCTGTTGAAGACTTTGACTCCATGCTCTGGATGATGCCGCCGCGCTGGGTAACCTGACTCATTGCATCACCGACGAATTCCTTTGGAGAAAGGATGTCTACGTTCATGACTGGTTCAAGCAGTTCTGGAGATGCCTTGTTGCACGCCTCGTCAAAAGCCTGGACCGCGCAGGCCTCGAAAGCGAACTCAGTGGAACAAAGCTCGTCGTAACCGATGTCGGTAATCGTAACGGCAATGTCCGTACACGGATAGCCGTACTTGATTCCTGAACCGAAAGAGTTTGTAATGCCGTTCTGGATGGCGTCGAAAATCTCACCCGGAATATTGTTCTTCTTGACGTTGCAGGTATAGGTGTTGCCCTTACCCGGATTAGGCTCAATATGCAGTGAAAGAGACGCCTTGGCATCCTTACCGCCGATGACGCGCTCGTAGTTTTCTGTGTGGTCACATGCTGCAGTAACAGACTCACGATACGTAACCTGAGGAGCGCCGACGCGTGCTGCTACCTTGAAGTCATCTTTCATGCGGGTTACAAGAACGTCCAGATGAAGCTCGCCCATACCGGATATGATCAGCTGGCCGGTTTCTGCATCATCCTTTGATGTGAATGTGGGGTCTTCCTTTGAAAGGATTTCGAGCGTTTCCTTAAGCTTGTCACGGTCTGAAATGGTATCGGGCTCAATGGCAACGGATATGACCGGCTCAGGAAAGTGGAGTTTTTCGAGATATACAGGCATTCCCTCACTGCCGATGGTGTCGCCTGTCTGGGCAAGCTTAAGGCCGATGAATACGGCGATGTCTCCAGCCTCAATTGAGTCCATTGCCTCTGTCTTGTTTGCATGCATGCGGAGGATGCGGTTTACGCGCTCCCGCTTGCCTTTGGCGACGTTGAACACCTGATCGCCTGCTTTTACCTTTCCTGAATACATGCGTACATAGCAGAGGGATCCTGCTTCGCGGTCGTACTGAATCTTGAACACGAGACCGCAGGCAACGCCCTTTGCATCGCACGGAATGCTTACTTCATTTCCTTTCTTGGCATGAGTTGCAACTGCAGGCGGAACGTCTGTCGGACACGGCAGATAATCAACAATTGCGTCGAGCAGCGGCTGGATTGCGCAGTTCTTGCGTGCTGACCCACAGAAGAACGGCACTATTTCGCGCGCAATGGTACGGCGGCGGATTTCTGCACGGAGCTTTTCAACAGGAATTTCTTCCCCGCCAAGGTAGAGCTCAGCAAGTTCGTCGTTTCCTGATGCAATTTCGTCGAGAAGCTTTTCGCGCCACTCGTCTGCAAGAGCCTGACGTTCTGCGCCAATGTCGCTTTCGGTGATTGTCTCGCCTTCATCAGCAGGGTCAAAGCGGTATTCTTTCATTTTAAGAAGGTCAATGACGCCTTCAAAGCTGCTTTCCTTTCCAATCGGCAGCTGAAGCGCGACAGGATTTGCCTGGAACTTTTCGCGTAGGTCATCCATGGCACCAAAGAAATCAGCGCCAACGCGGTCCATCTTATTTACAAAGCAGATGCGGGGAACATTGTACTCATCAGCCTGTTTCCAGACGGTCTCTGTCTGGGGCTGGACACCGCCGACAGCGCACAAAACTGCAACGGCGCCGTCAAGAACGCGCAGGGAGCGCTCAACTTCAGCGGTAAAGTCAACGTGGCCGGGAGTGTCGATGATGTTGATCTGATGGTCACGCCAGTAAGTCGTCGTAGCCGCACTCTGAATGGTGATGCCGCGTTCCTGTTCCTGGGTCATCCAGTCCATGGTTGCAGCGCCGTCATCAATTTCGCCGATGCGGTGAATCTTTCCTGTGTAATAAAGAATGCGTTCTGTAGTCGTTGTCTTTCCGGCATCAATATGAGCCATGATGCCGATGTTTCTCATTTTATCTAATGACATGATATTCCCCTGTCTGTTATTCCGTGATAACAGCGGGAATTATAACAGATTTTCAAAGGAACGGCAAACGCATAAAATGGTGGTGTCATCACTTGCGTGAAAGCCAACCGCGGAACATGCCTCTCTGAAACAGAGAAGTAATCGTAAAGAACAGGTCCGCAAACAGGATGAAGATAATTCCTGAACCGAAGAACAGCACGCCGAGCACATCAAATCCAAAGGCTTTCAAATAGGCTAGATTGAAGCTGTTCAAGGCCATCTTCAATATCGTGCACTATCACTTTTCCGATACCGCATTCTTTTTTACTGTTTTTCATATTCAGTTTACCTTTATATTCTTTTCTTTTTCGTAAAATGCCCGTTTTAATAACTCAAATGCTTATTCTGAATCACAAGCTTCACTGCACATCAGCATTTTTGCTGCGACCGTTCCAAAATGTCTTTGACTTTATCACACTGGAATTCGCTACACTCATAGCTCATGGAAACCCTATGCTCCCTTGTACAGGGCAAAAGCATAAAGCTGCAGGATCGTGCTTTTCAAAATCGTCATTGATGATTCGAAAATTTTCTTTATTGCCAAATTTGGCTTTCATAAGCCCGCTCAGATTTTTTCCCAGCTTAATAGCTTTGTATTCGCAACCGGAATTTATCGCAACTTCAGAACGGAAAGTTTCTAGATAGTTGTCGCATAAAAATATACCATTACAAGAATTATCATCTTACAAATGTCCTGTCAATCATAAAGATTTTTTGAGGAATCTATAATATTCGTAATAATTTGCTTAATATCTTTCATAATCTATAAATCCGCCATGCATTCGAAATATTCCATTTGATTTGCCAGGTTCATAGGCATGCCACAGTTTATGCAATGCATCTTGTAAATCCATAAGATTTTCAGGTGTGTATTTTTTGAAATCAACTGAAAAATTTCTATTTGCAATTACTTCTGCAAAAATCTGTATAACTGCAGTAAGTTCATCTTCTGACACATCAAGATCAAATGAAGTAGTATAGTCTCCTATGTACATTTTTATCTTATAAATAGAGCCTATATTCTTATAGCACTTATAATTAAAGCAATGACTCACATAAGAAAGTTCATCGATATCCTGGAGTCCATGTTCAAGACTGTCACTTTTAAATACATATTCAT
>JAGHRS010000004.1 GCA_018066285.1 Candidatus Treponema caballi
CTTTTACTTATATTTGTATTTTTTCTAAAGGAGTTGCACCAATGATAGATTTCAGAGTTTACACACTTCTTCAGGTTCATGAGAGCAAGAGTTTCAGTAAGGCAGCACAGAAACTCGGCCTTACCCAGCCTGCTGTCAGCCAGCATATCAAGGCACTGGAAGAAAAGTACAATGCAACGATATTTGTGCGGAAAAACGGGGATTTTATAGTCACTAAAGAAGGAAAACTGATAGTGCAGACGGCCCGCAAGATGATTGGCCTTGATAAGCTTCTGGTGCAGGAGATACAGGACAAAACCGGCGAGATTGAACATCTTTCCATCGGCGTTACCCATACCATGGAAAGCAACCCGATAGCAGAAGCTCTTGCCAAATTCTGCTCTGAAAATGAAGGCATTTCAATAAAGATTCTTACTAACAATATAAAAAAACTTTATAAAATGCTTCGCAATTATGAGCTGGATATGATATTTATTGAAGGCAGATCACAAGAAGCAGACATGAACTATTTCATGCTTGATACTGACTATCTTGTACTTGCAGTCCCGCCCACTCACCCTTTTGCAAACAGAGAGTTTGTTACCCTGAACGAACTGAAGAAAGAAAGGCTTATCCTCCGCCTGCCCGGTTCCGGAACGCAGAACCTGTTTGTTGCTCATCTGGAAAGCAACAATATGAGCATCAGCGATTTCAATGTCATCCTGGAGCTTGATAATGTCGCTACAATCAAGGATCTGGTCAGACGTGACTTCGGAGTATCCATCCTGCCTAAGAGCGTCTGTCTGGCTGAGCTTAAGAAAGGCAAGATAGTCACCCTTCCCGTTGAGAACCTGAGTATGATCCGGGAGATGAACATTGTGTATCGTAAAGACTCGAACTATTCAGACATACTCGGAGGAATAGTCAAATCCTACAACGAAACGCTGAAGCATTACATTTAGTGTGGAAAGCAAAAATAAACCACGTCTTTAATGCATGCAGTGTATAATTGGTGTAGTATCTGAATAAAGAAGGAGAATAAGGAGGCTCGCATATGACCCGCACAGAACTTATCAACACCATTTACGGAAAATACAATGAGGATGCGCGCCTTACCAAAAGCAGGCAGGGCCAGCTTGAATACATTACGACGATGGATTACATCCACCGCTACCTGAAACCGGGCGCATCCGTGCTTGAAGTTGGCGCGGGAACAGGCCGCTATTCTGTCGCACTCGCCCGCGAAGGTTATGACGTGAAGGCAGTCGAGCTCGTTCCATCCAACATTGAAGTCATGAAAAAGAACATCGGTTACCTGAAGAACATTGAGCCCATGCAAGGCGATGCGCTCGACCTGAGCCGCTTTCAGGACGACACGTTCGACGTGACGCTCGTGCTTGGCCCGATGTACCATCTGTACGAAAAAGCCGACTGGGACCGCTGCATTGAAGAAGCAGTCCGTGTCACCAAAAAGGATGGCGTGATTTTCTTCGCGTTCCTGTCAGTGTACGCAATCATGTACGTAAATTACCTGCAGGGCAACTTTGATCCGGGGCTTGAAGAAAACTTCGACGCTGACATGAAGACGCGGCATTTTACCGAGCAGGCGTTCACCGGCTTTGATGTCACTGAATTTGAATCGCTTTTCACTGGTAAGAATGTCACACACATAACGACAGCGGCGGCAGACGGATTACTTGAACTCGCTCAGGGAAAGGAAGATTTCAAGATGGGCGACCACGACTTCAAGCTGTTCGTGAAGTATCATCTTGCAACATGCGAGAAGCGCGAACTTCTCGGGATGAGCTCTCATCTGCTCTACATGTGCAGGAAAAACTGACAGACCAGGCGGTTGCCGCTTAAAACTGCAGCCGCTCCTTACAGCCAGATTGCCTCGCTCAGCACTCTGCTAGCCTTGAGTTCTTCTACGCTCACGACCTCAAAGATGAACTGGGCGCGCTCATCTTCCGTCATTTCGGTAATCTCTTTTCCCTGCTTACGGGCAATTCTGTTCTCTATGTTTTCGATTGCCTCAATTTTACGCTGGACATCTGCCAGATGCTGCTCCCACTCGACTTTCTTCTTGAAAAGGAAATCCTTGAACTTTTCTGACTTGATGCCGCCATCCATGATTTTCTTGATGTCATTCAGAGAAAAGCCGAGGTCCTGTAGTTCCACAAGCGCGTTGAGCTGCTTCACCTGATCAGGCGAATAGTACCGATAGCCGTTGACCGCATCCACCTTGCAGGGCTTGATGATGCCCTTCTGCTCATAAAGGCGCATTGCTTTAGGAGAAACCCCGAAAAACTCCGCAATTTCGCTGATTTTCATCAATTCCTTCATAAAAATGCTCCTTCTGTGCTTTTTTCACTTGACCTTTCCCTTAGGGCAAGGTTTAGCGTTTTCTCATGAACATTGTATCAGTGATTCTACGAAAACAAAAGTTCCGCATCATGCTCACGCTGCTTATAAGCATGTGCCTGCTCGCCGTCAATTTCGTCTGGAACGATCACCTCGCCGAGCTGGTCAACTGCGTGTCTGCCGGAACGCCGGTTACTTCCGCATGGATACGCTCTTTCATCATCATCCTGTTCGTCTATATCGCGTTTTCCGGCCTTTCAAGCTTTGTCTCAACGTACACCTGCGAGACAATCAATTACCACATCCGGAAAAGCTACGCTGAAAGCCTGTGCTCTTCAAAGCAGGGTGGTGGCACCGGCACAACGGATGGCAGCGAAGTGTCCGCGGGCAAAGAAGTGTCACGCTTTCTGAACCAGACAAGCGCCGTCTGCGCCTTTATAAGCGGGAACCTGTTCTTCATCATTGAAAGCGCCATCAAGTTCGTGGGAACGTTCGTCTGGTTCCTGACGCTGAATCCGTTTCTCGCACTCACGACCAATCTGCCGTGCTTCCTTATTCTGGTGTATGTGTCTGCCACAAGCAAGGTGCTCCAGAAATACATCGTCGAAAGCAACGGCGAGAAAGCGAAACTCAACGCACTCACAGAAACGGTCGTCTCGCTTTTTCCCGTCATCAAACTGTACGACGCGTGGCCTGTCATGAAAACGGCCTTTGAAAGCGCGGTCGGTAACTGGGAGGATGTGACGGTCCGCTCAGAAAAAAAGCACGCTTTCCTCATGTCAATTTCTGCCGTGCTAACCTGCATTCCGCTCATGCTCACCATCTGGATTGGCGGCATGCTCGTCATAAAAGGCAGCATGACACTCGGCAATATGTTTATCTTCATCAATCTTTCAGGAAACGTATCTGGAATACTCATGAACATGCCGTCATTCGTCAGCCAGTTCCGTGTGTTCCTCGGCAATCTTAAGGAGTAACGCATGAAAGACGCAATCACCATCAGAAACCTGACGCACGCTTATGGCGAAAAGACCGTCCTCAAGGGAATAAACCTCTGCATCCCGGAAGGGCAGAAAGTCGGCATTGTAGGCGAATCGGGCTCAGGAAAATCGACACTCATAAAACTGATTGCAGGCCTGTACCGCGTACAGAATGGCGAACTTACCGTGAACGGAGACACCGCCGTCGTCATGCAGTCACTCAGCCTGTTCCCGCTTACCATACGCGAGAACATTACCTGCGGGCACAACATTCCCGAAGAGCGGATAGCCCTGGCCGTGAAGACCGCCCAGCTTGAAGACTGGCTTTCAACACTGCCGGATGGGCTTGAGACGTTTACTGGTGAACGTGGCGGCCAGGTTTCAGGCGGCCAGGCGCAGCGCATCTCGATTGCCCGCGCCATAGCAAAAGACGCGCCCATCCTGATTCTGGATGAAGCGACTTCCGCGCTCGATGTAAAGACAGCGGACAGGCTCATGACTTCACTTTCAGCCTGGTGGAAGGACAGAACGGTCATCACGATTGCGCACAGACCTGAGGCGCTTTCATACTGCGACGTCATTTACCGCCTTGAAGACGGGGTGCTTCATGAGTAACAGCATGCTTTCAAAACTCGGCTTCAGAAAAAAGTACATCACCCTGCTCTGTCTCCGCGTTCCGTTTGAAGCGGTCAGAACCATCGTGAACGCACTCTTTCTGAAACTGTCCTTCACCGCAATCGAAGCGTTTGACGCGAATAAACTCAGCCTTGCATGCGTCCTTTTCTTTGTGGAGTGCGCCTTCCTCTTTTCGTACAACGGCACCGTCTGGCGTTTTTTCGGCATCATGTACGCACGCCTAAAAGGCAGCCTTTCCAAGCACATGATGCAGTCGCTCATTGCAAAACCGTTTGATGAACTTGAGACACTTTCATCCGGCGACATCCTCGTGCGTTTCAACAGCGATGCAGACAAGGCCGCCGCCATCTACGGCGAGCCGTTCAACCTCGTCTTTCTGCTGAACGGCTTATGCAACATCATCATCTCATCCGTGCTGTTCCTGCGTGTTAGTCCGCGGCTGTTCCTGCTTGTTCTTGCATTCGTCATTCCGCACGTCGCGCTCAGCATCTGCGTCATTTCGCCCCTGCAGTACAGAATTCAGGGAAAGATACAGGCAAAGACAGCTGAACTGACCGACCTGTTCACCTCGTACATCGCAATGGAAGATATCGTCCGTCTGTACGACGCGTCAGGTTTTCTGAAAGCTAAGATGGATGCGCGTAACGAAGAGCTCCGCCGGCTGAACGTAAAGAAGGCAGCGTATTCCGCAATCGGTGATATGCTTCTTCCGCTGTTCGGACTTTCAGGCTATCTCGTGCTCATGCTGACCGGCGGCTCAATGGTAGCGGCAGGAACGCTGACGTATGCAACGCTGCTCTACGTCTGCCAGCTGAGGGGCGGCATCCTGCCCGCTTCATTCATGGTGATACAGAGCGCGCTCACCATGAAGACGAACAGCGTCAGCTTAAAGAGAATTGAACCGTTACTGTGCATTGATGAAAAGGACAGCCGTTAAGCTTCAGTACATACCATCAGGCCGAGAATATGGGACGGTGTTGCATCCTTTACGCTCGTACACTGCATCTGAATCTTGAAAGACACGTACCTTCCCTGTCCGTCATTCAGTCTGATGATTGCAGGCGGCGGTTCAGTTCCGGTGATGATCATCTCAAACAAAGCCATGAAAAGGTCCTTGTCATCTGGGTGAATGTCGTTCTTGAATTCCTTTATCGTTGCAGGCAGAATCAATGGCCGGACAGACTCTGATGAGAACTCGAACGCAAGGTTTCCGCTGTCAATATTCATGACAAAGACTGCATCACACAGTGAGCGGAACATGGAGAACAGCCTGTCTGGCGGACAGCCGATAGAGGCAAACTTCTCCAGGGCCTTGATATCCATATTCTTTTCAGGCATGGCAATAGTCGTTTCATAGTGCAACTTTTTATGAGCCACTTCCAGAGATGAAACATCAATAAGGCCGGCTTTCACCTGGTCGTCTATATCAGTGAAGATAATCAGCGATTTGTGGTACTGGGTTGACTGCAGCTCAATACGCGCCTGCTGGACGCGATACCACTTGAACGGCTTGTTACGTTGAGGCCTTAAACGCATAAAGGTGGAATGCTCAGAGAACTTGCCGGAATTGATGCTTTCCCTGTCTTTTTCAAACTGGGCAGTAATGCGCATGCAGTCTTCCGGATGACAGAACACATCAATAAACTGCTGGACATCTGCAATCAGTTCACCGCAAAGTGGCATACGTTCAAACGGGGACCGTTTTGGCCACATAAGACGGTAGCTTCTGTTATCGTAGTTGATTTCATACACAATGCCGTTAATGGCCCTGAGTGCGGTCAGATATTTGAAATAGTCGCTTCTGTAAGCCTCTTCAAGGAATTCGTCATCAATAACGATTGTCTCATATCCGTATTCGGAAGCGTCTTTCTCTCCATCCCGGTACTGACGGGCAAGTTCCTCAAACTGAGGAGCCACAGATCTGAGTGCATGATTTATTTTCTCTGAGAACTGTCCGCATTCGCCGCTCAGAATCATGGTAATGGCTTTTCCATGTGAAATTGCAGGCTTATACACACGTGGCGTCGTCAGGGCATCGTACACATCCGCAATACCGACAACCTGTGCACACAGAGGAATTGAGTCTCCGGACAGCCCCTCAGGATATCCCTTTCCATCCCAACGCTCATGGTGATACATGGCAATCTGCCAGGCGTAATCAAGATAATCCTTCTGATATTCACCATTCAGTTTCTTGATGATATTGCCGCCTTCCGTCGTATGCGTTTTCATTACGGAGAATTCTTCATCCGTAAAACGGCCAGGCTTATTCAGAATAGAGTCAGGAATGACGATTTTTCCCACATCATGTAGTGTTGCAGCTTGCGATATGGTTTCGATAGTTTCTTCATCAAGCATGGAGTACTGCTGGTCTTCCTGAAGCTTACGCAGAAGTATGTCCGTAAAAGAGCGGATTCGCTTGATGTGAAGGCCAGATTCAAGGCTTCGGTGCTCAATAATGGAACTGAGCGTATCCACGAACATTTCATTTGATTTTTGAAGCCGCTGGCGGAGCACCTGCGTAATATGCTCCAGATTCTGCCGGTAAAATGAGGCGCTGACAACGTTCTCTACACGGCGGAGAACAGTATCACGGCTGATTGGGGATGTAATCATATCCGCAACACCGTGATTCAAAAGACTAGACTCTATCTTGTCGTTTCTATCTGCTGAAATGACAATGACAGGAATGTGTACAAGAAGATTCTTGCGTGACATGCGTTCAATGAACTCATATCCGTCCATTTTCGGCATGACAAGATCAAGAAGAATGACAGCGAGAGAATCACAATACTGTGTTACAAGATCAAGTCCGTCGGCCCCATTTGAAGCTTCCAGGACGTCATAATCCTCTCTGAAAATTTCCCGAAGTATATCCCTGGATATCTCATTGTCATCGATAATGAGCATCCGGTTTGCTTTAGACATCTGTTTCCCCCAATCCATCTCTCGCTGTTTTTTTATCTTACCATAAGATTTTTTTGGGGCAAAGGAAAAACAAACACTTATTAGGAATAAACTACTTCTGATTTTCCTCGTATGCTTTGCGCACTGCAAGAGCAAGCTGGTCTGCACATGATGTTTTCCTGAATCCGCAGATGTTGCCCTTGAGCTTTTCTTCAATCTGACTGACAGTCATTCCGTCCACCAGTTTTGAGACAGCCTTGAGGTTTCCGTTGCATCCACCATCAAAAGAAACGTTTGTAATGACATCACCGTTTATGTCAAAGTGAATTGCGGTTGAACATGTTCCGCTTGTTTTATATGAATAACTCATAGCCAAAATATACAAAAAAAAGGAAAAGAAGTATACTGTCTGTATGGCTACTCCACATAATGCTGCAAATGCAGGCGATATCGCATCAGATGTAATTCTGCCAGGCGACCCGCTCAGGGCTCAGTACATGGCAGAGAAGTTCCTTTCCGATGTAAAGCAGGTTACTGGTGTCAGGAACATGTTCGGATTTACAGGAACCTGGAAAGGGAAACCTGTAACAATTATGGGTTCTGGAATGGGAGGTCCTTCAGCAGGCATCTACTCATACGAACTGTTCAAGTTTTACGGTGTCAACCGTATCATCAGGACGGGAACATCAGGTTCCTTCCAGAAAGAGCTCATTCCCGGTGACCTTGTCTTTGCACAGACTTCTTCCACTGATTCAGCATGGGCGCATCAGTACAAACTGCCCGGTACCTTTTCTCCGGCAGCAGACTTCGGCATGCTTGAAACAGCCGCCGCTTCTGCACGCGCACACAACTTCCGTTTCACTGCGGGCGGTATCTTTTCTTCAGACACTTTCTCTGATTACAGCGCGTTGAATGAAACGACGGGAGAAGCAAGCTGGTTACCCTGGGCCCGCATGGGATGTCTTTCATGCGACATGGAAACCTACGCCCTGTACTGCACGGCTGCCTGGCTTGGAAAGAAAGCGCTTTCCATCCTGACGCTGACAGATTCCTGTGTAACGGGCGAGTCACTGCCTGCTGAAAACCGGATGGCAGCGCTGGAACCGATGTTCACGGTCGCGTTCGATATACTGTAACCGCTTACAAAAAAAAGGCACCAGACGGTGCCTTTTTTTACCAGAATTTCTTCAATGCTTTAGCAGCTTCTTCAGTTGCTTTTTTTGCAGCATCTTCCGCAGCCTTCTTAGCAGCCTCTTCAGCTTCTTTTTTCAGCCGCTCTGCTTCAGCCCTGGCAGCTTCTTCGGCTTCACGCGCCAGCCGCTCTGCTTCTGCGCGGGCTGCTTCCTCAGCCTCCCTTGCAAGCTGAGCAGCCTTTTCCTCAGCCTCTTTCTTAAGTCGCTCGGCTTCTGCCTTTGCAGCGTCAACAGTTCCAGTTACATAACCTGAAAGCTCGTTCTTCTTGTCTTCGAGCATGTTTTTATAGGATTCAATCTTATCTGTGTATCCTGTAATGGCAGTTTCAAGATCACCATAACCGGTAAGAGACTGGACAGCTCCATCCACATATCCCTGCAGTTTCTCCTGTGCTTCTGCAAGGACTTTCGTCTTTATGGCATCAAGCTGTGCATTCCATTCATCCTGGACAGCACTCCATAAAACAGTTCCCATATCTGTCCTGAAATCAAAATCCATTGCCTTGCCAAAACCTGCAGACTGAGCCGTAAAGCTTGCTGTCGTCGCAGTAAAACGGCTGAATACATTATCCACAATCTCTGCAGCTTCTTTTGGATTGAATGGACCTGCTGACAGAGTGAAAGGATCAAAGGCTACATTACCGTCAATCTCATAACTTCCCGTATCATGAATAGTCGTTGACAAGTCAAACGCTGCACATGCTTTCATACCCGGGCCGCCAGAACCTGCACCCAGAGAAAAATCCAGACCATGTCCATTCAAGTCAAGCACAGCAGGACCTCCCGCAGCTGCCTCATCACTGGAAATATTCACAGCAGTAAACTGCAGTTTTGGGCCAGAACCTTCTACATGACGTATCCACAAGGTTGGCTCATTATGCTCACGGTACACGATTGTGCGGCCCGCAGAACGTTCACCGGGTTTCTTCTTCTCCTTTTCAGGCTCTTTATCCTTTTTAAGTCCTTTTATATATTCAAGGCCGGTTTCAATATAGCCATATGCATCGCCAAGCGTTGTCTTAACCAGATCAGATGCAGTGTCAGTAAGGAATGAAAAACCATCAGAAACCGTTATGCCCTTAAGTTCAGAAATCTGTCCTTTCAGAAATCCTGAATCCGCATCAAAGGCAGCTGTTAACGACTTATACTGCTTCTGAACATCATCTGCGGCAGTCTGAACCAGTTCAACAGCTTCCGTTGCATCTTTGTATGCCTCAACAGCAGTATCATAGGCATCTGTAACAACGGTATACATATCCTTGATTAAAAGCGGATTCTTAAGGGCTGCTTCATAATCAAGGCTCATAACTTCATCAATACTTGTCTTGACGCTGTCTGCCGTTTTCTCAAGGTCTGCAGCCTTATCTTTCAGGGAAGCAGTCATTTCAGTTCCAAAATCAACAGTTTCCTGAACCTTTCCGGGTAACGTCAACTGTTCATAGAACTGATTGATTATTTTTTCCGGATCATACTGATTGAAAAGGTCATTGACGGCAGACTTGAAGCGCACTGTCATTTCCGAAGATATTTCTGCCGTTTTCAAGGCCAGACCGGAAGGTTCTGACGGCTTTTCTTCAGTCGGCTTTTCCTGTTTTTCTTTCTTTTCCTTTTTTTTCTTTTCTTTTGGAATATACGTTCCATCAGTATCACGGTCTGTTCCGGTCTGAATACCGATAACTGACATATCCTCAACAATGAATTTTCCCTGCAGCAACATTGTCAGGTCAAAATCGCTTGTAATGGTGTCTATTTGAACAACGTTCTTCCACGGATTATTTTTGTCGGCAATTTCCAGATTCTTAAGAGACAGGTATCCAGCAAGAGGTCTGAAATCGACGTCACCAACTTCGCAGACAGCGCCAAAAGCTGCAGTGCCGCCAGAGGTTACCACTTTCTTTACGATGACGTTCTTGAACATTGAGAACAGGAGGATGGCAGCAGCTATAATAGCGGCCGTTACCAGCAGAGCAACAATCTTGACGCGTCCTTTCTGGCTCTTCACATCAGCAGAAATAGTCTTTAAGCGGGCAGCTTCCTTTTTTGTAAAACGCGCATCCTTTGGTACAACAAGCCATTTCCGCCCTTTTTTATCTTCAATCTCTACAAAAAGAGTACGGGCATACTCGCGGTCTGCTTCAACATAAATCCTGCTGAAAAGCTTTTTCTCTATCTGTTCCGGCTTGAACTTCTTCTTGAACAGACCAACCGCTTTTTTATTTTTCTCAGGCTCTTTCTTCTGCTTCTTCTCGTCTTTCATACAAGCCCCTTAATCTTTACGACAAGCTTCATCTTTGAAATAACCTGAACGGCCTTTGTCTTTCTGAGTGCAGGTACCAGATATCTGCGCCAGACAAAGATGAACAGTCTGGAAAAACCATAGACAGGAAGATACAGGATAATGGAACTTACCAGAGAACCCATAACAATGGTGTTGTTGAGTTTCAGGAAATGAAAGCCCGGAAATTCGAGCGCATTTGCCATGAAAACCGATACCGGATCCCACATGAGGATTGCATAACCAAGCTTATCAAAGGCTGCATCAAACACAGGCGCAAGAAATGAAAAGGCAAGCGTCAGCAGTGTCAGTGTTCCTTTGTTGATACGTAAAAACAAGAACAGAAAAGTAATGATATACCACGTCAGATTTGTCTTTGGCAGAAAGCCAAGTATCAGTCCGCAGCATACAGCATGGGCAATCTCTCCGGGATGTCTGTTGCTGTTGAGTGCTTTCAACAGTTTTATAATGTACTTAAGCATATCTATAAACCATAATAGATGACAGATGCGTTTTTTTCAATTCTCTGCTATACTTTACCATATGAAAATTCAGGAATCAGCAGAAATGTATCTTGAAACAATCCATGTCCTCCAGAAGGAACTGGGAACAGTCCGTGCAGTAGACATTGCGCGCAAAATGGGTTTTTCAAGACCATCAGTGAGCGTCACCGTTCATGCACTTGAAGACGAAGGATACATAACCATTGGGGAAGACGGATCCATCGTTCTTCTTCAGAGCGGCCTTGAAATAGCACAGCGTATTTATGAACGTCATACGGTAATTGGCGAGATTCTTGAATCAATAGGTGTCAATCATGAAACCGCCTATGCAGATGCTTGTAAAATTGAACATGATATCAGTCCGGAAACATTTGCCTGTCTGAAATCGTATTTTAAAAAATAGCATCCAGGAGTAACTGTATGAAAATCAAGGTAAAAGACATTACATATGAAGAACTGCAGGCTCTGCCTCACTCAAAACATCTGCCGCCCCATAAACCTTCCATATTCTTCAGAACACTGCTCAAGGTTGTCGGTGCAGGAGACCTTAAGGCAACCAATTTCACCTGCACAACAGATGGTATGGAAAAACTTGGTAAAAAGCAGCCTGCACTCTATCTTATGAATCACTCAAGTTTCATTGATTTGAAGATTGCTTCTTCCATTCTGTATCCCCGCCCGTTCAACATCGTCTGCACATCAGACGGCTTTGTCGGCAAGGAATGGCTCATGAGAAGACTCGGATGCATTCCGACCAACAAGTTCGTACGCGACATCACTCTGGTACGCGACATGCTTTTCGCCACACAAAAGCTCAAAAGCTCAGTCCTCATGTATCCAGAGGCAAGCTACACTTTCGACGGTACTGCAACTCCGCTTCCTTCAAGTCTTGGCAAGTGCATCAAGCTGCTGAACGTACCGGTCATCATGATCAAGACAAGCGGCGCGTTTGCACGTGATCCGCTGTACAACAACCTGCAGCTCAGAAACGTTGATGTCTCTGCCCACATGCAGTATCTGCTTTCACCGAAACAGACAGCTTCCTTAAGTGTTGATGAGATTAATGCCATTTTGAAGGAAGCATTCACGTTCGACAACTTCAAGTGGCAGCAGGAAAACAAGGTTTCCATCTCTGAAAACTTCCGCGCGGATTATCTTAACCGCGTCCTCTATAAGTGCCCGCATTGCAGCACAGAAGGAAATATGACAGGAAAGGGAACAGAAGTTACCTGCAGTGCTTGCGGTAAAAAATGGTCGCTCACTGAATATGGCTTCATGCAGTCAGAAAGTGGCGAAACAGAGTTCCCGCATATTCCGGACTGGTACCGCTGGGAACGCGAATGTGTGCGGAAAGAGCTTGTTGACGGAACGTACCGGATGAAGCTTGACGTAAGCGTATTTGCGCTTATCGACAGTAAGGCAATCTACAAAATCGGGGATGGCACACTGGCCCATACAAAGCAGGGCTGGGAACTGAACGCATGCGATGGAAAGCTTTCATTCATCCAGAAACCGCGCGACTCATACAGTCTGTATTCAGACTATTACTGGTATGAGCTGGGAGACATGATCTGTATTGGAAACAGTAAGATCCTGTACTACTGCTTCCCTAAAAACAGCGGAGATTTTGTCGCAAAAGCACGCCTTGCAACGGAAGAGCTGTACGCGCTTTCATCCTCTCCTGCAACAGCGGGTTAACGTTTCCATCAGCATGTTCGGAACAATCGGCTTAGCAAGATGAGCCGTCATGCCGGCTTCTTCCGTTTTCTTCAGATCGGACGCGAACGCATTTGCCGTAAGCGCGATTACCGGTATCGTAGTTGCATCGCTTCTTGTCATTGACATGCGTCTGAGCAGTTTCGTTGCCTCAATACCATCAAGAACCGGCATCATGATATCCATGATGATTGCGTCATAGTATCCTTCCGGAGAACTCGTAAACGCATCAAGAGCCTGCTGTCCGTTCGACGCGGTCTTTACAACCGCCCCCTGATCCTCAAGCAACATCTGGACAATCTCTATATTAAGCTCATTATCATCAACAAGCAGAACATTAAGGCCCTTTACATCAATAAGGCTTGTTCCGCCTTCATTCAGGACATCAGGATTATCAATGTCAATATCAAGCGGAAGTTCAACCACAAACTGTGTACCTGTTTTCTCACTACTGGTGATAGAGATTGTACCACCAAGCACATCCACATACTCCTTTACGATTGACATACCAAGACCGGTTCCCTGGAAGCTTGTGCGGGGACCACAGTTTTCACGGCTGAAAGGATCGAAAATCTTATCAAGATAGTCTTCATCCATGGCAACGCCCGTATCTGTAATCGTGAACTTTGCATTCAGCTTCGTTCCATCAAACGAATACGAGTATTCTGTCTTCAACGTAATCTTTCCGCCATCCTCAGTAAACTTCACTGCATTACTGAGGATGTTCATGATGATTTTCTTCAAGGCAAGGGCATCACTCAGTACACACGGCGTTTTCAGCGGCTGGGCATCAAGTTCAAACATGATGTCATGTGTCAGGAGCTGGCTGTTAAGGATAACGCAGCATTCATCCAGAATTGTATTCAGGTTCAAAGCCTTTTTGACAATCTGAAGCTTTCCGCTTTCAATCGCTCCCATATCAAGAACGTCGTTGACAAGCGAAAGCAGATGCTTTGAACTCATGTCTATCTTTCCGATGTAGTCACGGACACGATCAGGTTCATCCATATGGTGACGGACAAGATCAATCATTCCGATGATTCCGTTCAAAGGTGTGCGGATATCATGCGACATATTGGAGAAGAACTTGATTCTGGCCTCATTACTTGCCTTCTGATGCAGCAGTTCCATCTGACTGTTCTGTATCTCAAGCTGTTCTTCAGTACCATCCCTGATAATCATGATACCGACGATATCTCCGCTACCCTCTTCCTTTCTGAGAAGCATCGTATTTCTGAGATACTTCTTTTCTCCATCCGGGAATGTAATCCAGAATTCATTGCTCTGATTTCTTACGCCACGCTTGTACAGATTAGTCAGATAGTCAGGGTTGACAGGAATGAGATGCTTCCTGTTTTCTTCGTCAAGCAACGGAAGAATGGCGTCACGAATCTGGGAAACCTTTCCGGGAAGATTGATTCCGACTGATTCAAAGAATCTGGCAATTTTATGGTCAGGTGTATCAGAAATGATGGACTCTATCCTGCCACAGGTGATGTTTGCCTCATAGATTCCGATTGAGTCTGTTCTCAGTGCATCAAGATACTGCTGTCCGGAACGCAGGGAAAGGTCAACAAGCTGCTGCTGCTTCTCAGACTCCAGTTTTTCCGATGTTATGTCACGAATTACGATAAGTGCGCTTATGCATTCCCTGTCAATATTCCTTGACAGAAGAACAGAACTGCGGAGGAAGAGATGACGCTCATCAGAGGCTGAATACCAGCTTTCCCGTGTAATGAAGCGGTTATTGTCGTTAAACTGATTGATGAAATACGCCGATGAAAAACGCTCAAATACATCTGCATCGGCAGGAGGCAGCGAAGGAATTATCTTTGCCAGCAGTTCCGAGAACGGACAGGGAATTGTCATGTTCCATTTCTTAAGCTGATTGGAAATAAGGTTTTTCTTCTCTGAAAGGATTGATTCAACTGTGTCTTCTGTCAGATTAACTTCAAAGACACCTATTGAATCTGTAATCAACGCATCCTTATACTGCTTCTCAGCTGACAGCATCTTGTTGATTACCGTCATCTGGCGGTACAGAAGAATGATGATGAGGAACATCATGATGCCTGTGAGCAGGAGCATTGTCTGCTGGAAACTGTTCTTTATCCGTATTAAATCCGCATACTCAGCCTGGATGACTTCATTCCATGACACCAGGTCATCGGTATATTCTTCAAGAACATTTCCAAACCGTGACTTGGCATTCCGATAGTCTTCGCAGAAAGCAAGTTCACCGGCACGCTGTCTGAGCTGCTCTGAAGAAAGAACTGCATCTTCATCCGTCAATTCACAGGTTCTGAGCCGCACATCCATCTGATAATCGGGAATAGAACCGGAGACAGCCACCAGCTTTATGATATACAGTTCCCTTTCCAGAATGGCATCAGCTTCTTTTTCAACTGTTTCACTGAAACGTATGGTGTTGTTTGTATTTCTGAGGATTTCTTTATTCTGACTGTATTGAGGCCCGTTTAACAGAGAAAAATAATCATTGATGTATGACAGGTCTCCCGAAAAAGCATACTGACACATATCAGCAGAAAGGGAATTCACTGTCTCAAGATATTCATAAACGGCATCAATACTTTTTACCTGAGTATCAGCGAACTGAACATAGTCATTGTATTTTGTGCTGAATTTAATATTCGAAAACAACTGCGCAATAGTAAATGCGAAAATAAAAATAACAATGCACCAATCAAGCAGACGCCTGAGCGGAGTGTCCCTGCGATTCATAACAATACTCCTCTTATAGTATACAATAACATTACTAAAAAAGGGGAAATTATTTTTATATAAAGCTGAAAATTCCGAAACTTATGCACATCATGATGATGCCTGCTATAAGGACACCGAGCACAACTGCTGCAACAGTGGATTTGAAATCTATATCGAGGATGCTGGCCGCAAGCGTACCTGTCCAGGCGCCAGTGCCGGGAAGCGGGATACCGACAAAAAGCATGAGTGCTATGAATAAGCCGCCTTTTCCTGCTTTTTCTGTAAGCTTTGCCCCGCCCTTGTGGCCTTTTTCAAGAAAGAACCGGCAGATGCCACCGATGAACTTTTTGTCCTGTCCCCACTCAAGAAAGCGGCGGGCAAACAGAAAGATGACCGGCACGGGAAGCATGTTGCCTATGATGCACACAATGTAAGAAGTCAGCAGGGGAAGTGGCGGGTTGAATGCCTGAGAAACAGGAATGGCGACTCTGAGTTCCACAATTGGAACCATTGAGATAAAGAAAATCCACAGGTATTTTGTCAGCATGGTTTCAGTATACAGAAGGCAGGGCGTCAGTTCAAGGCGACAGAGTCTGCAAGAATATCAAGGTAGCGTTCCATTATGGAAAAAGCTTCCGGAGTAAGCGATTCCGCATTATCTTTTTCCGTATGCATGAACTGCCAGGTCATGGGAACCTGATTACGGTGCTGTGCCATGGCCTGTTTGGCGATTGTGCTGTCTCTCTGGATTGTCTTGAAGTACATAGTTGCTTCATCAGACGGAAGCACGGTGATGGCAACGGCGGGAATGCCCGTAGCAAGGAACCCCGCGTTGTCGCTGTAAGGAACGGGAAGCTGCATCCAGCGGGAAGGAGCCGCACGCCGCGCTATTTCTGTAGCACGCTCATACAGGTCGTCGAACCGCTTTCTGAAAGACTCTGAGCAGCGGCTCCATTTGCCAGCAGTAGACAGAATAAGCGTATCTCCACGGCCGCAGCAGTCAAACACGTACACATCGTCATTCAGGATGCCGAGCCGCTTGTACACCTGCGCTATGCCGAACGCGCCCTGGTTTTCGACCTGCGCAGTGGAACCGCATTCCTCACCATCCGTAAAGAAGATGCGTATATTATGGATGCGCGTCCGCTGCATCAGCCTGAAAGCCCACTTAACAACCTGATATACTGCAGCGCTGTTGTCGTTCGCGCCCGGTGTACCTTCTGAACGGTCATAGTGAACGAGGACAGTCTTTATCCTGAACTGAGGATTATATTGGGATGAAGGGAAATGAACGTAGATGTGTGTTTTCCCTTCCATGTGAATCTCATTGAAGGGGATGCCAAATGATCTGAGCCAGAATTCAAGATATTCCTTTCTGTCACATTCTGGTGCAATAAACTGTCTGAAATCCTCTGTCAGAAAATCGTCCATACGCTGATTATCGGCAGAAAAAAAAGCTTTCAGAGCAAAAAAAAGCCGCCTTTTCAGGCAGCTTATCATTTAATAGCGGTCGTCGTCCTTTGGAGCATCGTAATCGCCGCGTGGACGTCCGTATCCTCTTCCTCCATCACGGTTGTAGCCGCGGTTGTATCCACCGTCACGGTTTCCTCCGCGATTATAACCGCCGTCACGGTTGAAATCACGTCTCGGGCGGTCAGTACGGGGAGCACGCTCTTCTGCAACATTGACGCGCAGTCTGCGGCCCTCAAGTTCCTTTCCATTCAAGGTAGCAATTGCGGTTCCGGCAGCTGCTTCATCGCTCATCTCAACAAAGCCAAACCCCTTTGACTGCTCTGTAAAGCGGTCTTTGATGACAGTTGCGGAAACAACTTCGCCGTACTGTGAAAAAAGAGACGTAAGCGTCTCTGCTGTCGTAGCATAGTTCATGTTTCCGACATAAATTTTTAATGACATGTAAAATCCTTTTTTATTCCTTGCCCGCGGGCACTTCTATAGATAAATTCAGCGTACAATGTAAAAATACGGTTGTCAAGTTTTGCCCTAAGGAGTACACTGCGTGCATGATACACGCACCAATTACAGATACAGAGCTTACAACTCACCTTGATTCCCTTGAAAAAGACGGCATGTCAGTTTTCGTCATGGCAGACGGAAGAATCCGCGGGGCCCTGTTTAACGGCAGTTCGTTCGTAAACGTCATGCGCGCCCAGCATAATCTCGGCATTCTTGAGACCATGATTCTGGGACAGGCTTGTCTGTGCGGTGCACTCCTGATTCCTACAATGAAGGGGCGCGAACACACGGTTTTCAAATATGACACCAACGGCCCCGCAGCAGGCTTCTCCGTTGAGGCTGACTCAACAGGATACGTACGCGGCTTTCTGCTGCAGAACCCGGTTCCTGTCGACAAGCCTCTTGAAAGTTGGGATCTCTCCCCTTTCTTCGGCCCCGGCACGCTTACCATAAGCCGCTTCGCTGAAGGAAGCAGACTGCCGCAGACAGGCAGCGTTGAAATCAAATACCGGAACATAGCGCAGGATTTAGCATGGTACTTCCACCAGTCAGAGCAGATAAACACTGCTTTCAACACAAGCATCATGATGGACAGGCAGGGCCGGGTCACCGGTGCAGGCGGTCTTTTCCTTCAGGTTATGCCAGAAATCGGCGGAAAGCGCAAGGCAAAAGCTGCAGCAGAAGCAGGAGCTTCAGCAGCGGCAGGAGCAACAACTGCGGTCAAGTCAGACGACGAGCTGTTCGATGCAGTAGAAGCCGCCCTGGATGCAGCCCCGCAGCTGGGCCAGTGGTTCAGCGAGAAAGGCAACCGCGAGGACATCATCTACGGTCTTTTCAGAGAGTTCAATCCGTCAGTTGCCGTTGACCGCTCAATTGTCTTTGACTGCCCATGTTCAGAAGACGTATACAGACAGCACATCCGCAACCTGGGAGCCGATGAGCTCGCCGATATCAGAAAGAACGGACCGGACCCGCTTGAAATAATCTGCCACAACTGCGGCAGCGTGTACCACATTCCGGTCAGCTCACTGTAAGCAGACGCGCCTGAGCTTTTAAAAGCAGAGGCGCCAGAAAGCGCAGCACCTCATTAAACTACAGGTTTACGCTCCGTTAATTGACATTTTCTTCTTTTCCCGTGAAAATGGACAAACCACTATGAAGAGAATTACATTTGGTTATTATTTAAAGAAATACACTCCTCATTACATCATTTCGGTAATCGTACTGGCGCTTTCTACACTGCTTGATCTTCTGATGCCGCTCATCACCGAGCACATTGTCGATGATGTCATTGTAGGCGGTCGTGTAGACTTGCTCCTGAAACTGCTTTCAGGTATTGCAGCAATGGGAATCGGACGCTGCATCTTCCAGTACACAAAGGAATTCCTCAATGACTACGCCGGTGCGCGCATCGGAAAGGAAATACGTGACACAACCTTCCAGAAAATCCAGTCACTTTCAGCAGACTTTTTTGACAGGAACAACACCGGCGAGCTCATGGCCCGCGTCAGGGATGACACCACGCGCGTTCAGGACATCTTCCAGTACGTCGGCATCCTGATTGTCGAGGTAGCCATCCGCACGGCAATAGCCCTGTTCTTCATGTACCGTCTGGACTGGCAGCTGTCAATCATTCCGACAATCGCAATGGCAGGCGCGCTCGTCATCGCACTGACAATGGAAAAGAAGCTCGACACCCTGTTCGAGGAACTTTCGGAAGAAAACTCAGTGCTGAACAACGTCGCACAGGAAAACATCGCCGGCATCAGAACGGTAAAGGCTTTTGCCCGCGAACCGTTTGAAATCCTGAAGTTCCGTAAGCACAACAGACGCTACTACGACCTGAACGTCAACCTGTCTGAAGTGTTTGTCAAATATAACCCGATGCTGCAGCTCATCACGTACCTGCTGCCGGCGACCATGCTGCTTACAGGCGGTGCACTCGCCATCAAGGGAAGTATCACAGTCGGCGTGCTCACAGCGTTCGTCCAGTATTCGACGAACATCGTCTGGCCTATGGAAATGCTCGGCTGGCTTGCAAATGCGTTCGCTTCGGGCACTGCATCCATGAAGCGCATCAACAAAATCATGGATGAGCTTCCGACCATCAAGGATGAAGAGAAGCCGGCGGTGCTCCCGAAAATAAGGGGCGACATCACGTTCGACCACGTTTCATACAAAACTGAAAGCGGCAAGGATGTGCTGAAAGACATCAATTTCACGATTCCGGCAGGAAAGACGCTCGGCATCATGGGCGCGACCGGCTCCGGAAAGACGACGATCATCAACCTCTTGAAACGCATCTACGACGTCACCGACGGCACAATCACGCTTGATGGCACAGACATAAAGACAATGAGCCTTGAGCAGCTCAGGACAAGCATAGCGAGCGTTGTGCAGGACATCTTCCTGTTCTCTGACTCAATCAGCGACAACGTAAAACTTGGACAGAAGCACCTGCTTCCGGATGAAGCTGTTGCCCGCGCGCTTAAAGAAGCCTGTGCGGATGATTTTGTCACCGGCATGAAGGAAGGCGCTGATACCATCATCGGTGAACGCGGCGTCGGCCTTTCTGGCGGCCAGAAGCAGAGAATCACGATTGCACGCGCACTTTCACGAAACGCGCCTGTCCTCGTGCTTGATGACTCAACAAGCGCGCTCGACACTGAAACCGAGCAGATTTTCCAGAGGACACTGAGCCGGCTTCACGGCATGACGAAAATCATCATCGCCCACAGAATAAGCGCGGTCAAACTCGCGGACGAAATCATCGTGCTCGACAAGGGAACCATTGCAGAGCGGGGAACACACCAGGAACTGCTCGATAAGCATGGTCTGTATTATGAAACCTGGTGCACTCAGTATAAGGGGGCACAGAATGGCATTTAACGCATCAACCCAGGATGAAAACACCGTCGTAAACAAAAACGGCAACCCAATGCTCCGCACGTTCGCGTACCTTCTGAAGTACAAGGGCCGCATCGCAATCGTGCTGCTGCTCATTGCGTTCGGAACGTTCGTACAGCTGGTAAACCCGATTCTCATAGAAAAAGCTATTGATACCTGCGTTTCAACAAAGGATATGAAACACCTCTTGAAAATTGCAGGCATCGCAATCGGGCTGAACCTGCTTCTCATCCTTACCATAAAGGCGCGCATGCTGATTATGGCAAAGACAAGCAACAAGGTCATTGAAGAAATGCGCGATGACTTGTACAACCACGTACAGGCGCTCGATCTGCCCTTCTTTGACTCACGTCCGTCAGGAAAGATACTCGCGCGCCTTATCGGCGACATAAACGGCATGAAGGATGTGCTTGAAAACTGCATCACAAGCTTCATCCCCGGCATTCTGACCGTCATCTGCGTCGGCGTCATTATGTTCACCAAGAACAGCACGCTCGCCCTCGCCTCACTGTGCAGTCTGCCGCCGCTCATCGTGGGCGTCTTCCTCATCTCCATAAAGGCAGAGAAACACTGGAAGGCATTCCGCAAGAAATGCAGTAACCTTGGCGCATTCATCAACGAGGACTTTTCAGGCATAAAGACCATTCAGAGCTTTGACGCTGAGACAGAAACGAGCGGCACGTTCGACCGGCTTACAGAAGAACACCGCACGACATTCATCGACGCCGTAAAATGGTGCGACGCGTTCGGCTCAGTCATCGACCTGTGCTGGGCGGCAGGAACGTTCATGCTGTACTTCGTCGGCATCAGAAAGCTCGGTCCGGATGCAGTCAGCATCGGTACGTACATCAGCTTTGCGTGGTACATCGGCATGTTCTGGCAGCCTATCATGAACATCAGTAACTTCTACAACCAGTTCGTGAACGCAGCATCAGGCGCCGAGCGCATCTTTGAAATAATGGACTCTGAGGCTGAGATTTTCGACGCCCCTGACGCAGGAACGTTGCCCGCCATCACTGGCGCCGTTGAGTTTGAGAACGTAACGTTTGAGTACGAGAAAGATACCCCGGTTCTGAAAGATGTGTCGTTCAGCGTAAAGCCCGGCGAGACAATCGCCCTTGTAGGCCCGACCGGCGCCGGCAAGTCAACGGTAGTCAACCTGATCTGCCGCTTCTACGATGCACAGAAAGGCCGCGTGCTCATTGACGGCACAGATGTAAAGAACGTCACCATGGAAAGCTTGAGACAGCAGATGGGCATCATGACGCAGGACAACTACATCTTCAGCGGCACCGTCCGCGAGAACATTGCGTACGGAAAACTTGACGCAACTGATGAAGAGATTGTCGCGGCCGCAAAAGCCGTGCACGCTGATGATTTCATCCAGAAGCTTGAAAAGGGATATGACACTGAGCTTACGGCAAGAGGCGGCGAACTTTCAAACGGACAGCGCCAGCTGCTCGCGTTCGCCCGCACCATGGTCCGCATGCCGCGCATTCTTATTCTGGACGAAGCGACTTCAAGCATCGACACGAAGACCGAACAGACCGTGCAGGCGGGCATTGCCGCGCTGCTTAAAGGCCGTACGAGCTTTGTCATTGCGCACCGCCTGTCCACAATCCAGAACGCAGACCGCATCTTCGTCATTGACGACGGCGGCATTAAAGAAAGCGGAACGCCCGCCGAGCTCATGGAAAAGAAAGGAATGTACTACGCGCTCATAAAAGCGGCAGAAGAGTAAACGAAAGCTGGATTAATCCAATGTTCTGCCCAAAAACATATCTCCGTTTTTATGCGTCATATGGGTTGCATCCTCGGCAACCCATATGTCTGTATCCCATGCGATTTTTGGATATACCTGAAGCATCTTTTTAGTATTTAGAAAAGCCGTAACAAATGCGACCTCTGTACCTTTTTTACAATCACAAAGACTTTTTATAAATTCAACTCTATCAATGTTGAATTCACCAGTACTTGAATATGCTTCGATAAAAAGCACTCGATTTTTAGACTCGTCGTACAGAATAATATCAGGAAGTTTTGGAGAATCAGACAGTACCTTAATACCAAGATTCTGTAGTTTCTGATTATCGTAACTTTTTATTCGGTCTGATGTATCCCCAATATAAAGCAGTAAGGCGCCAGATGCAAAATATTTTGTAAAGTCCTCAAGAATTAGCTTTTGCAATTTATTATGTGCTGTTCTCCCAAGGGTAAAAGACAAACCGTTGTAGTTTACTGAATAACCGGCATCAATTTCTCGTACCTGTTTTAATTTTTCTGAATATTTCTGATGGTTAGAAAGAAAGACCCCTAACTCCTCGTTCCACATATCAGATTTATACTTTCTTAACAAGCTGGCAAACTGAGATGTAATTCTGTAAGAATTGTTCCGATCATTTGATGCCAAGCCTGTTTTTTCTTCCATCAGAGATGCTGAAATAAACACTTTGATAGTATCATCTCTGATGGTTTCCCTTGAATTCTCCTGATAACCTTTTTTATCTAACCCAGCCTTATCAGGATAATTCGTATTAATAAAACTGATGATATCATGAGTTCCATGGTAGTCTTCAGATATAGAAGCCCACTTTTTCCCCGGAACCATTTCCAAACATGCTGCCATAACGAGAACACATCGCGTGTTACAGTATTTTTCAGGCATTCCAATGTGCATTAAAATATCACGTATATCATTAAGAACATCATATGAATATTCATTTACTTTTCTTTTCATTGATTGATTCCCCTTTCCAAATATGGAAGATTATTCAGATCCTGTGCATTTACCTGAGTATTACCATTAAGCAATCTAAAGTATAAATCATACTCATCAGACATCAGTAACCCACTAATATGAGCCAATTCTGATTCTGATATCGTACCACCATCAATTCTAGTAAGATAATCAACATGATTTTCTATTGAAATTTTGGAGTAGCCTTTCAATTTCTTATATTGACAACATTGGATACGCCGCTTCTCTTCTTTCGAAGATAATCTTCTAACAAGAATTGTATTCTCATTCGCTAAAAGCAACTTATCTGCTCTTGAATCAATATATTGAGGTTTGTTAATCATTATAGGAAACGAAAATGAACCTGAAGAAATATTAGTAGACCGGAACATTGGAATTGAGTTTTTTTCTTTCTCCATATGAAGGAAATCTTTGTTCCGAAACTCAACAACGGGACCAGTTTTGAAAACATATCCGGCATCCTTAAAGGTGCCCTTTGCATTTGAAAACTTATTAATTACATTGATTTCATTCTGTGTACTAGGAATCAGCAGATATGAATTCGAACCAATATTTTTTATTGTTGTACTTGATACAAGATAATGATTAATACTCGTAAATTGGTCACCATCTGAAACATCAATGGAAATCATCTCCCTTTGATGTCCGTTTTTTTTGCCCGCAAAAATCATCGTTTCCTGCAACACATTCTCTGCACTGAAAGACATATTTCTCTCATTAAAGATGCAGATAGTACTGATATCTGTGTTGTCCAGGATATATTTTCTGACTGTTTTGTAATATTCGCCAGATGTCCATGAACGGGGTACAATAAATACATATTCTGCATTCGTTTTTAGAAGACGAAGCGTTTTTACCATAAACAGTGAATAAAGATTTGGTTGCCCATAAACAAAATCAGACATTTTCTGTGATTCAACAGAATCCTTTCTGATCTTCTTGTAAGGTGGATTCATTATTGCTATATCGTATTCTGGTAAATCATCGCAAAGTAAAAAATTATCTTGCAAAACAGAAAAAGAAAGGTTCACGCCCTTCATAGTCGCAAAGCTCTCCATTTCCCTTATTGTTTCCTTTAAGGTAGGAAGAATTCCTATGTCATTTTCTATCAAGGTGCAAGTGATTTTTTTACAGCCATTTTTGATAAGCTTGAAAATAACTGTAGCTGCAAGTGCTCCATTACCAGCCCCCGGTTCAATAATAGAGGTCTCATCATTTTTGCAACTCAAATAATCAGCCATCTGGAGTGCAGTTTTTTTGGAAGTAAAAAACTGAGCCTTGCTTTTTCGTTCTTCTTTTGAATTCCGTTTTTTATAATGTTCTGTATTACTAAAAATCGTATCCAGTATCGAATTAATCATTGCAACCACCCTTTCTATTGTAGCATACTCTAATATCTTTATGTATACATAAAAACATATCGCTACATCTAAAAATAATCTATAAAGAATTGTTGCACATCAAAGGGACATATAATGCCCCAGTCACGCTATTTCAGCGGTTAATACCCGAGCTTTTTGAGCATTCCTGCAAGTCCCCTTGATATGTCGTCGTACGTTTCATCGAAGTTGTCTGTGTACCAGGGATCGGCGACGTCGGGGACGTACTCTGGCGGAAAGCCCGGTCCGTCATATACGTATTCAAGCATTTTGTGGATTTTATGTTCAGGGTCGCCGCCTGCTATCCGCGTCATGTTGCGGACGTTGGCGCTGTCCATGCCAATAAGCAGATCGTACTCTTCATAGTCTTCACGGGTCATCTGCCTTGCATGGTGGCCGTCACAGCGGATGTTGTAGCGGGCGAGTTTGTTGCGGGTTCCGTAATGAACGCCGTTGCCTATTTCTTCTGTACTGGTAGCTGCCGAGGCAATAAAAAACCGGTCCTGAATGCCTTTCTTCTGAACGATATCCTTCAGAAGGAACTCTGCCATGGGGGACCGGCATATATTGCCGTGACAGACAAATAAAATCTTCGTCATACCGGCATAATATCAGAAACTGACGCTTTTTGCATCAATCAGGCTTGAACATGTCTTTTTTCTGCTGTTCAGCCTCTGCTTCCTGTTTCAGATACTTGAAGATTTCCTCAAGCTCAATGATGAATGAGATGCGGTCGTTTACATCGATAAGCGAAATCGTGCGGCTGTCAGAAATTGCCTTAAGTTTCTTGGCGTTGATTTTCTCAATTTCCTTGACGCTCTCAATCGTATCGTTGATTGAAACCTGATTTTCACGAAGCTGCTCAATCATACGTCCGGTAAACTGGGAGTTCTCATCATTTGTTGCCTTGAACGCTTCAATAATCTGAACGGATTCGCGCGTTGTGTTCTGCAGTTCCTTCAGCATCCGGGTGTTTGCGTCATTCGCTTCCTTAAGCTCACTCAACGTATCGACAAGGATTTTCAGTGCGTCACCGATCTTCTGGGATGTTGTGTCTGTGTTTACAGAAAGATTCTTGACTTCGTTTGCAATAATACGGAAGCCCTTACCTGCCTCTCCTGCATGAGCAGCCTCAATGGATGCGTTGAACGACAGCAACTGAGTCTGAGATGCAATTGACTGGATGGAGTTGACGAACTCATTGATTTTCTTGATCTGTGCGCTTACTTCGTTAAATCGTCCTGAAAGCTGCACACCGTTCTGCTCAAGTTCGTTGACGCGGCTTCTGAATGTCTCGAACTGGGCTGCTGTCTGTTCAAGCCCGGATGATGTCTGCTCGTTTGCGGCAATCATCTTATCCGCATCGCCAGTGATTGACTCACTGACTTCGGCCAGCCTGTTCAGAGCATTCTGCTGTTTCTGGTGTATTTCCCGCTCATTCGCAACCTGTGACACTTCATCCTTGAGGACGCTTTCTGCACGGTTGTTGCTGCTGCAGGATTTCATCAGGATCTTTGAAAGTTCAAGTCCGCCTTCTATTGCCTTTTCAACTGAAATATCATCTAAAAACATTTTGTACCTGCCTTATTCACCGATTACGATGGAAACGAGTGTCTGGTTTGAGTTGATCTGACCAAACTGTTCGCCGTAGCTTGAGAAACCGCACCACACCGGGAAGTTGTCGTTATACATGTTCGTCAGCCTGTCGTACGCCTTGAGATTACCAAAGTAGATGGTACGCAGAATGCAGTTGATGAAGAGGACGAACTCAGGTTTTCTGATTTCTTCCCTGATTTCCTTACAGGTGGTCTGCCCCATTGCTTCCCAGTCATCAGGGATAAGAAGGTCAACTTCGCTGTCCTTCAGGATGCGGCAGTACATGTTGACAGTGTTGTCATTGTTGAATCCCGCAATTGAAGAAATGTAGATGTAGTCACCGAATACGCGTCCGAACGGATGGTCCAGAACGGCGTTATCAACCTCAGAAACAGGAACACCGATTGCAGCAGCATATTCCTGCTTTGCCGGTCTTCCGTTGATGGTCATGACGCGGCGTGTCTTTGTATCCGCATCGGTAATCTTCATGGATTTGCCAGAAGGCTTGTAAATGTTCTCTTTCCTGATGTCAAACTTCAGTTCCGTTGTTACGAACAGAAGTGCACAGCCATCTGAAACAGTCTTTCCATTATAAGAGACATATGTCTGCTGGAATTTCAGGTCATCTCCGGCTGATCCACCGGCAACAACAAACTTATCATTGCCGACTATCGCATAGAAAAGCGACAGGAACGCTTCCTCAGCATTACACAGTCCGTTGACGAAATTGATGGCAAAAGAGTGCTTGTGCGACTCAGGGTCACCCGGGCGGATACCGTTTTTCGCCATGGCCGCTTCAATAGCTTTCTTGTGAATGATCGGAAATTTATCAACTCCATCAAGAATGACACCACTGAACTTTGTCCTGCTGTCGCTGATTGTCGTCAGAACGACAGATCCGTTAGCAAAACCTTTTGGTGAAATCTCACCAGAGGTGCTTGTTCCAATGATTTCAGCTTTGGGGAACCTGTTGTGCAGTTCAACAGAGAGTTCCGCAAAATCATACTTTACGCTGGCAAAAAAGATGACTGCATTGTAAGAAAAAAGATCTTTGCTAAGCTGAGAGCAGAGTGCATCTGCAACAATGGCAGCGTTACCTGAAACGTTTGTTGTTACAACTTCCTGTTCCATAATACTATTCTCCTGATACTTATAAAAGTATCATGTGTAAAGTAATTATGTAAAAGAAATAATTACGCTTTCAGGGAAAGAAATAAGAGTTTGAGCACATTGTGAAGTCTTGCACAACCTCAAGAAATTCTGTACAGTAGAAACATAACTTCTGGCGTTTATGATGGAGTTAACCATCGTGAAGTGCACGGATTTTTCCCCGTGCTGCACCTGCCGCGCGCCTGGACAGGTCAGAAACGTTTACATGCCTTAATTCACGGCATTACAAGGAGTTTCCCATGACACCATTACAGGAGTACATCTCCAGCACACCAGTTGAGAAAATCAACACGGCAATGACAGCGTATGTTGCAAACCTTACACAGGTTTCTACAGTCAATCCTTCAATCGCAGCAGACGTGGTAAAGGAGCTTGAAACACAGCGCAGCCACCTGAAGCTCGTTGCTTCTGAAAACTACTGCTCACTCGCAACTCAGGCTGCTATGGGCAACCTCCTTACAGACAAGTACGCAGAAGGATATCCTGAGCACCGCTACTATGGCGGCTGCGTAAACGTCGACTCAGTCGAGAATACAGCTGCTCACGAAGCAGAAGCACTGTTCGGTGCAGATTACGCATACGTTCAGCCACATGCAGGCTGCGACGCAAACGTCGTTGCTTACTGGGCAATTCTTTCAGCAAAAGTTGAAACACCTACTCTTGAAGAACTCGGTGTCAAATCTCTGAACGACCTTACAGCAGAGCAGTTCGACATGCTCAGAAAGAGATTCGGCAACCAGAAGCTCATGGGTCTTGATTACAGCTGCGGCGGTCACCTGACACACGGCTACAAGATGAACGTTTCAGCACGTATGTTTGAAAGCCATCCATACGGCGTTGATCCAGAGACAGGCCTTCTTGATTACGACGCAATCGAAAAGCAGGCTATGGAAGTAAAGCCACTCATCCTGCTCACCGGTTATTCAGCATATCCACGCAAGATCAACTTCCGCCGCTTCCGCGACATTGCAGACAAGTGCGGTGCAGTCCTCATGGTAGATATGGCACACTTCGCAGGCCTCGTTGCAGGTAAGGTCCTGACAGGCGATTACGATCCGGTAAAGTGGGCAGACGTCGTTACATCAACAACACACAAGACACTCCGCGGACCACGCGGTGCAATCATCCTCTGCAAGGAAGCTTTCGCTGACTACGTCAACAAGGGCTGTCCGATGGTTCTCGGCGGCCCACTGCCACACGTTATGGCTGCAAAAGCAATCGCCTTCAAGGAAGCAAACTCACCAGAGTACCAGAAGTACGCACACAACGTTGCTGACAACGCTGCATACCTCGCTGAGTGCTGCATGAAGAAGGGCATGAAGCTCCAGACAAACGGAACTGAAAACCACCTGATGCTGATCGACGTTTACACAACATACGGTCTTACAGGTAAGCAGGCAGAAGCTGCAATGTTCGAATGCGGCGTTACACTCAACGCAAACGCACTGCCATACGACAAGATGGGTGCATGGTGGACAAGCGGTATCCGCGTTGGTACTCCAGCCCTCACAACACTCGGCATGGGCAAGGACGAGATGGCAGAAGTTGCTGACATTATCGACTTCGTCCTTAAGGGAACAAAGCCTGGCCTTACAAAAGAAGGCAAGCCTGCAAAGGGCAAGATTGACCTTGACCCTGCAGTTAAGGAAGCAGCCCAGAAGCGCGTAAAGGCACTGCTCGGCAAGTTCGTCCTCTATCCGGAACTTGACCTGGACTTCCTGAAGAAGGCTTTCGTAAAGTAAGCAGACAGAAAGCCCCGTACGCTTTCTGATGAAGAGCGGCTCATCCTGCTGACCGGCAGATGCAGCCGCTTTTTTTATACCCGTTAACAGTCAACTGTTTGACAATTTTCCTTTTTCAATTCATTTGTGACAATTTTCTTTTTTCACACACTTAATCAAAACTGACGTTTAGAATGGCGTTCATGAACTTTTGGGACAGAGTAGACACTCTTCTTGAGAATAAAGGCATTACACGTAAAGAACTGGCAGCTGAAGCAGCATTTGATGTTTCAAGTATCGGAAAAGGAAAAAGTCAGAAACTGAACAGCAGTCCGTCTGCTGATATTGCAGTCCGCATAGCCCGTGTATTGGAAACAACCGTTGAATATCTGGTTTCTGGAGTAATTTCTGATCCACAACCACAAAATCTGGATCTGGACTCGTTCTATAAATACGAACGCTCTATCCGCAGCCTGTCAACACTTCCGGAAAAACAACAGAAAGCCATAGAAAACCTTATTGAAGACATCAGCACATCCTACAGCGGTGATGACACGGACAAAGACTAACTATTTTCCATTATCCTAATTTTTTGGATATTCTCTCATTTTCCACCAAGTTTCATAAACTTTATTTGATTATGGTTTTATGAACTTTTGGGAACGGGTTGAATACCTTCTAGAACAAAAAGATATAACAAAAAAAGAACTTGCAATGATTGCCGGATTCAGTCCCTCTAATATTTCTAAAGGAAAGCGTGAAAACAGTTTTCCCTCTGCAGAAACTGCCGTAGAAATAGCTAAAATACTGAATACAACAGTCGAATATCTGGTAACTGGAGACAGTTCAAAATCATCAAATACATTTCAAAATGATTCTTCTGTTTATTACCGCTATTCAAAAACAATCAAAAACCTGAATTCAATACCTGCCGACAGGCGGAAACTCATTGAAACAATGATTCAGGATATGGGCGGTCTTGAGTAAATCAGCTTCTTACAGACTGAATGAATCGGTGAAATAACCGGATGGAGACACTTCCACTCCTTTTGCAAGCAGATGGTGCGAGTCACCAAGCGTCTGACAGCGGAAAGAGGCAACGCCGGGCCGAACTTCCTCAGCAGCAACCACAGTCACTGACGTCGGCGGGCAGAAGAACGTCTGGATGAAGAACACTGGCGACGCGCCGAGTAAATGTCCCAAAACCGCAGACGTAATACCGAAATGGCAGAAAAAGACAAGCGTCGTGTCATCAAGAGCGTGTCCGGCGCTGCTCGTTTCAGTATGCGGAGTGTCGTACAGGGCGGGAGAAGCCATCCGTAAGCGGGCATCACTGTCGCCTTCAGCTGGCGTACGGCGGACGTAGCCATAGCGGGCAAGCACTTCATCAATGCCTTTTACGGTACGCTGCCATACTTCGGTAGCGCAAGTGTCTTTGTACAGTTCTGCATCTATCCAGTGTACCTTATCGTACAGCTCCGGATGAGAGGTGAAGTATTCGGGTGTCCAGTCCCAGCCGTGTCTGAGCTCGCCCGTATCAGGGTCAGTTGCCCGGATGGGAAGCTCTTCAAGCCAGTCAAGTGTCTCAGGGACAACACCTGTCCCTTCAAGCGCGATACGGGCAGTCTGCTGCGCGCGGCCGAGAGGAGATGCAAAACAATGGGTTATTGGCCACGTAGCGACCCGGTCATGCAGGCACTCAGCCTCTTTCACGCCCCTTTCAGTAAGGGAATCGTGAACATAATCAGGGTCGCCGTGACGGACGAAAATAAGACGCATTATGCGCCCTGGAAGTTGATCAGTGTCGTTACAGGAACAGGATCAAGAACCTTGGTGTAGTTGAGTTCAGGAAGGCCGATGATGCCGAAGAACTCAGCAACAGAAGCGCCGCCCTGCTCAATGACATTCTTTGCAGCCTTGAGCGTACCGCCGGTAGCAATGAGGTCATCTACAACGAGGATGCGCTGGCCCTTCTTGATGTCAGCCTTGTGCACTTCGATTTCAGCTGTTCCGTATTCAAGAGCATACTTGCATCCGTATGTGTCTCCAGGAAGCTTTCCCTTCTTTCTGATAAGGATGAGCGGAATGCCAAGCTTTTCAGCAAGTGGTGCTGCGAAAACAAAGCCGCGTGATTCAACACCTGCTACGGCGTCAATCTTTGCGTCCTTATAGCGCTCGTACATCTGGTTAAGGCAGATTTTGAAGGCTTCTGGCTTTGTAAGTACGCCAGTAATGTCATAGAAAAGAATTCCCGGTGTCGGGAAATCCGGAATGCGGCGGATGGCCGCGTCAAGAATCTCTGTATCGTTCATGCTTTTATTTTACTCCTTTTTAATGCTTTCCGCAAATACCAGATTTATTTGCTTTCAGCCCTGCTTTCAGTCTTGCGCATGAGGGCACGTCTTGTTCTGACAGCAGCCAGATACTTTTCAAGCGACCCGGCATCATCATCCGCTATTGCAGCGCGGAACTTCTGCATTGAGTCAAGAAAAGTGTCCACATGCGGCAGCAAAGCATCCTTGTTTGAAAGGAAGAGCTCTGTCCAGAGCGGCGCGTTTATCATGGCAATGCGGGTAAGGTCTTCAAAGCTGCCGCCGCCGAACTCGGTGACGCGCTCGTCTTCCGCGCTGTCAACAAGAGCAGACGCTATGACATGACACAGCTGCGACGTGAATGCAATCTTGCTGTCATGCGTCTTTGCCGTTGTCTCGATAATCTGACCGAAACCAAGCGCACGGATAATTGTCTTGAAGCGCTCCAGACGTTCAACATCCGAAAGCTGACCAGCTTCATGAGACGCGCTGGATGCGACAGATCTTGGAATGACGATGTAGTTACGTCCTTCAAAGTGAACAGTGTCTGAATGGCCAAACCCCTCGCGGTCGCTGCCTGCCATGGGGTGCCCTGCTATATACTGCGGACACGCAGCCTCGCATTCCGCTACCTCACTGCCCTTCACGCCTGCAATATCCGTGACAATTGCGTCAGGAGCAAAGTCAGCGGCGTGCTCTTTTATGAAACTGAATGCGGCGTCAGGATAGACACACACAAAGACCATGCTGCATTTTTTGAGCATTGCAGCGGCATTCTGCATGGAAAAAGCGCCGTCTATGACGCCTTCTGCAAGGGCCGCTTCCAGCACATCCGCTCGCGTGTCACAGGCGAAGATTTCGCTTTCAGAAGCCTCAGACCAGCCCGCTTCTGCAAGTCTACCGGATGAAGAGGCTGCCCTGCGGATGGCACGCGCAAAGCCGCCGCCCATAAGGCCAAGGCCGACAATTCCAAACGTCATTTTCTACAGGTCCTTGTCTTCAATGGCAGCGTACTTACGGAGCTTCTTCATGAGAGACTCAAACTGGGCAGGCGTAATTGACTGCTCACCGTCACAAAGAGCCATTTCAGGATTGTTATGAACCTCAACGATAATGCCGTCAGCGCCTGCTGCAAGAGCTGCTTTTGCCATTGGCTCAACCATCCATGCACAGCCGGTCGCGTGGCTTGGGTCAACGATGACAGGCAGGTGCGTCTCGCGTTTCAGGAACGGAACGACGCTCAGATCAAGAACATTGCGCGTAAAACTGTCAAAGCTTCTTATACCGCGTTCACACAGAATGACGTTCTCGTTTCCGCCTGCCATGATGTATTCGGCTGACATAAGCAGTTCCTTTGCCGTATTTGCAAGGCCGCGCTTCAGAAGAATAGGCTTTCCGCAGTGACCGAGCTCTTTCAAAAGGTCAAAGTTCTGCATGTTGCGCGCGCCAATCTGGATGATATCTACATTGTCGAACAGTTCAAGCTGCTTGACTGACATAAGTTCAGTAACGATTGGAAGGCCTGTTGCGCGCTTTGCTTCAAGCAGCAGGTCGATGCCCTCACAGCCCATGCCCTGGAAAGAGTACGGGGAAGTACGCGGCTTGAAGGCGCCTCCGCGGAGCATGCGCGCTCCTGAAAGCTTTACGGCGCGGGCAATGCCGGTAAGCTGATCGCGGCTTTCAACAGAGCAAGGACCAGCAATAACGGTGAAGTTTGGCGCACCGATTACAACGTCCTTTTCCTCTGTAGGAATGCGCACCAGCGTATCATCCGGATGGAACTTGCGGTTCGCCATTTTATACGGTTCCTGAACACGCATAACCTTTTCTACAAGGTGGTTAGCCTTGAGTGATTCAGCATCAATGCCGCTTGTATCACCTACAAGACCGAGAATGGCAGTATTTTCGCCGAATGACTCATGAATGCCTACTCCCAGTGCTTTAAGATGGGTGGCAAGCTCATCAACCTCTTCCTTTTTAATTCCGTGTTTCAGAACAACAATCATATCTTCCTCCAGTCCATTCAGGACGTTTATTTTCGGTTTGGGGTAAAAAAAAGGAGATTCCGTTGTGCGGAATCTCCTGTAATTACCTCTGGTAATACATGCAAGCCTTAAGCATTACTGCTTGTTGGCATTGCTGTCCGCACTACAGTGAGAAAACTCGTAATAATAATAAAAGAATGTCTCTGCATAACGGACTGTATTCATATCTGGAACTATATCCTTATCAATAAACTTGGTCAATCCCCGGATGAGCGGTCTGAAAAAGAGCAGCACAATCCGGGAACAAATCAGAACTGCTTCAGGGTGTTCTCTGTGCGTTCAAGGGCGCGGTCAATGCCGAGTGCAAGGATTGAGCCCATAAGCGGCGGAGAAACACGGCTGCCGGTAACTGCCATGCGGATTGGCATCATGAAGTCGCCGAGCTTAATGCCGAGTTCTTCAGACATCTTGCGGGCAAGCTCTTCCTGCGCCTCGTGCTCTGGAATGTCTGGCAGAGCCTTGATGAACTCCTTTGACTTTTCAAGGACTTCCTTTGTCTTGGCTGCGTCGAGGCGCTTCGGCACGATTTCTTCAACAGGAGGAACGGCGACGTTCTTGAACAGGAAGCCGACCATTTCTGCGGCGTCTGTCAGGAAGTGCAGGCGCTCCTTGATGAGCGGCATGAGCATCATGAGCTTTTCGCGGATTTCAGCGTCAGTAAGCGGCGCCGCACCTGCAGCAACTGCCTCTGGAGCGATGCAGAGCTTTCCGTCAGCGTCATAGGCGATTCCAGACCATGCTGGTCCTACGTGCGGTGCCGGGAACTCTTCGCTTGCATTAACCGGAATGGCCGCGTCGCCTGTACCGGTGATGAACGGCAGTGTCCAGTCAAACAGTTCCTGGTCTGTCATCAGGCGGATGTACTGGCCGTTGTACCACTCAAGCTTCTTGTAGTCGAATACTGCCGGTGCCTTATTCAGGTGCTCCAGCTTGAAAAGCTTCTCAAAGTCTGCAAGGTCGTACATGTCGCGGCCGTCTTCGTAAGAGCAGCCAAGCATGGCGACGTAGTTGATGAGTGCCTTAGGAACATATCCGCGAGCACGGAACTCGTTGACAGATGTTGCACCGTGGCGCTTTGAAAGCTTCTGGCCATCCTTTCCCATAACCATTGGCAGGTGGCAGAACTCAGGATAATCCCATCCGAAAGCCTTGTACATGATGACGTGCATTGGAGTAGAAGGAATCCATTCCTGTGCACGCATGACGTGGCTGATCTTCATGAAGTGGTCATCAACAATATTTGCAAGGTGATATGTCGGAAAACCGTCGCTCTTAAGGAGAACAGGGTCCGGACTTACATCCTCGTTTTTCCATTCAATGTTTCCAAGAAGTGCATCGTGGAACTTTGTCTCGCCTTCCATCGGAACCTTGAGGCGGATGACGTATGGCTTGCCTGCATCGAGGTTTGCCTTTACTTCTTCCGGAGTAAGGTGGCGGCAGTTGCGGTCGTAACCAGGAGCCATCTTGTTCTTTGTCTGCAGTGCGCGGATGCGTTCAAGACGCTCTTCATCGCAGAAGCAGTAGTAAGCCTGTCCCTTGTCGACAAGTTCCTGAGCGTACTTCTTGTACAGCTCAAAACGCTCTGACTGAACGTACGGGCCGTATTCACCGCCCTTAGGACCGCCTTCATCCCACTCAATGCCAAGCCAGGCAAGAGTGTCGTAAAGGTTCTGGACATATTCTTCACCGTAGCGTGTACGGTCTGTATCTTCAAGGCGAAGGATGAACTTACCGCCCTGACTGCGGGCGTAAAGGTAATTGAAAAGAGCGGTACGAACACCGCCGATGTGCTGCATTCCTGTTGGAGAAGGAGCGTATCTTACACGAACTTCCATTGCAAACTCCTATATTGAAATTACCATACTATACAACATTTTAGGGGCTTAGTGAATACGGTCTGCTGCCGGTCACAAAACAAAAAAGCCGCCCCCCTGACGGAAAGCGGCTGTTCAGACACAGGCGTTCAGATATTACTGTTTTGTGAACATTTCTGAGGTTTCAGAAGTAATCGTATATGTAGAGAGGTCTCCTTCATCCAAGATAATTGTTACGGTCTTTGGGTCAGAAGAAAAATCAGCAGTATACGAATATTCACTTCCGTAGCATGTTATTTCTGAATCTGTTGCACTGATTATAAAATCTATTAATTCATGAGATTCTTCAAAGTAGAAGGAAGGAAAAGCCCCTGTTGTAGTTGAATACAGTCCGTTTAAGAACTTTTCTGCAGTTGCTTCTGGGGGAAGTATTGAATTAAAAGTCAGCTTATCGTCATCTAGAGTGTACTTTACGATAAGTATCTTGCGGAATTCCTTTGCAATTGGTGCAAGCAGTTCACCTTCTGCAGCTTCCGCCCAGGATATATATGAAGTATCGTTCCAGTCATTAAAGACTTCTAAAGTTACATTTTTGTAGCTTTCATACAACTGAGCAATTTTCTGACTTATTTCAGCAGTATTACTGGTTTCCGGAGTAAAATAGAACATTTCACCTTCCTCAATTTCACCGGCACTGCACAGATACTTGTTAATAGTACCATCAGATACCTTATCTACAGTAAGATACAGTTCCTGCTTTTCTGTATTAAAGGTATAAGAAAAGACTGTTTCACTTGATTGTATACCTGTATCTCCATAAGTATCTTCATATCTGTAAGTAAAGGTAAGCTTGTCATTTCCAAATGAATAAACCCACGTCTCGTTCCATAAACTGTTATAACCGTCTTCGTATCTGCTGTACGTGTTTCCCGCAAGTTCGCAGGTGCTTGTATTAGCTGGTGTTACAGGTGTTTCAGGTACAGCAGGTGTTTCAGGTGTATCAGTTCCATTTGAATGTGGACATCCGGTAAGTGTAAAGGCAAGAAGCAGCAGAATTAAAAAATATTGTTTTTTCATAAGGGCACCTCCTTGGGCCAAAGCGGAGTATACCCCCCCCCCGACTTCTCTGTCACTACCCGAAAGTGTAGTTTTAACAGTTTTTTTGCAGATCGGACAGAAAAAAAAACGCTCCACCGGAACCCAGCGGAGCGGGAAAATATTCCTTTTTCGTTACAGATTACTGTACCAGCGTATAGATGTCTGAACTTCCCAGGACTTCTGTAAGTATAACATCAGTAAGCCCGTAACCGCTTACGGTAATCGTCTTTTGTGATGTGGCAAAATCTGCAGTGTAGCTATATGTTTCTCCTGCTGCCTTAAACGTAGAGTCTGTTACGTCATAGATCTCTTCACCAAAGAAGTTATCCTCTTCATTGTTGTGTTTAGGATTGGTAAATTCACAAGGAATGTCGCTTATTATTTCTACTTCTCCTTCTTCTCCATCCTGATATCTGAATGACAGTTCTCTGAAAATAGGACTCTGGTATTCACCCTTCAAAAAAGCCTCTGCAGTTGCATCCGGAGGAAGAATGGATGTAAAGGAAAGTGTATTTCCTCCAATGGTGTATTTCGCAGCGCTCAGTGTGTTGAAAATTGGTTCACAGTCAGCAAGCATTTCCTTAACTATGTCAGTCCAGCTTGCATAGTTTGTTTCCATTCCTTCATTGTAATCAGCAAGTGTAGTCCCTTCAGCCTCCATACCTGGGCCAAAGACATTTGCTATATCCTGCAAGAACTGTTCATCCTGTAAATCTGCCCATGTGAAATAATACGGGTTTTCTTCACTTGATTTACCGGCAAGCTCCAGAAAATCGCCCATTATATCATCATATTGTTTTTCAACAGTCATATAGATTTCATTCTTTGTTGCATCATATGAGTATTTCAGAATATAGCCTTCATGAAGACCGATATCAGCATCCATCTCGGTATACTCTATTGTGTTCTCTGTAAAACATACTGTTTCGTAATCATCTCCATCTTCGTACCGATACGTTTTTCCGACAAGCGGATTTTCGCCGACGCTTTCTGGCAGCGTTTTTGCATTCGGGTTCGTTGGTGTTACAGGTGTTTCAGGGGTATCAGGCGTATCAGTTCCATTTGATTGTGGACATCCGGTAAGTGTAAAGGCAAGAAGCAGCAGAATTAAAAAATAATGTTTTTTCATAAGGGCACCTCCTTGAGCTAAAGCGGAGTATACCCTCCCCCCGATTTCTCTGTCACTACCCAAAAGTGTAGTTATAACAGTTTTTTTTGCAGATCGGACAAAAAAACCGCTCCGCCGGTATCAAGGCGGAGCGGGAAAAAAGGAGGAGGAGGATGCAGAAAACTGCTGCTGACGATTGGTTCTCAGTCAATCTATATGGATAACCACATTTTCTGCATATAGTTACAGAAAAAATAAAAATTGATGGAATTTTTATTTCCTCATGATACGGATGGAACCAGAAGCCGTATCAACACGACAGACAACATATCCATAGCCATATGTGTCTACGCCTGATCTGCCCCCGGTATAGCCTGTAAATGCATTATAAACAGAACCTGACGCTGTATCAAAAACAAACTTGAAGCCAGGATTCTCAGGTAATGTAATATTGACAGCTCCACTTGCAGTATCGAAATTGCAGTCCTGTGTCAGAGGCCTGTCAAAAGAAGCCGTAATTGAACCAGATGAAGTATCTGCATTCATACCGCCTGCAATACCATCAAATCTGATGCTGCCCGAAGTTGCCTCTGCATTAAGCAGATTTGAGAAGATACACTGTGAACAGTTTATTGAGCCAGAACTGCTGCTGATATAAGCAAGCTGAGCTTCACACTTTGTAAGTCCTATAGAACCGCTTGTTGTTTCGATTTCAATGATATCGCCCCAAAGTTTTGAAGCATAGACGGACCCTGATGTCGTAGAGATATACCAGCCGCCATAGGCAGATTTTGCATAAAAAGACTCCGGTACCTTGATTTCAATCTTGCATATGGAACCTGTTCCCTCACTGGAAAGGATACCGTTTGAAAGCTCGAATACAGGATAACTGTTAGTTGAAGAAATAACGGTTACACGAAACTCATTTCTGTTCCACAGAGCAATCTCAATATCTTCAGAATTGACATCAATATTCACGCCATAGACTTCAGATACCGGAATGAACCTTTGGAACTTGATGTCGCTCCCCGCAAAAAGAGCGCCTGTTCCTACTGCAAGGAAAAGGGCAACTGTCAGTATTTTCTTCATTGATAAACGCATAAAACTAATCTCCCCATATAGTGTCATCGTAAATGAAACACCCTGATAAGCGCAAGATGTCACCATCAAAGTAACTTCTCACTAAAAAAAACGCTTAATATTACACAAATCAGTACAAAAATGAGACTTTATCGTTTTCGTTGCTTTTTCACTGATAGTAGGTTATATATGAT
>JAGHRS010000012.1 GCA_018066285.1 Candidatus Treponema caballi
ATATTGAATATATGGATCCAGCCGTTACAAAACTTGTTGTTCTCATCATTGCAGGCGCAGTCTGCATTTATTACGGCATTCTCTGTGCAAAGGGCGATTCCGTCCTGAAAAACGGGAATGCGTCAAATCCTCAGAGCCTTGATGCCTCTAAAGGATATGACACTACAAAGACAGGCATTGCAGGCGGATATGTCCTGATATTTGTCGGGGCCCTGACTGTCCTGCTTGGCTTTTTCGTCTTTTTCTTTCCGCAGTATCTGATGAAAGCTGTCATTGTGTATGGCAGTTTTGTTGTTCTTGCTATCTTTGTGCTCATCGTCCTTGTTAAGACTCTTTTCACGAGGAAACCATGAGTAAGAAGAAGATTATCCGCATAGCCATTATAGCGGTTGCAGCCGTCCTTATTCTTGCCGGATGCGCCCTCTTCATCTGGAACAGGTATTTTGACCCATACCGGGGAACGGTGAGCGGATTTGAAAACTCTCTTCCGCTTGAAACTGAACTGACTGTGGAGCAGGCTCAGCGTGACATTGCGTTTGTGTACGCAACGCTTGCGGAACGGCATCCCATGTGGCTTGAGGATAACTCGCCCCGTGTTGAGGATGTGAAAGATCTGTATGTTGATGCGCTTGCCGACCTTTCTCTTGATGAAGACGGCATGGTAACTGCACTTGATGTCTGGCGGGCGGTTTCGAAAATGACCGCGGCTCTTGGGGATGGACACACATCCGTCTGGTGGCAGAATCCTGACATGCGTTTCATTGACAATCTTATTCTGTATGAAACTGGCGGCAGACCTGCAGCTGTTAACGGGGTTCCCATTGAGGATGTGCTGGAACAGTTCAGGTTGTACTCTTCTTTTGAAACAGAAGCAACGTTTCTGAGCGGTGTTTTCAATACTAAACTGATACGTAAGCACTTTCTTGACCTTATTGGTATTGATACTTCCAGTGGTGTCCGTTTTACCTGCCGTAAGGATGACGGTACCCTTTATGATTGCTGGTATACCTTTGTAACTGCAGACAATGTGCTTATGGCTGCTGATGCCGAAGAGAATGGTGATGGCAGCTGGGTGTACTTCAACATTGATCAAGATGCGGATCTTGGTGTGTTTACCCTTAAGGAATGCAACTGGAACGATGAGTACCAGAAGACGCTGAAGACCTTTTTTGATGAAGTCGCCGCATCCGGAGTGAAAAGTGTTGCGGTTGATCTTCGCGGAAATGGCGGCGGAAACTCGCAGGTTGCAAACGAGTTCATCCGCTATCTGCCGGTTGACGGTTATGAAAGCTGGTGGTGCGATATCCGCTATGGTCCATTTCTGAAACAATTCCACAACGCGCATCATAAAAACAAAAACGCGGCTCCTGTTTTCAATGGAAATGTCTATGTGCTTACTGATGTCAACACGTACAGTGCTGCCATGGATTTTGCCATGCTGGTTAAAGATAATGCGCTTGGCTCTGTTGTTGGCGAGGCTTCTGGAAATCAGCCTGGAAGTTACGGAGACTGTCTTTATTTCCAGCTGCCTGAAAGCAGGCTTGCGCTGTCCGTTTCGTTCAAGAAATGGTACCGTGTTGATCAGACTAAAAACGGTCAGCTTATAGAGCCGGATTATCCGTGTGCCCCGGATACGGCTCTTGATGAAGTAAAAAGAATTATCGCTGCAAGGAGATAGATGTGAAAAAACGCGGATTGAGCCTGAAGACTGTACTTATCATAGCTCTGCTCCTGTGTGCGGGATATGCCGCTTATGTGTTCCTCGTTCCGGCGGAACCACTTGTTCCGTACAGGGATTTTTACGCCCGTGTGACATCCGGTGGCGTTGATTCCGTCATAATGGATAAGAATGAAATCACCTTTACTTATGAGGAAAACGGCGCTGAAGTTACTGCAAAGACGCAGAATCCGCATTCAGCAACGCTTGAAGAAGATCTTCTGCTGAAAGGAATAGCCGTTTCCCAGGCTGCTGACAGCGATCTTTTCTGGACAATGCTCGGCGACCTCATTTTCTACGGCGTTTTCCTCGGCATCCTCATTTTTGCGTATGTGAAGTTCATCCGCCCGAACCGCTTCAGGATAGTGCATAAGACGGGCGTTACCTTTGACAACATCGTCGGTATGGACGGTCTTAAGCGTGATATGGAGCAGATTGTCCACATGATGCGGAACCCGGCGGAGTACGCTAAGAAGGGACTGCGCCTTCCGAAAGGCATTCTGCTTGAGGGCGGTCCTGGAAACGGAAAGACGCTTTTTGCACGCGCCCTTGCTGGTGAAGCAAAAGTGAACTTCATTCCCGCCCGCGCAACAGACTTTGAGAGTTTCCTTATTGCGGTCGGCCCGATGAAGGTCAAGCTGCTGTTCGCAAAAGCGCGCCGTCAGGCTCCGTGTATTGTCTTCATCGATGAGTTTGACGGAATCGGTACAAAGCGCAATTATTCGGGCTCAGCCATTGAAACGGAGAATACGCGCATTGTTACGGCGCTGCTGAACGAGCTTGACGGCTTTACCACGAATGACGGCGTTATGGTCATTGCTGCGACTAACAGCCGTGATGCGCTGGACGAAGCGCTCATCCGCCCGGGCCGCTTCGATGCAAAGTATACGGTACCGTATCCTGACTTTGACACACGCGCGGCTCTGGCTGAAATGTACATGAGAGGGAAGAATCCTACAGCTGACTGTACGCCGTCTGCGCTTGCAAAGATGTTGAACGGCGCGAGCTGTGCGCAGATTGAATCAGTGCTCAACAGAGCGCCGCTTATTGCCGCGCAGGCAGGCAGGGAAGCCTTCAATCTTGAGGATGTGCGGGCCGCTATAAAGGACGGCAACTAGAGTCTGTTTCTTTTGATAGAATGGAGAAAGTGGAGAAATATTTCAAAAAAAGAGGTTTTTATGCTTTCTTTTTTGATAAATATAAAGTATATTAAAAAGTGTTGGGAGAAACTGAATGGAACCATGCGAGAAATTAGCAGGATGTGATTTTTATCAGGGACACATGATATCCACATCCGGTATCGGTGAAATGCTCAAGAAGAGGTATTGCGAAGCTGGCAATAAGGCTAATTGTGCCCGTTACCAGGTATGTACTCAGCTGGGTAAAGAATACCTCGATAATACTCTTTTCCCTAATATGACCGATCGTGCAGATGAAATGATTGCACGCTACAAAAACAGGGTCATGAAGGAGAAACAGGCGTAAGTCTGAAGTCCGGGGAAAAAAAAGCTCACAACTGCTTCTACCTTAAAGGTGATAGCCGGAAAAGAAGCAGGAGTGAGCCAATAATCTGGTTCAAAAAGCGGATATGTTGCATATCCGCTTTTTTTTGTCCTGTACTTACTTGTACAGTGGCATTACTGCGTTCAGGAACTCGCAGTACTTGTCGTATGCCTTGTTGTATGCTGCAACGTTCTCCGGAATTGGAGTTGCTGCTGCGTTTGTATCGATGGTGATGTGCTCCTCACAGAGCTTTGCCATGTCAGCAGGCTTTCCTGCCTTTGCTGACTCGAGGCACCACAGAGCCTGAACTGCGGCACCAAGGGCAGCTGCTTCATCGAGGACTGGAACGCGGATTGGCAGGTTCATGACATCTGCTGCAATCTGTCTCCATGTTGCGCTCTTTGAACCGCCACCAATCAGGCGGATTTCCTTTGGCTGGAAACCGAGCTTTCTGAAAGCATCGAGTCCGCCGCGCATTGCGAATACTGCACTTTCAAGAGCAGCACGGGCGATGTTCTCGCGGCTTGTGTTTGCTGTAGTAAGACCGGTGAAGCTTGCGCGGCCGTTTGGCAGGTTAGGTGTGCGCTCTCCGTTGAAGAACGGCATGATGATGACGCCGTTTGCGCCCGGAACTGAAGCTGCAGCTGCTGCATCAAGGTCCTGGACAGAGAAGTTGAACAGTGAGCGTACGAACTCAGTTGCAACTGTGCAGTTCATTGTACAGAGGAGTGGCAGCCATCCGCCGCTTGATGAGCAGAAACCAGAAAGACCGTTTTCCGGGTCTGCAATCGGCTTTGCTGAATATCCGTAGAGTGTACCTGAAGTACCCATACTCATGGTGAGGAATCCGTCTGAAACAGTACCTGTTCCGATTGCACCCATCATGTTGTCACCGCCACCTGCACTGACCGGGATTCCTGCCGGGATGCCGTATTCTGCAGCAGCCTTTGCTGAAACAACGCCAGCCTTTTCATGTGGCTGGATCAGGCGTGGAAGCAGTCCGAAAAGCTTAGGATCGATGGTGTCGCAGATCTTCTTTGACCATTCGCGCTTTGCAGAATCGAAGAGTGCGGTTCCTGAAGAATCGCCGTATTCCATGACATATTCGCCGGTAAGTACCCAGTTGATGTAATCGTGTGGCAGCATGATGTAGTTGAGCTTTGCCCATGCATCCGGCTTGTGTCTCTTGAGCCACATGATCTTTGGTGCTGTGAAACCAGGGAGCATCAGGTTTCCGAGAGCCTTGACGACTTCTGCGTTTCCGCCTGCTGCTTCAGTGATGAGTGCGCATTCTTCTGTTGTTGATGTATCGTTCCAGAGCTTGATGTTGTAAAGAGCCTTTCCGTCTTTATCCAGAGGAACAAATCCGTGCTGCTGTCCTGAAACACCGATTGCTTCAATAGAATCGCGTGCTTCTTTTGACAGACCTTCGAAACACTGCTTCATTGCAGCGTCATACCATTCTGTCTTCTGTTCGCGTGTACCGTCGTTTTCTGAAATCAGATCAAGCTTGCAAGCTTTCTTTTCGACGATTTTCTTGTTTTCATAGTCGTAGACAACGACCTTAATACTCTGTGTGCCTAAGTCAATACCACAAACCGCTTTCATAAATCCTCCGGAAAAGATAATTAACTGTTTACAGTATGATGGATAAAGGTGTTTGTGCCTATAGGTAAAATGCATGAAAAGCGAATTTTTTCAGTATGATTAAAGAACTTGAAGTAATACTTAAAAGGGAGTATACTTATTCAAAATCAAAATATCCGGAGATAACGATGAAAGATTGTGTTCTGCTCGGAGATGAGGCTCTTGCACTTGGTGCCCTTCATGCCGGGCTTTCTGCAGGTTTTGGGTACCCGGGAACACCCTCAACCGAAATCCTTGAGTATCTGATCGACAATTACGAGAAGAATGATGGCCCTGTTGCACAGTGGTGCTCAAACGAAAAGACCGCTTACGAAGCTGCACTCGGCGTTTCATTTGCCGGAAAACGTGCACTCGTTACCATGAAGCACGTCGGCCTTAACGTAGCCGCTGATCCGTTCATGAACTCATCCCTTCTGGGCATTAAAGGCGGTCTCGTCGTTATCGTTGCAGATGACCCGAGCATGCATTCAAGCCAGGGCGAGCAGGATACACGCTTTTATGCAGACTTCGCGATGATTCCATGCTTTGAACCGACAACCCAGCAGGAAGCATACGAAATGATGTTCGATGCTTTCGCTTTTTCTGAAGCTCATCACGTACCGGTCCTTATGCGCATGGTTACCCGCCTTTCACACAGCCGCGCAGTCGTTCATCCAAAGGATGAGAAGGATTGCCTTTCAGAGAACGCTCTTGAAAAAGGCGAGCGCAAAGAGTGGATGCTGCTTCCGGCTCTTGCACGCAAGAACTACGATAAGATGATTTCAAAGCAGGAGCTTTTCGCAGGCTGGGCTGATGCAAATCAGTGGAACAAACTGACGCTCAACGAAAAGAGAAGCGACCTTGCCATCGTTACAAGCGGTCTTGGCCGTAACTACTTCCTTGAAAATCTTGAAGACTTTGCAGCTCTTTCTGAAGCCCGCTTCCCGGGACAGGGACTGCCTTCAACACTGCATATCGGAACGCTGCCACTGCCGCGCGAGGCACTGAAAAAGCTTGCTGATACTGCAGAGACAATCCTCGTCATTGAAGAGGGCATGCCGTTCGTAGAAAAGCAGCTTGCGGGAATCCTTCCGCAGAAGACAAAGGTCGTCGGAAAGCTGACCGGCCTGCTGCCAAGAAGTGGCGAGCTTAATCCTGATACTGTACGCGCAGCTCTCGGACTGGCACCTATCCAGTCAGCACAGGCTGTACTCGCAACAACTGACAGCGCGGCTGCAGAAATCTGCGCCAACCTGCCTGGCCGTCCGCCACAGCTCTGCAAGGGTTGTCCGCACCACGACTCATACACCGCGCTTAACAAGGCCGTTGAGATGCTTGCTGCAAAAGCAGGAGAGCAGAACGTATCCGTTCATTCAGACATCGGCTGCTACGCACTCGGCGGAACCGCTCCGCTCAATGCCTGCGAGACTATCGTCTGCATGGGTGCCTCAATCGGTATGGCACGCGGTGCTTCACAGGCAGGCGTCAAGTACACGTTCGGTGTTATCGGTGACTCAACATTCCTGCATTCAGGCATGACAAACCTGGTTGACTGCGTTTCAACAAAGACACCGGTCACCATCATGCTCGTAGATAACTCAATCGTCGCAATGACAGGCTGCCAGAAGACAATCCTGCCTTCAAGCCAGCTTCAGCCGGTTGTCGAAGGCCTTGGCGTTGAACCTGAGCACGTCCGCGTGCTTGAGACAAGCCCTAACAAGATAGAAGAAAACGCACGCATCCTTGCTGAAGAAGCAGAGTACCGCGGCGTTTCAGTCGTCATTATGAGACGTGAGTGCCTTGAGGCATTCCGCTTGAGGACAAAGGCTGCAAAGATAGCTGCTGCAAAAGCTGCAAAGGGAGGCAACTGATGAAATACGATATTCTTCTCGCCGGTGTCGGCGGACAGGGTGTTCTTTCAATCGCTGCAATTATTGCTGCAGCAGCCATGCAGGACGGCCTTCAGGTACGTCAGTCAGAAGTTCACGGCATGAGCCAGCGCGGTGGCGGCGTTCAGGCACACCTCCGCATTTCAGACACGACAATTGCGTCTGACCTGATTCCGCTCGGAAAGGCAGACATGATCCTTTCAATGGAGCCGGTGGAAAGCCTCCGCTATCTGTCATGGCTCAACAAGGATGGCGTTCTGATTACTGCTGCAGAGTCGTTTGTGAACATCAACAACTATCCTGACATTGAGAAGATTTATTCAGCAATAAAGGCACTGCCTTCTTCCCGCATTGTGAAGTCAGCAGAACTTGCAAAAGAAGCTGGAAACATCAAGTGCGAGAACATGGTACTTATCGGTGCCGCACTTGAGTACATGCCGGTAAAGAAGGAAACGGTGGTCGATTCAGTCCGCGCACGCTTCGCTGCTAAAGACCCGATGCTCGTTGAAGCAAACATGAAAGCACTTGAGCTTGGTGCTCAGAAATAAAAAGGATAAGCAAATGGCTAGAGAATTTTCATACTGGGACAAAGACGCTGAGACAATGAGCCGCGATACCATCGAGGCCTTCCAGCTGGCTGCTCTTAAAAAGCAGGTCACAAATGCACTCAAGACTCCTTTTTATAAAGAGCGCCTGAACAAAGCCGGCATCAACGGTCCGGATGACATCAAGACGCTTGCTGACCTGCGCAAGATCCCGTTTACTACAAAGCACGATCTCCGCGAAGTGTATCCGTATGGTCTTCTCGCCGTTCCTTTTGACCAGGTTGTCCGCGTTCACGCTTCAAGTGGAACGACAGGAACACCGACCGTCATTTACCTGACTGCAAAAGACGTAGACATGGCTGCGGACACAATGGCACGCGGTCTCGCAGGCGCTGGCTGTACTGCAGACGATACCTGCCAGAACATGATGACCTACGGTCTGTTCACCGGCGGTATGAACTTCCACTACGGCGCTGAAAAAGTCGGAATGACTGTTATCCCGACAAGTTCAGGAAATACACTGCGCCAGATTAAGTTCATGCACGACTTCGGCACATCAGTCACCCACGCAACCCCAAGCTACATGCTGCACCTGCATCAGGCAATCAAGGAAAGCGAGTGGAAGCGCGAGGACTTCAAGTGGAGGATCGGTATTTCCGGTGCTGAGCCATACTCAGAAGAGCTCCGCAACAAGATGGAGAAAGAACTGGGTATTGAAGTTTACAACTGCTATGGTATGAGCGAGCTCAACGGTCCTGGTGTTGCATTTGAATGTCAGATGAGACAGGGAATGCACGTCTGGGAAGACCGCTACATCATGGAAATCATCAATCCTGAGACACTGGAACCAGTACAGGACGGTGAGGAAGGCGAGCTTGTCATGACAATCCTCTGCCGTGACGCAATGCCGCTGCTCCGCTACAGAACACGCGATTTGACACACGTCATCACCGAGCCGTGCCCATGCGGAAGAACACACCGCCGTATCGCACGCTTCACCGGCCGCACCGACGATATGCTCATCATCAACGGCGTCAACGTATTCCCAAGTCAGATTGAGGAAGTACTCCTTAAAGAGAAGGGAGTCGGTGCAAACTACCTCATCGTAGTTGAGAAGAAGGGCGACATGGATAAGCTCACCGTTCAGGTTGAGGTAACTCCAGAGCTGTTCGCCGACGATGCACGCGTCATGAATACACTGCGCGACAAACTCCGCGAAGAGATGTCAGCCCTCATCACCATTAAACCGATCATCGAGCTTAAGGAACCGGGCTCAATCCCGACGACTGAAGGCAAGGCAAAGCGCGTAAACGACCTGCGCCCGAAAGCATAAAAAAGAAAAAGAACTTCTTTAAGCTGGGAGTCATTTCCCTTTACACGCGATTAATTACTCTATAATATTGTGTTGGATTACCGGATTATTGTATATAATATATGAAAAAAGTATTTGTCGGTATCGTTCTTGCGATAGGTATGCTTTCCTGTGCATATCCTCAGAATAATGCATCTTCTCAAAGTGGCAGCGCACTCCGTGTTATCCCGTATACGATTATTGCAGATAATCACGGCTCTGTCCGTTCAGCATCGTATACTGCCGATGGAACCCGTCTGCTTGCAGGTACAGAACAGTCTGTCATCCTTTATGATGCGGTAACACTGGAAGAACTGAACTGTTTCGGGAACTTCGGAACTTCTGTACGCAAAGCCCGCCTCAATGCCGATGAATCATATTTTCTTGCAGTTACAGGAAATGATTCGCTTATTATCTGCGATTCATCAACAGGAAAGGAACTGACCCGCGTAAGATCAATTTCAGAAGCGCCCTTATATGACGCTGTCTTCCTTGATGATGCCTGGACGGTTGTGACGCCGCTTGACGGAAAGCATGTACAGAGCTGTTTCATCCTTATCATGACGGGTCAGGCTTTGCCGGAAACGCTTTATGCACATCTTGATACTGTTATTTCACTTGATGTTGACTGCTCCGGTGAGTTGATGCTTTCAACCGGTCTTGACGGACAGATTCAGCTTTTCAATCTCAAAGATAAAAAAGTAGTCGCAACGTACCCTGCATATACGGATTCCGGCGTGGGCGCTGTGTTTACTCCTGACGGAAAGGCGTTTGTCAGCGCGGATAAGCAGAACTCGCTCGTTTTACGGGATCTGGAGGGCGCTGTTCTTGCGTCATTCACCGATGCTGATGAGCCTGCTTCCGGCATTTCTTTTTCTCCGGACGGGCAGATGATGGCTGTTCCCGGTACAAGCGGATTTGTGAAGGTGTACAGCCTTGAGACAGGAGCCGTTCTTTTCACCATCAGGGCGCCCGACGCTGACGAAAAAAGCCCGTCACGCGCGCTCACCACTGTCTTCAGTCCTGATGGCAGCTATCTGTTCACCGGCTTTGAAAACGGCATGTTCGTCAGATGGACACTGAACAGTGTCATTATTGCAGAAGTGGTTGATGGCGGAAACGGTTCGTTCGAGTTTGTCCAGCAGGAAAGCAGCAACGGCGATGTGTATCAGCTGCCGTATGCGGTTGCAAGAGCGCGTTCTTCTGACAATCTGAAAGCTGTCCTGCTCATTGATGCGGGCTATGCTCTCGTTCAGGAGTCGTACTATACAGGCAGCTTTACGGGAGACGTCTGGTTCCAGCGCAGGATAGGGTCATCGAATTTGATGTGGGGCGTGGCAGCACAGCTCGGCATTTCAAAGCCGACGGACGATTATCCCTACAAGTATGAGTTCAATGACGGAACTGCGCTTCTTACGCCGCGTCTGTACACCATTCTGGGACTTGCCTCGTTGACGTACAATCTGCGCAGTGACGGTAATACACGTGTGTATTTCGGTGTCGTTGCCGGACCTGTGTTCAGATTCCTGTGGAACAACAATATACAGCGGAGTGTCCAGACAAAACTGTATCCGAGCGTTGATGCAGGTGTTACTGCCGGTCTGGATTTCAGCGGTATTACAGTAACGGTGTCATATATCTATAATACGCAGATTGGTTTACAGCCCTCTGTGCAGATTGGTTATGGATTACATTTTGAGTCGGGAGGAAAAGACAATGAAAAAAAGTAGCGTGCTGCTGGCCGTTGCGCTGATGCTGTTCTGCCTGTTTTCATGCAAAGGACCGACAATTGATGACATGATTGATGAGTTCAATGAAATCGTCATGCCGTCATCGAATGGTTGAAATTGGTTAAAGTTTGCAGTTTAAGCTGCAAGTCAAATAAAAAGGAGGGAGTAATGAGAAAAAGTATACTTCTTTTCTGTGCTGTACTGTGTGCAGCACTTGTTATGTTCTCCTGTACGCCGGTATCTGACTGTGGTCGGGTAGCGACCGTAAAGGATGAGTTTGGAAAGTCGACGCTGACAATCGGCATTGGTGGTGTCAACGCCCGTTCTATCCTGCCAGATGACTGGAATGATACACATCTGAACAATATCCGCTTCAGACTGTCAGGAACCTCAGCAAGTGGAAAAACAGTTCCAAACGATGCCAGTTCAGTGTATACGTATGAATCAATTGCTGCCAACGGAGCAACAATTGCACTTGATCCTGAAGTCTGGACTCTGACTCTGAAAGGTTACCAGGTTAATGGTGACAATGAATATCTGGTACTTGAATCACCGGCATATGCTGTTGACCTGACAGAAGGCAGTACGGCACAGGTCTTTTTCCTGAGACCTGCAGCACCGGTAACAGGTGCAAATGGTGAGGTTAACCTTACAGTCAGTTTTAATAAGCCGGCTAATTTCGGCTCTGTTACCTATGGCTTGTACACGATTAATGGTGATGGAGATTCCGTAGCTGTGACAGTTGGAGAAACGGTTCTTGAATGGACGGCAAACAACGATTCCGGCCTTACTAATGGAAACAGTGCAAGCAATTTCAAGTTTATCATTAACCAGGCAGGTATTCAGGCTGGTACCTACTATGTGATTGCAGATTTCAAGGATACTAACAATCAGACCATTTATTATTACTCTGATGAAGTCCTCGTAGATGGTGGTAACATTACATCTGAGCTGATTGACCTTACAGATGCAAACTTTGGTTCTGCACCAGTTGCTGCAAGTAATTTCCATGTTTCATATAGCTATACTGGAAACGGAATTGGATATAACGATTTGTCCGCTATTCCTGCGACATATTCTGCTACGTTCACCTGGAATGATAATTCAAATAATGAACGCCGCTTTGAGCTTATCATAAAAGATTCTGATAATGCCTCGGTAGACGTCCAGAACGCTACTACAGCCGGCGGTCTTGGATTAAACAAAACTTCAGTAACAATCACGCTTGATCCTGCAAAAGTCTACAGTGCAACGCTGCGTCCAGTAAACAGTTACTCACCCGCAGACGTGGCTGCTGAACCGGATGGTTATGTCTGTTCATTGACAGGTATCAATCTGTACACGGTAACTTATAACCTTGACGGTGGTCAGGTACAGACTACTAATGGTCCGGTATCAGGTAATTACTATGTCGTTTCATATTACAACGGTCAGACTCCGTCTCTTCTTGGTGCTACCGGCAATTATCCAATTGTTTCAAAGACAGGCAACAATGGTTCGTTCAACTTTGTTAATTGGCTTGATGAAAATAACGAGAATCATCCGGCAGTAACGTCAATTCCAGCAGATAATACTGGTAATATCAGTCTGAAGGCAAAGTGGACTGCAAACCTGACCAGTAATGTTCAGACATACAGTTACAGTAGTGTTACAGGTAATCTGTTGAGCAAGACACTGAATGATGTAGATGGCGGTGTAATTTCTAATAATGGAAAAATCACTATCGATACTTTCAACACAACTGGTTCAGAAGTAAATAATGTGTTGGTCTTGACCCCGGTTTCAGGAATTGCTAACGTAAGTTACAAACTGTATGAAAACTATAATACATTGGTTTCTACAGAACAATATAGCGACTATGGTTTTAGTGTAGGTGACGACAATGCCGTTACATGGACTATTACTGGCGCTGAAACAGGTAATTACAGACTTGTAGTTACAGCAACAGAGGATGACGGAAGTAGCACCGAAACAAACAATTTTGGAGGCGATCGTTCTCTTAGTCTGAGAAATCAGATTACTATCAGTGTAATTCAGTAACAGCCAGTTCATAGATGTGCTTCTGTGACTGATGCAGGCCTCGTCAGAAATGGCGGGGCTTTTTTTCTGCAATTGTCTGTGGCATCAAAGGGGGCATCAATGTTTGAAAAAGATGTCATTTTTGATGTCACGAGTGTTGAGATTGATGCCTTATATTCAGCATATGTCTGAAGTGTGATAGGATGTGCTTATGAAAGTCGTTTTCTACAGTTCATCCACAAACGCGTATGATGGCTCCTCTTTTCATTACACAGCGTATCCGGCGTGCTGTTCGCAGCTTGAGAAACTGGCGGCAGCTCATCCCGAGCACGAGTTCGTTGTTGTTGCCCGCCTGCCTGCCTTTTTTCTTGTAGACCTGGAAAACGATGGCAGCTTTATCCGCAAAGCCCGCGGTGTGGAGTACGTGATGCTGGATGCAGCCGGATTGCCTGTCCGGGCAATGCTCGACAAACAGGCCGATGCCGCTTTCAAGGCTTGCGCGCCGGCGTCTGCGTCTCAAGCCTCATCGGCAAAGAAGGCATTATTTGCTGATAATGCAGCGACTGCCATCAGCGCGCTTTCGCCTGATATCGCCGTCGCCGCCACCTGCTGGATGACGCCGTTTGACTGGCTGCCGCTTGAGGACGCGCTCATTGCAGAAAAGCTTGAGAAAGCGGGCATCAGGACGCTCTGCCACAGTGCGGCGTCAGTGGAACTCTGCTTTGATAAGCGGGAAACGCGCGCGTTTCTGAAAGCGCACAGGTTTCCGGCTCCCGAAAGCGTTTTTCTTGATCACGAACTGTACCGCGCGGAACGAAGCCATGCGGATGTTGTCATAAATCCATACAAAGAGCGCATGTTCACGCAACTTGAGAAACTGCACTATCCTTGTGTCATCAAGGATACGACGGGCTTAAGCTCGTTCGGCATGGATGTGGTCAATTCACCTGAAGCAGTGCGCGCCGTCCTCGATTCCCGCAAGATGAACGGCGACCGTCTGATTGAAGAGTTTGTGGAAGGTGACCAGTTCGGTGTCGAAGTATACGGAACGCCCGGCCACTATCAGGTGATGACGCCGTTCCTCTTTTCGGTGACGCGTCACGGCATTACAAGCCCCAAGCAGAGCGTGAAGCTCAGCGTTTCCGGGGATGAAGCAGAAACACGCTTCAAGCTTGCGGATATGCGCCGCCTCGTCACTGATATGGCTGAAGCTCTTGAACTGCGCGGTGCCGCCCAGTTCGATCTGGTGTTCAGCGGCGCGCCAGGTCTTGAAAGCGAATGTGGGCCTTCTTGTGAATATGGCAGCTGGGTTGTTATAGAAGTGAATCCGCGGCTTTCGGGGCTAACTGTGCCGACGGCCGTGCTTGCAGGAAAGAGCGCGCCGGACCTGCTGCTGGTGGCTGGCCTTGAAAGCGTTTCTGTGCCTTCTTGTGAGAATGTGCTTTCAGATGCGGCCGCGCCAAATGAAAGCGAAATGCGCTGTGATGGCGCCGCATCGCCAGAAACGAGCGGGGTGCGCTGTGATGGCGCCGCATCGCCAGAAACGAGAGGAGTGTGCTTTGAAGGCAGCCAATCGCGTGACAAAAGCGGAGTGCGCTTTGAAGACCGCACCGCGCCGGCGTACGTGCTTGATGTAAAGCTCATTGTGCTGGCGGGCGAACGTTTTGAAGAGCTTTGCGCGCTTCCATATGTGTACGCCGTGAATCAGACCGCGAACGATGATGCCCGCCAGATGCGCGAGCGCGGCTACTGCGAAGTCGTCCTAGGAGCAGAAACGCCGGCGGTCCTGCTCGCGCGCCTCAATGACCTGAAAGCCCTCTTCCCGGACGAACTAGACGACAACTTCGTAGAAAGCGCCCGCCACCTTGTCTTGAAAGCATACTAGTGCCTTATCAGCGACATGCATTGGATCTGCGCGGATTAAATACATGATAAGCGGCAAATCATCATATGAGTCAGAGTTTCATGGTGATAGGGCGAATTCTAGTATTTTACCCCCAAAAATAACGCCAGTTTCTGAAAAACGCCCGCCTCATCAGTCTTAAAAGAATCTTACCACGCTGGAAGGCCTGACCGTATCTGTACATTTCTGAATTTGCTTAACAAACTTCCACGAAAACGCTAAAATCTTCTCAATCATGAAACCAGAACTTATTAACAGTTTGAAAGGCTATAACGCCAAATCTTTTGCAAGCGATTTCATTGCGGGCCTCATTGTCGGTATCGTTGCTCTTCCGCTCGCCATCGCTTTTGCCATTGCATCCGGAGTAAATCCTGCTGCCGGACTTTTCACAGCAATCATTGCGGGCTTCTGCATCAGTGCATTCGGAGGAAGCCGCGTTCAGATAGGCGGACCGACTGGCGCGTTCGCTGTCATCGTGTATGGCGTCGTTGCGCAGTACGGCATGGCGGGGCTCGCGACTGCTACGGTCATGGCGGGCATTCTGCTGATTCTGCTCGGCGCGTTCAAGATGGGCGGCCTTGTGAAATTCATTCCGTATACAATTGTCACGGGCTTTACTGCGGGTATCGCGGTCACAATTGCGGCCGGCCAGCTCGGCGACTTTTTCGGTCTGCGTCCTGATTTTTCAACTCCGATGCTCATCCTTGGCGAGGAGTATACCAAGATGCCGGGCGATTTCCTTCCGAAAATGATTGCGTACGTGCGCTCTGCGGCAAGCGTGAACTGGTATTCGTTCACCATGGCCGCGGTCTGCCTTGCGTTCATTTTCATATGGGCTAAGTTCATCAAGAAGATTCCGGGCAGCTTTGTCGTCATCATTCTGGCGACGGTCGTCAGCATCGTGCTGGAAAAGACGTGCGGGCTTACGACGGATACGATCGGCAAGTTTGCGGACGGTGCGGAACACTACGTCATCCCGTCGACGCTGCCAAAGCCTGTGTTGCCTGATTTCAGCATATCCACGATTACGACGCTGTTCCCGACAGCGGTTTCGATTGCAGTGCTCGCAGCTATTGAGTCGCTTCTTTCAGCGGTTGTTGCCGACGGTATGATTGGCGCCAAGCACGATTCCAACATGGAGCTTATTGCGCAGGGCGTTGCAAACATCGCGTCTCCTGTGTTCGGCGGCATCCCTGCTACAGGCGCCATCGCTCGCACGGCGACGAACATCAAGAACGGCGGACGCACTCCTGTCGCGGGCATCATCCACGCGCTGACGCTGCTCCTTATCCTGCTGTTTGCCGGAAAGTATGCGGCGTACATCCCGATGGCAGCGCTCGCCGCCGTGCTCATCAACGTTGCCTGGAACATGGCGGGCTTTCCTGCCATCCGCGCGCTTTTGAAGGGCCAGAAGTCTGACATCTGTGTTTTCCTCGTAACATTCCTGATTACGGTGTTCATTGATCTGACGGTCGCCATTGAGGTCGGCCTTGGATTTGCCGCGTTCTTCTTCATCAAGAAGATGATTGATCTGTCTGAAGTGCAGAACGAGCGTGAGGTGCTGACAGGCGGCATCAAGGCTGACCAGCCTGCTGAGAACCTCGACATTCCTGATGGCTGCTTTGTCTACGAAATTGAAGGCCCGCTTTTCTTCGGCACTGTCAGAAAGTTTGAGCTTGCCACCGAGCGCGCCCAGACTGAGTGCAAGGTGCTCGTTCTCCGCATGAGGAATACAATCTATCTTGATGCAGGCGGCATCCGCGCACTCGAACAGGCGAAAGCGGCGTGCGACAGAAAGGGCATCACGATCGTCATCAGCGGCATCCACACGCAGCCGTACCTGCTCCTTGAAAAGACAGGCATGGCAGATGTCCTGGGCCGCGAAAACATTCACGACAACATATCCGGCGCATTGGAGCGCGCCCGGGCGTTGATAGCAAACTGAGCATGCTCAGCTTTTGGTCCAGCCTTTGAAGAGGCCCCCTGAGAAGAGCGATAGCAGGAAAAAGAACATATCGGCAAAAAGGATGAACACAAACGAAGGAACCATCACCCGTGTGTAGTGCTTGCCGTATGCTCCTTTTCTTCTTAGGACTGCAGTCAATGAATACTGTTTTCATGGCAAGACCGCCTCAAGGTTTTCTTTTTCAGCAAAGACGACGGCAGTCATTTTCTGCTTTCTGCCATAACGGAGCGTGTGATGCATCTGCCTTTTGCGGTACGTGCTCAGCGGGGTTGTAACGCTGATGCTCCGGTCAAGGACGTTTTTCATTTTCTGACTGTAGCCGCCATACGTATTCTCTGTAACAAGCACCAGTTCATCAGCCTGACCGATTATGCGGCTTATTTCATAAAGGGAATCCTTCATGCGGCAGACTGCGGGGTGTTTTGTCCAGCAGGCAAAACACCCCTGACAAGGTGCATATCTTCCATCCGCAAAAATGACTTTATCTACTTTGTTTTCACATAAAGACCATTCCTGCGCTACATCTTGTATCAATAGTTTCATGCTTCAGTATCCGGAAGCCTGTCAGCAAACATCATGAGGTTGGCTGTAACTTTTTCAGCGTCATCAAGAGGTTTGAACGTTCCGTCTTTATAAAGGATATCCATAACCATCATCGCAACCTGTGTGCCGATAAACTGCTTCATAAAATCCACGATAACCAGATCCTGAAGCTGCGATGGATACTCTTTTGCGGCAATGACTGCATGATCAAGGGCAAAATCTGCAAACTGGTCGGTGAGTTCCTTATCCGGATATGGGATGAGCTTATCAAAATCTGCAGGATTTCCCTTAACTACCATGATGTTGATCTTTTCGCCTTTTGAAAGGAAGTGTCGTTCATACAGGCGGTCAAATTTCTCTTTGTTTGCTTTTGTATCAGCTATGACACCGGTCATCACTTCGTAGATGTACTCATAGTTTTCTGTCCTGTTGTTTTCCCACTGGCCCGTCCTGGCATCCAGCCGGGAATCTGCGGACCATGAGCAGACTCCCGGATATTTTCCTGAATCTCTGAGCATTATGCCGCAGCAGGCATAATCCATGTCCTCAATGTCTGCATTCAGCTGGACCTGCGCGAAATAATCTCCGCCATCCAGAGTCTTAATCCTGTATTTTGAAACATCCTTTTCGACGGGAAGTACGCACTTCTGGCTGATTGCATAGAAAAGCGCGGCGGCTTCAAACAGTTCCCTGTTGCCGTTCGGGATGTACACATCCTTGAAATCCTTGAGTGCATCACGCACGTTCTGGACGTACTTCTCTACCAGGATCTGTGCGGCTTTTTCTTTCTGCTTACGGATGTTTTCTTTCATTTCAGCAGAACTCTTTGTGGAAGAAAACTTTACATATGTCGTATAACGCTTTTTGCCCGTTTCAACCAGAAATCCGTTTGCTGCAAGAAGATTGATTCTGTCTTCCAGAAAAACAGGAGTCATTCCTAATTCTTCTGCAATTTCATCACTGGTTTTTGGTTCAGCATACACACTGTACACAATATTCAGATTAAGCTTATCCTGCAGATAATATTCCGGACCACCATGTGCTCCAGGTTTTCCATTATGACCAAAGCCGATTGCCTTTACCGGGTTGATTCCCAGATTTCCAACTTTTCTTTCCATTGAAAAGCCCTCCTTTAAATCGTTCCGAGCTTTGTTCAAATGCCATTTCACCGTTCCTTCCGGAAGTCCCTGCTCCGTGGCGATTTGCTGGATAGTCTTATTCTCGTAGTAAAATGAATACACGATTTTCCGGCGTTTTGCAGTCAGAAATCCAATTTCTTTCCGAAGTTTAACAAGGTTTTCTTCCGTTTCCCCAAAATCATGTCTGTCGAACCATGCAATTTCCATGCCGTCAATTGCAACGCCCTGCTTTTTTTGGGTTTCGGAAACGTACTTTGCGTATGTATGCTGGCAGATCCGCCAGATGTAGCCTTCCATATTCACAATCTCGTCCGATTGCAACAGGGAAACATACACTTCTTTAAGCATTTCTCCGCACAGTTCTTCCGCTTCATCATAAGAAAAAGAATTCTTGACAGCAAAGCCGTAAATCTTTTTCGAGAACTCAACAATAGTCTGATCAGCTGTTTTTTTGTCCATTTCAAGCTCTTTGCATATAGAGTGTGCGTTTGAGAAAAAAGGTTGGCATATCTGGATTATATTCCCATGCTCAGTTTGTAGTACAGTCCTTTTTTCTCCATGAGCTGCTGATGGTTTCCTTCTTCAGCGATTCCCTTGTTCGCGATGAACAGGATGCGGTCCGCATTTCTGATTGTTGAAAGACGGTGAGCGACGACAAACGTTGTCCTGTCTTTTGTAATGATGTCGAGCGCTTCCTTGATGATGGCTTCTGTTTCCGTGTCGATTGAGCTCGTCGCCTCATCAAGGATGATGACTGACGGGTTTTTCAGGATGATGCGCGCAAAGCTTATCATCTGCTTTTCTCCGGCGGAAAGACCAGCGCCGCGTTCATCAAGCTGGTGAGCGTACCCGTCCGAAAGCTTGTCGATGCAAAGGTCAGCGTGAATCTTCTTTGCAGCGGCGATGCACTCTTCGTCTGTTGCATCGAGCCTGCCGTAGCGGATGTTCTCGAGAACCGTCCCCTTGAACATGAACGGATCCTGCATGAGGACGCCGACTTCCTTTCTCAGGCTCGAAAGCGTGACGTCGCGGACATCGTGGCCGTCAATGCACACGCTTCCTTCCTGCACATCGTAAAAGCGCGTCAGCATGTTGATGATAGTCGTTTTTCCGGCTCCTGTGGGGCCTACAAGCGCAATCGTTTCGCCGGGCTTAACGTGCAGGTCGACGTGCTCGAGGATGTTCTGGCCTTCTTCGTAAGCAAACGTAATGTCGTTTAAGTCAACGACGCCCTGAACATCCTTCAGTTCCTCAGCGCCTTCCTTGTCAGCAATCTCGACTGGCGCGTCTATGGTGTCGAATACCTGCTCAAGGTCGCTCGTTATCTGTGCGAGCTGCTGCACTATCATGGCAATCTGTGCGATTGGGCCGGAGAATATGCCCATGTAACTGGTGAACGCGACGACAGTTCCTGCATCAATGGCGGTGCCACCGTTCAGGATGCTTGCAAGAGCGACACCGAACATGGCGAGTGAACCGAGACTCCAGAACACTTCGATGGACGGCTGGTTCAGCTGGTTTACGCGGAAGATGCTGTACCACTGACGGGCGCAGATGCCGTGTATATCCATGAGGATGTGGCGGTTTGTGTCGCCGCGGTTGCAGTTCTTGATGATTTTCTCGCCCATGATTGATTCAACGCAGAACGCCGTTCTGTTTGAGTTGTAGGCGCGGAGGCGTGAGAACATCGGCTTTAAGAGCAGGCGCAGTCCGAATACGGCCGCCATCATCGGAATGACCGCGGCGAGGACGACAAGAGTGAGCGTCGGGCTTAAGGCGAGCATGAAGAAGAGGACGACGAAAATCTTTACGAGATACACGAGCAGCTGGACTACCGTGTTGGTGAAGAAGTTCGCGAGCTCGTTGACGTACTCGGTGACGCGGACGACGATCTTTCCGTTTGGCTTTGAGTCAAAGTAATCGAACGCGAGCTCCTGCAGGTGATAGAAGACATCCGTGCGTATGTCGGCGATGATGTTGTGGCCGAGCTTTCCCATGAGCACCTGCTGCACGTAGGTGACGCCTATTTCAATGCCTGCAAGCACAACCATGCCCGCTATGAGCAGGATGAGCTCGCGCGTGTCCTTTGAGTAGACTGTGCTGTTGATGATGCGTTTCAGGAGCACCGGTGGAATCATTGAGACGACGGCAGTACCGAGCATAAGGCCGAAAATCAGGAAGAACAGCTTCTTGAACGGCAGGATGTATTTCATGATGCGGCCGAACTGATGGATGTCGACCTTGTTGTAGATTATTTCGTTTTCGAAGTAGGTGTTTTTCTGTGCCATGTCAGTTTGCCTTCCTTCCGATTCTCTCGCTGAACTTCTGCAGTTCATCGGCAGAAACTTCGCTGTCAAAATCCATGACGGACTTGCTCTGCGCTTCCTGAATGTCCCAGACTTTGGCGAAGTGGCCGCCAAGCGCCATCAGCTCGCCGAAGGTACCGCGCTCTACGATTTTTCCTGCGTCCAGGTAGATAATCTCGTCACAGTTGACAAGCGACGAAAGCCGGTGCGCGCTTATGAGCAGCGTCTTGTCAGGGTACTCTGCTTCAATGGCGGTAAGCAGTGCTTTCTCAGTTTCAATGTCGAGCGCGCTTGTTGAGTCATCAAGGACCAGCACCGGAGAATCGCGGTAGAGGGCGCGTGCTATTGAAAGCCTCTGCTTCTGGCCGCCTGAAATGCCGATGCCGCGTTCACCGACGATTGTTTCAAAGCCAAGCGGCATCTTCTTTATGAAGCCGTCTGCCTGAGCGTGGGCGGCGGCTTCTGTCATGCGCTCATCCGGCGTCTTGCCGTTCTTGAGCTTTATGTCGGCGTACACGTCGTCCGTGTACTGAATGTTCGAAGTAATCGTGTTCGAGAAGAGGAATGCTTCCTGAAAGACATACGCGAACTCTTTTCTGAGCGAGCTGAGCGGGATGGAGCGGAAGTCGTGGCTGTCTATGGTGATGCTTCCGTCTGAAAGCTCGTAGTTACGGACGAGCGCTTCAATCAGCATGCTCTTGCCGCTTCCTGTGCTGCCTGCAATGCCGACCTTCTTGCCATACGGTATGTCGAGCGAAATGTGGTCAAGAATTGTGGAACCGTCAATTTGAAGGGTAACATCGTTAACCTGGATATGCGGGGCTGCGAAATCGGGTGTTCCCCCCGCGCTCACCGGCTTCTGGCCTTTCGCATACAGGAACTGCGCCGCTTTCTTTCCGCGTTTTCCTTTAAGCCAGGTAAAGCCGGCGCGTGAATCGCGGTACGTGTCGGTCGGGGTAACGCCAGTATCATGCACTTTTGAAGGCTGGGCCATGAAGTTCATCATCTTCTGGCCGGCGACGTTCATCTGCTGCATGTTGAAGATTGAATTGTTGATGTACGTCAGGTACTGGACGATCTTCATGACGTATGTTGCGCACGCCACCAGATAGCCGACCAGGAACTTTCCCTTGAAGACGAGAACCGCGCCGACTGCAATGGTGCCTATATACGCTGCCTGTTTCAGACTGCTGAAAAGCACCTCAAACCCGGCAGAAAGATTAATCTGCTTCAGGTGGGACTGTTTGAGCGTCTCGTTCGTCTCATCGAACTTCTGCTTTTCAAAAGCCTCGTTGGTGAAGGCCCGCACAAGGCGGACTGCTTCAATATTTTCCTGAACGGCCAGGTTCATGGTGCTGTTGTTTTTTCTGATGGTGAAATAGTTTTCGCGGGCCTTGAACTTGAACTTCTGCAGTCCCACGATAAACGCCGGCATCATGATGGCGGGAATGAGCAGCAGCCAGATGCTCATGCGGGCGAGCATGACGGCGCTCACAATCAGAACGAACAGCGACTCAAGAATGACCGGATAAATGTGGCAGAACATATCCTTGTACATGATGGTGTCTGAGTTTATTGTCTGCAGCAGCTCACCTGAGTTGTAGCCTGCAATTGTCTGGGAATCAAGCTCCATGAGCTTACGGTAGGCGGCCTCGCGAAGTGTCGTTTCAAGGCTTAATCCCATGACCTGGTTGATGACGCTTTTTCCGTACAGCAGAACAAGACGGACTGCAAGTACTGAAAGGTAGAAGATTGCCAGGTGCCAGAACAGTTCCATGGTGTGCACTTCTCCCGCGCGGCCATCGAGCAGGAAATAGAAGAGATTGTCTTTTTCGGGAACATTGGAACAGATGACGTAGTCAATGAACAGCTCGTGGATGAGCGGAAGAATCAAATCACAGGTCAGGGAGATGAAGCTCATCAGCTGTGCGAGAATGACTGCTGGAAGCTCCCTTCTGTAATAGCGTAAACCAAATCTGAAAGGTGTCATACACTAATAAGAGTACCTTTTTATGAGTTGATTGTATATGCCGAAAATATGGGGAATGTTTACAAAAATCGACTTTCATGATAGCATGAAAATATGGAGAATGAGTACACGCTCGAGCATTGCGGGCATATTTACAATCCGACGGTATGGGAAAAATATCCCTTTTATATGACAAACCGCATCCATTTCATCATCAGTGGAACGGCGTATTACCGTGAAACACGTCTGTTAAAGAAGAACCACCTGTATATTTTCCCCATGAATCCAGCTTTTGTGGTTACTCAGGATGCGTCTGACCCGGTTGATCACATTTTCTTTGATTTCCGCTCATACACAAACAATTTCTTTACTGATATGGTCGAGATTGACTGCAGTTCAGTTCCGGGGCTTCTTTCCCTCATGAACTCAGTTAAGGAAGCTTTTACCGACTGGGATGTCTCAAAAAAGCTTGGGCCTTCCTATTTTCAGACGGTCATAGCCCTCATCAATGATTATATTCCCGTCAATGTGCCAAAGAGCGCGGTAACGCAGGCAGCTGTTGATTTCATTCATTCTGCGGATGTGCATGACCTGACTGTCTCGTCGATTGCAGAACACATCAATGTCAACGAGGATCATTTCATCCGATGTTTCAGGAAGGATATGGGATATACGCCGCATAAGTACATCGCCATGTATAAGGCTGATATGGCTGCGCGTATGCTCCTTGCAGGAAAAAACGTGTCAGAAGCGGCAGATGCGCTTGGATTCAGTTCAGTTTCATCATTCTCGACATTCTTCAAAAACGAACGCAATATTGCGCCATCCGAAGTCAGAAACCTCAATTTCCCTCGGGCGTGATGTTCAGGTGTTCCCAAAATGACGGATCTTCCTGTCCGATGCGCCAGAAGCCGACTGATGAAATGCCGGCCTGTTCGTACTGTTTGGAAAGCATGAACACAGACCAGGCGTCGTTATAGTATCCTGTGACAGAAACTTCCGTTGTATATGAAAAAGTTGGGGACCCTTTATCGTAGGTTACTTCCGGAATTTCTTCATCCTGCAGGATGCGGTTTATGCCTGGATATGTCCAGGCTCCTGCTCCGCTGTCAGTTGCCCATGTCCGTCCGTAAAACGGCATTCCCATGATGATTTTTTCGTGAGGGATAGTCTTTTTTGCATAGTTGGCGATGCGTATGCTCCAATCAAGGCCTGCGATGGGACCGCTGGCGCTGCCAGACCAGTGCTGGTCGTACGCCATGATGAAGATGCGGTCTGCAAGGGATGCAAGTTCTGTATACGGGAAAATGTCGTTTTTCACAGCACCTGTACGAGCTGGAACACAGATGGAGAACAGTTTCTTTCCTTTAAGTTTGTTGCTGAGGATGCGGACAAAGTCCATGAAAAGGTCCCCATCTTTTGTGGGAATGGACTCGAAATCAAGCATGAGGCCGTCAAAATCTACAACTGAAGTTACCATCTCGTCGATAAGCCGGTCGCGGTAACCGAATTCAGAATTCAGTACAAGGTGAGAAAGACTCGTTCCGTCACAGATGTAGACTGCGTGGACGCGGGCGTTTCCGGCATCGGGGATGCGGCTGCGTTTTGGCATGTCGACAATTTCGCCATAACAGTTGAAGTCGCCCGCGAAAAGGCAGACGTCAGTTACCGGCATGTCTTTGTTCCACGTAGAGGAGACGCTCCACTGGTTTACAAAGCCCCAGACTTCCTTGAATGAAACGGTGTCTTCATCTCTCAGAAGGTATGTGCCCTTGGGGATGTCAGAATCGCTTCCTGATGCAACCGGCCACGAAGATGATCCTGAAAGAAGCGTCTGGGCTGTGCACAAAGCTGGAAGAAGGATGAGGAGAAAGACTGTCAGAATGATTCGTGAAAGCACGTTACCTGTTGTTTTCTGCGACCGCTTTCTTGATGGCGCCGAGCAGTTCGCTGTACTCAGTGAATGCCGGTACATCCGGATTGTCGGCGATGATCTTGTCGGTTGAGCGGAACAGGAAGCCCTTTTCAGCCTGATGAATCATTGCCAGGTCGTTGTAGCTGTCGCCGGACGCAATCGTCTTGAAGCCGATTGACTGCAGTGCCTTTACGGCATGGAACTTGCCGTTGTCCTGCCTCATCTTGAAACCGGTGATCATGCCGTCATCGCCGACAATCAGCTCGTTGCAGAAGATTGAAGGCATGCCGAGCTTTTTCATGAGCGGCTGGGCGAACTGCGTGAAGGTGTCTGAAAGGATGACAACCTGTGTCGTCAGACGAAGCTCATCCATGAACTCTTTTGCTCCCGGCAGCGGGTCAATGCGGGAAATGACGTCCTGTATTTCTTTAAGGCCGAGTCCATGCTCTTTGAGAATGCCGATTCTCCAGTTCATGAGCTTTGCATAGTCAGGTTCATCGCGTGTTGTGCGCTTCAATTCAGGGATGCCGCTTTCTTCAGCAAAGGCGATCCAGATTTCTGGGACGAGAACGCCCTCAAGGTCAAGACAAGTTATATACATAGGTATATAGTAACAGAGGTAAAGGATAAAAGTAAATGACCAGAAATGAATTTGTTCATCTTGTGAACAGTAAGGAACAGCGCGAGTTTGTGGTGGATGGAGTTGTGTACGCGCTGACGTATGACAAAGATACTTCAGGAAAGGAGTATGTCGTTTTTGGCCGCACATTTCAGGGAGAGCGCTACACGGATGTGGGCGAGCTGCTGAACAATGCCAAAATCGGCAATCACTATCTCAGAAACATGCTCGAGGAGTTTGATTAACGCGCGCAGAGGTCGTTGCCTTCTGTGTCGATGACGACCGTGAGCGGCATGTCGCGCACAGTGAGCTTTCTGACAGCCTCGCAGCCCAAATCAGGCCACGCGATTATTTCGCATTCAGTAATACTCGCCGCCATGAGGGCACCTGCGCCGCCTATAGCGCCTAAGTACACCGCGCCATGCTTTTTTATCGCTGTCTTGACAGCTTCGTTTCGCTGACCTTTTCCAATCATGATGCGGTTTCCCTTTTCAATGAGGAGCGGGCTGTAACTGTCCATGCGGCAGCTTGTGGTCGGTCCTGCAGAACCAATGACTTCGCCCGGCTTTTCTGGTGTCGGTCCTACATAGTAGATGGCGCTTCCTTCAAGCGGGAAGGGGAGCGGTTCTCCTTTTTCAATGCATTCGGTAAGACGCTTGTGGGCCTGGTCACGCGCTGTGTATACGGTGCCTGAAAGGAGCACGGTGTCGCCCGCCTTCAGTTTTGAAAGTTCATTTCCAGTAACCGGGGATGTCAGCTTATATTCCATGATCAGTCTCCTTGGGGCTGCGGGCGGCGCTCAAAGCGTACGCCGCTTATAATTCAACAGTGGCGCGCCGCGTGACGTGGCAGCTTACGTTGACGGCGACAGGCAGTCCTGCAACGTGTGTAGGAAGTGTCTCAATGGCGAGCCCCAGGCACGTGGTGTCGCCGCCAAAGCCCTGCGGTCCGATGCCGAGCTCGTTTATGCTCTTGAAAAGCTCGTCCTCAAGCGCGGCGTAGAACGGGTCTGTGTTGCGTTCTGTGAGCGGGCGGAGCAGCGCCTTTTTCGCAAGGTAGGCGACCTTGTCGAACGTGCCGCCGATTCCTATGCCCAGAATGACTGGCGGGCAGGGGTTTGCGCCTGCAGAGCGTACCGTGTCGAGTACGAACTTCTTTACGCCTTCAATGCCGTCGGCGGGTTTCAGCATGGCAAGACGGCTCATGTTCTCACTGCCGCAGCCTTTAGGAAACGCAGTCAGGCGGATCCTGTCACCGGGAACGAGATGCGTCGTAATGAACGCAGGCGTATTGTCGCCCGTGTTTCCGCGGCGGATTGGGTCGGCGGCGATGCTCTTACGGAGGTAACCTTCGCCGTAGCCCTGGCGCACTCCTTCATTTATGGCTTCTTCAAAATCGCCTGTGATATGTACGTCCTGTCCGACTTCTGCAAAAACGCAGGCGGCGCCGGTGTCCTGACAGATGGGAATCTGCTTTTCACGGGCGAGGATGAGGTTCTTCTCTAAAAGTGAAAGCGTGTTTTCTGCGCGCGGGTCTTGTTCGCTTTTCCGGGCAGTGTGTAACGCCTGCTCAACGTCTTCGGGAAGCTCAAGGTTCGCCTTTATGAAAAGCGTCTTCACTGCTTCTGTAATCTGTGCGGCTGAAACTTCCCTCATGACTGCATGCTCCTTAAATGCGGGTGACGCCGCTCTTACGGGCAGCTTCTGCGACTGCGGCTGCAACAGCTTCTACGACGCGGCCGTCAAATGGAGACGGAATGACGTACTCTTCACATCTTTCTGCATCGCCGACAAGGTCTGCTATGGCATATGCCGCGGCGAGCTTCATTTCGTCGTTTATGTCGCGTGCGCGTACTGAAAGCGCGCCCTTGAAAATGCCCGGAAAGCCGAGCACGTTGTTTACCTGATTAGGATAGTCGCTGCGTCCGGTTGCAATGACGCGGACACCTGCTTTCTTTGCATCCTCAGGGAAGATTTCCGGCGTCGGATTTGCCATAGCGAACACGATGGCATCCTTATTCATGGATGAAGCCATCTCAGTTGTAAGACAGCCCGGCTTTGAGACGCCGATGAACACATCCGCATTCTTTACGGCTTCAGCAAGGCCGCCGCTCACTTTCCGGGGATTAGTGCACGATGCAAGCCACATCTTGTGTGACTCGGTGCGCTCGCAGCCTTCTACAAGGATTCCGTGTTCATCCACAGCGACAATGTCTTTTACGCCTGCTGTCATGAGCATCTTGATGATGGCAGTTCCGGCAGCCCCCGGCCCGTTCAGTACGACGCGGATGTCACCGATGTTCTTGTTTACGACGCGGAGTGCGTTTATGAGGGCAGCGGTAACGACAATTGCCGTTCCGTGCTGGTCATCGTGGAATACGGGAATATCAAGTTCTTTTCTGAGACGGTCTTCAATTTCAAAGCATTCGGGGCTCTTGATGTCTTCCAGGTTGATGCCGCCGAATGTCGGGGCGACGGTTTTGCAGAATGCGACAACTTCATCCGCGGTGTCTGCCTTTATGACAAGCGGGAACGCGTCGACGCCAGCGAACTCCTTGAAAAGGATGCACTTGCCTTCCATGACGGGAAGTCCTGCTTCGGGCCCGATGTTGCCAAGCCCTAAAACTGCGGTTCCGTTTGAAATGACCGCGACCATGCGGCCTTTAAAAGTGTAGTCGTACACCGCGTCGCCGCTTGCCGCTATTTTTCTGCACGGCTCTGCAACGCCCGGCGTGTACGCTGTTGAAAGGTCGTCACGCGTTTTTACGGGAACGCGGCTGACAGTCTCCACTTTTCCCTGGTGTGTCTGATGAAGTTCAAGAGCTTTCTGGTTGTAATCCATGATAATCCGTCCTGTACGGACAGAGTAGCATATTTAAGGATTTACTGATAGAGCATGCCGCTCTTTACTTTTGCGGATGCGCCTGGTCCGAGCAGTGCGTCAGTTATGGCAAAACCGAACTCTCCGGCGGTGCCAGGGCCTGCTGACGTGATGATGTTGCCATCCACGACGAGGCGTGCGTTCTGCCAGCTTATCTGACTGCCTTCCGGGGCCCTGTCGTGCATGCCCGGATAGCATGTTGCACATTTTCCCTCTAGCACGCCGAAATGAGAAAGCGCAACTGCCGGAGCTGCACAGATGGCGGCAACAATGCGGCCGTCGTCATTCATGCGCTTTACCAGGTCTTCAAGCGGTTTACATGCGGCGAGATTTGTCGCACCCGGCATGCCGCCCGGAAGCACGACTGCATCTGGCAGCGGGTCATCGGCTTTTATGCTGGAGATGAGCTCATCCGCGAGATAGGTGACGTTGTGAGCACCACAGACAGCAGTCTGCTTGCCACAAGAGACAAACTTTACGGTAACGCCTGCACGACGGAGAATGTCTCCCGGCGTTACAGCCTCAATCTCTTCAAAACCTTCTGCGAGGAAAATGTAAACAGTCTTCATATCTCAAGTATAAAGGCAAATTACGGATTTATCCACTTGCCGTTGAGTTTTCTGAAAGCGGCGACGAGTGGGCCCAGACAGAACGCACCGACTACCGTGCCGACGCCGAGGTGCGCGTTTTCCCAGCCGATGAAGCCGGTGAAGACCGCAACGATGATGACGATGACGCACACGGTGTCTGTCAGGACACGGCAGAGGAAGAACGGCCATTTAGTTGCCTTGCACATGCCGTTACTGATGTAATCGTACGGAGAAAGTCCCACATCCGCTTCCTGGTACATGCCGAGTCCGAACGTGAGTACGACCATGGAGATTACCATGTACAGGATGGATATGATGAGTGATTTTCCCGTGCAGTCGCCGATGGAGATTGCGAGAACCCAGTCAGCGCCCTGGATGATGTAGCCAAGTCCGACGAGGTTGACTAGCGAGCCGAATCCGATGTAGCTGTAGCCCCAGATGAACTGGATGATGAAAAGCAGTGCGTTTACGATGAGCTGATAGTTGCCGAGTCCCATGTGAAATCCTTCGCTCATGGCGAGGTTTACGGCAGTGTATGGCTCGTTTCCCATGAGGGAAAGCTTCAGGCCCGCGCAACCAAAGCCCAGGATGATGTTGCCAAGGACAGCGGCAATGACTTTGCGGACGGTAAGGTTATGGGAAAAGTTGTTCCCTATTGCGGTCAGACGTTTCATACGCCCACTATAGCGGTTTGTCCGATTTGTGAGAATAGGATATACTTAAAGTAAGGAAGGAAAACAAAAATGGATTACAAAGTCACTGGAAAGGAAGAGGTTCTCTTTAACAACAACGCATTTTACTGCATAGGAACAGGCCGCATGGGTCTTGCCCTGCAGAAAGCATATTTTGAGCAGCTCAAGCTTGTTCAGGAAAAAATCGGCTTTGAGCACATCCGCGGCCACGGACTTTTCAGCGATGACATGGCAATCTGCCGCACGGATCCTTTCCTGAAAGACAAGGAAGATGCCCCCATCGAATACTGCTGGACATACCTGGATATGGTGATGGACAGCTATAAGGAACTGAAGATCCGCCCGTTCCTGGAACTGGGCTTCATGCCAAAGGCAATCGCCAGCGGCGATCAGACGATTTTCTACTGGAAGGGCAACGTCACCCCGCCAAAGGATTACACAAAGTGGGCTGACCTGGTGAAGGCGACGCTCAATCACCTTATAGAACGCTACGGCCGCGACGAGGTTGTCACATGGCCGGTTGAGTGCTGGAACGAGCCTAACCTGCCCGGCTTCTGGAAAGGGGCCGACATGCAGGAATATTTCAAGCTGTACGATGTGACCTCGCGTGCAGTCAAGTCTGTTGATGAGCGCTTCCGCGTCGGCGGCCCCGCTGTCTGTGGCGGCACCGACAAAGAGTGGATTACTGCCTTCCTGGAGCATGTCGAAAAAGAGGGCTGCCCGCTTGATTTTGTGAGCCGCCACCATTACACGACCGCTAATCCGACGCCAGACGGCCACTACGGCTATCCTAAGCTGCATGACAAGGCGCTCTGTTTCGAGCAGCTCGACTCAACGCGCGGCATTGTTGACTCATTCGCTTTTTCAAAAGACATGCCGATTCACGTCACCGAGTTCAATACGTCGTACATCCCCAATGCACCGGTGCACGACATGAACCTGAACGCCGCATACATTGCGAACATGCTTTCAACGTTCGGCGACAACCACGCTTCCTATTCGTACTGGACGTTCGGTGACATCTTTGAAGAGTTCGGCGTTCCGTACACCCCGTTCCATGGGGGCTTCGGCCTTGTTGCAAACGGACTCATTGAAAAGCCGACGTTCTGGTCGTTCGCGTTCTACAAGAAGCTTACGAAAGACTACGTGAAGTGTGTGCTCAAGACGCCTGAGTGCATCGTCGTGCAGTGCAGGCAGCCTGCAGAAAAGGGCGGGGCAACGTACTACAAGGGCATTGCCTGGAACGTCGACACCGAAATGAGCGGCAAGAGCATTGATCTGAACCTGGAACTGCCCCTTCCGTCTGATGATGCGGCAAACGTACTCATGACCGAGCTTGTCGACGAGGATGTATGCAATCCGCTCAAAGTCTGGCATGACCTTGGCGAGCACGCAAATCCTGATGCGGATGAGATAGAACTTCTCAGGACAGCCGCAAAGCCGCTTGTTGAGACAAAGCGCTGTGGCAACAAAGTCAGCCTGACACTGAAAGAAAACGCCGTCTGCTACTTCGAGCTCAGGAACGAAGCCATCAAGAGCGACCGCGGATACACCTACGGAAGACTGGAGTAGGATTCAGGGGCGTTTACAGCACCATGAACAGCGTGCCGGCGGTAATCAGGATGCAGCCCACCAGTGATTTCCAGGTAAACTGTTCGTGCAGAAAGACGAACGCCAGAATCAGAGTAAGGACTACAGACATCTTATCGATGGGCGCGACTTTTGAGGCACTGCCTGTCTGAAGGGCTTTGTAATAGCAGAGCCAGCTTAAGCCGGTTGCAAGACCAGACAGAATAAGGAAAATCCAGCTGCGCTTTGAGATCTCTGAAAGACCTGACTGCTGGTGTGTGATGAATACCATTACCCATGACATGGCAACCACCACCATTGTCCTGATGGCGGTTGCCAGATTTGAGCCGACGCCTTCTATGCCGACTTTAGCGAGAATTGATGTTAACGCTGCAAAAACTGCAGCCCCTATTGCAAAAATCAACCACATAACTACAGTATAACCCCTTTTCTGTGATTCGTGGTTGCCGTTTCCGCTGCGCTCGCTCAGTCGAAGGTGAACGTGTCGAACTCGGCGATGATGTTCTTTGACTCGCTCAGGAACTCGAAGTAGACGGCGTGCTTGCCGACCAGGTTGCTGACTGAGGCCTCGGCTTTCTTGTCGCCTTTCTTCATGTTCATGGTTGCGACAATCTTGCCCTTGTAGTCGTCGATGCGGACGTTGACGGTCAGGTCTTCCTTTGCATCAATGACGGCGCTGACTTTTGTCGGGCTGATCATGCCGAACTGGATGTATCTGAAGCCGACGGTCAGCTTGCTTGTAATGTCGACAATCGGGGATGATGCGCTGTCTGTCTTTTCGTAAACCGGCTTGATGTAAGCACCGCCCATGCCGCCGTTGTAGCCGCCTTTTGCGCCGCCCCACATGTGAACTGCGTATCCTGCTGAGATGATTTTGCGTGCATCAAGGCCGTTTACCTGAGCGCCCTGACTTGTCATCTCTACCGGGCAGGATGCGACCGGCTCGTCGTCCTTGTATGTAATCTTACCGATGAAGATTTTGCCGTTCTTGTCCATTGCGACGTCGACCGGCTCAATCATCGCCTGGCGGCTGAACTCATCCGTGCCGATCTGGCGGTGGTAGAAGATGTACCACTGGCCGTTTACTTCCATGAGGGAGCCGTGGTTGTTGCCCCAGCGGTATGTCATGCTGTTCGTGCCGTCTCCGTTCGGGATGACCTCGCCGCCGTTGAAGCTGATGTCGCCGCCCATCTTGAAGCCGTCGAGCGGTGTGTCGCTGTACTTGTATGACAGGAAGCCGTTGCAGTCTTCATAGACGCCGTATTCAGGACGGTGTGTGTAGTAGCGCTTTGAGTAAACGTAGACGTACTTGCCGAACAGCTTGCGTGGTGAAGAGGCCTCGAAGAAAGCATCGTTTTCATCCTGCATGTTGTCGTCCGGTGACCACTGGGTGACGCTGTGCTTGATTACGTTGTCGCGGAGTGTCTCCTTCTTGATTGTCTTCATGTCGTCGTTCATCTCGGCGCAGAACTGATGACAGAAGCCCCAGTAAGCGTAGACGCGGCCGTCATCATCGACGAGGATTCCCGGGTCAAAGCCAAGCTCTGTCAGCTCAGGATTTGTGAACGGACCTGCAGGATCCTTGCTTGTAGCAACCATGATGCGTGAGCCCTTTGACTCAGCTGCGTACATATAGAAGGTATCTCCTTTCTGGACGACGTCCGGCGCATAGAGGATGCCGCCGTCAGTTGCAGTGTAGCAGACGCCGTGGCACTTCCAGTTTGTCAGGTCATCGATTGGGGCGCTCCAGACTACCTGGTCCGGACCGCAATATTCAGTCTTGAGCGTATCGTGTGAACCATAAAGGTAGACGCGCTTCTCGCCCTTGTATTCAAAAACTCTCGGCTCTCCGTCAGGAACATGCTCCCACATCGGCATGTACGGGTTTGCACCCTTGATATACTCTTTCATCGTTTTCCTCCTGAAACGCCGCGCGTGAAGCAGCGCATACTGTTTGTAATGGAATTCAGTGTATCACAGAAAAGGTTGAGAAAACATAATACTAATTTCGGATGTGTCACACGCAGACGGATGAGTTTATTTCAGTTTATCAAGGTTTCTGACAAGTTCAGATGCGATAAGTTCAGCTTTAGAAGCGTAATCGCGCACGCGGCCTGGCTCCCCTGCGTGTTTCCTGATGAGCCCGATGTAGCCTTCGATAGCGCGCAGTGCAGGCCGCACCTGTTCTTTGAAAGCAGCGATTGCGGAGACTGGAGAACCGTCCCCTGGTAACAGAGAACCGTCCCCTGGTTTACGCAGTGTGACTGGAGAACCGTCCCCCTGTATCAGGCCGAGAACGGCGAGAAAGTAGCTGTCTTCCGGTAGTGGAATGCCGGCTTCTCCGCAGTCCCGGATGACAGCGAGCGCGTTCCTGTAGAAGACGAGGAACAAGTGGTAGGTATCTCCTTTGGAGGGAGAGGAAACTAGAGAACCGTCCCCTGGTGCTTTCTTAGAAAGGGCAGGGAGAACCGTCCCCTGGTACAGCTTGTGTGAGAGTGCGGTAAAGCTTTCGGGAACATCGCGCGCTGTGTAGAGCATGGCGGTGAACGCAAAACGCCGCCTGTCGGTGTGCTGTTCTTTCTTGAGTGCGGTGACTATTGAAAGCAGGGTAGCGCTCAAATCCGCACTGGCGGAATCGTTTGCGGCGTCTACTGCTTTTCCGGCGGTCGCGCTCAGAAAGAACGATGCGGCGGGAGTTGCCTTGAAAGCAGCTTCGAGCAGTTTCTCCTTGCTTTCGAACCGCTGGGAAACAAGCCCCTGCGAGATGCCTGCTTCTGCAGCTATATCCGTTAAGGAAGCAGAAGTGAATCCTTTCTCTCCGAACTGATGCATTGCAGCCTGTAAAATCTTCTCATCTGTGTCTATTCTGCGTTTGCCACGTTGTGTAAGTTGTGCGCACATGCGTCTTTATATCCTTGTAATAAAAAGTATTAAAAGTAATAAAGCAAATAGTAAAAC
>JAGHRS010000040.1 GCA_018066285.1 Candidatus Treponema caballi
TTTTTGTTCAGCGCAGTCTTTTTCAGACTGCACATTTCTCAAACTCAAAGGTGGCTATACGCCACCTTTTCTTGTTATTTTGCGTATGTAGCGATGAATACACCAGCTGCAACTGCTGTTCCGATAACACCGGAAACGTTCGGGCCCATAGCGTGCATGAGCAGGAAGTTACTCGGGTCATACTCAAGACCGACCTTGTTGGAAACACGGGCAGCCATTGGAACTGCAGAAACACCTGCTGAACCGATAAGCGGGTTGATCTTTTCTTTCAGGAAGATATTCATGATCTTTACTACGATGATACCACCTGCAGTTGCAATTGCGAATGCAATGAGTCCAAGAGCAATAACACCAAGTGAAGAAGGATTCATGATCTTCTCTGGAGTCATCTGTGAACCGACACCAAGTGACAGAAGGATAGAAACGATGTTGAGCATTTCGTTCTCCATTGTCTTTGAAAGGCGGTCTACAACACCAGTCTGCTTTACGAAGTTACCGAATGCGAGCATACCGATAAGAGGGGCTGCAGGAGGCAGCAGCAGGATTGAAAGGAGCAGCAGGACGAGAGGAAAGATTGTCTTCTCTGCCTTTGAAACGTAGCGGAGCTGGTTCATCTTGATGTGGCGCTCTTTGTCTGATGTCAGTGCCTTCATGATAGGTGGCTGGATCATTGGAACCAGAGCCATGTATGAATATGCAGCAACAGCGATAACTGCCATCATCTCAGGAGCAAGCTTACCTGAAACGTAGATTGATGTAGGACCGTCAGCACCACCAATGATTGCGATAGCTGAAGCCTGGAACATGTTGTACTCAACACCTGGAATCAGGTTCATGAGTGAAACACCAATCAGTGTTGCGAAAACACCGAGCTGTGCTGCTGCACCAAGCAGAGCCATCTTAGGGTTGGCGATAAGAGGACCGAAGTCTGTCATTGCACCAAAACCCATGAAGATGAGCATTGGGAAGAACTCGTTACCTACACCTGCTGAGTAGATGATGTGGAGCATTCCGTCTGGTCCCTGGCCCATGCCGGCACCAGGAATGTTGACGAGAACGACACCGAATCCGATAGGAACGAGCAGCAGTGGCTCAAATCCCTTAGCTACAGCGAGGTAGATGATAAGGAAGCCGAGTGCAATCATGATGATCTTCTGCCAGCCTGGAGCTGATTCAGCAAACTCAACAGCGCTCTTTACTTCAGCAGTTTCTTCAGCAGCAGGAGCTTCACCGAAAATCATCTGATAGATACCGGTGTTGTGCCACAGTTCTGAGAAGAACTTTCCAGCCTGGATTTCAGGAACCTTTTCTGATCCCTTGATGATGGCTGTATCTCTTGTTGACCATGACGGTGTAACGCGTGCGTTAGCATTGTCACTGGCAAATGTTGTTGGAACGAAAGAGAATACGAAAGCGAGTGCGAGCATTACTACGCAGCAGTTAACGATTCTCTTGCTCATATTTTTCTGACCAAGCATGTCAATTCTCCAATTAGTTGATTTCAGCCAGTGTCTGGCCCTGAGCGATTGAATCGCCAGTGTTTGCAAGGAAGTGAACCTTACCAGCAGCTGTTGCCTTTACTTCAAGTTCCATCTTCATTGACTCAATCATGATGATGGTGTCGCCAGAAGCAACTGTGTCACCTTCAGAAGCTACGAACTTCAGGAGCGTACCTGCAACAGGAGCTGTAACTGCTGTACCACCAGTTGAAACCGGGGCTGGGGCAGCTGCGGCTGGAGCGGCAGCAGGAGCAGCTACTGGAGCTGCGGCGCCACCACCGATTGTTGCGAGTGTCTGACCAGCTGCAATTGCATCACCTGCTGCAGCGCAGAAGTGAAGCTTACCGTTTGCAGTAGCCTTTACCTCAAGTTCCATCTTCATTGACTCAATCATGATGATTACGTCACCAGCCTTAACTTCATCGCCTTCTGAAGCAACGAGCTTAAGGAGTGTACCAGCAACAGGAGCCTTAACATCAGCACCGGCGCCTGTACCAGCTGCAGCAACAGCAGGAGCAGCACCAGCTGCACCGAATGTTACGTTGTAAGCTGTACCGTTTACTGTGACGCTCATTGTGTCAGCAGCAGGACCAGTTGTTACATTGTAAGCTGTACCGTTTACGTTTACTGTGTATGAACCACCCTTTCCGGCGCCACCAGCGGCAACCTTGAAAGAATCTGAATTTACAGGACCATTTGCTCTTTCCTTGAAGAACTTTGGAGCCTTCTTCGGGAACATAGCATATGTAAGTGTATCTTCGACTGAACCGTCACCGCCGGCAGCCTTAGCTTCATCAACCATCTTGTCCCATTCGTTTTCGATGAGATCAGCCGGACGGCAGGTGATAGCCTCTTTTCCGCTCTTCTCAACAGCGAGCTTAACCAGATCCGGATTAGGATCAGCCGGGAGCTTTCCGTAGTATCCTGTAAGAAGTCCCTGGAACTCTGGTGTCATCATCTTGTAGCGTCCCTGGAGTACGTTGAGTACCGACTGAACACCAACAATCTGTGATGTTGGAGTTACGAGAGGAACATAGCCGACGTCCTTGTGGACAATCTGGATTTCCTTCAGAACTTCGTCGAGCTTGTCAGAAGCATTCTGCTCCTTGAGCTGGTTTTCGAGGTTTGAAAGCATTCCGCCCGGAACCTGTGAAAGCAGGATCTGTGGCTTAACACCCTTGAGTGCTGATTCGAACTTTGCGTACTTTGCGCGTACACCGCGGAAGTAGTCAGAAATCTCAACGAGAGCCTTCATATCAAGGCCTGTGTCGTATTCTGTACCGCGCAGGATCTCAACAATTGACTCTGTCGGTGAGTGTGATGTTGTCATAGCCATTGAAGAAATGACTGTATCGAGGACATCAGCACCAGCTTCAGCAGCCTTTACCAGTGTTGCAACAGACATACCTGTTGTTGCGTGTGTATGAATCTGAACAGGAATATCCACCTTAGCTTTGATTGCCTTTACCAGTTCATATGCATCGTACGGGCGGAGCAGACCAGACATATCCTTGATACAGATAGAGTCTGCACCGAACTTTGCATATTCCTTAGCAAGTTCAGCATATTTTTCGTTTGTGTGATATGGAGTGACAGCATATGAGATAGCCATCTGAACGTGCTTACCGGTCTTCTTGGCAGCTTTTGTAGCACATTCCATGTTGCGTGGGTCGTTACATGCATCGAAAATGCGGAATACACCGATACCGTTGTTTGCAGCAGCTTCTACGAACTTCTCAACAACGTCGTCTGCATAGTGGCGGTAACCGAGCAGGTTCTGGCCACGGAGCAGCATCATGATAGGTGTGTTTGGAAGAGCAGCCTTAAGCTTGCGGAGGCGCTCCCATGGGTCTTCATTGAGGAAGCTGATGCATGAGTCGAATGTTGCTCCACCCCATGCTTCAAGGCTTTCATAACCAATCTTATCAAGTTTGTCACAGATAGGAAGCATATCAGCTGTTGTCATGCGTGTTGCATGCAGAGACTGATGAGCGTCACGAAGGACGAGGTCTGAAATCTTAACTTTCTTTGCCATTTTCCTTATTCTCCCGGATTAATTAAACGTTTTTTTCGCGTGCTGCTGTTGCAATTGCGGCAACTACAGCTGCTGTGTTCTGAGCAGGGGCTTTTTTTGCTCCTGATCCCTTTGCAGGTGCTGCATCCTTATCAAGTCCCAGTTTCTTGATTATCTTTGCAGTGATAGTCATAAAGATAATCATAATGATAAGGAACCCGAATACAACACTCATACCCAGCAGAGTAAGAAGAGCACTCTGGCCAAGCATGTCGTTGATGGTCATACCCATAATATAGTCCTCCATGTACACCGTATGGATTGTGAAAAATCCGCGGCATACAGCATTTACGTAATCAATTAAAGTATATAAAAAAAGAACGACTTATTCAAGAACCGTCATATCCGTGCTATAATTGAAGAAAGCCATATTACTTGGTATACTGTCGCAGTTTCCGCCAGTCCGCTTTCCGCACGGACGGATGTATTTTACGGAAGCTTCAGGAGGATTTTACATGGATAAAAACGAACTCGTCTCTCGCGCAAAAGCTTACATCGAAGCTGAAAAAGACGAAGGATTCCGCAAGGAAGTTGAAGCGCTCATTGCAGACGCTGACAAGAACGCTGCAGAGCTTGAAGATAGATTCTACCGCTCGCTCGAATTCGGAACAGGCGGTCTTCGTGGTGTCATCGGCGGCGGCACAAACCGCATGAACACCTACGTCATCAACAACGCAACACAGGGTCTTGCAAACTACTTCATCAAGACATTCCCGGACAAAGCTGCAAAAGGCGGACTGAAAGCTGTCGTTGCTTTTGACTCACGCCGCTATTCAGACGTTTTCGCAGAAGCAACCGCACTTATTTTTGCTGCAAACGGATTTACGACGTACCTGTTCACCAGCCTGCGCCCTACTCCGGAACTTTCATTTGCCATCCGCACACTCGGCTGCGATACAGGCGTCGTCGTCACCGCGTCACACAACCCGCCGCAGTACAACGGCTACAAGGCTTACTGGAACGACGGTGCACAGGTCATTGAGCCTCACGACGCCGGCATCATCAATGAAGTAAACGCTGTAACATCCGTCAAGACAATCAGCCGCAATGAGGCAATCAAGAGCGGTAAGCTCATCCTGATTGATAAGGAAGTTGATGAAAAGTACTGGGCAATGTGTAAAGAACAGCTCTTCCGCCCTGACTTAATCAAGGAAAAGGCAGGAGAGGTAAAGATTGTCTACACTCCTCTTCACGGCACAGGCGCAATGCACGTCGAAAAAGTGCTCGGCGACCTTGGCTTAAAGGTAATCACCGTTCCTGAGCAGCGCGAACCGGATGGCACGTTCCACACGGTTGAAAAGCCGAATCCGGAGGAAGCTCCTGCACTGAAAATGGCTGTTGAGCTCGCTGAAAAGGAAAAGGCAGACGTTGTCATGGCAACCGACCCGGATGCTGACCGCTTCGGAAGCGCAGTTCCAGGCAAGGACGGCAAGTACGTCCTGATTACCGGAAACCAGATGGGGGTCCTTCTTACAGACTACATCATCACCAGCCGCAAGGAACTGGGCAAGATGCCTGAAAACCCTGCCATGATCCGCTCAATCGTCACTTCCCCAATGGTAGACCGCATTGCAAAGGCAAACGGTGTCTATCTTTCTGAATGCCTCACCGGCTTCAAGTGGATTGCAAACGACATGGCAACATTCGAGAAATCAGGCGACCATAACTACATCTTCGGATTTGAGGAAAGCTACGGATACAACGTTGAGACTGCAGTCCGCGACAAGGACGGTGTTTCAGCAGCTGCAATGTGTGCGGAAATGACCCTGTACTGGAGAAGCAAAGGGAAGTCACTTCTAGAACGCCTTCAGGAACTGTACACAACATACGGCTACTTCCAGGACGTTTCCATTTCAAAGAACTTCCCGGGCGCATCCGGCGTTGATACGATGAAAGCCATCATGGCTGACCTCCGCACAAAGAACCTGACTGTTCTCGGCGGTAAGAAAGTTGAGAAAATCCGCGACGTTCAGCAGAGCGTACTCTTTGACCCGGCAAAGCCAGAAGCAAAAGAGACCATCAAGCTTCCTAAGAGCAATGTCCTCCAGTTCTTCCTGGAAGGCGGCACCGTTGTAAGTGCACGTCCGTCCGGAACTGAGCCAAAGATCAAGTTCTACATCAACAGCACGGTAAGTTCAGCAAACGGTCTTGATGCAGCCAAAGCAGAAGCGGATAAGCTCTGCGGCGCCATCAAGCAGACTATTGACGACCTGCTTTCTGCTGCAAAATAAGTGGACAAAAAGCTTTATCAGATGAAACGCGTCTGGTCTGCATTCCAGGCCGGCGCGGTCTTCACTGCTTTCGATACAGAAACAACCGGCCTCAACCCCACAGAAGACCGCATCATAGAAATTGGTGCGGTCCGCTTCAATAAAGATGGCGAACTCGGCGAGTTTTCCACACTTGTCTATCCCGGCATGCTTATTCCGCGCTTCTGCACAGAGCTCACCGGCATAACGACGAAAATGGTGTACGGCCAGCCACCTTTCAAAGATGTTGCAGACAGTTTTCTTTCTTTCGCAGAGGGAACGACGCTGGTCGCCCACAACTGCAACTTCGACATCTCATTCATGAACGCGGAACTGTACCGCTGTGATAAGCCGATGCTCTCATCGCCACTGACACCAGGAGTGGACACAGTGAAGTTTTCGCGCGCAGCATTCCCTGACCTTGGGTCATGGAAACTGCAGTTTCTTGCCTCTCACTTCGGTATTCCACCGGGAAACGCACACCGCGCCACTGATGATGCCCGCGTATGCAAAGAGATTTTCCTTATCTGTCTGAAAGCGTATGAGGAAGCAGCTGCGCGCTGAAAGCGGAATCTGCTTTTAGCCACGCGGCGCTTTTGCAGGGTCTATGATTTTTCCGTTATCGTAAACCATCAGGTTTATCTGGGATTTACCGCTCAACGCATCTGTTCCCGTCACACCGATTTTTGTTCCATAAGCAACATCGTCGCCTTTTGAAACAGAAACGGAATCGAGTCCTGCATACACGTAGATATATCCCTTATCATCCTGCACAAAGACCACTTTTCCAAAACCGCGGTACACGCCTGAGAACATGACTGTTCCCTTGTGGATAGCGTTAACAGCCTCGTTTTTTGCAGCTGTAAGTGCAACGCCGCTTATCTTTCCCGTAATATAGACGACTTCGCTTGCCTTTACCGGCCAGACAAGAGATGTATCACCTTTCTTGCCAGCTTCATATGTGCGCGGATCTGACTGTGTTGAAAGCGTTATGGCAGCTCCCGCAGATGCAGTAGCGGTTGCAGTAATGGTTGTTGTTGTGACTGTCTGTGTTGCAGCTGCTGTCTGAATTTCTGAAGTGGCACTTCCACCTGGCAGTTTTATAACCTGTCCGACTTTCAGGACAGTTGCTTCCGTAAATCCGTTGAGGGAACGGACTTCATCCACCGTCGTCCCGTTTTTGCGTGCTATGCTGTACAGTGTGTCGCCTTTTGCAACCGTATAGTTTTCTGTTGATACTGATGAAGTGGCAGGCGTTTCATCACCTGGAACCGTAAGTTTCTGCCCGGCTTTAAGGACAGCTCCCTGCTCAAGATTATTGGCCTTTAAAAGTTCATCTACAGTTATACCGTAGGAACGGGAAATGGAATAGAATGTTTCACCTTTTTCGACGACATGTGTTTCAGCAGAAAGGGAAAGAACTGCTGTGATTAAAAGAATAACACAAACTGATATTTTTTTTGCGACACTCATACTGTATGAGTATCGGCACATTTATGCTAATCAAACAGAGCAAAAAATGCGCTTGGAACAAAGCCGTTTACACTGCTCTTTTCCGCATAGATTTTGCAGATGTTGTCCCGACCGTCACGAAGATGAACGGAAGTGATGCCGTATTTTATGGAACTGTCAGCCTCAATGAAAGCAGCTATGTGGTCGGCACAGCGGACAAGTTTTCCATCAACAGGACAATAGCGCTCATCATTGAACTTGGCATTCATATCCTCAAACGTAACGTGTTCAAGAGAATAGGCATACTTTGAACTGTTGCACTCTTTCTTTCCAGGGACATCAAATTCGAGCTGCGGCAGGACGATGCGGTTTTCAAACTCATCGCTCGTAAAGTACATCATCTCGTCTGAGTAGAAGCTTTCCATGAGCGGCAGAAGTTCCTTGCGGACAATCTCATCCTCAATGTTCTTGACGATTGACGGCAGCTCGTGAGTCGCCTGCTTTACCGGAGAAATGATGTCACGTGTTACCGCTTCCGGAAGGTCATGGAACAGCGCAGAGAAGAAGTTGTTGTACAGTCTGTTTTTGCAGAATTCAACATCATCCTGGCGGCTCAGCATGAGCGTCATGGCTGCAACATAGTATGAATGACCAAGGACTGAAGTTTTCGGAACGCGCGGTGTCTGATTCCATCTTGTCTGGAAACGGAGCTGCTCAATAATCATCAGGAATTCATACGGACGCTGTTTTGTGAGCAGCAGCTGAAGGCCGCGAAGGTCAAGGAAAGACTCAATGTCTTCATTAAGCTGCTTTTCAATGTTTCTTATACGGAACGGCTCGTTAACGACCTTTATCATCTCAAACTCGCGCATGGCGCTGTATTTGTGTGCAGCACGCATGACGCGGGATGAACGCTCACGGGCTTTTGTCTCGGGTTCAGTGGGACATGCCATGTCCTTATGTTCGATATATTCCTTGAACTGAGTGAAAAGGTCCTTATCCAGGATGTCCTTGTATTGGGAAAGAACCCACTTCTCAAGCTTTTTGTACTCTGCCGGATACTCGTTTTTTATCATGCGCTGCACAGGTGACTTAATGTCACACAGCGCAATTTTCTTTAAGAGATCGAAAAAGGATGCATAAATCATCCAGTTCCAGTCAATTTCGTTTCCGGCATTTTCCTCGTACTTACCGATTATGTAGGCAAGCACCATACGCTCGGCAGCCTTATCCATCTCTATCATTTCACAGGGACGGATAAGGTCATTCCAGCGTTCTATTGAGAAAGCTTCAAAAAGTTTGAGTGCGAGTTCTTTAGTCAGCATCAGCTGGCGCCTTTCTCGTATGGCTTACCGTCTGCTGCAGGTGCATAATCGCGGCCTGAGAAGATGATGAGCGCAAGGAGCGTAATCACATATGGGAATATGTTGAAAATCTCTGTTGGAAGCACGCGCAGTGACTGGAAGTTCGTAGCGATGACACTCATAGCCGAAGAGGCGCCGAAAAGCAGCGCAGCACCGGTTACACCAAGTGGTGTCCAGCGGCCGAATGCGACGGCGGCAATGGCGATGAATCCGCGTCCGTTGATGGTGTTTGACGTATACTGGATTGTCTGCGTCAGTACGATGCAGCCGCCGGCGAGTCCTGAAAGGAAGCCTGAAACTGCAACGCCCGTGTAGCGGATGCCCCGTACGTTGATACCAACGCTGTCAGCTGCTGCAGGATGCTCACCGCACGCTCTGAGGTGCATGCCAAACGGCGTCTTGTACAGCACAAACCACGCAAGCACGACAACGATGATTGCGATATAGACTGTCGGATACATACCGAGCTTATCAGTCAGCATACCGATGCGGTATTCCTTTGTGCGGTCAGCCTTGAACAGAATCTGTGATGCGAAAATCGTGATTCCGTCTGCAAGCAGGTTGATACCCGTACCAGAAATGGTCTGGTCTGCCTTCAGGTCAATGGCGGCGAACGCATGAATCAGTGAGAACAGCGCAGAAATGACACAGCCAAGCAGGAGCGCCACCCAGATGCTGTAACGACCGCAACCGGCTGCTTCCATGAGATAGTGACAGGAAGCGCAGGCACAGGCACCAATGCCCATAAGACCTTCAATTGCGATATTAACAACGCCGGAGCGTTCACAGACCATTCCGCCGATTGCTGCAATCAGAATAGGAGCAACCATCATAAGGACGGTTGGAAGCGTATTGATAAACATCATCATTTTTTAAGCACCTCCTTCTGAATCTTCATCTTGTCCCTGTACTGACGTACAAGCTCAAGTCCTGAACGGAGGGCGATGAAAACAACAATAAGTCCCTGAATGATAAACGTAATTTCCTTTGGAATGTTGTAGCTCTGCATGATGCTCTGCGCCTGCTTAAGGACACCGAACAGGAAACCGGCAAGCAGCGTTCCAATAGCCGTATTGTTACCGACGAGAGCAACTGCAATTCCGTTGAATCCGTAGTTGTGCATCGAGCTTACGACATGTCCCTTAGGATATGCACCGCCAAGCAGGACGATTGCACCTGCAAGACCGGCAAATGCACCGGAAACTGCCATACTGAGTGCGATTGACTTGACGACTGGAATACCGGAACAGCGTGCAGCTTCCTTGTTGAAGCCGGTTGCGCGCATACCGAATCCGAGTGATGTCTTTTCCATGATGTACCAGAAAAGGATGACTGCCAGAATCATGAAGAAGATACCAATGTTCATATTGGAACTGGTAATCAGGAACTTTGAAAGCAGCGCCGTCTTCGGAAGGTTTGTTCCAATGTTAAACGTCGTTGCATCCGGGCATGCAAGGCACAGAAGACGTGCCACATACAAACCGATGTAGTTCAGCATGATTGTCGCAACGACTTCACTTACCTGGTATTTTGCCTTCAATATACCGACTATGCCGCCCCATATTGCACCTACGACGGTTGCAACAATAAGACAGACAAGCCACTGTCCCGGGAATGGAGGAATGCATACTGCAACAAGCTGTGCAGTTGCAAGACCCATGATGTACTGACCTTCAGCACCAATGTTGAAAAGGCCTACGCGGGCGGCAAATGCCATTGAAAGACCACAGAGGACGAACGGTACCGTATACGCGATACTCTCGCCCACGTTGCGGAAGTTCCATACGCCCTTCTTATTCTTTACTCCGATGAGCGAGTCTATCATTGCCTTATAAAGACCGCCCGGATTTCTTCCTACAATCAGGAGCAGGATCGTTCCCACCAGGAATCCAAGAAGGATTACACCAATGGAGATTGCACCGTTGCTCGAAAGGAACCAGTCAACAAATGACTTTTTCTTTTTATTTTCCATCAGTTACTCCTTATGCTCACTTGATGCCATCATAAGACCAATATCACGTTCGGTGACCTCGCCTGCATTGAAGATGCCGACAATCTGTCCCTTACTGATTGTTGCAATTCTGTCACACAGATTCATGATCTCATCCAGCTCAAAGGAAACGAGCAGGATTGCCCTTCCCTTGTCGCGCTCTGCAATAATCCTCTTACGGATATACTCAATAGCGCCAACGTCAAGTCCACGTGTCGGCTGTGCAATCATGAGCACTTTCGGCGACAGGCTTATTTCGCGTGCAACAATGACTTTCTGCTGGTTTCCACCTGAAAGCGAGCCTGCTTTTGTCGCATGTCCCTGTCCTGCCCGCACGTCAAACTGTTCAATCAGTTCGTCTGCAATGGTGTCCATCTCTGAGAAGTTCAGCATGCCATATTTACCGGCATAGCGGTCAGTATAGTAGTCTTTCAGGGCGACGTTTTCGCTTAATGTAAAGTCACCGACCATACCGTGCTTATGACGGTCTTCCGGAATGTGACCAAGGCCTTTCTCAATGCGCTGCCGGATCGTCATCTTTGTGATGTCTTCTCCGTCAAGCAGAATCTGACCGCTTTCTACAGGAAGCAGGCCACAGAGCCCCTGCAGCAGTTCAGACTGACCGTTTCCGTCAACACCGGCTATACCGACAATTTCGCCGGCGCGGACATCAATGGAAAGATCATGAATCTTCTGAATGCCGTTTGCATCCTTAACGTTCAGGTTTTTGACGCTCAGCATCACTTCACCGGGATTTGCCGGGCTTTTGTCTATTTCAAACTTAACGGCACGGCCAACCATCATGTCGGCAAGCTCCTGTTCTGTTACCTTGTCTACATCAACCGTACCGATATACTTTCCACGTCTCAGGACACTGCAGCGGTCTGCGACAGCTTTGATTTCCTTGAGTTTATGAGTAATGAGGACAATTGTCTTGCCCTCCTGCTTGAGCTTTCGGATAATATCCATGAGCTCATCTATTTCCTGCGGAGTCAGAACAGCCGTCGGCTCATCGAAAATGATGATTTCCGAATCAGAATACAGTGTCTTCAGGATTTCGACACGCTGCTGCTGACCAACCGTAATGTCTTCAATTTTAGCTTTCGGGTCAACCGCAAGTCCGTACTGCTTACTCAATGCAGCGACCTTTTCTTCAGCATCCTTCAGTTTCAGAATGCCGAAAGCATTGCGGGGTTCTCGTCCAAGGACGATGTTTTCAGTGACTGTATAATTATGAACAAGCTTGAAGTGCTGATGCACCATACCGATTCCAAGCTCTGTAGCCACATTCGGATTCTTGATAGTAACTTCATTTCCATTGATGAGGATCTTTCCGCTATCTGCGCTGTATGCACCGAAAAGAACAGACATAAGCGTACTTTTTCCAGCGCCATTCTCACCAAGGAGTGCGTGAACTTCGTTTTTCTTAACCTCTAAGGTTATGTTGTCGTTGGCAATTATACCCGGGAAGGCTTTTGTTATGCCAAGCATCTGAATTGCATATTCGCCCACTTTTAACCCTCAAAAAAGACGCCCCTTTAAAAACAAGGGGCGTCCTGTAAAAAATCTAGTTTTCTCTTTTCAGATCAGTCATCAAGAGCGCCGAGACCTGCAGGAACAACACCAGCAGCAAGAGCGTCCTTATATGTTGGAATAACCTTGATCTTTCCAGAAACGATATCCTTTGCAGCTGCATCAACAGCCTTTACGACATCAGCCTTAAGCTCAGAGTTAGCTTTTGAGTAGCCTACACCACCGTCTGTCATTGACATGACAACTTCACCAGCCGTGAATGTACCTGCCTTAATTTTGTTCAGTGCATCGAGTGTTGAAGCCTCAACAACCTTGAGCATTGAAGTAAGAACAGCAGACTTTCCAGTTTCGTAGATACCATCCTCGTACTGATCTGAGTCTACACCGATAGCCCATACGTTCTTTCCAGCCATGCGGTATTCCTTAGCCTGTGCGATTGTACCGTTTCCTGTACCACCAGCAGCAGAGAAGATGCAGTATACACCTGAATCGTACCAGTTCTTAGCCTGGAGCTTAGCCTTCTCAGGTGCACCCCAGTCGTTGGCATAGTAGTCAACAATTTCTGCATCCGGGAAAATGCTCTTGATACCCTGGATGTAACCGACTTCGAACTTTGTGATTGTTGAAGATGCGATACCGCCGATGAATCCGAACTTTGGATTTGCAATACCGTCTGCCTTTGCCTGAAGAGCTGCAGCAAGACCAACCAGGTATGAACCCTGCTCTTCCTGATACATATATTCGCGGACGTTTGGCTGCATAACGTAGTTAACGTCAACAATCATGAACTTCTGGTCAGGATACTGTGGAGCAACCTCAGCGAGAGCATCAGCCCATGTGAATCCAGTAACAATGATGAGGTCGTTGCCTTCATCAGCAGCGTTCTTAAGGTTTGGAACATACATATCTGATGTAGCGGCAGTAATTACATCATACAGTTTTCCGCGATTTTTTGTATTGTCTACAGTGTCACCATAGAACTCAACAATTCCACGCCATGCAGCAGCATTGAATGACTTATCATCAATACCAGTTGCATCTGTAAGGAGTTTACAAGTGATTCCTTCTGCTGCGGCAGAATTCTTTTTACAACCTGTGAATGCGACACAGGCAAGTACAAGTACCATAAGTACAAGAGCGAGTTTCTTCATCTAGAAGCCTCCAAATTTGATAGACACCTCTCGTGTCCTTGTGCTTTGATTATACTATTTATGGGGAAAAAAAGAAACTGAATTTCTTGTGATTTTAGGGAAAAATCCTATCTGCTGACGCCAGCCTGCTGGTCTTTATCCATTTTGGCTTTCCAGACGGTAATCTTCTTCTTAAGTTCTTCCGCATCTTCCTTCTCATTCATCTGAATGGCAAGTCTGCGTAAGGCAAGAAGATAGTTGATACCAAGGCGCATATCATCAAGACGCTTTGATGAAAGTTCGTACTTGTCACGGTAGCCTGTAGCTGATTTATCAAGCAGTTTCTTGATGAGGCGGATGTAATAGACGGTCATGTCGAAATCCGGAGAACGCGGATCGTAGTATGTCTTGATTGCTTCCTTCATATCGAGGATGTTTTTTGCAACTGTCGCATAGCGGCCTTCAAGCTCAACGAAAGACATTTTCCATTTTGTGTTTTCACCATACGCATCGGTAACCAGCCGGATGGCAAGGCCGAGCTTTCTGGTAAGCAAATATCTCTTCTCTAGTGGAATATTGACGATTTCAGCAAGATATTCCTCGTAATCCGCATACGGTGCATCAATCATGGTGGAAACAACTTCCTCAAGATAGATGATTGCCTTGTACAGTGTCTTACGGGCTTCATTAAGTGCATCAGTGTTCTTCGTCTCGGTGATTGTCTCAGAAAGATTGTTTATGCCTACCCAAAGTGTAGCAACGTAAATCATTTCCTCAGCAAGCAGGAGCTTTTTATACGCCGTTCCAGAAGTATCTTTTGCGATAAGGGCAAGAATACTCTTTTCCTTTTCTGCGGATTTATCAATTAATTCCTTGTAAGGGGCCATTTTAGCAGCGAACTGCTTTCTGCTTTCTTCTGTTACCTTTGCCATTGAAAGTGCTCCCGGTTTTCATCAACCTTTATTCTGCAGTAATGCCCGCGCATGTTGAAGTGAAGCCTCACTGACGGCATCTCCAGAAAGCATGCGTGCAATCTCTGTAACCCGCTCATCACCTGAAATCTGATGTACATGGGTTGCAGTAGAACCAGCCTCTACAGACTTTTCTATCTTTAATTGATTATCGGCACAAACTGCAATGCTCGCAAGATGCGTAATGCACAAAATCTGTCTTTTTTTTGCAAGCTGCTGCATGTGGTGTCCGACCGCAACGGCAATCTCGCCGCCAATACCTGTATCAATTTCATCAAACACAAGCGTATCCACCGTATCAGCAGCACTCAGAACGGTCTTTATAGCGAGCATGACGCGTGAAAGTTCACCGCCAGATGCAATCTTTGCAAGCGGACGCACTGGAGAACCAGGATTTGCAGAAAAGACAAATTCAATGTCATCAATTCCGTACGGACCACATTTCTGCATGACGTCGTCACCAGGCTTCTGCTGAACCTGAACGATGAACTGAGTACCTTTCATGCCGAGTTTTGCAAGCACTTCCTCAATCTGCTGTGAAAGCACAGAAGCGGCTTTTTTTCTATCTGCGGATATAACCGTCGCGTCTTCGTATACCTTTTTCTCAAGAAAAGCGACTTCGGCGGCAAGTTTTTCACGGCCACCTGAACTGTCAGTAAGCAACTCCAGTTCATTCCGGGCTTTTTCTGCGTAGGCAAGCAAATCTGCCGCCGTTCCGTTGCCGCCCGTTGTATACTTTTTAGTAAGGCGAGACAGGAAAGCAGAACGTTCCTGTACCTCTTCAAGGCGGGCAGGATCAAAGACAAGTCCGTTTTTATAGCTTCGGAGTTCTTCTCCTATGTCTTCAATTTCATAGAAAGCGCTTTCAAGACGCTCGGAAAGAGAAGAAAGAGAAGCGTCTACAGCCGAAGCATGTTCCATGGTCTGACGTGTCCGCTTCAGAGTTGGAACTACAGCATTGTCGCCGTTCAGTGCACCGGACGCATCTTCAATGAGGGAATAGAGCTTCTCGAACTGAGAAAGGCGCGCTTCCTCTGCATCAAGCTCTTCGTCTTCGCCCGCATGTATTTTCGCTTTTGTAATTTCTTCAACTGCAAACTGGAGCATTTCAACGCGCCGTTCACGTTCTGCGCCGGAAGCGTCAATTTCCTCAAGGGCCCTGCGCTTTTCGACAAGCTCGTTGTATAGTGTGGTGAAAGAGGCAACACGCTCATTAAGGCCTGCAAACGCATCAAGATACGGACGGTGTTTCTGGGGATACATCAGGCTCTGATGCTCATGCTGGCCGTGAATGTCCACAAGATGAGCAGTAAATTCTGCAAGATCAGCACGCGTAACCGGCGTATCATTTATCCAGGCGGCTGTTTTTCCCGTGTCCTTTACGACGCGGCGGAGCAGTACGCGGTCATTTTCAAGTTCAACATCGTGCTCAGAAAGCCAGGCACGGCCTTCGACACAATTCTCAGGGACAACAAGCGTTCCTGAAACCTGAGCAGCATGCGTTCCACTCCTGATAACCTCAAGACCGCCTTTTCCACCAAGCAGAAATGTCACCGCTCCTATCAGAATGGATTTACCGGCGCCCGTTTCACCGGAAAGAACGGTAAATCCCTTTGAAAAATCTATGGAAACAGAATCAATGAGGGCAAAATCCTTTACCTGTAAATCCTCAAGCATGGGGACCTCCAGACCAGTTCAGTTTTGATTTGAGTGCGGTATAGAACACCTTTGAGTCACAGCCGGCAAGCTGCACTGTCGTATCCGCACGACGTATTTCAATTATATCATCTTCCTCAAGCGGGAACACACGCTGTCCATCGCATGAAAGCAGCAGTTTTGCGCCGCGGGAAGGAAGCACTTGTATTTCTATTCTTGCAGACTGATGCATGACGATCGGCCTTGAAGAAAGCGAGAACGGGCAGATCGGACTGAAAACAAGCACATCAAGGTCCGGGTCTACGATTGGTCCTCCTGCTGCCGCCGAGTACGCTGTGGAACCCGTCGGCGTTGCAACAACCACGCCGTCCGAGCGGATATGCCCGAACGGCTCATCATTGCAGCTTACAGAAAGCTCTGCTATCTGTGCAGCGCCTGCAACTTTTATGACGGCGTCATTCAGTGCCGTTGAGTTGAAAACATCTGCACCCTTCTTTCCAGAAGCGCACTGACGCCTTACGCACACCTGTATGAGAGAGCGCTCTGCAAGCGGAAGGTTATCATCAAGAAAGAGAGAAAGTTTTTCCTGCCACGCGGTCTTGCTTATGCCTGCAATGAAACCGAACTGACCGAGATTTATCGGAAAAACAGGAATACTCAGCGGCGCACAATGACGTGCTGCATACAAAACAGTACCGTCACCACCAAGAGTCACTGCAAAATTACATCCGGAAAAGTCATAATCAGCAAGTTCACGTTCAAGGGGAAACAATTCTGTCAGATAGTTCCTTTCAGAAAGGAACTTCTGCAGATCACCTGCAATAGCGGCAGCTTCCTCTTTGTACGTATTAATGACGATGGCACATTTTTTCATACATTCATCCACACCTTATATTATGGCATGGTAGCAAGCACTTTTGTAATTTTTTCTACCTGTTTTTGTCCAAGACGCGGATATAACGGGAAATTAACACAGCGAAGTGCCATTGAAGCAGCATTACGGCAGTTGCGGATGTTCTCATCCTCACAATCTTCCCCGCCACGGATGGCAATTACTGACTGGGCAAACACAGGCGCTATCTCAATTTCCTTTTTCTGGGCGTACTGGCTGACATCCTTGAGACCGCTTGAAAGCAGGACAGGGAACGAATATACAGCACACTGCCCTTCCCCTTTCTGAGTGAGCAGTTTGTGCCGGCTCTGCAAAAGCGAGCGTGTGTACAGTTCACGAAGTTCGCGGCGCTTCTCCTCGTTTCTTGTAAGTTCTTTCAACTGGACAAAACCGAGAGCGGCGTTTATGTCAGGAAGCCTGTCTGTAGACGGAATTCCGCTTAAAATTGACTTGAGCGCAGACCAGTTTCGGTCTTTTGCTGCAAAAAGCACAGCGCCGCCGCCTGCTGTAAGGAGATCGTCCTGTTCCAGCCCGAGAATAGTGAAAACACCGAACGAGCCAGCTTTCTTTTCCGTATCTTCCAGAGTAAGGAAAGCGCCCGCACTCTGAGAAATGTCTTCAATAACAGAAACGCCTGTTTCCAGAATGGAAAGCATATCCGGCATAAAACCGCATGTCTCGTGAAGCAGAAGGACACGTCCACCCTTCACCATGCCGTCTTTTATCGTATCAGATGTCGGGAAAAGTTCATCAGGAGCTACATCAAGCACAATCGGATCACAGCCTGCATCGCAGACAGCAGAATACTGCCAGTCAGGAGCAAGAGCTGAAATCATGACACCAATGCGGTCATCAAATCCAAGTGCGTGAAGAGCGTATTTCAATGCAAGAGCGGGACTTCTTAATGCAACAGCCCCACTCACCTCAAAAGTTTTTTGAATGAGTTCAACCAGGCGCAGATTCATTTCCCCAGGACCTGTTTTTTCTTCAACCATACAGGTTAAAACAGCGTCCATCTCTTTTCTGCGGATGGTTGAGCTATATGTCTGAATCTTCATAAATCATTATAAAAGCGATATCAGCGGCCGATGAGCTTCTGCAGTTCTTTCGGATTGAACAGACGTCTGATGTCAAGCACGATGAGGTATCCGTTTTCCTGGCGGATAACACCGTGGATGTACTCAGAGCCAATTCCGCTGAGCATCTGTGGCGGCGGCTTAACTTCGTCTGATTTTACCTGAACTACGCGTGCAATGCGGTCAATGATAATACCAATTTTTATACCATCGATATTGAGGATGATGAATCCACCCTGAGATTCTTCATCTTCATCTTCGTCAAACTGTACCTTAGCGATACGGAAACGCTTGTGCAGACTGATAACTGGTATTATCTCCCTGCGCAAGTTGAAAATTCCTTCTACATAATATGGAGCATTCGGGATTGGGCGGACATTCTGAATCTTAACGATTTCCTTAACGTCCATAATATCAACGCCGTACAACTCTTCTCCCAGCTGGAAAGTAACAAGCTGGAACTGTGAATCACCTACTGCCATAACGCCTCCGAATTTTAGGATACAACGAAACCCACATTTTTACAAGCAAGAACAAATTATCGTAAAATCTAACGTATAAACCTAAAAAAAAGCGCGTCCACTTCTGAACGCGCTCCTCTAATCCTCAAAAAGGAATTACTGCTTGATATTGTAGCGTTTGTTGAAGCGTTCAATACGTCCTGCAGTGTCAACGAGCTTCTGCTTACCTGTGAAGAACGGGTGGCAGGCTGAACAAATTTCAACGTTGATGTTCTCAACTGTTGAACGTGTTTCGATGACGTTACCACATACGCAGGTAATCTTTGTCAGTTCGTACTTTGGATGAATACCTTCTTTCATATCTATCCTCCTGATATATTTACTGGTTTGCCCGGATATCACTGCCTTGCGGCCCCGCGATACACACAAACCCCACAAATTTCGCTTTACTCTCCGCCCATGCCGTTCATGGAGCGAAGGAACGCTTCATTATTCTTTGTTTTGCGCATTCTGTCAATAAGGAGCTCAATAATTTCCCCATCATCCATAGGATTGATAACTTTACGCAGAACCCAGATCTTCTGGAGTTCTTCTTCAGTAAGCAGCAGGTCTTCCTTCCTTGTTCCAGACTTCTTGATATTGATAGCCGGGAATAGGCGGCGGTCTGCGAGCTTTCTGTCCAGGTTGATTTCCATGTTGCCGGTACCCTTGAATTCTTCAAAGATAACTTCATCCATACGGCTACCTGTCTCAATAAGAGCCGTAGAAATAATTGTAAGGCTTCCACCCTCCTCCACGTTACGCGCAGCACCAAAGAAACGCTTCGGCTTATGCAGTGCGTTTGAATCAACACCACCTGACAGAACCTTTCCTGATGTAGGAACAGTCTGGTTGTAAGCACGTGCAAGACGGGTAATTGAGTCAAGGAAGATGACGACATCGCGCTTATGCTCTACAAGTCTCTTTGCCTTCTCAAGAACCATCTCAGCTACCTGAACGTGGCGTGTTGCAGGCTCATCAAATGTTGATGAAATAACTTCCGCATTGATTGAGCGCTCCATATCGGTAACTTCCTCCGGGCGTTCATCAATAAGAAGGACGATAATCTTTACTTCAGGGTGATTTGCAGTAATTGCGTTTGCAATCTTCTGCATCAGGATTGTCTTACCTGCTTTAGGAGGTGCAACAATCAGGGAACGCTGTCCCTTTCCAATCGGGCAGAACAGGTCCATGATGCGTGTTGAAAGCTCTTCTGTAACTGTCTCAAGATGCAGTTTCTCATCCGGATACAGCGGGGTCAGGTTTTCAAAAGGAATACGTGTCTGTGCGGCACGTGTATCATCGTCGTTGACTGTCTCAACGCGGAGCAGCGCAAAGAAACGCTCGCCGTCTTTAGGTGAACGGATCTGGCCGTAAATGGTATCACCTGTCTTAAGGTTGAACAGGCGGATCTGGCTTGGTGAAATGTAAATATCATCCGGACCTGGCAGATAGCTGTTCTGTGGTGAACGGAGGAAACCATATCCGTCTGGCAGGATTTCCAGCGCACCGGAAGCAAAAATGATTCCACCATGCTCGGTATGAGCCTTAAGGATGACGAAGATAAGCTCCTGCTTCTTCATTGGAGCAAGGTCATTGCGGTCAAGACCATATTGGGCTGCAAGGTCACGCAGGTCATGCATTCCCATTGCTGTAAGGTCATTGATAACAAGCTTCGGCTTTCCTTCGCGGTTCTGATCCTGAGCGTTTTCCTGCGGAACGGCCGCTTCTGCGACATCCTCCGGGATGGCTGTTTCTATTTTTGGTGTTGATTTTACGACTGGTTTTGCTGAAAACGCTCTTGGCGTCCTTTTTCTGTCATTCTTAACAACAATGCGTTTGCGGGGTGCAGATTCGGCTGCACGCTGCTCTTCCTGAGCGGGTACTGCTCCGTTTTCCTGTTCTTCCATTACAGATTCTTCCTGTTGTTGATTGTTTACGGATTATGAATTGGCTGTGCCAAAGAAAATTGTATACAATCACTATAAAATAATTATTTCAGTACTGTCAATACTGTATTATATTGCATCCTGAACTTGAGTCAGGATCTATTATTGCTGATCGTTCTGAAGCTGTTCCTTGAACTCTGCAGTTGAAACTGAAAAGACATCAACATCCTGAGTATCTTCCAGCATGGTAACAGCTCCCTGATATTCAACATTTTCAGCGATTCTGAGTTTACGGGTTTTAATATCACCGTTAATCTTGCTTCCTGAGCGGATTTCAAGTCTGTCACGAGCGTTGATGTTTCCCTTTACAGAACCCGCAATCATTATTGCAGATGCAGACATCTCATCAACTTCACATTCAGCAGTCTTTGCAATTTCAAGTTTTCCTTCTGATTTGATGGTTCCTTCGAACTTTCCGGTTACAACAAGTGAATCTGTGAATTCAAGGTATCCTTCAAAGCAGGTTTCTTCACCCAAAACCGTAATATTTCCGTTAGTCTGCTGTTTTGCCATATTTTTTTCCTGTAATCTTCAATACTATTCCATATACGAACATTGCCGCCATCAGAATGATGGAGAGAACACCCGTCCAGTCACCGAATCTGGTATATATCGTCATACCTTCTTTATCAGCAAGTGGTATTTTTCCAATAATGTAGCTTTCTGTAAACGGCTCGGCCTGAGCAAGTACTTTTCCATTAGGATCAATAATTACTGTCTGACCTGATGCTGTGGAACGGACAGAAGGTATGCGGTTCTCTACCGTCCGGAATAATCCCATGGCAAGATGCTGACGCTGACAGGCCTCACTTCTCGCCCACGCATCATTTGAAAGGTTTACAAGCGCCTCGGCACCATTAAGGGCAAAAAGTCTTCCGATGCTACCGAATGTGTCTTCAAAGCAGATTGGCGTACCAAACTTAAGGCCATCTACTTCAAAAATGACCGGATCAGTACCCTGCTCCCAAAAGTGTGTGTCATTTTCTACAAGGAACGTATAAATGCCAGGCAGCAGCTTTTCAAACGGGAAACTTTCAGTAAACGGAACAAGATGAAGCTTCCAATAGCGCTCCGGCTCCGGTGGAATGCAGTTTTCTCCAGGGCGGAACAAAAGGACAGCGTTATAATCGCAGTCTGTCCAGATGCCGTTATGATCATATCCCTTTACACAGTCATCATTACCGATAATAAATGGAACGTCTTTTGAATCAATGTATTCAAGAAGTTTTTCAACAAGTTCGAGACGCGTCTCATCGTATCTTTCTTCATAATGATAGGTAATGCGTGGAACAAAAGCAGTTTCAGGCCAGACAACAAAATCGACTTCCGGGTTTTCAGCAAGCGCGTCATCTGAAAGCCGCTCAAGAGTACGAAGGTCACGTCTGTATGAAGCTGTACCCCCAACCCAGGGATCGCTGTTTGTCTGTATCAGGGCAACTGTCTTCGCATCTTCTTCCTTATAGTCGACAGGAGAAACAAGACCATACACGATGACAAGCGCGAAAACGCCAAGCCATACGAATCCCGCTGTTTTATGATTTCTGATTTTATCAGTAATCTTTCCTGCAGGATCAAGGATAACGGTTGCCAACCAGGCTGAAGTAAAGGTAATAATGGCGCTCAGTCCGAAAACGCCGATGATGTCCGCACACTGGATGATGACATTCCATCTGTACTGAGAATAAGCGGTAACACCATAATTAAAGCCTGTAAAGCCCAGTGTCTTTATGTACTCGTATGCACACCAGACAATCCACTGTGCATATACGGCCTTTTTCGGGAAAAGTACAGTTGCAGCTTTCATGATGGGGAATGTAATCATGAGATACAATCCATACATTCCTGCAATTACCGGCATTGCAGCTGGATTAAATGTCGCAAGCCACCAGACATAGACGGTATAGCTTCCTATTCCGTACAGAAAGCCATAAAACCATACTGTCTTCCATGACACACGGGTAATCAATATGAAAATCGGGATAAATGCAAAATAAGAAAGGATTGGAATGCCACACAACAAAAGATTTGTTGGATGTGGCAAAGCAAAAAGGAAGATTCCGGCAACAAGCAGCGAAATATTGATCAATACGCTTTTAGTTTTTTTACTCATGTTACCGTCTGAATGTTATTTCTTTTCTACAGGAAGCTTCCACAGAGCGTTCTTCAAATCCTGACCAGATCTGAACGCAGCTACATAATGCGGCTCAACAGACAGCTGCTCTCCGGTTTTCGGATTGCGGGCCTTTTCCCTTCCTTTGCGGAGACGGAGTTCGAATGTACCAAAACCGCGGAGTTCAATTGTTGAACCATCTTTAAGATTTTCTTTTATCTGAACAAGTAATGACTCAATAACAGACTGTACAACTTTTTTTTCGCAGTTTACATCATTATAGACAGATTCTACTAAATCAAACTTTGTAACTTTTTTTGAAGCCATACAGCTACCTCATTCCTTATTTACTGATTATTTACAAGTATATCTTTATTTATAAATAAAATATACAGATACATTTTGAAATTACAGAAAGTCAGAGTCCCGGAACTCACGATATCATGAACATTCCGGGTAATAGCTCTGATTTTCTCTTGTTATTTCGCAGCTGCAAATGAAGCGTTATACAGCTTCATCATGCGTGACTTCTTACGCGAAACAGCATTCTTAGACAAAATTCCCTTGCTTCCTGCAGTATCCAGCTCTTTGCAAAGAGCCTTCAGCTTTTCGGCTGCAAGTGCAGAATCCTTAGCATGTACAGCTTCTACGAATTTCTTAGCGCTGGTGCGTGCTGAACTTTTTGCGGTCTTATTGCGCAAGCGACGGACTTCGCTCTGCTTATGTCTTTTTTCTGCAGATGATTGTTTTGCTGCCAAAGGAAACCCTCCAAACGTAAACTGTGGATTATGTTACCAAACCGATTATGATTAGTCAAGTGTATTAAATATTATATCAGAAGAAATTAGCGGATTAAAAAAGTTCTTTTCCTGCAGTTATTGACTACAAAACATAATTTGTGTATAGTTGCTTAATAAATAGAAATTCCGGAGGCTGATTATGGCTGGAGCCAGTAAAAACTCACGTACAACCGTCGCAACACATAAATTCTTCTGCTCATGCGGTGGTGAAATTCAGATGAAGACAATGTTTGAAAACGGCAAATTGAAGAACATCGCTGAGTGCACAAAGTGCAAGCGCACAGAACGCCGCCCAAAAGACTTCAAATAAGATTTTGTTGCTATAAAAAAGCTGCACGCCAGAAAGGTGATGCAGTTTTTTTTTGCCCTACAGAAAACGCTCTATCGTACCAAGAACTATCTTAAGCGGCGCAAAACACTGCTTTGTTTCAGGAATACTCTCAATAAACATCCTTCCGTAATTCTTTTTCAGAAGCCTTCCGTCAAGAATTGTGACAGCTCCCCTATCTGTTGCACGACGCATAAGACGACCAAATCCCTGCCTGAAGTGTATGATTGCTTCCGGTACACTCAATTCAAAAAATGAGGAACCTCCCCTCTTTTCAATATCTTCAGAACGCGCTGCAAAAACCGGATCACTGGGAACAGGGAACGGCAGTTTTACTATAACAACATGAGAAAGCGATTCTCCAGGGACATCGACTCCTTCCCAGAAAGAATCTGTTGCAAACAGCACACTTGCGCTGTCGGTACGGAACTGTTCAAGCAGACGGAAACGGTCGTCATCTCCCTGCTTCAACACCGTAATTCCGCTTGATGCAAGAGCTGTACGCGCATGATTACAAGCGTACTTGAGCGAATCGTACGAGGTAAAGAGCACGAGACAGCGTCCCTGCGATGCACGGATAAGCTCTACAATCGTATTTTCAAGCCAGGACTGATAACCGTAATTCTTGGGATCAGGAGCGTCCGCCACAATGGAAAGCAGTACATTCGTACGATATGGAAAGGGCGACGGAAACACGCCTTCACAGACGCGCTCTTTCTCAGCAAACTGCACACCGGTCCGCTTTTTCCAGAACTGAAAGCTTCCCGCAGTCTTGAGCGTTGCGGACGTACAGACAACACTGGAAAGCGGCTCAAAAACTCCCGAATACATGGTACTTGATATATCAAGCGGCGTTTCAATAAATCCAGGGAAGAACGTGCCATTACTGAGCCTTCTTTTCTCCATCCAGAAAATCATGTCATCATGCTCACTCCAGTCAACAAAATGCTGGCAGACAGCACCGCAGTTTTCAATGCGTTTCACAATCTGGCGGCATTCCCAGACAGACGGAGCTTCTTCCTGATCTTCAGGCACACTATCGAGCATGGTACGCATTCTGCCCGCGAAAGCCGCAATAGCGCCACGCAGCGTCTGCATTTTTGAAAGAATTCCTTCTGCACTTGCCGCAGTTCCAGGTTCAAGCCGCCATGTATAGCCGTCGCCAAGTACCTTCATCGCTTCATCTTCAAGTTCCATAAGAGAAACTTTAATGTCATCCAGAAAGCCAATTACTTCCTGTACATCAACTTCCGCAGATGTAAGAGCATCTATGGTAAAAAGAAGGCCAGCTTTAGAACCGCGACGCTGCTTGTACAGCAGATTCAGCTGTTTCTGCAGGCGGTATCTGTTGATCGTTTCAGAAAAGAAGCTCGTTGCCGCATCTTCAATACCATGCGCCTCATCAAACACAAGATGCTGATACGGCGGAAGCACGGCAGTATCTTCATAACCAGCCCCACCCTGCCGCATTTCAATATCTGCAAACAGAAGGTGATGATTGACAATGATGAGCTGCGCGTCAGCAGCCTCCTTCCTGAGGCGCATGACAAAGCACTCTTCCCTATACGGGCACTTCATTCCCATACAGGCGTCTGATTCGGAGTTGATCCGAGACCATATTCCCTCAGAAGGCATGAACGTCAGCTCAGAACGCGTTCCTGTTTCCGTTGTCCTGAGCCAGGCTGCAATTGCATCAAGTTCTTCCGTTTCCTCTGTAAAAAGGTCACGTTCGCTTGTAACATCAGCAAAACGGCGTCGGCAGATGTAGTTCTGCCTTCCTTTCAAAAGGATGTATTTTATGTCCGTTCCCAGCATTTTCTGTGCAGCAGGCACATCCTTTTCTGCCAGTTGCTGCTGCAGGTTTATTGTTCCCGTAGACACAACAACGCGTTCATTATTTTCCTTTATCCAGAGGAGAGCCGGAATCAGATAGGCAAAAGACTTTCCAACGCCGGTTCCCGCTTCAAAAACGCCAAGAGTTCCGTCATTGAAAACAGAACAGATGTTTTTTACCAGTGAGATTTGAGAGGGACGCTCTTCATAAAAACTGTCCTTTTGAGCAAGCGGGCCTTCAGCAGATAAATACCAGGCAGCTTTCTCAGCATCAAGACGGCGGATGGAGCGCAGCTTTATCGGTTCAACAACTGCGTTTATACGGGTTACATCATTATTGATTATATAAAAGCCTTTTGCGTCGGCAGCTGCGCGGCTGGCTATTTCAAGATCAGCTTCGGAAGGTTCAAGGACGCCTGACGGATGATTGTGGATAAGCACATGACACTCCGTCCTGTGCAGGGTAAGCGGAGCGGCACAGTCACTGCCTCTTGAACCGATAACAGCTGATACTACAACGCCTTCAGGATTCACCAGTCCATACGCACTGATTTCATTCCCGCTGTTATCAGCAATCGCTTCTTTGAGTAACCGGATAACGTTATCCGACAGTTTTGATTCTACTTTCACAAGCCACCCCACTACGTAAAAGCAAAAAAGAAGAAAAAAAAAGGACTGGATAATCACCAGTCCTTATGCTCGCATCTCCCGGGGGAATTGAACCCCCGTTGTCGGGATGAAAACCCGATGTCCTAACCACTAGACGAGGGAGACATAAACAACGTGTGATAAATTATCATGTACGCCGATTTGTGTCAATAACAAATCTTAAAATTTCATCTCTTTTTGTGCAGAAAGCAGTTTTTCAAGTTTCTGCGTGTCTTCATTATCAAGTCCAAGCTTATGAGCCTTCACCATATCTTCTGCAGCTGCTTCATAGTTGCACATGTAATAATGGGTAAGAGCACGTCTGTAAAGTACATGAGACTGATACTCGTTTCTCTCGAGGGATTTGGTGAAATACTCGATTGCACCTTCGTTATCCCCCTGAAGACCGTATACAATACCAATATAGTAAAAGGAACGGAAATTGGTATCATCTTTTTTCACACTTTCCATAAAATCAGAAAGTGCTTCCTCAAATTTATTCTGGGCAAAATACGCCATGCCGCGATGTTTATAGATTACAGAAAGCACAATATTGTTTGGCTGTGGTTCCGCATTTATAATCATCGTATAAATGTCTTCCGCCTTATCAAGATCTCCAGAATTATGTGCATGAATTGCATCAAGAATCATGTCATCAATTGTTCCACGAACATATGGCATTTCTGAGTTTATGGATCCTGTAGGTTGAATTGGTTTTACAGCTTTCTGCGATGCGTCTGCATTTACATTCAGCCGTTCATTCAGCTGATTTCTTACAAGAACATCAGCTTTTTCATAGAACGTCGCGCGGCGCGCATCAAGTTCCTGATTAAGCTTGTTCTGATAATCGCGGATTTCCTGGAATATGATGTCAGCAAGGCTCAAACTTGCGTTGACAGAGGCAAGCTTTCTTCTGAGCGGCTTGTCAAACGGAGAAAACTCTGATTTATAAACCAGCTCATGTTCAACTTCAGCCCATGCATCCTGCAGAATCGTTCTTATCTGAAGTTCACACACAAGTCCTTCCGGCAGCTGGATACGTTCATCCTTTCCGCCCATATCAGCTATTTTTTCCGGAATCTTTATCAGAATATGCAGAGATTCATAGCCAAATTCGCTGAACGTACGCTCAGACCCTTTTCTTTCAATCTCAACAACTTCGAAGTTTTCACAGATTGTTTTCTGAACCTGGGCCAGATCTTCAAGAAATGCACAGATAATTCTTATTCCTATCAAATCTGTCAAAACAGGAAGTGGCTGCCTTCCCAAAGATTCCGGCTGTATCCGGATCAACTTTTCATAGTAGCTTTCAAATGATTTGACTCTTGATTTATAAGATGGTGTTGAACCAAGCTTTATCACCGCTTTTACAGTATTCAAGACACCATAAAGAACGGCCTGCAATACAGGACGGCTTTTTTCATATGCTGCGAGTAAGTCTTCCTTTGGAGGAATCTGTTTATCCTTTATCTGCATAATAAAAGTGTACCATTGTTTCCGTCCTAGCACAATGACACAATCCGTTCAAAGCGAAAAAAAAGACTGCGGTAACGTACCGCAGTCTTTATATCAAAGAGTTTTAAGATTACCAGTTATCATCCGGATTATCCATATCAATGTTCTCAATTTCATACAGATCTGTTACTGCACGGAGATCATCAACATAGAAATAGTATGATCCGATTGCGGTTTCTGGATCACAATCAATTCTGAAACCAACAATTCTAACACCTGGACGGCTTCCATAGTAAGCATTCTGCTGAATGATACCATGCTTCTGGTCTGTTGACGGTGGAATTGATACTGTCAGCTTTTTCCAGCCAGAGAATGCCAGATTACCCATAGGAAGTTCAAAGCTGTTTCCGAAATAGTCCTGAATCAGGAGTGTTACCTTATGATTCTGGTTTCTTCCAGCCATCCAGACTGATACTGTCTTTGTTACACCTTCAATCGGGATAGGTGAAGCAGTCTTGATATAGAAAGAGTTGATTCCGCGCTTGAAGAACTCAACCTTTACACCATACATCTTTGTGTTAGATGCACCTGCAACTGATTCAGGAAGAGCAACCTTCTCTTCACGCTCAGATGTCTCCAGATCAGAATAAGGACCACCATCAAAAAGACGACCAGTGATTACACCACAATCTGGAGAAATGCTGCAGTTCCAGGATCCTTCACGTTCGAAAAGATCAAGTGAAACTTCACGGAGTGAAGCACTTGCTGAATCAGAAGTACTTCCGATATTAGCCTCTGCAAGGTCAACATTCTGTGCAAATACAAGACATGCAACGCACAGTAAAGCAATAACAACTAAAGCCTTTTTCATTACTTATTCCCCCTGTGCTTCGAAGTTTGGCTTGCGAAGCTCGTATCCATCGTAGATATTGTTGAGAGTATTTGTTGAATAGCGGAGCTGATCGAAATAAATTACGAAATCATCTGCATATTCATTAGCATCTGCATGAACTCTGAAACCGATGAAATAAGATGTTTCAGGACCTGAACGGAGACGTGACTGCTGTCTTACAGTAGAAGGCATGTCAATAATGACGTTTCTCCATCCCTGAAAATTAAGGGTACATGCCGGGACGACGTGAACGTTACCATCTGCATCACGCAGAAGCAGCTCAAGATAATAATCGTAATTTGCACCCCAAACCCAGACATCAAGCTGAGTTACAGTTCCAAGAAGCGGAATCTCATAAACCTTACCGGTTTCCTTGTCTGTAGGATAAACCTCAAACCAGTTGTCACCCTTACGGTCATATGAAACCTGAACACCAAGTACATATGGTTCTGGATCATTTGCTGTTCTGTAAGCTTTCAATGAGTTAGGGCTTGCCTGGAAATAACCCATTTTAGGATATGTATCGGAAGCATCTTCACCAATATGAATATACTTACTTGCCTGTACACTCCAGTTCCATTCCATGTCATCTTTTGTGTCAAATGTATCAATCATGATTGTTTCAACACTTTTCATATTGGGCTGCGCAAATACCGGTACGCTGAACATCAGCAACAGTAAAGCAATCACGCAGATTACACCGCTCTGTTTCATCAAAAAACTCCTTTTCTTACAGTTAAAAGAATACAGTCATAAAGACTATACAAGAAATATTATATTTCTAGCGACATTCTTTGTCAAACTCATTATCGGCACGAACAGTCTTTCTCTTGATTATTTTTTCTTATTTACATAGAATTGAAGTACATTTATCCACATAAGGAGTCGCTATGACCAGTTATAAGGAACTCGGCCTCGTAAACACAAAGGAAATGTTTGCAAAGGCTGTAAAGGGCGGATATGCTATTCCAGCCTACAACTTCAACAACATGGAACAGATGCAGGCCATCATTCAGGCTTGTGTCGAGACAAAATCACCTGTAATCCTGCAGGTTTCTTCTGGCGCACGCAAGTACGCAAACCAGACTCTGCTCCGCTACATGGCACAGGGTGCCGTTGAGTACGCAAAGGAACTTGGCTGCCCTAACCCACAGATCGTTCTGCACCTTGACCACGGTGATTCATTCGAACTCTGCAAGGACTGCATTGAGATGGGCTTCTCATCAGTCATGATTGACGGTTCTTCACTTCCATATGAAGAAAACGTTGCACTCACCAAGAAGGTTTGTGATTTCGCACACAGCCAGAAGGACTACGTAACAGTAGAAGGTGAGCTCGGAGTTCTCGCAGGTGTTGAAGACGACGTCGTTGCAGAAGAAAGCCACTACACAAAGCCTGAAGAAGTTGCAGACTTCGTTTCAAAGACAGGCGTTGATTCACTCGCAATTTCAATCGGTACATCACATGGCCGCTGTAAGTTCAAGCCAGAGCAGTGCACACGCAATGCAGACGGCATCCTCATTCCACCGCCACTCGCATTCGACGTTCTTGAAGGCGTAGAGAAGATGATCCCAGGATTCCCAATCGTTCTTCACGGATCTTCATCTGTTCCACAGGAATATGTAAAGATTATCGAGAAGTTCGGCGGAAAGATTCCGGACTCAGTAGGTATCCCGGAAGAGCAGCTCCGCAAGGCAGCTAAGTCAGCAGTCTGCAAGATCAACATCGACTCAGACGGCCGCCTCGCAATGACAGCAGCTGTACGCCAGGTTCTCGCTGAGAAGCCAGGCGAGTTTGACCCGCGCAAGTACCTCGGACCAGCACGCGATGAGCTGAAGAAGATGTACGCACGCAAGAACATTGAAGTTCTTGGTTCAGCAGGTCACCTCGACTGATAAAAGCCGGCCGCTTTCAACATAGCGGCTGACAAAAAAGCTGTCCTGAAGGACAGCTTTTTTTTGCACTTTCACATTTTCAATTCAGGACAGAAAAAACTTTTCCAATGTTCTGAATCCGGCAGATCCAAGGACATAGACTGCAATCAGTATGTATGTTCCCGCATCAGCAAGTTTCAGATAATAAAAAGCCTGGAAAACAGAAGGCAGCAATAACCCCGAGGCAACGGCAAAAAATGCTATGACACAACGCAGCCACAACAGATTTTTCATATCTGCATCGCTATCAAAAAGTGTTATGCCCGTATCCACGTTAAAAAGCATTGCAGCCATCATAAGCGGATATAAAATCATCCCGAAAAAATCAGGAGAAACAGAACTTGTCATAACCTTGTAAGGAAGGAAAACCGTCATGAATGCAGCAAGAATCGGAAAAAGATACTTTATTTTCACACGAATGCTGTCTCTGGCTGCAATAACTGGTATAAAGCAGACAAAAACGGGCAATATTGTTTCTGTAATCAGATAATGTCCCCATACCACTGACGGGGAATTTACCCATTCATGACTTACACCAACTGCAAAGAAATCAATCAGGCAATAAATGCATGCAATGACAAATCCCCAGAATATACAGAACGCATGCTCGCGGTCTATTTTTCTTTCATGGCAGATATATTCAGTAACAAAATATACAAGCGGAACTATTATCAATAAAAAAACGTACATACAGAGAAATTAGCACGAATGAAATTCTAAGACAAGTACATACTGGCAATACCTTGTAAAATGAGTAATAATAAGTATATAAAAAGCAAATCTACTAGACATTGAAAGCCCTTTTCTGATAAAATGGGGATTGCTAGTACTAAAAACAGTATTTTCAGTATGCATACCGTTATGCATTACGAAGGAGGATCGTTGGCAGATAATAAACAGGAAAAGGGTCTGCGTATTAATGAGCAGATTCGTGTACGAGAGGTCAGACTTATAGACAGCGAGGGCGAACAAAGAGGTATTGTCCCTACCATAGAAGCTCTCAAAATGGCTAAAGAACAGGAACTCGATCTTGTTGAAGTTGCACCAACAGCTAATCCGCCAGTTTGTAAAATACTGGATTACGGCAAGTACCGGTTTGAACAGGAGAAAAAGCTCCGTGACTCCAAGAAAAACCAGAAACTGCTGAAACTCAAGGAAATCAGAATGCAGCCAAAGATTGGCGCTGGTGACCTTGATTTTAAGTCAAAGCACGTACAGGAATTCCTTGCCGAGGGAAACAAGGTAAAGGTCACCATCCGTTTCAGGGGACGTGAGCTTGCCCACACAGAACTCGGACTTGTAGTTCTTCAGGAAGTACTTAAAAGGCTTAGTGAGGATGAATACAGCGTTGAAAAGCAGCCTGCTATGGAAGGACGCTTCATGTCGATGGTTCTGAATCCGAAAGCTAAAAAATGATGAGGTTGTAGTAAGATGCCTAAGATGAAATCAAAGCGCAGTGCCGCAAAAAAGTTCAGCTTTACCGGCACAGGCAAAGTCAAGTACAAGAAGATGAATCTTCGCCATATTTTGACAAAGAAAACAGCAAAACGTAAGAGACAGCTTCGTGCAAGCGGTATTCTCTCAGAAGCAGACGCAGCAAAAGTTCGCAAGACACTGCTTCCATACGGTTGATTAATAAGCTGTAATATTTCAGGAGATATAGAATGTCAAGAGCAATAGACGGAACAAAACGTTCAAATCGCCGCAAGAAGATCCTTAAGCTTGCGAAAGGTTTCCGCGGTCGCCGTGGAACAAACTACAAAGCCGCAAGAGATGCTGTTACACAGGCTCTTTCTGATGCATACGTTGCAAGAAGAGATAAGAAAGGTGACATGCGCTCACTGTGGATTTCCCGTCTCAATGCAGCATGCAGGGAGCAGGGAATTGCATATTCACGCTTTATTGACGGCTTAACAAAGGCTAACATCAAGATTAACCGCAAGGCACTGTCAAACATGGCTATTGAAGACCCAGTTGCTTTCAAGGCTGTTGTAGACGCTGCAAAAAAAGCAATTGGAGCATAACGTATGATATCCCTCAGTCAGGTTCAGGCACTTGAACAGAAAGTCGAAGTTGCAGTTGCAAAAATCCTTGAACTTCAGCGTGAAAATGCTGTTCTCAAGGAGAAATGTTCAGCTCTGGAACACCAGAGAAGCATGCTTACTACAAGAGTAGCTTCTTTCGAAGATGACCAGAACAAGATTGAAGAAGGACTTATCAACGTATTGAACCGCCTGAATACAATAGAAGATTCTGTTCATGCAGAAGAATCTGTTGTATCAGAGCCGGCTTCACCAGAAGCAGAAGCAGCTGTTACTGCTCCTGTTTCTGAGCCTGCAGTTGAAACTCCAGCTGTAGAAGAGCCTGCTGAAGAACCTGTCCGGGATACATTCACAGAACCGGCAGTTCAGCAGGAAGAACCCATTGAATCAGAGCCAATCAACGGCACATTTGATATTTTTTAACAATGGGCGCACTTCAGATTGATACTTTAGGAACCTCTTTTGCCATTCAGGCTCAGGAGGATTCCCAGTATCTTGAAAACCTCCTTTCCTATTTTAATAAAATCACTGAACAGGTTAAAAAGAATACAGGACTTCAAGATCCTTTGAAATGCTCCATTCTCAGTGGCTTAATGCTTTGTGATGAACTTTACAGAGAGAAGAAAGCTAATTCAGAGAATGCGAAGAAACCTGCCGGTAATCAGATTCCAACAGAAGAGCTTTCAGAAGCTGAACGTATTACGCTCAGAATGATAAGCAAGATTGATAACGTCCTTTGATGGAAAAAAGTTTTTCACTATGGGTTGATGCAGATTCCTGCCCTGCCCCCGCACGAGACATAATAATCAGATTTTCAAAACGCCTTTCTCTTGAATGCTGGTTCGTTGCGAACAGGATTATTTCTATTCCAAAAGCCGAAAACTTTCATATGATTGTTACTGACGCGGAAAAAGATGCCGCTGACAATTATATTGTAGAAAACATCGGGCAGAATGATATAGCAATAACGCGCGATATTCCATTTGCAGCCCGGCTCGTTGAAAAAAACATTACAATCATCAATGACAGAGGAACATTGTATAACAGGGATAACATTTCCGAGCGTCTGTCATTGAGAAACTTCAATCTTACTTTGTTTGAGAACGGTATTGAAAGTGAGAAGACTTCTGTGTATGGAAAAAAAGAACTGAATGCCTTTTCCAACTGTCTTGACCGCGAAATCCAGAAAAAACTACGCGCTTCCCAGACAAACTAAGCGCTTACAGGCACATCCGTAAGATCACGCTGTATTTCTGTAATCATTGGCAGCGCATCAAAAAAGGCCTTTATTACTGCAGGATCAAACTGTTTTCCAGCTTGTGATTCCATTTCAGTAAGCACTTTCTCCCGACTCCATGCTTCCTTATAAACACGTGCTGATGAAAGAGCATCAAAGACGTCAGCAACAGATACAATGCGCGCAGAAAGAGGGATTTCCTCTCCTGACATTGAACCAAGAGAATGGATTTCAGGATTACTCAATTCAAAAGTTGTCGTATCTACCTTTCCGGGATATCCGTTTCCATCCCAACGTTCATGATGATGAAGCGCAACATCCATAGCCATGCGGTCAATTTCAGATGCATCATTCTTAAAAAGCAGGGAACCGATAAGCGTATGGCATTTTATGACACCATATTCTTCATCAGTAAATTTACCGGGTTTCTTCAGGATAAGGTCAGAGATTCCCACTTTTCCAACGTCATGGAGCATGGCGGCAATGCGCAGACTGTCGCGATATTTAGAAGCTTCTTCCTTATCAATCTTGTGGTCAAAAGCCCAATGGTCATAAATTTCAACAGAGAAACTGGCGACACGGTTTACATGGCTGCCTGTTTCCTTTGGATCACGGAAACCTGCCATTTCTACCATTCGCATAACCATTTCGCGTGTCAGTTTCGCACGGACGAGAGCCTGAGCTGCGGTTGCGGCAAAACGGGTAAGGAACAGCTCAGCATCGCTGTTAAATGACGTAATGTTGCCGTCTTTATCCTGAGGATTAATTATCTGAAGGACACCAATGACATTTCCCTTGCCTTCCATAAGAGGAATGGTACATATTGATTTTGAATGATAGCCTGTCAGCATGTCTGGGTTTCTGTCAAAGGAATATGGCTTATCAGAAGGAATATCGTATACGTCAGGCACATTCAGCAGTGATTTAGTGACCACTGCACTACCACACATGGATTTTTCATTGATTTCAAAAGAAAAATACTTAAATGGAAGTTTCTGTCCAGGAGCAAGCCTTCTCTGTTTGGTGTCATTCTGGGCATACTTAATCTTTAATCTGTTATCTTCGATGACATAAATTGAGCCTGCATCAGCATTTACAATACGTCTTGATTCTGTAAGGATTCGTTCGAGAAGGACATCAATATCCTGTATATCATTGAGTACCTTTTCAAGTTCAATGATTTCCTGCAGCTTCATTTCACGTTCGTTGCTATAAACAGTCATTCCTTCTTAATCCTTAAAAGCAGATATTGCTATATTTTACGTAATAGAACGCAATTGGTCTAGCATTTTTTTAAGATTAAACAAAAATAAATGGGACCAGCACCATTTTGTCTGTCAGGAAGAATGTGATATCCGTACTCTGTCTCTTCAACGTCTGGAATCATTTGAACATCCGGAAAACATTCAGAGATTTTGCTTCTGATGTCTGCAATATCTGTTTTTTCAATTTCCAGATTATCATATTTCCGCAATGCTTTCTTGATAACTTCATCGTTCTCTTCCCGCGTCAAAGAACATGTTGAGTAAAGAATATGCCCCTCGGGCTTTACAAGAAGTGACGCTGAGGAAAGAAGAGACCATTGGGTCATATAAATTGTTTTAACGCGTGCTTTTGTCCATAAGGAAAGATATTTCTGATCCTGGATAACATGTCGTTCGGATGAACATGGTGCGTCCAGCAATATACTGTCATACTTTTCACGACCGAAATTACACATTGTGGCACCATCAAAACAAGATGTTTCTACCAGTGCTTTTTTATCTTCGGAAAGCGACACTTCCAGAACCCTGTTGAGACGCTGATATCTTTCACGGGACCGTTCATTTGCAGTAAGATGACACTCTTGTGAAATACGGGAAGCAAGTATAAGTGTCTTTCCACCTGGAGCTGCGCACATATCAAGAACACTGCCATTCTCCGGAAGCGGCAGTGCATAAGCTGCAAAAACGCTCGCTATATCCATAAAATAGGGCTTTTCAGCTTTTTCAAACTTAACTTCTGCATAGACGCTTTCTGTAAAAAGCGATTCGCGCAGAGAAGGCCAGCGTTCCCCAAACTGCTGAATATAGTATTCTTCGAATGCAGCTTCGCCCTGCTTTTTTTCAGCTTTTTTCATTTATGGCATTTCCCGTTTTGTAAGAGCGCTGATGTTTCCGCAGATATAAAGTGCAGTGCGTCATTCCAAAGAGCGTCGGTCTCAGGAATTGGTGCGAAAAAAGCATATCTGCCCTCTCCTGGATAAGTAAACTCCAGACGAGCTGCATGCAGCCTTATTCCAGGTAAGGTATCAGCACGTCTTGCTCCGTATTTGACATCGCCCTTTATATGCATCTTCTGATTTGCAAGTTGGGCGCGTATCTGATGAGTTCTTCCTGTTACAAGCTGTACTTCCAGATAAGAATACCGTTCACCATTTCCCATTACCTGATAAAAGAGTTCTGCATATTTGCTTTTTCTATGTTCTTTCCCGCATATAAATGTTTTCTTTTTTGAAGGATTAAAATAAAGATAATCTTTCAGAGTCACCGGAATATCTGTTTTTTCCGAAATTCCTTCGACTATTGTCCAATACCGTTTGTCAACTTTCTCTTTATTGTTAAATATTCCCTTCAGTATCCTGTCACTTTCTTCTGTAAGCGCCAAAAGAACAATTCCTGATACAGGACGGTCTATTCTGTTTACACATTCAATAACATCCGGCTTTCGAGAAAGTTTTTTTTCAATTTCTGATCTGAAAATTTCAGGAACATAGAATTGTTCATCTATTTCCCCTTCATCAGAAGAACAGATCTCTCCAGCTACTTTATTTATTACAACAAAAGCATCATTACAGAAAAGCAGCCTGTCTTCTACAGCATTCATCTTGACCACCATACTTCATTATATAATGCTTCTGCTTCTTTGTATGCTTTCTTGAAGTTTTCTTTATTGTTGTTTTTTGAAAATTCATCCTCAGGTTGCGGGAGATGCACATATGCTTTATATTCAAAAAAACCTGTCTGTTCTATATCTCTTTCAAGCAATCCACAAGAAACTTTCCATTCAAGTATTTTTTTAACTGATTCATCAACATTTTTCCGAAAATGTTCATTCCACTCATATTCGTCAATCAAAATATCCGCATATTCATCAAACCGACATTCTGCAATCATAAGAATATTAATTCCTGCATCTACAGCTTCAATCAAACTTCTTTCAATGGTAAAACCATTATCTGTTAACGCTTTCATCAGAAGATCATCTGAAAAAACAAGCCCATTGAAATCTTTATCTGAAGAAAGCATACTGATCATTCTTTCAGAAAGACATGCAGGTCTATCATCAACAGATTGTGTTACAGTATGAGCTACAAGAACACCAATCATTTTATCATCGTATAGCTGATAAAATGTTTCCAGATACTTATTTATTAATTCATCTAAACTTACATGCAGTACAGGAAGTCCTGTATGAGGATCATTATTACTATTTCCAGGAAAATGCTTCAGCACAGGTAAAACAGATGCTTTTCTCATTCCATTAATTTCTGCGTTGGAAAAGTGTATAACCGTCTGTTTATCTCCAAAACTTCTATTCTCAAGAAATTCTTTATTTTCTTCAGTCAAAACTTCTACAACAGGTGCTATATTAACGTGAATACCAAGATCGTTTAATTGCTTTCCATGAAGTTCGTATAACTTTTCAGCTTGTTTTTCTGAGAAATACCTGGCAACACTTTGCTGTGATGGTAACGCTGAACAAACAGTCCTTAATCTGTTAACCGATCCTCCTTCATGATCAATTCCTATATATGGAGGAACCTGTTCCAAGTCCAGATAAGTATTTTTTAACTCTGCAAGAAAATCAATTGTATCGTCTGCAGTTTCAGCTATATTGAAACTGAAAAGAAGATAACCACCAGGAGATGTCCTGTTTACCTTCACAATATTTTCAACATCTTCTTTTGAATTACCATCAATTGAAATAAGGAATAATTGGCCTATTCTTTCTTCAATAGATAGTTTTTCATAATATGCATTGATTGACTCGTTTTCTATTTTCTTCCTGCTTTCTTCCATATTATCAAGATAGCTTTTGAAAATATTTTCAGGATGTGATTTTTCCGATGGATACTCTTTGTTGCAAGATAAAAAAAGAATTGAAACTGTTAAGAATAGTAAAACAATTTTTTTCATATACTTCCATTGTATCAGATTCTGTAATTTATTTTAAACAAAAAAAAGCCTAGCAGCTTCCTACTTTCCCGCAATTAAGCAGTATCATCGGCGCAAGTGAGCTTGACTTC
>JAGHRS010000007.1 GCA_018066285.1 Candidatus Treponema caballi
GACAAAGGAGAAATTCGCACGCGCCCGCGTACGAAAAACATTATTTATAATTTTTGATATGGCAAAAAAGAGTAAAATTCTGACCGAAAGGCAGATTTCAATTGCATATAAAGCACTCCACAAGTCCCTTGAAAGTGACCTCGCAGACAGAGGGCTTGATATTGAGGTGTACAAGGATAAGGTCTGTGAATATATGGACCTGTGGGAGCACCGGCAACAGCTGCGGAATGATATCGCCGAGCGGGGCGTCACGGTATGGAGTGAAAAGCAGGGGATGAAGGTTGACAACCGCAGCGTGTCACTTGAGATTCAGATTTCGCGACAAATGCTTGCAATTTTCCAAAGCCTCGGATTCAAGGATAAGGCCATAAAGGCAACATCCCCGATTAAAGACGGAGATGATAACGACGATGAGTTGTAAAATACCTGACGTTGTTCTGAACTACATTCAGCTTATTGAGGCAGACACCCCCCGGGCAAATAAAGACCAGCATGCATTTGCCGCCTATATCCGGCGCGTGTTTGATAGCGAAAACATATATGTCGATTATGACCAGCTTGAGCATTACCTCGGGCTGGTCAAGTATTTCCCCTTTGAAAAGCTTATCCCCTGGGAAGAATGCTGCCTGTGCCTATGGATGTGCACATATTCAGCGCCCGGCCGCCCTCGATGGAAAACGTTTTTTGCCCTTCTGGGCAGAGGAGCGGGCAAAGATGGATTTATAGCATTTATAAGCTTCTGCGCAATATCCCCATATAATCCCGTTGACCATTACAACGTCGATATATGCGCATTTAACGAAGAACAGGCAATGACACCATTGCTTGATCTTGTGGAAGTCCTTGAAATTCCAAAAAACCAAAAAAAGCTTGATAAATACTACTATCACACAAAAGAACTGATTCAGGGCCGAAAAAATAAAGGAAAAATTAAAGGCCGAACAAATAACCCCAAAGGCCGTGACGGTATGCGCAGCGGCATGACGATATTCAACGAAGTTCACACCTACGAAAACTATGACAACATAAAGGTTTTTATCACAGGCCAGGGCAAAGTTGCCCAGCCTCGCCGAGGAATCTTCTCCTCCAACGGCGAAGTATCTGACGGGCCCCTTGACGACTACATTAACCAGGGTATGAGAATCCTTTACGAAGGCGAAGACGACCACGGTTTTCTTCCGTTAATGTGCCGACTGAACAGCGAAGAGGAAGTACATGACCCTCTAAACTGGTTTATGGCAAATCCATCCCTTTATTACTTCCCACACCTGCAGCAAGAAATAGAAGACGAATACCGCGACTGGTGCGAGCATCCCGAGCAGAACGGCGACTTCATGACCAAGCGCATGGGCATCCGCACCGGGTGCAAAGAAATCTCCGTCACTGACTATGATAAGATACTCGCTACAAATAAAGAGATTCCAGAACTGAGCGGGTGGAGCTGTATCGTAGGTGTTGACTACGCAGAGCTGTCCGACTGGGCGGCAGTTAATTTCCATTTCCGGAAAGGCAACGAAAGATATGACATAAATCACGCATGGATATGCCTTAAAAGCAAAACACTTCACCGAATCAAACCAAACTGGAAAAAGTGGGTCGAGGAAGGCTTGTGCACGGCCGTTGACGATGTGTCGATAAGCCCCGAGCTTATAGCAGATTACATAAAAGAAATGGGCAAAAAATACAACATCAAAAAGCTGGCAATGGATAACTTCCGATGGACACTTGTCAGCGACGCAATGATAAAAATAGGCTTTGATGCCCGGGACAAAAACCGAGTGAAGCTTGTCAAAACAACCGACATAATGAGAATCGAACCGCTGATTCAAGAGTGTTTTGACAGAGGTTATTTCAACTGGGGGAACAATCCTTGCCTGCGCTGGGCAGTTAACAACACCAAGCGCGTAAGGTCGTCAAAGAAAATCGGTTCCGACACCGGTAATTTCTATTATGCGAAAATCGAAGCCAAAAGCAGAAAAACGGATCCATTCATGGCACTTGTGGCCAGTATGACTATTGAGCCTGAACTTGGAACCGGAGAAGCTCCGGCCATTCCCGCAATTGGGGCAATTGCAATTTCACTGTAAGGAGTAAAATATGAAGCTATTTAATTTTGCACGCACAGCTCCTGAACGCAACACAAAATATCAGGAAATCACGATTAAGGAACTGTGCGAAGCAACGCAGGAATATAAAATCCGTGAGCTGGCATGGCTAACCTGCGTTGATCTTGTCGCCAATGCAATGGGGCGTTGTGAAATTCGCACCTTTGAAAATCGAAAAGAGGTCAAAAAAGAAGAATATTACCTGTGGAACATTGCTCCCAATGCAAATCAGAACTCAACGGAGTTTATGCATAAGCTGATTTCCCAGCTTTATGAGGACAATGAAGTCCTTATTCTTGACGAAAAAGACGGTAAATACGGCGGCATAGTCATTGCCGATGATTGGGACGAACCCGACTATGACCCCAGGAAAGAAACCGTATATACCAACGTCAAAATCGGAGAAGAAACACGCGAGCGGGTCTACGAAAGAGATGTTATGCATCTGAAGCTTAACAACAAAAACGTCGAGCCCGTCATTAAAGCAATGTTCAACTCTTATCTCAAGATGCTAAATGCTGCAATGAAGTATTACACCCAGAGCACCGGTCAAAGATGGAAAGTTCATATTGAGCAGACAATGAGCGGGCAGGACAACTTTGTTGAATTGTTTCAAAAACAGCTTGAAGCACAAATTAAGCCGTTTCTTCAGGGCGACTCTGTAATTCTCCCTGAGTTTGACGGCTATGACTATACAGACGTAAGCCGTTCAAGCGGAAATTCAACCACAAGAGACGTTAAAGCTCTTATGGATGATGTTTTTGAAATCACGGCAAAAGCGCTGTTGATTCCTAATGTTATGGTGAGCGGGCAGGTAGAATCCACCAAGGATGCCAACACCCGCCTACTGACAAACTGCGTGGATCCTGTTGCGGACCAGCTTGCGGAAGAAGGAAACCGGAAACGCTATGGCTATAAGAAATGGCAAAATGGCGACTACATGATGGTTGACACTTCCTCGATTATACATTTCGACTTGTTCTCAAACGCTTCCAGTATTGAAAAGCTGGTAGGTAGCGGAACTTTCAGCATAAATGATGTGCTGAAAGCTGCAGGACAGCCGACCATCAATGAGCCTTGGGCAGATCAGCATTTTATCACTCTCAACTTCGGTAACATGTCTGAAGCGCTCAGTCAGCTTGGAAAGGAGGAATAAACCTAATGCCGAGAAAAACAAAAAGACCCATGTGGGAGTTCAAGCAGGCAGCCGAGCCCGATACTCTTGAAATCTACATTTACGGCGATGTGGAGAGCGACGGATACGACTGGTGGTGGGGCGAAAAAATACCCAGCGACACTAGCGCAGACCATTTCCGCGAGGAGCTTACAAAGCATCCTAACGCAAAAGAGATCAAGCTGTATATCAACAGCTATGGCGGAGATGTTTTCGAAGGTACTGCCATATATAATCAGCTGCGCCGCCATCCGGCCCACAAGACCGTTTATGTGGACGGCTTCGCCTGCTCCATTGCTTCCGTTATCGCCATGGCGGGCGACAAGGTTGTAATGCCCCGCAACACCATGATGATGATTCACAACATGTGGATGTACGCCATGGGTAATGCCGCAGAGCTTCGCAAGGCCGCAGACGACCTTGATACCATTAACGCTGCAGGCCGTCAGGCTTATCTTCAGAAAGCCGGCGACAAGCTCAGCGAGGACAAACTCATTGAAATGATGGATGCTGAAACCTGGCTCACAGCCGAAGATTGCATTGAGTTGGGCTTTGCCGATGAATACGCCGAAGAAGACGCAGATCTCAGCAAAGCCGGCGGCATTCTCGAACTGGCGAACATGAACATTCAGCAGCGCCTTGAACTGCAGAAGAATCTTGCCGCACAGCTCAAACAGATCTTCAAACCGGCAGACAAGCCCGAAGAAAACCCTAAACCCACAGAAAAAACAAATCCCGTCAACAGCCTTATTAAAGTGCTGGGCGGGAATTTTTAATGCTTAATGAAAAGGAGACTAAAAATGCAGATTCCCGAAAGAATGAAAACCCGCGAGGAAATTCGCGAAATGATGCAGAACGCCATCAAGGAAGGCAACACCGACGTCTTCTATGAGTCCATGATGGAAATGATGGAAGTCATTGACGCTGACGTCAAGCAGCAGTACGACAAAAACCTTGAACAGAAAATCGAAGAGGTTCGCCAGGACATGGACAGCAAGATCCTTGCAAATCGCGGCGTACGTCAGCTGACCTCCGAGGAGAGAAAGTATTACCAGAAGCTCGGCGAAGCAATCAAGTCCACCAATCCCAAGCAGGCCCTCGACAATCTGGGCTTAATCTTCCCTGATACCGTCATTAATGCGGTATTTGATGAACTTCGCACCAATCATCCTCTGCTGAGCAGACTTAACTTCATCAACACCGGCGCTGCGGTTAAAATGCTCATCAACACCAACGGCTATCAGACCGCAACATGGGGCGAACTGTGTGACGATATCGTCAAGGAACTTCTTGCAGGCTTCAAGGCAGTTGACAGCAATCTGCTCAAGCTTTCTGCGTTCCTTCCTGTGTGCAAGCAGGCGGTTGATCTTGGCCCCGAATGGCTGGACAACTTCGTGCGCCAGACCCTGTATGAAGCTTTTGCTGCAGGCCTTGAAGTCGGTTTTGTTGACGGCACCGGCAATAAAATGCCCATCGGCATGAACCGCTATGTTGCAGACGACGCAAATGTCGTAGGCGGCGTATATCCCAAGAAGACCGCAATCGAAATCACTTCCTTCGATATCTCTACCATGGGCGGCCTTGTTGGAATGCTGGCAATCGACGGCAGCGGCAAAGACCGCACTGTTAACGACCTGATTATGGTTGTTAACCCCGTTGACTACTTTGCAAAAGTCATGCCCGCCATGATGGTGATGGGTGCAGACGGCATCTATCGCAACATCATGCCTTACCCCATTGACGTAATCCCCAGCGCCGCAGTGGCTCGTGGCGAAGCTCTCTTTGGAATTGCAAAGAAGTATGCTGCACTCATCGGATCCCCCAAGGACGGCCGCATCGACTATTCCGACCATTACCAGTTCCTTGAGGATAACCGCGTATACCTCATCAAGGGCTTTGCAAACGGCTTCCCCGCCGACAATAATTCCTTCCTGCTGCTTGACATCAGCGGCCTGCAGCCTGCTGTGTTCAAGTTCATGAATGTAACGCCTCCCGATCCTTCCGATGATGCCACTCTGAGCGCTCTGAGCCTCGGCTCCGCAGCTCTTAGCCCCGCATTTGCGGCAGCAACCACCACCTACACCGCGACAACGACCAACGCCTCCAACACCATTAACGCACTGCCCAGCAATGCCGCCGCGGCTATCAAGATCACCCTGACCAACACCACCCACGCCGCAGGCGTTGAGGTAACCAACGGCAGCGCCATCACCTGGGACACCGGCAGCAATACTGTTGCGGTTGAGGTCACCGCAGAGGATGGCACCACCACTAAGACCTACACCGTCACCGTCACCAAGTCCTGATGGCTGCGGGCGTAAACATCCCGAGTCAGCTTCTTGATGATGTTAAAATTGCGCTCAATATAACGTGGACAGATACGTTTACAGATAGCCGCATAAACGGCTTCATAGCCAGCGGCATTGCGTATCTTAATGAAAAACTCGGCTCTCCCGCCAGCTACCTTGTTGCGGGAGAGCCTCGTACTCTTTTAATGGAGTACGTACGATACGCACGCGATGAAGCTCTGGACGTGTTCGAGAACAATTACCGTTCACGGATTATTGGCGCTCAGAACAGCAAGAAGGTGAGAGAATATGTGGAAAAAGCCCTACAGACCGAATGCGGATGTAACGCAGAGCTATAACGACGGAATTTTGACGGTGTACTCCGTTGCTGATATAGCTCAGCCCGGTTACAAGCCCGTGGAAAAACTGACTTTCAAGGTCAAAGTTCCGTATGAAGAGCGGAGCCTTGGAATTAATAGGTTTTATTCAGCGAAGCAAAATCAAACCAACGTAGAGCGAGTTGTCCGCATCCCCAAAAGCAATGTTGCTGTGACAAATCAAGACATTGCTATAACCGAAGACGGCGAAAAATACCGCATCGATCTTGTACAGAAAGTCAGCGATATTTTTCCGCCGTCTTTTGATTTAACCCTGGAAGCCTTTACGCAGAGCGTTACAGAGGAGGAAAGCGAGGGCAGCACATGAGATGGTATGAAACTATAATTGCCGCCCATACGGCTGTCACAACCTCTGTGAGCCATTCTGTGAAGCTTAAGTCCGACAGATACTTTGTGTGGGAGGAAGACGACCACGACGACCTCATTGCGGACAATGTCCATGTCGATTCAGCGGTCAGAGGATATACAGAGCTGTTTACAAAAACGGAATTTGACACATATGTAGACCAGCTTGGAGAGTCCTTTGACAATTATGGAATTGCATGGGAGCTTACAGACACTACATACGAGGAAGACACGGGATTTTATCACCATACATGGGAATGGACGGTGCGAGATGGCAAAAAAGTTTCTGAGCTTTGAGTTCGAGGGCATCGACAACTATGTAAAACAAATCGAGGAGCTGGGCCGCAGCTCCTCGGGAATTATAAAAGCCGGAGTATATGACGGAGCAGCCGTAGCTGTAGAAGCTGTAAAAGACAGCCTTCGCGGCGTTGTTTCGATGGAAGCGACGGGCGATCTTGAGGAATCTGTAGGTCTGTCATCAATGCGCGAAGAAAACGGATATATCTACACAAAAATCGGATTTGACGGATATGACCGCAAAGGCGTTCCGAATGTAATCAAAGCTCGTGTACTCGAAAACGGCACAAGCTCCACGGAGCACAAGGCCACGCACTTTGTGTCCAAGGCAATCAAAAAATCAAAAGGCGCGGTCGAAACCCAGATTGAAGTAACAATCAACGACCGAATTAATAAAATCATGAAATAAGGAGAAACAAAATGGCGAAGATTGGTCTTTCAAAACCTTACTATGCTATTTATTCAAATAGCGGCAATACCGTCACCTACTCAAATGGCGGCTCAATGGGCAAGGCGATTGATGTCGATGTTAGCATAGACACAGCAGATGATAACAACCTGTACGCTGATAACAGCGTTGCAGAAACTGACCGCACCTTTGGCAGCGGCACTGTTTCGCTCAACACAGACGACCTCTCTCATGATGTAAGTAAAGCCATTCTGGGCCTGCACGAGGAAAGCATCACCGGAATTACTGGCATAACAGATACCAGCCCCAAAGAGCTGATTTACGATGACCGACAGGTTACTCCGTATCTCGGAATTGGATTCATCATCAAAAAGCGAGTGGGGGGCGTTGACGCATGGCGTGCGGTCGTCCTGAGAAAAGTCATGTTTTCCGTACCTTCCGATGCAGCAACCACCCAGGGCGAGAGTATTGAGTGGCAAACACCCACAGTTGAAGGCACTATCATGCGTGATGACAGCACATACCATGCATGGAAGTCTGAAACTACTCTTTCGACCGAGGCACAGGCTGAAGCTTACATCAAAAGCAAACTGTCCATTACGTGAGGTGAATCATGGAGATTATTGACTTTAACGTAAATGGGGAAAAATGCGGATTACTTTTTAACCTGACCGCGTATATCGACATTTGTGAGCACTTCGGCGGAATTGATGAAATGTTTGCCGAGCTTGACAATGAAGGAAATACACTCTCCCATTTTCTGAGGCTTGCGGCGGCACTGATGAAAGGTGCAAAAGCATATGCCAAATTGAACGGAGAGGAGCTGCCCGCCTACACATTCGAAGAACTCGCCGCCATTTGCGCACCGTACGACTTCGGTGAAATCCGAAACAAGGTTTTTGAAGCGATGTCCGGTAAAGCAAATGTGGAAATTGAGGGCAGCGACTCAAAAAATGCGAAAGCCACGATGGGAGCAACTTAAACCCATCGTGGCTTTTATGGCATGGCCTTAACGTCGGGCTTACGCGACAAGAAGCACTATCGATTTATTTTTACGAATTAATCGATCTGATTAACATCCAGCTTTATATGACTAGTAAAGATGTAACGTTGGTGGAAGATCAAAACGACGAAGATGTTATCCCAGATGTGAGGTGAATGTATGGCAGTAGACATCGGACCGAGAATAGGCGTTGACGGAGAAGCGCAATTCCGAAAAGACCTGAAAAATATTAGCCAAAGTCTTAAAACCCTCGGCTCTGAAATGAAAGTTGTCACATCTGAGTTTGATGGGCAGACGAAAAGCGCAGAACAGCTTAAAAGAGAAAACGATGTCCTTGAGCGGTCTGTTTTAACCCTCAAGGACAAACTTAAGCTGCAAGAGGATGCCCTTGAAAAGTGCGCTCGTCAGTATGGCGAAGCTGACGAAAAAACCATGAAGTGGCAACAGGCGGTTAATGAAACAAGAGCCGCCTTGAACAAAGCAGAAAACGAAATAAAAAGCAACACAAACGCGATGCGCAACCTTGGCAACGAGGCTGATGATGTAAGCCTTAAAACATCAGCTTTTAGTGACAAGTTTAAAAACGCATTTAATGTAGCGGCAATTACTGCCGGATTAACTGTTGCGCTTAATGTTGTGAAAGAAGTTGGTGCTGCAATTTTTGAAACCGCGCAAAACGCCGCAGAATTTGCTGACGAAATCAACACACTTTCCACTCAAACTGGCATTGACCCTAAATTGCTCCAAGAATTCAAGTATTTATCTGAACTGCTTGATGTTGATGTCGATACTTTTACGGGTAGCATGGCCAAACTCGTTAAAAACATGAACACCGCGCGAAAAGGTACGGGCGATGCGGCAATTGCGTTTGAAAAACTTGGCATAAGTATAACGGAATCCAACGGTGAACTTCGCAACAATCAAGACGTGTTTTTCGAGGTCATTGATGCTCTTGGGCAAATGGCAAACGAAACCGAACGCGATGCAATGGCAATGGCGATATTCGGCAAGTCGGCTCAAGACCTCAATCCCCTTATCGAAGCAGGAGCAGAAGCACTCGCACGAGGCGCGGTTGAAGCTGAAAGATACGGCAGAGTGTATAGCGATGAAGAGCGCGAGAAACTGAACAATTTCAATGACAGCTTATACCGCTTGAAAAATGTTTTTGAGGGCTTCAAAACGGATTTTATCGTCAACAATATTGATATGTTCTCGACCGCAGTTGATGCTTCAACATATTATGTTGGGTACTTACGCGATATACTTGATGAGCAAGGTTTACGCGGTGTGCTACGGCAAGTTGCAGAAGATGCTATAACATATAGAAAAAACTTTACAGATTTCGGCGATGTTCTGATTAATTTAGCAACCGGCCCCGTTGGAACCTTGATTAATGGATTTCGCAATCTTAAAAAAGCCATTGAGGCTGCGGCAAACGCGAAAAACAATATGCCCGATAGTGGCGATTCCTTTAGTGGCGCATTAACTAGTGCGGTTAATGGCGTTAAAAACGGCACCAGCTCCAAAAAGAAGAGCGCAACAAGCAAAACTGGTGGTGCTACATTCAATATCAATCCTCGCACAATGTCCAAATCCGATACTGATTATGTCGTAAACTACGCAAATCGCGCGTTTGGAGGTAGTATATGAGAAAATTTAACTTGTATTTCGATGATATAAAATACACTCTAAACGGTGAAAACAATGTGTGGTTTACAAATCCCACTGGTTTAGGTGCGGATTATTCCCCATCAATGGTTGATTTGCGTAACGGCTTTTTTAAGCCGATTAGCACGGACATCATACCGCAGAATCCCATTGTAGGTGATATCACTTTTACCCGCGTCACAGATGTTCTGCCGTATGGCGATGCCTATGCGTTGTACCGTGATTTTGCAATGAGAGTTTCGCAAGCAAAGAAAATCGAATTTGCGTATCAGCCGTATGGCACAGACGAATTCCGATGCGAGGTTAAGCTGGAATATATCACCAAGACCGAAAAAAGTGGAAACTGGCTGACTTGCCCTGTTAGTTTTATGCCCCTTACTCCGTGGTACAAAGCAGTTGATGTTGAGGTTGAATTCCAAACTGATGAAGATTCGGGTGGTTATTTTGCCGAACTAATACCGCAAGGAGATATACCCGCAGCAATTGAAATTGAATTCGATGGGTGCGGAATGCCGTCGCTTCTTTCTGTTGCAATATCTGGAGAATATTTAGGTGGTATTTCTGTTGTTTACAGTGGCAGAAATGACCCCGGTGTTTTCAAATATTCATCTAAATACAACGATTCTTATGCAACATTCACTCCCGATGCAACTGGCGAACCGATTGATATGGTTTCGCTTGAACCGGGAGAAAAACCATTTGCCCGTTTAAAACCATTTACACAAAACTATATCCTAATTTTGTTTATGAATGGCGCCCCTGTGCCGACAAGCAACAAGATGAAACTCTACTACTATTATAGGAGTGTGTAACATGGTAGCTTACATACGGAAAATGAAAGATTGGAGTGTTATCAAATGGGCAGAGCCGTTTGAATGGTCTGTTCCAGTGTGGAGCAACGACAATGCAAAAGGCACATTTAAGTTTGCCCCTGATGCTCCGGTTAACAAAGAACATATCGGTGAGTGGTTGCAGTTTGGCGAAAATTTGTGGGTAATCAAAGACATCAAACCGAGTGAAACAGAAATCACGGTTTCAGTGCAGGATGCCATTAACGCATTTTACCGCACACACACGATGCCGAGCGGGTACACAGTTACGGGTACATTCATCAAGGCGATACTCGACACTAACTACAAAGCGCAATCGGATGCCGAGTATGCAATGCCGTATCTCAATGTTACCAATACCGATACAACCCCGCTTATTCAGCCGACCATTAAAGATGATATATTGTTCGTCATGTCGGATTATATGCGTGAGGTGGTAAAGCGCGGTATTAAAATTACATTTACTCCGGACTTCTTCGGCATCAACATTGCAATATCAACACACGGCACAGCCCGAAAAGCAATCCCGATGGATGACGGACATTCCCAGCTTGTTAAAAAGGAATTCTCCTCCGATATCACCAGTAAGGTGACCGTTATCTACAACGGTGCGAACAACTATTGGTATCTGCAAGCTGATGGTAGCGCAGATTGGCATTCTGCTCCTAGCCCTCGCATCCCTGGCAAATGGGCAACCATTATCGTTGACGAAGAGTGGAAAGCACAAGGCGAAGTCGAAAAGATATTTGCGAAAAACAACGCCTCCTTGCAGGTTGAATTCTATTCCGATAAGGCATTTGAGTTGAATGAGCCTGTAATAATACTTGACGGCAAAAACCAATATGAAAGCAAAATATCGTTTATCGAAATCAACAGCGACGACAACCGCTACCATTACAAAGCCGGAGACATGGCAACGACATTGCTTGAAAAATTGCGGCTAATAATTAATGCGCAGTAAGGAGTGAAAATAATGTACTCATTAAGCTGCCTGCCCAGCTCTATCTTTGTAGGGCGGCAGGACGAGAAAAACTATAGAACCATCGAATTCGACGTGTCCGAATGGGTAGCCAAATTCCCGCAGGCGAATATCTACATAGCGGCATACCGACCGGACGGATATATCTACCTACCCGAAGTTGAGCTGGCCGGAGATAAGCTGATCTGGCACGTCAGCGAGGCAGATGCCGCAGCTCCCGGAAACGGCGAAATCGAACTGCGTGTTGCCGACAGCTTCCTTCTGGGCAAATCACAAAAAGTCGTCACAATGGTGACGACTTCAATCAGCGGAAACGGCGGTAGCGTCCCGGTACCTCCCCCCGACTGGACGGAGGAAGCGGCAGCACTGGACGCACGCGTAACATATCTCGAAGAGCATGGAAGCGGCGGAGGCGGCATGGATATCCACGCGCTCCAGCCCGAGGACAACATCGAAGATGCGGACGAAACACCGTTCTACGATGCATCAGCGGCCGCGCAGCGCAAAACAACATGGGCAAATGTCAAGGCGAAGCTCAAAGCCTATTTTGACACCCTGTACGTCGGTGCCTCCGCTCTTGTCGGCTACGCAACGCAGGCGTGGGTACAGGCAAGCTATCGAACCGCCGCAGCCCAGAACGCAATAGACGCACAGAAGGCCGCAGCAAGCGATGTGGAGGCCATTGAAGCGCTGATACCTACAGCCGCAACAGCGAGCAATCAGCTTGCCGACAAGGCGTTCGTCAACAGCACCGTAGGCACAAACACAGCCATCTTCCGAGGTACATTCAACAGCCTTGCAGAGCTGCAGGCATACGCCGGCGAGAAAACCAACAACGACTATGCCTTCGTTATCGGCACCGACACAAGCGGAAACACCGTCTACAACCGCTATAAGTACAACGGCAGCACATGGGTATTTGAGTATGCGCTGAATAATTCCAGCTTCACCGCCACGCAGTGGGCAGCCATCCAGAGCGGGATCACAAGCGGCGACGTAGCCTTGATTCAGACCGCGCTGCAGCCCGGAGCGCTTGACGATTATGCGCTAAAGAGCGATTTAGATGATTATGTCAGCAAGGACGAAACCGAAGAAGCGGAGCAGATTGAGATTGACAGCACCATAACTGAGGGCAGCGCAAATCTCATCACAAGCGGTGCGGTGTTTGCGGCAATCGGTGATGTCGAAGCCGT
>JAGHRS010000044.1 GCA_018066285.1 Candidatus Treponema caballi
GGTGTCTGTCAATCCCAGCGTTCTTCAGTTATCGGCGGCAAAACTTTTCCAAAAGCTTGCAGGCTTTCCGGGTGCTCTCTCTCGTGGCAGCGCTTGCACAATGTTTCAAGCTGCCTTTCGCCGGTGTCCGGATCGTAAATACTCAGCGCCAAGTCCGGGCGGTCTCTTAGGTGTTTGCGATGGTGAACAATGTAGCCTCGGGAATATCTCCCCTGCCGCTTGCACTCCTGGCATTCTCTGTGGTCGAGTTCTACGGAAACATATCGCTGCAGTTCTCTCCACTCTGGCCAGTTATAGAACTGATGTTCCTTTCCGTCTTCAAGCAACGTAATCAGCAGTTTAAGACGTTGCGGGCTTATGCTTTGTCTCATCTGTTCTGAAGCCGGAAGTATTCCTCAAGATACTTCGCCGTTGATAGTGCTTCCCTGCGGAGGCCTTCAAGATATCGAATCTTCCCTTGAGCTTTTAATTGTTCGCTGTAAGACAGTCCGGATATATCTTCCGCTTTCAGCTGTTCAATTTTTACTTTTAGTTTTTCGGCGTTCGCGCGGTATTCCTCCGCAATTTCTTTAAGATTCATAGGCTTAAATAAGCAGTGCAGAGCGGCAGTCATACGACGCCGCTCTGCTATGTGCATTTATCTACTGTATCCAGTATAGCAGATTTAACGGCGCATTTTTGCCAACTCTTTGCCACTTTTATTTTTCTCGCGGCACGAGGCCCATTTCAATTGCAAGGGCCGTCAGGATTGCGTCTGCGTGTCTGTAAGCAGTTCGCTGAGACATATTGAGAATTACTCCCGCTCCCGTAAGAGAGTGTGTTGCTCGCCAGTAAACCATTTCAACAAGCTTGCGGTCTTCTTCAGTGAGACGGCTCACGACATACTCAATTGCGTTGACGCTTTTTTCGATTTCAAGAATATAAGCACTCTCGGCAATAGTTATGGCATTATTCTCAACCGCTCTATTCTCACCGTTATGTGCTTTTCTCTCATGTGAGAGCTGAGCAGTATTGGACGGCAGCAGGTCATTGAAGAAGCTGTTAAGCTGTTGCTTATACGAGTGATAGTGTTCCAGACGGAATCTTACTATCCCGCGGATCGCTGGCGGCAGCGTGCTTTTTGTTCGTTTACTCATATTTGTCTCCTTTCCGACGGTTCTTTGACGTAATCCTTAAATCTGCGTTCAGGGAAGAAATAGCGGAGGTACTGAGGACGTTGCGGACGAATTTCGGCTCTGAAAAGTATTTTCGCGCCTTTGGGCACTCTCAGCTCCGAATCGTTGACGGCAATACGGTCATGAGGTTCGGGACGTGCAAGGTTGCGGGATGGTGTGTACTTCTTCCGGTCAGGTACCCATCGAACCTGCTTAAGCATGTACTCTGCATAATACCTGTAATCATCCTGAACGCCTAGCTTGAATGAGTGAACATTGCCGAGAGTCCACTTTCCCTTTATGCTTTCAAGCGCATCGGCCGACATTATCAAGTGATGATGGACACGTACGGTCTTGTCGTGCTTGTGATCATAATCCGATGTTGTTCCTGCATATTTAAGCTCAATACCCTGTTTGTCACATTCTCGCTTAACTCTTCGGATAAATAACATCATCTGGTGATTTGCTTTTTCCCAAATGCTTTCTCGCCTTTCATCTTCGGATTCCTTAACCGGAAGTCCTTTCAAAATCTTTTGCAAGCCGGCTACATCATACGTGAGTGTCACAAATAAATCTTCAGGACCGAAATTATAATTAATCGCTCTTGAGAGATTCTTTATTGCGGAAGCTTCATTCTGCTCTCGCTTATTGATTTCCGAACGGACACGTCGAGATATCTTCTTGTTCGGGCGGCTACCCTGCACGAAGAATTTTATTTTCTCGACTACTCCGTTTGCTTCGTATGTACGGATAACCCAATATCCCATTGATTTCTCCTTTTCATGCGTGATGGTTGTAAACTTAGGCTTTAATCGAGGTCTATTACGCGCGTGCGCGCGTAATAGTTATATAATGTATATCAGGCTCTTAATAACGCGCTTCCCAAGAAGCGCATTATTCAAAGTCTGATGCAGTGCCGCTCTTCGGCGGCACTGCTCAGCACCGGGATCAGTCAATATATATTTCTCTTTGCGGAATGCATTTCCTAACTTCATCTGGCTTGATTCCACAGCAGAGTTCTGAAAGAATATTCGCGTTAAGGATTTTCGAGATATCAAAGCACGGGACATTGATTTTTGACGCACGGGCCGCGGCGGCAAGAGTAGTTATATCTCGGGTTATTTCTGCCCTCTGATGCACCGTAAAGTCGGGGTCTTCCGTAAGGATTTTATAAAGTCTCGCAGGAGTCAGCTTGTCTTTTGCAGTGTCAATCATGAGCAGTTTAAGCATTACCGCGGTTGTTTTACCGCTGCCACGGTCATACTGCAGTCCCGAAGGCATAGGCGCCTTTCCTGTGGCATATCTGCGTTGCCAAGGAATAACCCGAAGCCCAACGGCTTCACAGATTTTGCGGTATTTGTATCGCGCTGAGTGCTTAAGCATGAATGCCTTTAGCTTGGGATAAATGTGTTTAACGATCTTAGAGAAGCCTCTCTCTCTGGGCAAATTCTTTGGACCATGTTCCATGTTATTTCTCCTTTTTTGACTTATTGATTACGAGCGGGCACAGCATGGGCGGTTCTGTCGTTGTATCAATTCCCTGCGGGTAAACTCCGACTACTCGCCCGTTCAGTTTTTTTGAAAAGCATCTCAAGGCCTTTTTCCCCTTCGGCCAGTTTGCAATCTGTATGTATTCGCAATTTTCGCAATTCATCATTCTTCAAGCTGATAGGCGTGAGCCTGGCTGCGCTGAATTTTGATTTTTGACTTACTGGTCATGGATATAGACGCGCTTCCGGCTTTACCGAAATGTATTTTTGCACTGCTTATTGTGTGATTTGCAACAGCGTCAACTATGCTTGTAAGAAGCAATATGTTTTCAGCTTCAATAGGTTTTGAGAATCCGTATTCAGCGCAGGATGTTCCGAAAAGCTCAAACACACGGTCTTTTGCCGCTGTCACCTGCTCCTTTGTTCTTCTGTCAGCTGTCGCACTGGCGCAATCGCAGTTCAATGTTGCCCATACATCAGCTGCCTCCTGTGTGCAGTTTTCCTCCAATGACTCAACGGCCTGCCCGCAGTATTTACATGTACCAATCATAATTTCATACCTCCTCTACATAGCACCTTGACTGCGGCGAGCGGGTTATTGATAGAGAACATTACTGCTTTGCTCATTCAGCATCACTCCTTAAATTTGATTTACATTGTGCGCAGTACCTGTTTTCACCCACTTTATAGAGTGTTTTTCCTGTTGTTCCGCACACAGCGCACCGCACTGAGGTGTATTTTCTTTCTCTTGAATGCTTGGGGATGTATATGCCCTCTGCTGAATATGGGCTGCCGCTCATAGCTGATGTAATAAGCGGCAATACGCATAATTTTGAAACCCAGTTTAGTTCAAGTTTCTTCATCGGCACTCCAATCTATGGCTTGACCGCATACGCAACAATAACCGACATTCTCCAATTCATCTTCTGCGTAAAGCGAACTAAGGCAAGACGGGCAATCAAAACTTTTCATTTCTCTGTTGACGTCATAAGCCTTCTTCGGCGTTCGCATTTCAAGGGCTTCGATTGCCTTTTTGATAGCATTAATAACTATCGGGAGTTCGATGCACCCGTTGATTTCAATAAAAGCTTTGAGTATTTTTTTCGCTTCTTCGTATGTCATTCGCTCACCTCCAGCAGCTCGGGGTTATCGTATATATTGCCGATAACTTCCCATTCTTCTCGATCTTCAGGGCACAGCATGTCCCACATGGTTTCATTCTGCTTGACGACGAATCCGGCACCGTGCCAGGCTACGCTCACCCTGGTTGCTGAGTCAGGAAAGAACTCATCAAAGTGAGCCTCCAGAATGTCGCCCTCGAAAATCTTCTTGCCGTTTTTGTCATCAATGCCGGTGTACTGGCCTATGGTACTTCTATCGCATACATGGGCATTACGCAGCAGGGAATAGTCTCTGATGCCGCATAGTTCCTTGTCTCGCTGCTTTATGCTTATAAAATCACCGCATACCCATTGACCGTCGATTGTTTCTCCACGGAACAGTATTTCTCTCATTTGCCAGCCTCCTCTCCGAAGGATCTCAACATTTCAAGTGTAAACTCGAATTTGTATTCTTCGTAAACGCATCCTGAAATTGTCCGCAGGTTGTGCTGTGTCGGTTCAATAAGTCGATTTTCCTCGATGACTCTGTCGTCATCGTCAATTATTGTTATCAATGCTTTCATATCCATGACCCCTCCTAAGTTCATAGATATATTCCCCGCCGGGTGTGATTTGCGAGAGTTCATAGAGCTTTTCCTTGTCGTATATACTCATAGCCGCATCAATGTCACGCCAATTACCCGTCACAACAATCTTCGGAGTTTGATTCTCGATAAGTTCTTTGAGTCCTTCGGGTTTATTCATTTATTCGCCCTCCGTGATAGCCTTGAAAATCTCCTCATCGTATTCGGGAAGGGATTTGATGTACTCGCGCAGCTCGGCAGGCATATCTGCGTAAGCCTCTTTGACGGTGCGGCCCTTAATCATATGGGCCGGAGTGCTTTTCCACTCACCGTCTCCGTACTTTTTGCGCAGCTCTTCCGCGTTGGTGAAGTTCGGATACCATGAGCCGAGCTCGCTCCATACTTCATTGAAGCGGGCTTCTGATACGGGCTTGTTAAAAATCATCAGCTTACCGCCGCTAATATCGCGGCAGAGTATGCAGCGGGAAATACCTTCACACTTGTAACAGAATTTAGACATATATACTCCGTAGCCGTAGCGGATGCCGTAGCCGTCGCTGATGCCGTAGCCGTAGCTGATGCCGTAGCCGTCGCTGATGCCGGAGCCGTAGCTGATGCCGTAGCCGTAGCTGATGCCGTAGCCGGAGCGGATGCCGTAGCCGTAGCTGATGCCGTAGCCGTAGCTGATGCCGGAGCCGGAGCGGATGCCGGAGTTTTCATTTTCTGATTTCTCCGCTTTTGCCTCCGCAATAAGCTTCTTCGCGGCATTAATCTGGTAATCCTTAATTGCCTGTACCATTTCGTCGAAGGTAAGCACCTTAACAATTTTCAGCGTGCGGCAGTAGCTCTTGTCATCGTCCTTGATGTTTTCGTCGTAGGCTTCTACCATGGCGAATCTGTTCCAGTGGATCAGATCATAGTAGTTCATGCAATCAACGGGGTTTTCGCAGTAATGCAGGCCATTGGCGCAGCGAGCCAGCTTACCGGTCACACTATGTACACTGCCCTCAACCTCGCCGTTTTCGTCGGCATACATATAGTTGCCGTTGGCACTCCAATCGAAATTGAAGATTTTGAAACCTTTTGCCAGAGGCTCCTTGCCTTCCAGCTGCGCCGGGTCAATTCTTGATGTTTTGTTAATTTCCATAGTCGTTACAGCACCTCCAGATACTTGTTCAGCAAATCTTTTACGGCAGCAGTGAGCTTTGCTGCCAATTCGGGATTATCGGTGCGGATTTTAAGCAAGCACCCGCTCAGCTTGTTGTAGTCTTCCTTAACTGTTGAAAACAGCATCTTGAAAATTGCCGTGTCCGGTGCAGCAAGCTGAAGCTGCTTCCGCAGTGCTTCCTCCCGCTCCGTCGCTTCCTTAAGCTCCCGCTCCGCCTTTTTCAGCGCATCCGCGTTCTTTTCTTCAGCCTCGGTGCGGAGCTTATCAAGTGTCTCCTGGGGAATTTCGGGATTCTCCCGGAGTTTTTTTAGCTCCTCTTTATACTTCTTTTTCTGCTTTTCGTTAAGCTCGGAGGCGGCCTTGAAGTCCGCCTCAGCCTTTTCCTTGGCCTTAATTGCAGATTCAAGCTCGGCCTGGAGCTTGTTTTCGTTCTCCTGTGCCTGATCATCGGCGGCCTTAACATCTGCCTGAGCTTCCTTGAGGCGGTCAATTGCCTGCTTCTCGCTATGACGGGAGGCGGCAAGGTCGTCCTTTGCCTTGTCAAGCTCAATCTGCGTGTCGCCCAGCTTGCGCTCGACAGCTTCCTTTTCCTTGATTAACCGGTCAAGCTCACGGGTGGAAATGTTCTCAACATCGTGCTCTTTCACGAAGTCCTCCCGCTCGTTTTCCGGGAGTGCGAGGAGGCTCAAAGCCTTGGTATAGCTCAAATTCCCAAGCGCTTGGGAATTTGCCCGAGCCCCGAAAAGGCAGCCCTGAGCATCGCCGTATTCGGTGTAAATCTTCATGAGATTGTTTGCTGTGCTCTGGCTGAAGGATACCTCCTCTTTCAGCCACTTGCCCCATTCGCCGTGCTCCAGAAGCTCCTTCGCTTCGCAGAGTCGGCGGCCAACCTCGATGGCATATTCAAGCACAAGGCGCTCCGTCTGCTTCTGAAGCACCTTGATTTCTGTGGTGATGGTATTGATGTCGCGGAATTCCGCGGTAATAATGTCGTTCATGCTGCGTTCTCCTTCTTATTTTTGTTTTTCATAAACCACGGAAGCAGGATTTCCCGCTCCCAGCGGTCACAAAAGTCTCTTACCTTCTGAGGCACGTCCCAATGCTTTGAGCCCTTACTCTCATTGCCGTAGCCGTGTAGCTGAATTTCCCGGGGAGTGTTCCCTCTCATGTCGATGTTCAGAGTAAAATAGCTCCGTTCCGGCCGCCGGTGATGTCGAACGAAGAATATCGGCTTTCCGGATATGTGCTGTTTGCCGTAGCTCCCGACGCAGTGATTTAGTGTCTTGCCTTCCCGATACAGGTCTGAATTTTGGCGCGGTATGATAATTTCAAGCTCGCCGTCTGTCCATGTCAGCGCTTCATATAGTTCAAAGCATTCCGCGAATTTAGCATCCGTTTCTCTGTCCTCTTCTAGTTTCTGAATCTTCACAAGTCTGTCATGGGCAGCGCGGAGATTCCCGGGCCATAGCTCCGCCTGGGTGAAGTTCTCGCCATGTTGTTTAAGCATTCTGCGGTAGTCAAGAAACATTTGAGCCCCACATGCTCCCTGCTTCATGAGGTATCGGCTTGCCTTGATAAGCGAAATCCCTTCTTGCGAATATTCTTTTGCGTGGTACCCTATCACGGCCATAATCCGTTTTAATTCCTCATATTCGGGGGTCTCTCCTACATTCTTTGCCAGCTTGTACAGATTCATCTGCGGTGCAGTCCAGTTTTCCGCTCGCGCTCTGCGGAATTCCTCCGTAGTCAGCCCCAGCATCTTCGCTGGCTTTACTTCTTTCCATGAAATATCAAGCTTCTTTATGTCAGCGTAGCTGTGTGAATAGTAATAGCCCGTATATGTCTCAGTTCTTGCCAGCATATCCGCAAGCAGATCACCCGCTCCGGAGCTTAAAATATTCTCAACATTTGGGTGCTTTGCCCATAAGTTAAGATATGCCACGGGCCAGTGATCCCCCGCTGCTCTCATGTAAATTTCAAGCTTGCAGTTTTCTGCTTTCGTGCCGTCCATATTGGCGAAGCTTGGCGGGAAAACAATATTCGTCTTTCCGAAAGCATCATAAAACTTTTTGCGCTGTTCCCATTCGCTGTTAAAGCGATATCTGTTAAATATCTTGTCTGCGGCGGAGAATCGGATAAGTTTTTTTCCCTCCAGCACATAAGCCTCATGGGGGAAAACGTGCGCTTCCTCATACGCAACACAGTTTGGGCCGCCCTTATACACCGTTCGCTCTATCCACCAACCTACAAGGGCTATACTATCTCCGACACGGTGAACGCTCATCGGATGATGCGTACTGATATATTTCCCGTATCGAGATATTGAGCTTGTGTGAAGAACGCGTGCCTGCGCTCGGCAATACGGACAAATGCTTACATGCCCGTCATAACATATTCCCTCACCTTCTGCGGGGTTTATGAAGCCGAAGGACGGAGCCTGTTTATTGCAGCTGCTGTACCCCGCCCGGTCCGCAATCCATGTCGTCTCACATTCCGTGCATGTAACCTCCACAGCTTTAACCCTCATTCCGGTGATAGGTTCTGTTTCGATGCAGGCCCTGTACGCCAGGACCGCCAATGCCTTGTCACGGCGCAGAGTATATCCAAGCATGCCCTGCGGCGGTTCCCACGGCAAAAGGTCTATGTAGTCCATGCCGCGCCTCACAGATAATCGTCAAGGTTGATTTCATCCACGGAAGGTGCCTTCGGTGTCTCTCCCGGTGTCGGGAGCCCGTAGAATTCACGGATTATTCCCTCGGCAATCTGCGGCGATATATAGGCGAAGCTGCCGGTTTTATGCGAGTCTGCACATGCTTTGATCTTCGCCTCGCACTTTTTAAGGCTCATGTCCTCGTTGTCCATGTCAACGGCCACAAGCTCAGCGCACCGTGCATCCGCCCGGCAGATGTCCTTAAGCTGCTCTCCTACCACCCAGGGTGCGGAGTTTTCCGTGAGCTGCTTCTGCTGCTCTTCAATTTTTTCAATAGCGTTCATTTTTTCTCCTTGAATTATCCCCGCTCTGTGATATAATCAAGGCGAGGATTTCTGTTGACTTAAATTCTCTGCCGTCCGGTGTTGCAGCATCGGGCGGTTTTTATTTTGCTTTTTCGCTTGCTTCCTTAGCCGCGCGGCTAAATGCTTTAAAAGATGCAGTTGCCTCATTAGCTGCGGTTCCAAACTGGTTAATGGCTTTTGCCGCATTCCCGGGCTTATAAATCACCCTAACTGCCTTTACCCACCGATGGTTTCGGCGGCAGCAGTCACATTTCCCGTAGCCCTCAGGAATTTCCTCTTCGGGCTCAATTATGTAATTTGCGTCAATATGGAGTTTTTCGCACGCTGGGCAAAGTTTCATCATTTTCCACTCCTTAATCAGGTCACGGGAGGAAGGCCGCAAGTGAGCCAAAAAATATGCTTATGGGGATTTTGAATTTGAAGAGGTGCAAACTACATACATAAATAAAAAAAGGAGAAATTATGGCAATGAAGCATAAAGCATGAGCGGCGGGCAAAAATACCCAAGAATAAAATGCGGCCCTCTTCCCGTGGCCCGATATTCAGTTTTTATCATTTCCCGCAGGCTTTTTTGAAATCGCAGCGGCGGGGATCACCGCTGCACTCGCAGCTTCGGCGAACATAAAGGGCGGATTTTTGATTAACGGCAATCCTCCAGCACTGTTCATGCCCCTTTAGCTCGCGGTAGAATTCGCATTTTCCGTCAGCTGTAACCTTCATCTGGTCCACCCCCGCTGCGTATAACCGTAATCGACGTAAGGCCTAACCTCCTGCATTACCATTTTTGCGTCTGCCTTATCGTCAATGTACTTTTCTGCGCAACCATATGCGATTGCACAAACAAGCCACACACCGAAAATCATAGCGATTAAACCAAACATTTTGCTTCTCCTTTCAGCTTTTTCCCGGTTCTGAGGAAGTGCGGGCCTCGACCCATTTCCGGAGCCCTTCGACTGATACAAGAACGCGGCCTCCGATTTTGAACGAAGGAAAGCCTTCTGAATTAATGATGTCATAAAGCGAGTGGTCAGATATCCCCAGCAGCTTGGCCGCTGTGGGGACACCTACCGCGATGGGCTCGACGGCAATAAACGCCGTCTTGTCTTTAATCTGGACCTCGTTCATTATTTCTCCTCCTTTGCTCTGGCTTTCCAGTAATCTCTTTCGCACTCTGCATCCATGCGGAGTGCGATTTCCTTATCTACTATGCTTTCGGAAGTCACGTAGACCGTGGTTCCGTCAGGTATGTAGTGTCGAAGCTCGGCAACGCCCTCAAGCGCTTTCTTGTATGAATCCCGCTCAGCTTCCAGTCGTTCATTGTCTTCCAATGCTTTAATTGCAACTTTAAGTGCGCTGAGATAACCGCCCTCTGGGAACGTATGTAAGATTTGACACTTCCCAGGAAGCTGCTCCAGCAGTTCTACTGCTCTGCTCTTGGTATCGGCATTCATTGGGTTGCTCCCCCCTTTCTGCCACTATGCGTGGCATTTTTCGTCAATAAAAAAGCTCTTCTATGCTCTTGTTATAATACTTGGCAAGTCTGACCTTAATTTCATCTCTAGGGACTCGCTTCCCAAGTTCATACATTCCTAGCGCGGCGCGTGAAATCCCGATGGCCTCACATACTTCAACCTGCGTTTTATTTCCTCGTGCAGCAATAAGTCTTTCAGCTATAGACATTTTTTCACCTTCTTTCCGCCACGGTATGTGGCTTAACTGTAAATTACCACATTGCGTGGCACAAGTCAACCCTAATTTGCCACATTTTGTGTCTTTCTTTTGTAACAATTTGTGGCGTTGGCTATTGCATAATGTCACGTAGTGTGGTAATATGGTAACTCGAAAGGATGTGCAGTCTATGTTTAAAGATAATCTTGTGTACTTCCGCAAGAAAAATAATATGACTCAAGAAGAGCTTGCAAAATCATTAGGAACAACAAGAAGCCGAATATCAATGTATGAATTGGGTAAAAGAGAGCCCAGTTTTGAAATGCTAGAAGCGATAGCGGATGTTTTTAATATAAATATGTCCACTCTTTTAGGTGAAGATGACATGATTATAAAAGAAGCGCCCACAGCCGGAAGCCGTGAGCGCGATGTTTTGATTGATGAAATTGTTAATATTTTAAAAGAACGCTCTAAACAAGAGCAAGAAGCAATTCTGCAGCTACTTCGTGCCCGCTCCGAAGGGTATCACAAAGATAGTTGAGTTCTGCTGTTGTCAAATTCGTTAGTAATTTACGTAGCTCTGTTTCTAATTCACTCATAAATATCCCTCCTTGGTTTTGTTCTTGATTTGATTATACACAACAAAAACCGACAATCACATACCGAATGTCGAATGAAATTTGTCATAAATTTGCGTGTGGATAAAAATCAAACATTTGTTATCTGAATAAGATAATATATAACATTCCAAGAAGTGTCAATGCCGTTTATAGGACAGTACCCGAAAGAAAGGAGAAAACATGAAAGATATTGAAGAATTCGCAAGAGAAGAAGCACAGAACGAGCGCAAGCCCAAAGTAAAAAAAGATGTAGGGAAAGTTTTCTTGTGGATAATCGCAATAATTGTGTTTGCGTGCGGTGGTTTTTGGTGGGTTAATAATATAATGGATGCATTTAGCCCGCAAACCAAGCCAGTATCGATTGTACGCAGTGAAGAGCCACAGTTGACAATGGGGCAAAGCAATGCGCTCCGTATGGCAAAAGAATATCTTCGCCACAGTTCGTTTTCTTATGTTGGCCTTATTGAACAGCTTGAATTTGAAGGTTTTGAGCATGAAGACGCGGTGTTCGCTGCAGATAACTGTGGTGCCGATTGGAACGAAGAAGCGGCAGAGTGCGCAAAAAGTTATCTACGGCACTCTGCATTTTCAAAACAAGGGCTAATAGGTCAATTAGAATTTGAGGGTTTCACGCACGAACAAGCTGTTTATGGTGTGGAACAGAACGGATATTAAAATAAAACCGCTCCCGAGCGGCAACTCGGAAGCGGTAAGCACGCATATAACCATGAGAGTCAATTCAAGGTACTTGCGCCCATTTATTGTATCAAACGGGTGCCGATAAGTAAAGGAGTTTTTTATGGCTAAAAAATCAGCATCAGGCTCGGGAACAATAAGGAAAAAGACTTTAATAAAAAACGGCAAAAAATATGAGTACTGGGAGGCCCGCTTTACCGCAGGCCGTGACCCCGGCACCGGCAAGCAAATCCAACGCAGTATAACAGGTAAGACCCAAAAGGAAGTCGCGCAGAAACTCAAGGCCGCCACTACAGAAGTGGATGAGGGAACGTATTCAGACCCCAGCAAAATGACGGTCGGGCAATGGCTTGATATTTGGACGTCCGAATATCTTGTAAAACAGAAGTACGGCACCGTGCGTGTTTACACGGCCGCAGTAAAGAATCACATCAAGCCCGCTCTCGGATCCGTGAAGCTCACTTCCCTGAAGCCTCACGACATCCAGCAGTTTTATAATACTCTCCTCAAGAATGGCCATACGGTTACAGAGAAGGACGAAAAAGGGAATGTTACCGAAAAAAAGGTACCGCTCTCTGATAAGACAGTGAGAAACATACACGGAGTTTTTACGAAGTCATTATCACAGGCCGTTAAAAACGGATATATCAAAACAAATCCGGCAGATGCTGCGGAACTTCCCAAAAAGCCTAAGCGGGAAATTGTCCCGCTCACAGACGAACAGGTAAAGCAGTATCTTGCTCATGCTCCTGAGGATAAATACGGCGACCTGCTCACGGTTATTCTGTTCACAGGACTGCGAGAAAACGAAGCTCTGGGGCTGACGTGGGACTGCGTGGACTTTAAGGCCGGCGAGCTGCATATAACTAAGCAGCTGTTAAAGCGAAGAATCAGTGAAGGCGGCTTTACCATGTCCACACTGAAGAATGATAAGACGCGTACAATATGCCCTGCTCCCTTCGTTATGGATATTCTCAAACGCGTAAGGGATAATCAGATACGCGCACGGCTCCGGGCCGGGGCATTGTGGGAAGGGTGGCAGACCGAGGCCGAACGAGCTAAGGCTCTTGTGTTCACTACTGACCTCGGGGTGCATTTATCCCCACAGACTGTTTATATCCACCACAAGAAGGTCGCGGCCGCCGCAGGTGCTCCAGATGCTCGCCTGCATGATCTCCGGCACACTTTTGCTGTTCTCTCATTGCAGAATGGTGACGACATCAAGACCGTTCAGGGCAACCTCGGCCATGCAACGGCAGCATTTACGCTTGATACCTATGGACATGTTTCCGAGAAAATGAAAAAGGAAAGCTCAAATCGCATGCAAAAATACCTTGATGAACTCGCCAATGATTAACCCGTAAGGGAAAACATAAGGGAAAAAGCTAAAATAGGCAATAAAAAAAGCCTTGAAAACTCAATGTTTTCAAGGCTTTTTGCTTGGCAGCGGATGAAGGATTCGAATTTTCGCACCCCTTTGAAATATGCTGAAATACGTGTTATTTTATACGTTTTCCGCTGGTTTTTATGCGATTTCATGAAATGCGTTGAAATACATCGCAAACTCTTAAGGGAAAAAATAAGGGAAAACTTTTACAATAATTATTCCTTTTTGTTTGCGGTGTCGTTGCCTTTGTCTGTGGCTTTTCTTAAACTTTCAATTGCTTTCCGTAAAAACTCCGGTATGGGTGCTCCCATCTCTGCGGCGTTTTCGATTATGCTGCCTAGCTCAGTAAAGGTGTACCAAAGCAATGCAATGGGTGTAAGCAGGTACGGATAATCTATGCCCAGCCCAAAGGAGCCTTCGTTCGCAATGATGATGCCCAGGGCAATGTCGCAGAGTGCCGCCACAAGGACGGAGAACAAACTGCCCAGCTTGTGCCATAGCCCGCTCCGTGCCTTTGATCTGCTCCACTTACCCGTGTACATTGCCTTTGCGGTGCCGGTGAGATAGTCCAGAACAACCACAACGGCCCAAATAATCACGAGTCCGCTGATCTTCCCCAGGAGTGAGGCGACTATGGCAATCACTGCGCTGACGCCGGCTTTTATCTCTATCGCGGTGTCCGGTGCTGTCATGTCACTTTCCCCCCTTGCCTTCCTTCAGCCTCACTGCCACTGCCGCCAGCATACCGCGGGTCACGGGCTCGTTGGGACGGAAACTGCCGTCGGCAAATCCCTGCATGAGTCCCAGCTCTGCGGCGCGGTTAATGTAATCGCGGTATCCGCTGTCCTTGATGTCGGGAAATTTGTCCATTTTCTTAATCTCCTTTTTCTTGATTTTGAAGATGTCCACCAGCGCGGCCACAATGCCCGCAGCGCACTGCTTTGAAAATTCCTCCGTGAGAATGATGGGAACGTCAGTGCTGCTGTCCATGAATCCGAATTCCCCCAGAATGGAGGGCATCTTTGCGTTGTATGTGACCGTGTGGTTTGTCACGGGCAGCGGAGTCGCTCTGTTGCCCTTGAGTCCTGTGCGCGACACGGTCTCGTCGTATACGGCCTTCTGGAATTTCTTCGTGGTTTCGCTGGCGTTCTCAGCGCGGAATACGCAGATGCCGCCGCCTGACTGCCCGTTGACGCCCGCGTTGTGGTGAATGCTTATGAATGCCGCAGCGCCCGCTCTGTTGGCCTTGGCTGCCCTTTCATAAAGCTCGGTGTCCTTTTCGCCGGTGCGATCATCGCAGCGCAGCACGGTGCATTCGTAGTCGGCCAGCAGCGCCTCAACGTGTCTGGCCATTCTGTCATTGAGAATCCACTCGCGCGTCTCGTTCGGGTCCAGCTTCTTCATGCATCGTTTTCCGGGCGTGCTGCGATAATGCCCTGCATCAATTGCAATTATCATGTGTTTCATCTCCTTACTCATCCGTCAGCAATCCGCTGTCTGTCTTGTCGTAGTAATCATCGCCCATGATTATTACCTCTGTACTTATAATCTTTTCCGGGAAAGTATACTTACACGGGTGTAAATTGCGTGTAAGTATACTTTCTCGCGCGTGTAAGTTGGTTTTCGCTTATGCTGTAAAGTTTGCTTAAAGCGAATTGCTCTGTTTCCCGAGTATAAGGCTAATCATATTTGCCTTTGTCATCGTTCCGCTTATGCCGAGTTCAGCACAAATCTCACGGAGTTCGGTTGAGGTCATTGCTTCAAGCTGTTCTGCGGTGTAGGCTGTCTGCTCCTCTTCGATGGTGGGCAGTTCGTACTTTTCCCAAGTCAAGTCCTCACGCAGACGATAATCATAGCCACTTTCGGCAATAGGCTTGTTGTGCAACGCATCGGTGATTTCGGTATATCGAGGGTGGTTTTTGCCGACATAGATGATATATCCATTTATAACAATCAATTCATCGTGCATTTTTATCCTCCTCAATACAGTTTGTACAAATCATATGTAGCGGTAGTGCCGAAACGATAAGCACTTGCGCCGTCAATCTGCAGCATTCCATCAATCTGCCTAATTGCGTTTGTGTTAAAACCATAACTGCCGTGGTTAAATTGGAACGCAACACCACTTTGTGCGGGTGTTGTAGTGTCAATTCGGGCAATTATCGCCCACGGCAGGCGGTTTGAGCTATTCGGCGTAACGCTGACATTGGTTAACAAAAAAATTCCGTCAGAGGCAGGGATTGAGATTTGACCATATCCCGTTCCCGCCGTTGGGTCGGTTGTGGCTGTGCCGATTTTTTCAAGTCCACCGCCACCGCCGCCCTCAATCAAACCGATATTGACCGCAATCGTGTCAAACGATGCCGTAGGGAGTGTGTCAACACCTTTGGCTGTGACAGCTTCGGCAAGATTGGCTCGTGTGGTTGAAAAGTCAACAATAGCCTGTGCTTTGTCAGTTACATCGTAGGTGTTTTCTTCTGTGAGTGTAACTGAGCCGCTGGGAGTGATGCCGCCGCTGGGGATTGCCGCAATAGCATCTGCCATATCCGCTGTGCCGTTAGGGGCTGTGCCGCCTTTATTCTCAATAGCCGCTTTTGCCGCTTCGACATCTGCGTTGAGTGCCGTTAGTGATGTTGCAATGCTCATTCAATCACCTCATTTCGTGTGATTATAAGATTTGCGCCCGTGAGCGCATCGCCACAAACTTTAATCTTTGCAGAAGGCACACTTGATGATAATGTGATTGTAACCATGTCACCGCTAAAGTTGAATGTAAACGGCGGCCAAGAAGTCAATGTTGTATACAAATAACTACCGGAGATAAATGCTCCGCTTGTTTGATATTCGCATATCGCCCTTGTACCCTCACTTGAGGACGGGAATGACAACCCCTTGATGCGAATAACATCGCCAGCACTCACATCAATAAAGCCCGTAGTAACTCTGCCGCTTGCATCGCGCAAATCGCCGCTTGAAGTTGACAATCTCTTGTTGTCATCGTATCCAATCAGCGGAAGCAGATTAGTGTAACCGCTTGCGAGGTTGATTGCTCTGTCATAGCCTCTGCCGTAGTTAATGGTTTGCGCCGTTTTTGCTGTGGTGTTGAATGACACAATGTCGAATGTGGTATCGTTGGCTGTGTTAATGGTCTTAGTGTATGTGTTGCCATCTTCGGAAATCTTTTCACCAGCGTTGCAAGCATTTCCAACCATGATGTACTTAACCTTGCTATCCTTGTTCACCCAAAACGCATGACCGTGACCATTGATGCCACCCATGACATCTGCGTAATGTGCGAGGCTGGAGAAGTTCTTTGAAACCGTTGTGCCGTTGTGAGTAACGCTGAAATTAGATTTTGAAATGTAGGCGGTCAGCATATCGCTCATATTTTTGAGGCTACAAGTCCATGTCTTTCCGCTGCCATCTACAAAAGTATGCGAGTTGTACCACGATGCAGATGAGCCGTTTGAAAAAAAGAAAGGCAAATGCGATACGAAGATGAGTTTCCAACCATCCTGCGAGAAGTTCAATGCGTTGTCCGCAATCCACTGCATCTGTGTAGAGGTCAAATTGTGGCAGTTAATAATCGGTGCGGCATCAGATGCCGATGCAGGCGCAGTTGCCACCATGTCGTCATTGTCAGATGTGTTTGCAAATATTACACGGATTTTCTTTGATGCAAAGTCAATGTAGCCGTAATTGCCGTAAGGGTCTGCGGAATTGATTACTGCACCATTAGCCGCATTGTCGCTTGCCACCGCCGTAAAGCATTCTTGCCTTGTTAGCCGCTGATTAGGATAACCGTTTGTGTCATGATTCCCTCGCAGCCACAGCGTCTTACAAGGGATGTTCCCCATGTACTCTCTACAAGAACGAATGTTGCTCAATGCA